>CAZART010000155.1:0-8614 GCA_964487555.1 uncultured Rhodothermales bacterium
GCGATGCTCCGAGGCAAGAAGACGGGGACTCCGTCGAGGCGAAACTGCTGGGCGCCTGCGTCGCCTCCCTGAACGTGTACGTCGGCCGTCACGTCGTTGAGCCGGACGCCCGGCAGCACCTGCACGCGCCGCAAAGGTGCCGGCGAGCCGACGAGGCCGATCGGCGCACCGGATGTTCCCGAAGAAGGTCGTCCCAGCGTATTCGAAGGCCGGTGCTGCTGCAGTCCGTCCACGATCACCGGTGTGATGAGGATCGGCTCGGATCGCAGCGCGGCCTCGGCCCGAAACTGCTCGCGCGGGCCGATCGACAGGGTGTCTCGCCACGGGCGGTATCCGACGTGTGTGATCATGAGCACGTAGCGGCCGGGAAGCAGGGCAGGAAACGTAAACCGGCCCGACCGATCCGAGATGGTCTTCAATCCAGCGTCGGCCAACTGAACGTGCGAATCGGCGAGCGGGCCGCCGGTCTCCACGTCGAAGACGCGCCCCGTCACGAATCCGCGCTCGGGCGCGAGCCGCACTCGTTCCGTCACGACGTACGTACCGGACGAGAGCCGATAGAAATCGAGGCCGCTCTCGGTGAGGATGCATTGAAGAACGGCTTCCGCGTCCACGTTCTCGGCCGCACACGACGCTCTCCGGCCGCGCACGAGCGCCGGTTCGTAGGAAACGGCTACGCCGGTCGCTTCCACGAACCGCTCGAGCGCTTCGTCGAGCGAGACTTCACGCAAGGCCAGGCTGTACTCCTGCGCCTGAGCGCGCGCGGCGCCGGGCTGCAGAATGAGCAGCAGCGAGATCGCTGCAAGGGCTATGATGCGGAAGTCTCGCAATAGAACGGTTCGCTATTTCAGTGTCACGAGCGGCATCCACGCGGACGAAGCTACTCTTGTGCAGAACCGTCCCTTTCGGCACGGATCAAAGCCCGGTACTGAGGCGGCCCTCCGTCGGGATCTGCATCCGGGTAGGGGTTCAACTCGAGCAATTTGAAGGTGAAATCTCCGATGTCGACGGAATCGTTCTCTTCGTACGGCGTCTGCGCGAGGCCGGGAATCTTCAGAACGAACATGGAGTCGCCCGCGGCTGAGATCAGGCTGAATCCGGCGTCTGCCCATCCCTGCCAGACGCAGACCGCAGGGCACCGGCTGTCCTGATGCACGTCCTCGAAGGTTAGGAGCGCATCGCTTTGGCCGAGACGCACCGTGTCGCCTTCATCGATCTCGACGAGTTCCCCTATAGCGATCGAGCGCATCCCGCCCGGAGACGAGAGATCGCAGCCGGCGAGGATGCTGAGAAACAGCGCACCGACGAGCCACGTGAATGCCGTCGACGGCAAAATGACGCCGCGCCGCTCTCGTATCGACCTACAAAGATTGTTCATCGATGTCCTACCGTAAAATCGTGATCGATTCGACCCGCGAATCCACATAACCAATTTTGATACGAGAGGAATGGAAGTCATGGTACTCCCATGTCCATTCGCCGTGCGTTGCGTCTTTTGTGGAATATGGAACCCCAAGTACCTCTATAACGCGGCTGCGCGTCGTCCCGATTCCGATCCCGCTCCTCGTTGTGCCGGTATAAGGCGCGGAAACACCTATGGACCGTGCTCCTTTGGGCGTCACGTACCAGATAGAGACCGACATGCCGGCATGAGCGCCCGTGGTGTAGTCGTAGATGACCCCGGCAAAGTCGCCGAGCCCAATGTAGTCCGGCCGGCCGAGCTTTCGGATCACCGCCGTCGTGTCGTCGCCGAGCCGAACATCGTCTATACTTTCGGCGACAATAATGCGCGCGTCGTCCGCAGGGTCTATGAGCCCGCAGCCGCACAGTAGTGCGAGAGTGAACATCGCAGTGGCCACCAGTGGAATCCTGGCTGCGCTCATCTCACGTTCCATCTCTCGGAATATGCTGATGGGGGCATTTTTCAGAGGCTCACGACCATTCCGGCAAACAAAATCGTCCCCGAATGTCGTTCTCGGATGAAGAACAGGAAAGGCCGATCTACGTGCATCGTGACCTGCGAGCCGCCGCACCCGGCACACTCCGCGATGGCCACGACCGTTACGGCGGCCGCCTCCGTGCCTTCCTCGTCGACCTCGACGAAGGTCTTGTGCAGGACGTAATCGATCCAGAGCCCACCGCTGCGCCGAATGCGCGTGAAGTCGGCTCGAGCACCGTCGAAGGCGATGTCCATGCCCATCGCTCCCAGGATTTCGTTGAGCTTCTTCTCGTACTCCAGCTTGAACTTCGGCAGCCGCAGCGAGACGTCCGTCGCCTCGAACCGCCCCGTCCAGTCGTCCCAGGTCTCCTGATCGAGGTCGTCGATGAGCGACTGGAGGTCCTCACCGTCGCGGGGAACGATTACGGACATGCTGTAAAGGCTGTCGCCGTACGGCAGATCGACGGCCTGGAAGCGCTCGGTCTCGAAGTAGGCGAGCTCCGCCTGCTGCTCCATCATCGGTACGTCCGTGCGCTCGCCGTTCCCGTTCGTGAAGGGGCGTTCTTGCGTGTCGTCAGGATCGAATTCGTACGTCCACGTCCCATTGAAATAAATGGCATTGATCAGATACATCACCACGGCCGGGTCGATCTCCTGGAGAATCTCCTCGATCTTGCCGTGGGTCTTCTCGTCCACCCATCCGTTGATTACGTCGACCGATCTGGGATCGCTGAAATCCAGATCGCGAACTTCGGAGTCGAAGTAGTCTTCATTGGCGTCGAGAAACGGCTGCTCGACCTCAAAGCCCTGGCGGTACCAGATCGAGTTTGCGATTTCGAAGACGACCTTCGGATCCAATCCGCGCAGAAGGTCGATAAGGCTGCGATACGACGCATTGATTTCGGTCTCCGACAGGCCGCTGCGCTCAAGCGTCTGTCGCATCGCCTCATACGTCTCGCCGTCGGCTCCGTTGAGCGTCATGCCGAGGGCGAGCGAAACGCTGAGCGGAGAGATGAAGATGTTGTTCGCGCCTTCATCCCTGCTGACGGCACGGAAGAGGTTGAATCCGAACCGGTTGTCCGAATCCACCATCTGTTGCTCCGCCGACGTGAGCGCGCGAACCTGGCGCTGTTCGTCCTCGGGCGGGAGCAGCTCGCAACCATGAATGACGAGGGCGGCGGAAAGCAGCATGAACAGCGCGAAAACAACTCGGGCAGCGCCGGTCATCGGGCTCGTGCGTCTAAAGTTCGTGGCCATGTTAGCGTCGACTGGAAATACGCCGTAGATAATCGTTGAAGGGGTTCAATCGGGGCACCACATGAGACGGAACAAGTCGCCGTCGCTCGTGATGACTTCCGAAACGGAGTGCAGGTGTGTGCCTGTGTCGGCATTCAACACGCGGAGCGCATAGAACGACCGGGTCGGTACGTTTCCGTCCGCATCGACGACGTCGAGAGCGTAAGCTTCGATCCTTACGTTGTCTCGGCCCCACTGATCGACCTTCTGCGCTTCGATCGTTTCAAATGCGGACGTCGCGTCCGATCCGATGCGCTCCACGAACACGACGTCTCCACATGCCCCCTCCGTGACGCGGTATGTCAGCGGCTCATCGGAGGCGGTCCCATGGGCATCACATGCGGAAAGTGGCACGATGCCAAGACACAGCAGAAGAGTGAGGCAAGAGTTCAGGCCACGAGCGACGGCAGTGTGCCCCGTCAGGGTGGGACGATGTCTCATAGTAGGTGCGACGATGTCTCATAGTAAATGTCACGTTGCAACAGCGATCACGGCGTGGAAGAGGGGAGTATCTCGTATCCGTTGGCGGTGTGCCGGTAACGGAGGTCGAGCGTGTGGCAGATGTCTGAGATCACGTCCTCAGCCGATCCCGGATGTGGGTTGAGATATGTCAGAAGACGGCTTTGAATGTCCGGGTCGGTCACGCGCACCTCGACGTTGAAGCGGCGCTCGATGGTCCTGAATACGGAGCCGACCGGCTGATCGACGAAGGCGAGACCGCCCGTGCGCCAGGCGACGACGTGGTCCAGCGTGATGAATCTAGGCGGGCGAACGGCCGTCGAATCGCGTACGATCGAGGTGGCCTGGCCGGGCTCGAGCACGACCGTCTCGATAGAACGCCGCAGCATCGTCGCCGGGGATTCATCGGGTGTCAATTCATCGCTTTCTAATGCGTCGGTCGCCAATTCTTCGGCCGCTAATTCATCGGCCGAATGTGCAAGCCGTTCGCCGGACGGACGACGCGGCGATACGGCTACCCGGCCGGATTCCAGCGCTACCGACGTTTCCGGGAACGGATCGGTCGACCACGCCCGGACATTGAAGCGCGTGCCGAGGACGGATATCGAGGCGTTGAACGTTTCAACGATGAAAGGACGCTGCGCCTCGGCTACGTCGAAGAAGGCTTCACCCTCCAGCGTAACCCGCCGCTCGTCGCGTCCCCAGAAATTCCGGTACGTGAGCGAGGAGCCGCTGCTCAACTCCGCGATCGACCCGTCGGTCAGCTCGACGGTCTCCGCAGCGCCGTACGGAACGGTCACGGTGCGGGGCTGAAGCCAGACGGCAAGGCCGATGGCCGTGACGACGAACGCGACAAAGGCGAAGCCCGCGACGCGGCGCCACGACGCCGTTCGAAGGCGCTGCCCGAGCCCCGACATTTCCCGCCCACGGCGGTCTCTCTTTTCGGTCTTCGCCCTGACACGGCGGTCACCGAGCCCGACGGGTGCTTTCGCGCCGCGGTCGCCGGGTCCAATCGGTTCCATCGTATCGCCGTCCCCAGGTTCGGTCTTCGCTTCCTCGGGATATTCCGAGCGTCCGCTCTTTTCCTCCAAGAGGTCACGCTCTTGCGCCAAAGCCATCACGCGGTCGGCGAAGTGCGGCGCGAACGTGCCCATCGTCGAGCGAGCCACGAGGCGGCGAAGGCGGCGCACTCGATCGTGCTCCGCCCGAGCTTCCACGGACGTTTCGAGCAGCCGCGCGAGCTCCAGCCGCGCGCCGGCGTCCAGCTCTTCGTCGAATGATCGCAGGAGAAGCTCCATCTCGTTATCCCTCATAATCGTCCTCCAGGTAAGGAGCGAGCAGGTCGCGCAAGTTTTTCTGAGCCCGATAGAGTCGGGAAAGCACGGTACCGACGGGGATGTCGAGAAGCTCCGCCGTCTCTCTCGTCGAGTAGCCGTTGATCAGTCTAAGCACGACGACCGAGCGGTGTATGGGATCAAGCTGTTCGATGGCTCTACGTACCTGTTCTTGTTCATCAATCCGCTGCAGTTCGCGTGCTCCGTCGACGACAGGCTCATAGAGACGGGCATCGTCGGTGTCCCGGCTCGTGAACCTCCGCCGCCGGCGTTTTCGGCGGTCGATCTCATTAAGTGAAAGATTGATGGCGATGCGGGTGAGGTACGGGGCCACGCCGCCCTCTCCGCGGTACTGATCGAGCGCCTCGTAAAAGCGGATGAACGTCTTCTGACCGACGTCGTCCGCCTCGGGTACTTGCCCCAGCATGCCAGTTACGGTCGCCGCCACAAGCCCTTCGTACCGCTCGACGAGCGCGCGAAAGGCCGCACGATCCCCGTCCCGCGCTCGCGCGACAAGTCGCTGCTCGGCGGCCTGATCGTCCGTCAGTTCGTTACGACCTTCTGACAAGGGATGGAGTACGTGGTACGACTTGTGAATGTCGGCCGCTTCATCGTCCGAGACGCCGACGCAGCTCGTGCGTCATGAACTTCGCCGGCCTGCCGTCGCCGGGAAAGACAGAATGCACCGACCTTTGATTTCATCGGCGACATCGTTTTGCCGCGCGCTACAGGCTGACGACCTTCCCTACGAACAGGATCGTGCCCGAATGCTGCTCCCGAATGGCGAAGACGAAGGGCCTATCCACATGCATGAGCACGAGCCCGCCGTCCGTGGACGTAATACCGACCTCCACGGACGTAACGGCCGCAGCTTCGGTACCTTCTTCATCCAGCTCAACAAAGGTTTTGTGCTTGACTGCACTGATGTAGAGTCCGCCGTTCTGATTGATTCTGGTGAAGTCCGCCTGCATGGGATCGAAAGCGACCTCCATGCCGAGCGAGGATAGCACCTCGTTCAGCGTAATCTCGTATTCGAGCTTGAAGCGCGGCATGCGGAGGGAAACACCCGTCGCTCGAAAACGACTCGTCCAATCATCCCATGACTCCTGATCGAATGTTTCGATGATCGTATCGAGTTCCTGCCCCGCGCGCGGCAGGATAACGGTCATGCTGTAGAGGCTGTCCCCATACGGCAAATCCACGGCCTGAAACGCCTCCGACTCGAAGTAGGCGAGATCGGCCTCCTGCTCCATCATCGGAACGTCGTTCTGCGATCCGTCGACCCCCGTGAACGGCCGATCTCGCGTCGCCGCCTCATCGAATTCGTAGGTCCACGTCCCGTTGAAGTAGATGGCGTTGATGAGAAACATCATCGTGAGCGGATCGATCTGATCCACGATCTCTTCGATTTTCCCGTGGGTCTTCTCGTCGACCCAGCCGTTGATAACGCCCGGGGCTCCGGGGTCGCCGAAATCGAGCTCTTGGACCTCGCTGTCGAAGGATTCTCGGTTGACGTCGAGGAAGTCCGGCTCTACGGCGAATCCCTGCCGATACCAGATCGAGTTGGCGATCTCGAAGACCACCTCAGGGTCCAGACCGCGCAGCAAGGCGATGAGACTGCGGTAGGATTCGTTGATTTCCTCTTGGGAAAGGCCGTTCAGCTCCAGCGTCTCCTGCATGGCCGTGTAGGTTGCGCCGTCGGCGCCATTGAGGGTCATTCCAAGAGCCATCGACACGCTGAGTGGCGAGATGAAGAGGTTTTCATCGCCTTCGTCCTTACTGACGGCGCGGAAGAGATTGAGGCCGAACTCGTTATCGGCATCCACGAGGCCGGCTTCCGAAGAAGTCAGGGCGCGCACGGCCGCCTGCCGCTCCTCGGCGGGAAGCAGGTCACAGCCATGGAGGATGAGGCCGGCAGGTACAAGAAGAATCAGGGCCAGTACGACGCGGCAGTACGTCACGGTGTTCATACGTTTTATGGTTGTGTTGGTCTGCAAGCTGTCAGGTAAACCGGGGCCGCAGGTCGGCGGGCGCCGAATACCGTATGGGCAGGTGGCCTGAAGGCCCGGCTCGCCATGAAAGACAAATCAAGCTGGTTTTTTATTCCATCTCAAATGAAGGGGAGGCCGTACAAGAAAGCCCCGAACCCATCGTAGGGCTCGGGGCTTCGTTGAAAATCCGATCCTTAATGCTCGAGGTCTCGGGCATCAGGCATGCATCTCCGCGGCGGTCGGCTCTGAGATTTCCTCGACGACGTCACCGGTTTCCGAGTCCGAGCGGTGCCGGGCGATGTCCGCCTGCGCGAGCATGCCCACGCAACGGCCGTTCTCATCCACGACGATGATCCGCCGAATCTGCCGGTCTTTCATTAGACGCTCGGCGTCGCTGAGGTCGGCATCCTCCTGAACCGTGACCGTGGACGGCGTCATCGCCGCCGACGCCCCGAGCTGCGTATAATCCTTTCCCTCTGCTACCACGCGCATGACGATATCACGATCCGTGACGATGCCCACCGGCTGTTTCGAATCCATGTCTTCCACGACGGGGATCGCCCCGCAGTCACAATCGACCATCATGCGGGCTACTTGCCGGAGCTTCGTGTCCGGGGTACAGCACTGCGGCTCTCTCGTCATAATTTCTTGCACAGTCATCTCCTCATCCTCCATGCCTACTTCATAGTGACCACGATGTCCACAGGGGGTATCGTCGCCATAGGTGGTCTGTTTCCCACCCTCCGCAGGCCGCACGAAACTGTTACGTCGTTCCGCGCGGGATTTCTACGGGCTCACGACTCGTCCGGCCCATGGGCGACCAGCACCAAATTCAGCTCGATCATGTCGTCGACCAGATCGTTCGTAAGACGCGAACCTCGGTAGGCTACCCCCCAGTCGTGCCGGTTGATGGAAAAACGCGCGGTGGCCCGCAGCGCGCTTCGATCCAGCACCGGGATGTGCGCATCGAAGCTGACGCCGTGCGTCTTTCCTCGCATCGTGAGCCGGCCCGTTATTCGATGGCGACCGGAATCATTCGAGCGGGCCGACGAAATCTCGAAGACGGCCGTCGGAAAGCGTTCGACGAAAAAGAAATGCTCCTCCATGAGATGTTCGCGGAGACGCTGGCGGGGAATCGGATCGGATTTTGGAATATCCGTCACTTCTATGGTCGTCATATCGAGGACGAACCGTCCCGCGACGATCTCATTCCGGCGGACGATGACGATGCCTTCCGCCAGCCGCACGATGCCTTCGTGCTTGCCCATCCCCCAGAATTTCGTGCCCTTCCACTGGATGATCGAATGGTCGACGTCGACCACGAGCCGTTCCTTGCTGCCCTCAGCAGGAGCCGATCGCGGCGCATGTATCGCCTCAGGAGGCGAGATCCGCAGATCGTCCGTGCCCGACTGCAGATTCCTGGTCATGCCCGCCGGCGAGAGCGTGAGAGCGATCAGGAGTAACAAGAGCAATTTCATGACGGATCCCCGTGATGTGGTGACGGCGCGACGAGGCGCGCACGCGAGCCGTTGCCAGGGCCGCGGACGCCTTTTGCCAAGGCCGCGGACGCCTTTGCCAAGGCCGCGGACGCCTTT
>CAZART010000155.1:8714-10110 GCA_964487555.1 uncultured Rhodothermales bacterium
CCAAGGCCGCGGACGCCTTTGCCAAGGCCGCGGACGCCTTTGACCGGCGTGACGGCGTGGCGAGACGCAAACGCGCGCCCCGTATTTTCCGATTGGATGCCGCGGGGCCTCCAAGCGTTTAAGGTCCACGAACCGAATTCTCACGATCGTGCGGTCGACGCGTAGAAGCCGCCCGTCCCGAAGCGAGGGCACGAAATCGCCGCTCAGGCGTCGCAATGTTTGAGACAGACACTTCGCCGGGCCGTCGCGGCCCCCGGCGGGGACATGAAGCGCACCAGAGTGCAAACAACCGGAGGACCGATCGTGGAATCGACGAACGAGACAGCCGGCGTTCACGGCATCCATCACGTCACCGTAATGGCCGGGGACGCGCAGCGAAACCTTGATTTTTACGTGACCGTGATGGGCCTCAGGCTGGTGAAGAAGAGTGTGAATCAGGATTCGCCCGGAACGTATCATCTGTTCTATGCCGATGCGGCCGGTTCACCCGGCACCGATCTCACCTTCTTTCCGTGGCCCGATCTGCCGAAAGGCCGCCCGGGAGTGGGGCAGATCGTCGAAGTACCCTTCGCCGTGCCGACAGGCAGCCTCGAGTACTGGCAGGAGCGCCTCGCCGAACTCGGCGTGGTCACCGGCGAGACCGAAACCCGATTCGGCGAAAAGACGCTCCCGTTCGAGGATCCCGACGGTCTTCGACTCGCCGTTGTCGGGACGGACGACGAACGAGATTTCGTCGCGTGGGAGGGCAGTCCCGTCCCCGCGGAGCATCAACTCAAGGGGATGCACGCCGTTCGCATCTGGGAACGCGAACTCGAGCCCACCGAAGGGCTGCTTACCCGCGTCATGGGATTCGAGAAAATCGGAGCCGACGGCGAATGGCACCGCTACGGCGTCGGTGGAGGCGGCTCGGGCCGGCTCGTCGAGATCCGCGTGATTCCAGACGGCTCCGCCGGTGGAGGCGGAGCGGGCACCGTGCACCACGCCGCCTGGCGGGTGCGCGACGAAGAGGAGGAGATGGCGGTGCGCGCCCGGGTCCAGCGGGCAGGCTTGCGGCCGACGCCGCCCATCGACCGGTTCTGGTTCAAGTCAGTCTATTTCCGCGAACCGGGCGGGGTGCTCTTCGAGCTCGCTACCGACGGGCCGGGTTTCGACCGCGACGAAGATCCTGAGCATCTCGGCGAGGAGCTCATTCTGCCGCCGTGGCTCGAAAGCCGGCGCGCAGCAATCGAGAGCGCTCTTCCGAAGCTCGAAATGCCCCAGGCCGCCTCGCGGTAGCCGCCGCGAGCCCCAATACACGGATCAATCACGATCGTAACAAGAGCAGGATGATCGTAACCATCACTTGACGACGACGGGAACCCGGAATCAACCCGCACGGCAGATCTTTCACTCTCTC
>CAZART010000156.1:0-10106 GCA_964487555.1 uncultured Rhodothermales bacterium
CGTAGTTGCGAATTGATGGACTTAGTTCCGATTTCCGTTCGTCGTTCTTCGTTCGTGTTGATGGGCGCTATTTGTTTAGAGGGCACGACGAAGAACTTTCTTCGTGACGTTCTTTATGAGGATCGCAGAACGGGGAACGCAGAACGACGAACTACGTGGATCCCGCGTGGCCGTTGTAGTGTCGAAAAGGTTCGCTTTAAAAACCGTCGCCCGAAATGACCTTTCGTCTTTGGGATCGCATCCGCGACTGGGTGATCCTCGGTGTGTTACTCGCCGTCTCACTGGTCACCATCCTCACGCAGAACCAGCCGCTGCTGCGGGGCTTGCGTGCGGAATCTCTCGAGGCCACCGCCTGGCTCGAGGCTCGGTTTGCGTGGGTCGGCGGCTATTTCCAGGCGCTTCGAGAGAATGAAGTGCTGCGGGAAGAGAATATCGTCCTCTCGAGCCAGGTCGCTCGCTCACGAGAGGCTATTCTCGAAAACGAGCGACTTCGTCGGATGATCGGTTTTCAGGATACGACGGAGTTCGACTTGAAGGCCGCACGCATTATCAATAAAGACATTACGCAGCAGCAGAATTTCATCACGCTCAATGTCGGCTCGTCCGACAGTGTTAAGGTCAATATGGCCGTGGTCGACGAGCGGGGCGCGATCGGCATGGTCGTTCTGGTCAGCAGGCATTACTCGCGCGTCATGTCCTATCTCAATACGGAGTTTCGCATTCCTGCGAAGGTGCAGCCACTACAGGCATTCGGGATCGTGCGCTGGGAAGGCGGCACCACCGATCGGCTGCGGCTCGATCACATTGTGAAGACCGAACCGGTCCGGACCGGCCAGCTCGTCGTGACCAGCGGGTACTCCGGCGTGTTTCCCCCCGGCGTTCCGATCGGTACCATCGACTCCGTGTCGTCTCGAACCGGCCGCAACGAGCTTACGGTGTTCATGAAGCCGGCTACGGCCATCGCGACGGCAGAGCACGCGTTCGTCGTGCTGAAGAAGCCGGAACCAGAGCGTCTTGCGCTGGAAAACGAAAGTATTCGTTAAGCCGGCGTAGCGGTGCACACTCTATATAGCTTATTTCCTCCGTGATCCACACGATTCGCCGGACCCTATCCCTCCTTTTCGCCTGCGGGTGGATGGCGCTGCAACCGGTCGCTGAGGCCCAATCTTTCAGCGATGCCCGTGTGTCAGCTAGAGACGTCACCGTCGAGCGCGCTAACGCCGCAACACGCGATGAGGCACTTGGCGATGATGGACTCGGCGATGAGGCGCTCGGGGATGATATACTCGCAACGAGGATCCGCGAAATCATCAACGCAGAGGAGTTTCACAACGCATTCTGGGGCGTCACCGTCGTGGATCTGGCGACCGGTCGGGTGCTCGTCGAGGAGAATGCACGGAAGAGTTTCGTGCCGGCTTCCAATACAAAACTGTACACTACGTCCGCCGCCCTCGACCAGCTCGGGCCGCACTACCACTATCGAACGTCCCTCTACGTCGACGGCGTCGTGGAGCAGGGCGTTCTGCACGGCAACCTGGTCGTGCGCGGGGCAGGCGATCCGACCATAGGCGGCCATTACGACGTCGAGACCGGAAAATGGGAAGCCGAAGTCGACGCGACCCGTCTTTTTCGCGAATGGGCGGATTCGCTTCGGGCGGCGGGCATCACGCAGATCGCAGGCGACGTGATCGGGGATGACGACGTGGTGGACGACGAGCCCCTCGGACCCGGATGGAGCTGGGACGATGAAACCTTCTATTATGCCGCGCAGCTCAGCGGGCTTTCGTTCAACGACAACGTCGTGCACGTGCACGTAGAGGGACGAGAGAGCGGCCAGCCCGCACACATCCGGTGGGATCCGTTCAACACCACCTACGTGGAGGTCGTCAACCGCAGCCGTACGATGCCCGCGGGCACCTCGGTGGACGAGGGCTACCGGCGACTCCGCGGCACGAACACGGTGGAGGTAACGACGGAAGTCCCGACCGGCGGCAAAGACGTCGAAGAAATCACGGTCGAAAATCCAACCCTGTTCTTTGCGCACGTGCTGCGTGAATCGCTGCTGCAATCGGGCATCGTCGTCCTGGGTGATCCCGTAGACGTCGACGAACTCTCTATCAGGCCAAATTATTCGGACCCGCGCCTTCGCCGCTTGGCGACGCATGCATCGCAGCCGCTCTCGGAGATCGTGATGCTCGTCAACAAGCCGAGCATGAATCTCTACGCCGACATGCTCATCAAGACGCTAGCCGCCGAATTTCCCCGCCCTCACGACGAAGACGGCGAGCCCGGCTCTTCGAAGTTGGGACTCGAGATTGCCATGGGAACGTTCGTGCAGGCCGGCATCGACACCAGCCTCATCCAACTCGTCGACGGCAGCGGGTTATCCCATCATAATCTTATTACGCCGAACATGACGGCTTCTCTCCTGCAATACATGTGGGGACATCCGGACGCACGTGTGCGTGAGGCGTTTCTCGAGTCGCTGCCGCTGGCCGGCGTCGAGGGCACGCTCCGGAACCGCCTCAAAGATGGACCTGCGCATCGAAATCTTCGCGGAAAGACGGGCTCCCTGTCGAACGTGAGCAGTCTGAGCGGATACGTGGATTCAGCCGACGGACATTCGCTGGCGTTCTCGATGATGGCGAATCATTTCACGACCAAGACACGAGCCGTTCGCGATGCTCAGGACCGAATCGCGGGCCTCCTTGCGGGCTACCGTCCTTGATCGCTCGCCATCCCCTCCTCTGAACGACGCCTCATGGGGCGCCGAACACTTGAACTTTGCGCCGATGCAGGCGTCTAAAGCCGCCTCTTTCGACCAGCCAAGAGTCAATCAAGATAGATGTGCCGATGAGTAAGGACCGCTTTCCCTTTACGCATGCCACCACGGTATTGGGAGTGCGGCACCAGGGTAAAGTGGCGCTGGGCTCGGACGGGCAGGCCACGATGAAAGACACCGTCATGAAGCACAACGCGCAGAAGGTGCGTACGCTCTACGACGGAAGAATCCTCGTCGGATTTGCGGGAGCGACGGCCGATGCCTTCACGCTCTTCGAACGATTTGAAGAAAAGCTCCAGCAGTACAGCGGAAACGTGACCCGATCGGCCGTAGAATTGGCCAAGGACTGGCGTACCGATCGTTATTTGCGCCGGCTCGAAGCCTTGCTTGCGGTCGGTTCGTCGGAGCGACTTTTATTGATTAGCGGGACCGGAGACGTGATCGAGCCGGATGATGAAATAGTTTCGATTGGATCGGGCGGCCCCTTTGCGCTGGCTGCCGCGCGTGCCACGCTGAAGCACGCCCATCAACTGAGCGCGAAAGAGATTGTTGAGAATTCACTCCAGATCGCTGCCGACATCTGCATCTACACAAATGATCACATCACCGTTCTAGAGATCGACGCCGAATAATTGATCTATTAAGTGTCACCATTTATTGTTTTACCGTTCACATGAGTTACGCCGCATCCGAGGGCGGGCGTGATCGCCAAACGGCTCGCGCCGCCATCTTTGTCGACTACGAAGACCTCTTTCACACGCTCAGCGCCACCACACGGCGAAACGGCGAGGTGGGGGCGCTCATCTCGGAAATGATCGAGGCCTTGAAACGAAGCCTTCTCGAGGAACGTGAGACGCAGACCGCCGTTTCTCAGGCCTACGCCGATTTTACCGAGTTGAACGGAAAAGGCGACGCCCTGCAGCGGGCGCTGTATCTCCAGGGCGTCGAGTCGCGGTTCGTGCCACAGTCGCTGCAATCCAATGCCGTCGAAATCCAGCTGTGCGTCGACGCGATGGACCTGCTCCATCATCGCTCGGATATCGACACGTTCGTACTGTTAACGGGCAGCCGCAGCTATTTGCCGCTCGTTCAGCACTTCAAACGGTACGGCCGCCGCGTGCTGATCGTAGCGCTGCAAGAGCCTCCGTCTCTCGACCACGTGTCACACGTCGACGGCGAGTCATTTTTCGACGCACGCGATTTACTCAGCTCCTTCGGGCGGCGCGTGCTTTCGCAGCCCGAACAAGCATCGGCCCCGACGAACCCGGAACCCCTGAAGAAAACGCATGCCTCATTTCAATCGATCGAGGACCCGATTCTCATCCGAGGCCTCGAGATCATTGAGGAGCACTTTGGACAATACGACGAAGTCTACCTGACGCCTCTGCTGCGCAAAATGTCGGAGGTTCTCGACGAGCGCACGTGCGATCCGAAAGCCATCATTTCCGATCTCGAGGATCTCCGTGCCGTACGTCTTGAGAAGCGCCAGGGCTTTCCTCATGATTATACGGTCCTCATCGTAGAGCGGGACCATCCCGACGTGGAGCGCGTGCAGCAAGACGTGGCAGAGCGTGCACCCTATTATTTCGACGACGTTCGCTCCTCCTATGAGGAGGACGACGATTATTATCACTTTTCCGTCGATGGGCAGGCCGACGCCGATTCGAGCGATTCGTACACGCCGGATGCCGATGACCACGACGGCGTCGAGCACGATGTCCGAACGGACGACTTTGAGTCCGAGCTCGACGACGACCATCTCAACGATAACGACCTGCGCAATTCGAGTCCTCAGCGGTAGCTGCATTGAACGACATTATGACCATGACGCCCCTTCAAGAGAAGGATAGAAAGAACATGACGCGCGAGCTTACGCCCCGGCAGATCGTGGCCGAGCTCGATAAATATATCATCGGTCAAGATGACGCTAAAAAGAGCGTGGCGATAGCGCTTCGCAATCGATGGCGGCGACAAAACGCCCCTGAAGAGATGCGAGACGAGATCATGCCGAACAACATCATCATGATCGGCCCGACCGGCGTCGGAAAGACGGAGATCGCCCGCCGGCTCGCCCGGCTTTCCGGCGCGCCCTTCATCAAGGTCGAAGCCACGAAGTTCACGGAAGTCGGGTACGTGGGCCGGGACGTCGATTCCATGATCCGCGACCTCGTGGACATTTCGATCAATATGGTGCGGGAAGAACAGCAGGCTTTTGTTGAAGACCGCGCCGTCGAGCTCGCCGACGAGCGCATCCTCGACATCCTCATTCCACCTGCGAAGCAGCAGCAAATGCCCGGACAGCTCGTGAGCGGGCCAGGCTTTGTGATGCAGCAGAACGACAAGGATGGGGATGAGGACGAAGGGGATGAGGAAATGTCCGAGGCGCAGCTGCGCGAACGCACGCGGCAGAAATTCCGCGAGAAGCTTCAGCGAGGCGACCTCGAAGATCGCGAGATCGAGATCGAAGTGTCCTCCGATCAGTCGCCCATGCTGCAGGTGTTCGGCCCCATGGGCATGGAGGAGATGGGCGTGAACCTGCAGGATCTCTTCGGAAATCTCGGTGGCAAAAAGCGCAAGAAGCGGCGCGTGAAGGTCACCGAAGCGCGTGAGATCTTGACGCAGGAAGAAGCGCAAAAGCTCATCGATATGGACAAGGTGCGCACCGAGGCCCTCGAGCGTGTTCAACAGTCGGGCATCGTTTTCATCGACGAGATCGACAAGGTCGCGGCCGGCAGCGGCAAGGGTAGCGGCCCCGACGTTTCGAGAGAAGGCGTTCAGCGCGACCTTCTTCCCATCGTGGAAGGATCAAACGTCACCACCAAGCACGGCATGGTGAAGACCGACCACATTCTCTTCATCGCCAGCGGTGCCTTTCACGTCTCCAAGCCGAGCGATCTGATCCCCGAAATGCAAGGTCGATTTCCGATCCGCGTTGAGCTCAGAAGCCTGGATGAAAATGACTTCTATGAGATCCTGACGAAGCCAAAGAATGCGCTTCTGAAGCAATACACGGCTCTCATGTCGTCTGAAGGCGTGCACATCGAGTTCACGGACAGCGCCGTGAGGGAAATCGCCCGAATCGCGGCGCAGGTGAATTCGGAGGTAGAGAACATCGGTGCTCGCCGGCTGCACACCATTCTGACGACGCTGCTTGAGGACATCCTCTTTGACGTGCCCGATGAGATGATGGAACACATCGTAGTGGACGGCGACACCGTGGACGAGAAGCTGAGTTCCGTCGTGAAAAATCGCGATTTGAGCCAGTATATTCTCTGATTCGCGTGACCAGCGACACGACATTCCTCGTCCCTGGTGACGCCGACAGTGGCGAGCGATGGCAGATGCTCTGGGATCGCTCGCCGCAGCGGACTGTTTTTTCGCGGTTGGAATACGTTAGGGCCGTTGCGGCAGCCGCAGATCTCGAAACGACCATTGCCGTCGTCCGTCGTGGCGGCCGGGACGTGGCCGGGGCGGCCGTCACGTGGAAGCGGCGGGGACCCTACCGCGAAATCATCGTCCCGCCCGTCACCCCTTTTTCGGCCATACTACTCGGCCAGGAAACGGCCGAGAACAAGATTCACGGGCGCACATCCGGATTCGAACTACTCCTGGAGGCGCTCGAGCGTTCTTTCCACGCGGTCCGGCTGCATCTACCCACGGCAATTCGAGACGTTCGGCCGGCGTCGTGGCGCGGATGGGACGTGCAGCCGTTCTACACGTACGTCTTATCGCTCCCCACGAAACCGAGCGAGTGGTCCGGCGGCGTGACGCGGAATTTCGAACGCTCGCGCACCACGTACGACGTAATCGAGGGCGGAGATGCCGCATCAGCCGTCGTTCACCTTTGCTTCGCCAGCTATGCACGCCACGACCGCCGTCCGCCCCTCGGCGAGCAGCAGCTGGCGCTGCTCGTGGATTCGGTTCAGTCATCGGGCCTGGCGACGATCTACGGCCTGCGGCACCGAAAGACGGGGGCGATCGATGCGGCCGTAGCCGTCGCACGGGCCGCCACGACGGCTTCTTACTGGTTAGCAGGCAGCGTACCGGGGCCGGCCATGACGGTGCTCATCGGCGAACTTTTTCCCCGGCTCACCGCAGAGGGCATCGACACCTTCGATTTCGTCGGAGCCAATACGCCCGGCATCGCGGAATTTAAGCGAAAGTTTGGGTCGAATCTGATGCCGTACTACCGGATTGTCCGCATTGGTCGACGTGAGCTGAAGCTAGTTTATAAGATTCGTTCGATATTGCGCTGATCAGGGCGGAGCGCTTCTGTATCTTCTGCTCCCACCTTCACATCGTCCCTTCGTTACCGAGCAGGCTCACCCAAGTATGTCGGCCATGAGGCGATTCCGACGGCGTCGAGATCGGACCGAGCACGTTTACGAGGCGAACCCACCCGTCTTCGTACTCCTCGGTTCGTTTCTGCTCTTTTTTCTGCGATTCGGCTACGACTACGCCAACAGCGATCAGGATGAGGTCATTCCGTACCTGCTTCATCACCTCGATCCGGCCTTGTTCACGCAGGACTGGTTCGTGGCAACGCAAATCACAGAGTTCAGCGTTCGCACCTATTTTGTGTGGCTGCTCAATGCCTTTTCGCTGATCCTGCCGATCTGGCTGACCACGCTGCTTCTTTTCGTGGTGGTGTGGATTTTCATAGCGGGTGCCGTGTACAAGCTCGCCTTCTTGTTCACGGGCGACCAGCTCGCGGCGGCGGCAAGCGTCGTTATCGGACTTGTATTTACTCCCCTATGGACGCTGGGCGGGAATGATCTCGTTCACAGTATGCTCGTCCCCAGCATGCTCGCCTGGGCACTAAGTCTGTGGGCCATCTACCATTATCTTCGAGGCCGATTTTTGATTGCGCCGGTCCTGCTCGGCGTCGCGTGCTGGATGCAGGCGCTGGTCGGCCTCCACGTCGCGATGCTGCTGGTAGCCCTGCGCGCCTATCACTGGATCCGCCGCGAGCCGGGACCTCACACGCTGGGTGGGATATTCGTTTTTGGCGCCCTATTCGTCCTCTGGTCCTCCCCCGCCCTCGGCCCCATCATTTATCAGCAGCTCGTGGCGCGATCGGCCGAGCTCAATCCGGACCCGTCGCTCTTCTACATTCTCGCCGAGTTTCGCCTTCCCCACCACTACCTTCCAGGATCGTTCTACGAGCACTCCTACATTCGCTTCGGCGCACTCGCCGTCCTGGGGCTCGGCACGCTTTTGTCGGTGCGCCACAGGCGGGGCATTCAGCAGCTGGACTTCATCCTCCGTTCGTTCGTGCTGATCGCCCTTCTGTGTGCGATCGGCACCGTATTTACCGAGGTGATGCCTGTCCTGCAGATCGCCAAACTGCAGCTGTTCAAAATGACCGTTCTGGCGAAGCTCCTATTCGTCATTCTCATCTGCGGCGCCGTAACGTTCTGGATGCCCGACTCCTTACGCCATCCCATACGCACCGTGCTAAGGTGGCCCCGCTGGGGACTGGCGTTCGTATCCGTGGTATGGATCGGTGTCGGTGCGGCGGTCCTACACACCGAGGGCTACCTGCACGAGCTCATCGGTCCGTTTCGGCGTGCCGCCGAGCCGATCGGCGAAGTCCAAACCTGGGTCAAGCGCAGCACGGCAACCTCGGCCATCTTCGCCGTACCGCCGTCCTTCTCCTCCTTTCGAAGCGAAAGCCACAGAACGATCGTCGTCAACTACAAAGCGATCCCGTTCATGGATGCACAGATGATTGTCTGGTTTGATCGGTTGACGAACATGGCTCCCATCGAGCTGCCGGATCGCGGCGGCCCACAAACGCAGGCGCAGCTCGACAGTGCGTACGCGAGCCTCTCCGCATCGGAACTGCGAGACCTCGCGGAGCAGTATCGATTCGAATACGTGGTCCGTCCTGCGCGGCTGGACTTCGACGCCAATAATGCGCAAACGGCCGATACATCCGCCGTGAGGCCCGCGGACAACGATTCCGACGCGCCCGCCGTGGCCGGCGCTCCGGACACAACGGCCCAAGCGGCGGTGCCGCGGAAGCAATTCACGGAGGTATTTCGTGCGGGCGATCTCTACGTCTACAGGCTCGCGGCATCCGACGACGAAGCGAACGTGACGCCGTGATGGCACGTCTTCGGTCCTGGATCGACCATCTGTACTCCCGCGAAGGTTTTCGCGGCCCGGTCGTAACGCTTCTCTCCGGGACGGCGGTCACACTTGTCGTATCCTACCTGACGGTACCGATCCTTACGCGCCTGTTCACACCTGAACAGTTCGGCGTGTCCGATTATTTCGTGATGATCATTAGCATTCTCATCACGTTTGCTTCGCTGCGATACGAGGATGCGATATTGCTACCGGAGAGCGACCGCGAAGCCGGATCAATCCTCTGGCTCGCATCGCTGCTAACGGGGGTCACCGTGCTGCTGACGCTAGCGGCTGCATTCTGGCGTCACGAGATCGCGCATGCGCTGCGCGTCGACGCGGTCGCCCCCTATCTGTGGCTCGTACCGCCCACGCTTCTGCTGATGCGTTTCGGGAAGCTGACCGAGGTATGGCTCTCGCGGCGCAAAGCGTTCCGTACGATTACCGCAGGCGAAGTGACGAACAAGGTCGTGATGGTGTCGTCACGCGTGGCGGCCGGCGCCGCGACGAATCTCGGAGCAGGCGGACTGATCGGCGGCTTCTTTGCGGCGCACGTGGCCTCGAGTGCATACTACGCCGTCATGTTGGCGCGCCGAGCGGCAGACGGTTTGCGGGAGGCTTTCGACGTTCGGGCGATCCGCCGTGCGGCCGCGCGCTATCGCCGTTTTCCGGCGTATTCGACGCCGGCAGCCGCACTGAATGCCGTCGTTGCCCGGCTGCCGATCCTCCTGCTTCCGATCTACTTCTCGCTCGAGACCGTGGGCTACTTCGGACGGGCTTTCGTCGCCCTCGCCGTACCGCTGAGCCTTATCGGCACCGCCGTCTCGCAGGTCTTCTTCGTCCACGCCGCCGAGGCGCATCGCGCCGACCGACTGGGCGAATTCACCCGTACGGTGCACGCGCGACTGGTGATGATCGGCATGTATCCCACCGTAGTCCTTATCGCTGTGGGACCCGAGCTTTTGGAGTTCGTCTTCGGCTTCGAGTGGCGAACGGCCGGTGTCTACGAGCAATATTTGGCGGCCTCATTTTTTGCCGGCGGGGTGGCTTCTCCCCTCACCCGCCTATTTGACGTGCTGGAGCGTCAACGAACCGAACTACTCATCAGCATCTCGACCTTTCTGGCCCTCACGACGGCCCTCGTAATCGGTGGGCGCACCGGTGATCCCCTCCTCACCATGGCGCTAATTGG
>CAZART010000157.1:0-10028 GCA_964487555.1 uncultured Rhodothermales bacterium
AACCGGACTGGGACTGAGCCTCGCCTACGACATCGTGACCCAAGGGCACGGCGGCAGCTTATCCGTCGTAAGCGAAGAAGGCGAGGGCGCAACTTTCGTTATGACTTTGCCGAAGTGAGCCCAAGTACACCGCCCATAGAAGCAGGATCCAGAATACGCGTGATTAGAACCCTGCGAACAGCAGAGCCGCCAGCAAGAATTTCGTCTGCATCTGAAGGTCGGATCTGGTCTGGGCGGCCGGGAGACGCCGACCATCGATTTCGACCAGGCAGGTGCAGATCGTCAGACTTCTCCTCGGCTTTCACGACTAATTTCGAGCTCGGCAATAACTTCGAGGTCCCGGGGCCGGCCGGCTGCACGCTTCGTGCGAATGAGTGCATCGAGATCGATGCGGCGGCACCGCACTTCGAAGATGTCGACTTCAATCGAACGGCCAACGAGATCCTCATACGCACCGCCGCCGGCGATCTCGCCGAAAAGATCTATTGGACCGGCATCCGTTTGAAGCGTGAAATTCAGCCGCCACGCCCCCAACGATGACGAACGCCATACCGTGCCCATCGAGCAGCCGCAACAGTCTGGGCAGATCCATCATTTACCGTCGCCGCGAACGCGCCGCCCTGCCTGACGCAATTCGTCGGCAAAAAGCCGGTGCTCGATGAGCTTCAATAGGCGCTCTTCATGAGAGAGCTTGAGATTCTCGCGGATCAGCGTCTGGTCGATGTCCCTTTTATACACCTCGAGTACGGGATCAGACGTGATTCGCTCCTCGCGATCATCCATGTGTTCAGTCCAGCCAGACGGTAGATGGGTTTTCGTTTCTACGACGCGGCACCAGTTCGGATTCGAATTCGTTGAGCTCGCGAAGACAACTCTTGAGTCAGCCACGTCGCTATTAGAGAAACCAGTTCTTCTGACCTCGATAGTACCGAAGATCGGACATCGGTCGCCAAAGCCCCGACTTTACACACGTGAACGGCCAGTTTGGGACTTTTTCAATTCTAGGTGGTCGGGCGAAATAGTCGGCCCAGCCCGGGTCCGTCCTCCTTAGTCACCAACGTTCCCGAAGCCAACGAGCGAATCCGTGCATACGCGGAAGGAATGAGCTTCGATCAGTTCCTCTCCAAAATCCGCGGATCGAGACGGAGTGGTTCGGACACGTGAATCGTGACCGACGCGTCGAAGTCCGGGTGGCCGGGATTTAGAACGAAGTTCGATCCTTCGGGCACCACGACCGACGGCACACGCAGTGCTACGGAGTCATTCGACGTCAGCCAGGCATCACCGATAGCACGGGAAGCCTGACGGGGCGGCCGCTGATCCCACTCGTCAGGCAACTCTTGGAGATCCAGTATGGTGTCGGCGTCCAAATTTGTCGGCACATATACCATCTGAGAGAGGCGCGAGAGCTGACCTGCACCGGCGATCTTCTCAAGCGCTGCAGGGGCCAGGTTTTCGGAGGCATAGACCACGAGTCGACCGCGGCTCGCCCAGCGGCTATCGGCGTACAGGCCTTCCTTGCCGGAGTAGGCCTCCTCAACATACTTCCGATGGACGACACGGTAGATACGAATCGTGGGCACGTCGGCTGCTTCGGTTCAAGTGATACGCAGCGAGCGTGCTAGAAGACATGCCCGTATTGCAGACCGAGTAGAAGGTCCTGCACGACGCGCGCGCCGGGATCCGTCTCGGCCATATCCAACGGCGCGCGTCCACCCAGCGCGTAGTTCGCTTCACGCATCCAGTCTTTCGCCTCGTCCAGACTCCCGAACGTTTCGGCGGCAAGGCTTAGCAGACGGGCATACCTTACCGCGCGCTCGGCTTCCGAGGCGCCAAGCGCCCGGCCTTCATTCCGGTACCGAGTGTAGGTGCTTCGAGAACGGCCTATGAGGTTGCCGGCTTCCTCGTCAGTGAGCTCTAGAACATCCTGCAGATAGACCGCCAGGCTCATTGGCAGACCCTCCCTAATCCGGGCATCAGCTTCGGTGTTGTCCCACGTCGAGACGAGATCGAGCCAGCGATCTCGGGTCGGGGATCGCTTCGAAGAAACGACTGCTTCGGGGGCCATGCGGCTACCGGGTCACGTGAATGGCATAGCTCAGTTGAAACAATTGATTGTGTCAACTCGACCCTTCAAAGCCTCGCCCGGTCCGCGTGTTCCTTTACAACGTGCAATACTGTCCAAATGAACAAGTGTCTTCGGTTCGAACAACGTACTGTCATGGGAGCGAAGCCCCGAGTTCGCCACATGAACGGCGCGTTCGGGTTTTTCATTTGAGGCCATATGCAAGGTATTCGGAAACCCGGTCGAATCGCACTATTTCTCCGCAAGCGAATAAGCACCTTCTAAATCCGCACGCGCGCCGTGACGATAGTTCGCGCTATTCAGGCACAGTCGCGCCGGCTGGGATCCGCACGACGAACGAAGCGCCCTGTCCGTCCACGCATTCGACGGTCAAACTTCCGCCATGCCCCTGCGTGACGATGTCATAGCTGAGCGAGAGACCGAGACCTGTTCCTGAGCCCGTCGGCTTGGTCGTGAAAAAAGGCTCAAAGATTTTCTCGCGCACGTTTTCGGGGATGCCGGGGCCGTTGTCCGCTATGCATATCTCAATGACGTCTCGGTGGCGCCGCGTGCTTACCGTAACGCGCGGCAGATAGGCGCCGGCTTCCTGTCCGACCGTCTTGTGTACCGCTTCCGGTCCGGCCGGCTCGTGTATCGCTTCCGGATCGGCCCGCTCGTGTACCGCATCGAATGCGTTACCAAACAAGTTAAGCACCACCCGGCCGACGTCTTGCGGCACGATGTCGACCGTACCGACGTCCGCGGCCAGGTGCTTTTCAATCTCGACGTTGAAGTCCGGCACCTGCGCGCGTTTTCCGTGATGCGCCAGGTCCACATATTCCTCTATGAGAGCATTTAGATCGACGTGCTCGCGTTTACCACTTTCGCCGCGAGCATGGTGCATCATGGACCGGACGATCGAATCGGCGCGCTGCCCGTGCTCGCTTATCTTAGACGTGTTCACGGATAGATCGCTCAGGATGGTGTCGACCTCGTCGGCATCCCCCTCTTTCATCGCCGCGCGCAGCTCCTCGACGAGCTCCTCGGAGAGCCCGGCGAAGTTGTTCACGAAGTTGAGCGGATTTTTGATCTCATGGGCGACTCCGGCCGTAAGCTGTCCCAGCGAGGCCATTTTTTCCTGCTGCACGAGCCGGTCCTTGGCCGTTTTCAGCTCCTTGTAGGCCCGCTCGATCTCTCGAGCCTGCTCAAGCTCGCGTTCACGCGCACGTTCGCGCTCTTTCGCGATGAGACGCCGCCGCTGATACCTGTCCACCGCAAATACACCTCCCAGAAATAACATGCCGTAGATCCCGTACGCCCACCACGTACGCCACCACGTACGCCACCACGGCGGCAAGATCGTTAGCTCGACGGCGGTGCCCTCTTCGTTCCACACTCCTACGCTGTTGGCGGCCTTAACGCGAAACGTATACCTACCGGGCGGCAGGTTTGTGTACGTAGCCTGACGCTGCATGCCCACTTCCCGCCACCTATCGTCGTAGCCCTCCAGTCGGTACGCGTAGCGGTTGCCTTCGGGATGCATGAAGTCGAGTGCGGCGTAACTAAAGGAGACGTCGCGCTGGGCGTACCCCAGCCGGATCGAATTCGTGATGTCTAGCGGCTGCCGAAGCGGACTCTCCGGACCCGGTCGCACCGTCTGATCAAACAGCCGCATTTCAGTCAGAACAACCCGCGGAGGCTCGGCTCGCGCCACGATGCGATTCGGATCGAAATAATAAACCGCCCCTCTCATACCGACGACGATATGAGTCTTCCCGCCGCCCGACAGCTCAATCTCGTGCGCAAGAGACAGCCCCAACTGCGGGTTCATAGTCCGAACTCGTCCGTCGGCGGGATCGATTCGCACCAACCCCGATCGCGTTCCCGCCCAGATCGCACCGGCCGTATCCTCGGTGAGAGTACCTGCGACATTGCTGGGAAGCTCACTGTTCTGCTCGGTAAAGATGTCCGTGACGGTGCCTGAATCAATCTCGAAACGATTGATGCCTCCTCCAAAGGTCCCGATCCAGAGCACTCCTGGCTCGAAACGCGATGCATGGACCGGCAGAACGAACGGTACGGAAAGGGTCGTCGAGTCGCCGCGCACGGCCCCGAAGTGGTGCGTAAAGAGCTCGGTTTTTGTGTTGAAGCGGCTCAGGCCGCCCCCGTCCATCCCGACCCACACGATATCGGGATCGATGGGGTCCGGCTCCAGCGTGTCCACATAAGGATTCGGAAGCGAGCCCGAATCGCCGTCTTTCGCCGTATCGCATTTCTGGTTGCCCGAATCGATCTCGAGCTTGCAGAGCCCGGGATAGATCGCTACCCACAACACGTTCGGCCGGTTCGGTGATGCGTACATACTGCTGACGGGCGCATTGACTCCATGCGGCAAGTCGCGGAGTCGGTACTGATCTACGTTTCCGGTTCGAAGATTCAGCCGGTCGACCGTGCCGCCCGCATAGCCGATCCAGCGAACGTTCGGCTCGCCCGGGTGGTCGTAGAAATGCGTTACGAGATTTGACCCAAGACCCGTTGTGTCGTTTGGATTCTCGCGATAATGGGTCGACGTACCGGAAACGGGATCGTACCGTATCGCTCCTTCGTTGGAACCGATCCAGATATGGCCGGATAGGTCCTCATATACCGGAAAACCGAATCCCTCGAGCGCAGGATACGTCAACCTCGTTACGGCCGCACGTCGCGGATCCCATCGGTCGAGTCCGGACGACGTCGCTATCCACAAGACACCGTTGTCGTCCTTGTAGATGTCGTCAACCGTATTCGCGGCAAGGCTGGTCGGATCGGCAGGATCCGGAGCATGATGCACAAAGGCCCTGGCAGCAGGGTCGAACTCAAAGAGCCCGTTCGTTGCCATGCCCAGCCATATACGCCCGTTTCGATCCTGATGGATCGTATTGACCGTGTTCTTGTCTGACGTGGCGGGCGCATCGGGATCAGGAAGGAAATGGTCGAGCGCGCCCGTCGACGGCTCGTAGCGATAGATGCCCCGTCCTGCGAGCCAGAGGGCTCCCTCGTCGTCTTCCAGCTGCGGAATCGCCGGGTCGCCGTCGAGTTGTTCATCGAGATGTCTCGAGATGTCTCGAGACGGAATACGTTGTTGGGTCGAAGCTGCGAATGCCGCGACCGATCAGAGCGGCCCACACGGTGCCGTCGCTCGATTGGGCCAGTCCCGCCCATAGAAGCTCTTCGCCATCCCTCTCGTCCGGAAAGCTTTTTACAGAACCTGTGCCGGGATCAATAACGTGAAGGCCTGCCCTCCCGGCGGCCCAGATGCGTCCGTTTCGATCCTCGAGAAGGTGGTTGTATCGCAACTGCGGCAGTCCCTCGACCACCGCGTTAGGACCTGCGTACGTTGTAAAGCCGTCTGTGCGCGGATCGTACCGCGTCAGTCCCGCGAACGTCGCTGCCCAGATCGTGCCGTCACTCGCCTCGATTAGATCGTATATGCTGCTATCGACGAGGCCGACGGTGTCCGCCGGGTTCTGCCTGAAGATGGTGAAATCGTAGCCGTTGTATCGATTGAGCCCGTTCTCCGTGCCGATCCAGATAAAGCCGCGCCGATCTTGCATGACCGCGAACGCTTCGTTGTCTGAGAGACCGTCGGCAATGGTAAGATGCTCGAAGCGCACCGTCGTTGTACGGAGCTGAGCCCGCGCAGAGCCGAACGATGCGGCGATAAGTAGCAGTGCGATGCCGACGAAAGAGCGCATGGCGAACATGACGGGCGTACCGGGACGTCGGCCGCCGCTCCGGCCCGAAGCTGCGAAGAATCCAAACATAGCGACATCACCTCACATGGAGCGCGGAACGAATTGTCGAAATCCAGCATTTCGCGGGCATCCACCCGAGGTGGACGCATGGTACATTCTGCCGTCAAGAATCCGACATCAGCGGCCGATACGCAAATCCACCTCGAACGGTTTGGGTGTACCCAGCCGTACCTCTTCAAACCGCGGGTTGCTCGGATTCAACAGGCCAGATTGCCGCTTCGTCGTCCGGGCCGTCTCCACTGTCAGGCGCCTCCCCGTGCTCAAACAGCGATCCGGCGAGCGCATCGAAGAAACCGGCGGCCCCGGATTGAGCCTCCAGCAGCGAGCGGAGCTGCGCGTGGAGGTCGGGGTCGCCGCCGCAAGCCCCCTCAACGAACTGCACCCGTTCCTCTTCGGGCAACGCGAGCGCCTGCTCGAGCAGGGCCTTAAGCGTGTTCCATCGCGTGGGGTTCATCCCGCATCTCGCTTAGCGTTCTGTTTGAACCGACAGGCGCTCGGGACGACCATTCTGCTGAGCGCCCACCCGGGTCCTGGCCTCAAGCACCAGGATCAGCGGCTGGCCCTCGTTGTAAGCGTAACTGTTTGGTAAGATGATCTCCCTTTTGCCGTCGCGGTCGAGGTCGGCGATGCGGAGCGCGTGATAGTGATCTCCGCTGCCCCTGGCGTCGAGCAGCGTCGACCAGGTGTAGCTCGTCGAATCCGCCGGATGACCGGTTCCATTATATTCGATGCGCGATACCGTCGCGGACGTGTTTGCCGTGACGATGTCCAGCCGCCCATTGCCGTCGAGATCCCCCACGTCACTGCCATGGGCCCGGCCGGCCGCGAGAAAGGTGCCTACCTCGGCCCAGGATGGGCCGATGATTGTCGAAACGTCGTCCGTACTCGCCAGATAGTACAGCTTGCCGTTCGCCATCGGCGCCAGCATTTCCAAACTCCCGTCCCCAGTGACGTCCAGAAAGTGCAGATTGTGGAGGTTGCGCGAGAACGGCTCCGTGTGAGGTGGAGAGCCTGGGAATGCCCCCCGGACGTCCGCCTGTAGCTCATAGATATCCTCGTCCAGCGCCTCAAAAATAGCCCACGAGAAATTGGGCCCGGAATTCACCCAGATCTCCTTCCTTCCGTCGGCGTCGAAGTCTACGACGTCGATGTCGAAGATATAGCTGCCGCCCAGGTTGCCAAGGCGTGTCTCAAATTCGATGTCGAACGCTGCGGACGCGTCGAGGTCCTCCGTCGCCAGCGATAGTACCACCAGTTCGAGGCGCCCGACCGTACGCGAAATCGTCGCCAGCTCGACGTCCCCATCGCCGTCGACGTCGTGGAGCGCGAAGCCCGACGGTCTAAAATCCAGTTGCCCTGCGCGCCCATAGTCGTAGACCACCGTGGGCGCATCCGGGAAGGTACCGTCCGCGTTCTGCTCGAACACCAACAGGTCGTACGGATCGTCATTGATCGTCGGAATCCCCAGGTAGATCTCCCACAATCCGTCTCCATCCATGTCCCCCCACGCCAGCGGTGGATACGAGTTTGAGGGTTCGGGATGGCTCCAATGCCAGACATATTCGTATCGGTCGTCCCCCACGTTCTCGTATAGATAGACGTCGAGAATGCCCGGATCCGGACCGCCCCATCTAGTCTCATCCGTCGCGAAGAGCATTTCATGCATGCCGTCGCCGTCAAAATCCATCCCGACATTCGCCGTCCAGATGCTAAAAGAGGGACCCCGCGGGAAAAGGTGCGGATGCGCACGAGGATCCAGCGACCATGCCTTGGTAAAGTCGCTCGAAAGCCTGTAGATGGCCGTCGACTCGAGCACGAGTAACAGCGGCTGGTCCTCGTTAGCGGGACGCCAGTTCGGCACGACGATCTCGTTCCGGCCGTCGCCGTCGAGGTCGTCACCTATTCGCGGCGAAAAGAAGAAGTCCCCACTGCCCGTACCATCGAGCAACACCGACCACGTGTAACTTGTCGAATCGGCCGGGTTGCCGACCCCGTTGTACTCGATACGCGAGAGCCTCTCGGACGGGCCGTTCGCTGTAATGACGTCCACCAGCCCATCGCCGTCGAGATCCCCTATATCGCTGCCGCTACTGAGTGCGTCGAAGGTGCCGACCTCCACCCACGACGCACCGGTGATCGTCGAGACGTCGGCCGTGTTTGGCAGATAATACAACTTTCCATTCGTCATCGGCGCAAGCATCTCCAGACGTTCGTCACGTGCGAGGTCCACAAAATGCAACTTGTGCAGGTTGAGCGAACCGGGGTTACCGGCGGCGGGGAATTCCGAATTGATATCCGCCTGAAGTGCATACGCGTCGGGTCCCGTCGCCTCGAAGATCGTCCAGGAAAACGCGTACCAGGTATTCACCCAGATCTCCTGCCGGCCATCCCCGTCAAAGTCGACGACATCCACGTCGAAGGGCTTGCCGCCGCCGAGAAGTTCATTGCCCGCCTCAAATTCGATATGAAAAATCGCCGATGCGTCGAGCTGCTCCGTTGCGAGGGAAATCACCACGAGCTCGCGATTCCACTCCGTACGCGATACCGTCACCAGCTCAGTGGCCCCATCGCCGTCGACGTCGTCGAGCGCGAAGCCCGACGGGCGAAAATCCAAGCTCCCGTCGCGCCCGTAGTCATAGACGAGCGTCGGCCCATCGGGAAAGGTTCCGTCCGCATTCTGCTCGAAGATAAACAGGTCGTTCGGATCGTCGTTGACGGTAGGTATGCCCACGTAGATCTCCCACAGTCCGTCCCGATCCAAGTCACCCCAGATCAACGCCGCCAACTGGCTTGAAGGCTCAGAATGGCTCCAGTGCCAGACGTATTCGTAGAGGTCATCTCCGGCGTTCTCATAGAGATAGACGGTGACAATGCCCGGTTCTCCACCCCAGACCCACTCGTCCGTCACGAAGAGAATTTCCTTCCGACCGTCGCCATCGAAGTCCATCCCCGCGTTCACCGTCCGCGGCCCGACGGTCGGACCCAGCGGAAAAAGATTCGGATGCTTGCGCACATCCAGGGTCCATGCGAGCGTCACGTCGTCGGAGATCGCGTATCCGGCAGGCGAAATGTCAACGGGAGTGTTTCGAAATGCGATGATGCCCACCGCAGCCGCCAGAGGTATAAGCAGCAATGCGCCGACGAGCATTCGACGCGAGCCGCCGATGCGTCGGCGTGCGGCTAACGGCCAGACGACCGGAATCCGACGTTTAATCTTTTCATCGGCCGCAAGACGCCTCAGGTCACGCGCAAGAAGCGTTGCATCTGCGTAGCGGTGGCCGGGGTCTTTCTGCAACAACTTCTTGATGACCGGCAGGACCTGCGAAGGTAGCCGATCTTCGTCGATGGACGGCAGCTCTTCATTCAGATTGGCGGCAATAACAGCCGCGTAGTTGCCGGGAAACAGCCGCTCTCCCGTAAGCATTTCGTAGAGGACCAGACCGAGTGACCAGAGGTCCGTCCGGTGGTCGACGGACTCTCCCCGCGCCTGCTCGGGGGACATATAGGCGAGCGTGCCCATCAATGCATTCGTGGAGGTCAGGCTCGCAGCACCGGTCCAGGCCAGCCCGAAGTCGACGATCTTTACGATTCCCTCCTCCGTTACGATCGCGTTGGCCGGCTTGATATCGCGATGCACGATGCCGGCCGCATGCGCGCACGAGAGCCCTTCGGCCATCTGGAGCGCATGATTCAGCGCATCCTGCGGCGGCAGCGGTCCGCGTTCGATTTTGGCCTTCAACGTCTCCCCGCCGTAGTAGCCCATGGCGATGAAGAGCAGTCCGTCGGCGCTCTCACCGATCTCGTGTACGGACCCGATGTTGACGTGGTCGAGGGCCGAGGCCGCCTTCGCTTCCCGGATGAGGCGCGCCTTTGCCTTCTCGTCATGGCTGAGATGAGGTGCCACAAACTTGAGGGCAACCGTTCGATCCAGCCGCGTGTCGCGCGCCCGGTAGACGACGCCCATGCCCCCGGCGCCGAGCATTTCTTCCAGCTCGAAATGCGCAACGCGCCGCCCCCTTAATGCTTCGCCGTCCAGGCCGTCTCCACCAACAGGCGCCTCCCCTCGCCCAAACAACGATCCGGCGAGTGCATCGAAGAAAGCGACACCCCCGGCTTGAGCCTCCAGCAGCGAGCGGAGCTGCGCGTGGAGGTCGGGGTCGCCGCCGCAA
>CAZART010000158.1:0-9964 GCA_964487555.1 uncultured Rhodothermales bacterium
ATACGGGCCAGACCTCGTGCCTGGACGCACCTGCAGGGAGATTCGTCGCCACCGTTGGGGCAGCCGAAGCGACCCCGTGCCCGGCAGGAAAGTATCAGCCCGACACGGGCCAGGCCTCGTGCCTCGATGCACCTGCAGGGAAGTTCGTTGCCACCGTCGGGGCAATCGAAGCGACCCCCTGCCCACTCGGCACGTTTAGCGCCGTCCCCGGCGCAGTAGAGTGCGTACTTGCCGAGATTGGCTTCTACGTGGACGTGATCGGTGCTACACGAGCGGAACGGTGCCCCGACGGAACGACGACGCTAGCGCCAGGGGCTGCGAGCGAGACGGCATGCGTCCCGCCCAACCAGCCGCCTGTCGCGGATGCCGGCGAGGACCGGATAATCGAGTGCGCCGGGCCCTCCGGCACAAACGTCGACCTCGACGGCTCCGGCTCTTCCGATCCCGACGGCGACGCTCTCACGTACGTCTGGACGGATGCCGTCGGAAGCACGGTTGCGACCGGCGAATCACCGTCGGTCGTGTTCGGCCTTGGCGATCACATACTCACCCTCACCGTAACGGACCCCTCCGGCGAGACAGACACAGACGAGGTCCTCGTCACCATCGTCGACACGACGCTTCCAACGCTCACGGTGGGTGTGCCGGCATTGGTGCTCTGGCCCGTGGACCGCGCCTACCACACGGTCTCGCTCGACGATCTCGGCCTCACGGCTACTGATCAGTGCGGCGGTGCACTCGACCCGGGTACCGCCGTCGTCGCCTCCGTCGCCAGCGACGAGCCCGAAGACGGATTCCGCGACGGCAACACAAGCAACGACATCGTCGTCGACGACTGCCGGTCGGTCCGGCTCCGGGCCGAGCGTCAGGGTGGGGGCGATGGTCGCGTCTACACAATGACCGTCGCGATCGCTGACGCGTCGGGCAACGTGGGGACGGCTACGTACGAGGTGCACGTGCCGATGGCAAAGAAGCGAACGCCCGCAGTCGGCGAGGCCGTGTACACCGTGGTCGGCTGTGGGACCCCGGCCCTGCTGGCTGAGAACGAAGGGGGTACGACATCTGATGTGGCGATGGCCGCAACAACCGTGCAGGCGGAAACCGCTCAGGCGGCGCCGGCTGAGGCGGAAACCGCGGAAACCGAGCTCGCACAGGCTGAAACCATGGAGGCGGATGGGTCAGAGGCGGCGCATGCAAAGGAGATGAAGGAGAAGGCGGTGCAAGCGGAAGTCGCGGATGCGGATGTCACGAAAGTTGTTTCGCCGGTCGCGCAGACCCCGGCCTCTGGAGCGGGCATTCCGGTAGCGTTTGCCCTCGAGCCCAATCATCCGAATCCATTCAATCCGCAGACGACGATCGGTTTCGCGCTGCCCGACGCGTCTCTCGTGCGGCTCATAGTCTATGACGTCATGGGCCGCGAGATCGCGCGACTGGTCGACAGATCGATGGACGCCGGCCGGCACACGGTTGCGTTCGACGCCGGCCTTCTACCTAGCGGTATCTATCTCTACCGACTGTCCGCCGGCTCCTTTACGAAGACGCGGCGCATGGCGGTGCTAAAATAGGGTGGATCAGCCGGCCCCTGTCCGCCTTCGCCGGTAGTCCGGTCGCTGCTGTCGAACGCAAAAATGAGAACGCCCCTAATCGGCACACGCGGCCGACGTGGGGCGTTTTTAGGTCGGTAGATTCGGGTCAGCGCCGGCTAGACAGAGTAGGCCGGGTGGTCCGTTTCCCGCATGAGCTACTCAGCCCTCAGGGCGACGTGCATTATGTCCTCCTTGTCGATGGTTGGGCCGGCATCCGCCGATGTCGCGCGACACACACCCAGGCGGCGGCGGGCGTCGGGAGGTGCGCACGGAATTCGGTCGAGCGGATCTCGATGATTTCGAGGCTTGGCTCGATGGCGATGACGACGTCCCGTAACGATCGGCGTGGCGGGCCGTGATCGCGCTCGGGCCCTTCGGTGCTGCCGATCAGGCTCAGCCAGAGCCCTTCCTCGTCGAGTACGGCAGCCAGACGCTCGGCGAACAGCGCGCGATCCTCCGCATCGTCAAAAATGTGGAAACACCCGATGTCGAAAACGAAGTCAAACGGACCGCCGGGCACCGGCTCCTTTAGAATATCGAGCGTTGCGAAACGACAGGGGAGGTCCGAATCACCCAGCTTTTCGCGGGCTTTTTCGATGGCGATATCCGAGATGTCGACGCCGAGCACGTCGAAGCCCTGCCTGGCCAGCCAGATCGCATTGGTGCCCGTGCCGCACCCGACGTCCAGGGCCCGGCCCGGCGGGACGGCTCGAGAACGCACGAATTCGACGAGATAATCAAAAGGTTCTCCGGTATCCCACGGGATATCGCCGGTCGCGTAGCGGTCGTTCCAGTCAGATCGTGGCATAATCAGGTGGGTCAACGGATTCACTCACGATCGGACGCTTCCTCCGCCTCCCGCTGAAGCCGATCGCGAAGTTGCCCGCGCGCGGAAGTGGCGTAGCGCCGACAGGCATCCGGATCGACAAGACCGTCGACGCCGCGTTCATACCGCTCCCAAAATGACGAGGCACCCGGGTGCGTGGTGATCAGGACGTCGCATGGCAGGCGTTCAAGGATGTCGTGCCCGCGTTCGAAATCCGCGACGGCATCCGGGTACGTCGCGCTATCCGTAAAGCGAAAATCATCTGCCGATACCGGCGTCTGACTGTCGGCATAGACGACGTTCAGACAGCGGTCGCCTTCGCAGGATCGCCACGACCAGCTCGTGCCGCCGGGCGTATGACCCGCCGTCGCGTGTGAGATAATTTCGATGGAGCCGGCATGAAGCGTATCGCCCGGTGTGAACCGTTCGACGTCATTCACCGCCGGGAAGTCCAGGAGGACACCGTACTGGGGATCGTCCGGACCGCTGCGCCCTCTTTCGAGGACGGAGGCACTTGCCGGACTCGCCGCCACGCGGGCTCCGCTGGCACGCTGAATGGCGGCTATTCCGCCCGCGTGGTCAAAGTGTGCGTGCGAATTCAGGATGAGAGCGATCTCGGAGGGGTCAAATCCGAGCGTCCGAATATGTTCGAGGATCATCGGGGCCGAGCTCGGAAGCGCGCCATCGATCAGGACGTGCCCTTCCGGCGACGTGATCAATACGGCGCCCAGGCCGCGGGGTCCGACGTAATACGTGTTGTGATGAATCCTGAAGGGCTCCTGCGGCACGTTCCACTCCGAGCAGTAGGTACAGAGCGAATCGGGATACGAATGGGTGAGGGAGTCGAGGTGCTGGGCATCGGCATCGATGCGCAGGAAGCTGCATGCGATCCCGATCAAGAAGATACCTCGAGAGATCATGTACGGGGATTCATTATCGGAATTCCGGACCGTCCATCGAGAAGCGGCGCCGGCGTGGGAGATTCGTGGGCGTCAAATTTAAGCAACGGACATCCCGTCCCCAATCGTCTAATTCAAATCGTAGTGATTGGGCGTGTCCATGGTTTCTTTACGTTGGGTATGCGGTAAGAAAACTAGGCCGCGGATCCGAACTCCCAACAATCCAGACGGTCCGGAGCCGGATCGACCGTCCTTTCGGCGTTAAGAGATTACCTTCGAAGCTTCGGATCGCCTCCGCATACCCGCGGCGGGTCCGCACGAATGATTTGATCCACCGCCGTTAGCGACCGATCTCCGGCACTGACAGACCTCGGCATATCTTCTTCGCCAGGACGTCGGGTATCTCCGTGTGACGAGGTACGGCCTCAACCTGTCCAGTCTTCGGATTCGTCCAAAGCGAGTGAGAACCACCCTCTCGCTTCAAATAGCAGCTATGCTTGCGAAGGTGCTTCAGAAGAGCGTTCCGCTTCATTCCACAACGACGGTTTCTCGCGTGGCGTCCTCTGGAACACCACGCAAACCGTCCTCACGCCGATCTTCCAGAATTAGTGAGATAGCTTCCTTCAGGCTTTCAAGCGACTCCTGCTTTGTTCTTCCCTGACCGTTAGCTCCGGGCATTTCAGGCGAATAGGCTATGAACCAACCCTCATCCTGCTCCACGATGGCCGTGAACTCGTTCCGCATGGCTGTTTCTCTTCTGGTTACAACGCGAAGATTCGGACGCCTGGAGGGCAGCGATGTTCTTCCGGCTCCACACCTCAATGGTTGGCGAACGCGGGATCCGTGCGGGGTCGGAAAAGGAAAGAGAGAATGCCTGCGTAGGCAACGTACTCCATCCCTTTTACTTGCTCCCGTTTTGCATCTGCTAGTGCTCGTCGATCAACGCCCGCAGGCGGCGAGCAAAGTCAGAAAGATGACCGTTCCATCACGAGCTCGTGAGCAAGTGGGCTCTTATCCAGAATCTTGGCAGCCTGGTCGTACGACCTGAGAAGCTCCTCTCCCTTGGAGAGCATTCCCGCGAGATAGAAGAGCCGGCGGCCGTGCGGTCCACGAATCCTTCTTTTCTACTGTAGCACGCCGCGCCCGGACATCCGGATCGCGTAGATCAGGAGCGCGATCGCCACCACCCAGATGACGGCGGAAAAATAGGCGGTGCCCTCTCCCATGATCCTCGCGCCGTCTGAAAGGGCGAACGTAAAGATGCTGGTGACGAGCAATCCGACGAGCGACACCGCGAAAGCCCAGATCGCCCACGACTTCCGGAGCAGGAGCGCAATCGAACCGGCGACACTTGCCCAGACGCCCAGCGCCCAGCCGGCGTCCACCCAGGCCGGCATCGAATAGAAATACTCCAGTTGCTCGGAACTGAAATTACTCATGTACGGCTCGAATTCGAGCTGCGTCATCAGGTAGTCAAACGCTCCGAACGCGTTCCACAGGAGCGAAAGTCCGCCGACGATCCAGAGGTGCACCGGCGTTTTCGAGGTTGCGGCTGAGATTGTAGCAGTCATCGAAGTCACCGCGATAATTGGAGGAAGATGGTAGATGCTACGATGCGGGAAGAGGATATTCAACGTACGCCGACAACCACGCCTCCTAAACGTGTCAATCCTCCGGCAGGAAGTCCGGGTTCCAGACGATCTCCCATACGTGCCCATCCGGATCCTGGAAATAGCCGGCGTATCCACCCCAGAATGTATCCTGGGCTGGTTTCAAGATCACAGCTCCGGCAACTCTTGCTTGCTCCATAACGTCGTCAACTTCGGAACTCGAAGACACGTTGTGGCCGATCGTAAAATCTGAGGGACTCGCCCGTTGAGCGGTAAGTCCCGTATCGTGCGCAATGCTCGATCGGGGCCAGACGGCGAGCCGTAGTCCGGCATGCAATTCGAAAAAAGCGACGGCGCCGTGATCAAACTCCTCGCCTACAATCCCGTCGGTCGGTAGTCCGAGACCGTCGCGATAAAACGTCAACGCTCGCTCCAGGTCGTCGACCCCAAGAGTGATGACACTAATTCTCGCTTTCATGAGCACCATTGCGGTTTAATGCTTGACGTGAGACGTTCCACATGCATCAGAAGGATGGCTCGGCGGACGTTCGAGTGCGGCTCGGAAAGCTTATCTCCCTCCGCCGAATGCAGAATCATAGGTCACGGTGCCCTTTACGCCGTCGAGCGCACCGTGCGTTAATTCCAGGACCATAAACGCCTCCGGCGGAGCATCATACGCGCTCCCGATTCCGCGTGCGTCCGCCTGCTCGAACCCGAACCGCGGATAGTAGCTTGGATGGCCGAGGACGAAAACGGCGTCGGATCCGGCCCGGCGGCATGCCGCGATGCCCTCGCGAACAAGTGCAGATCCGATGCCGCGCCGCTGGTAGCTGGGCAGCACAGCCATCGGCGCGAGCCCAAAAGCCTGCAATCTCGGTGGTGGCGGCGATATCGAAACGCTACTGAAGGCGATGTACCCGACGACCATGTCCTCTTCCATAGCAACGAGAGCCAAGTAGGACGGCGACATGGCGCGGAGACGGTCTACGAGATCCGCCTCATCAGGCTGACCGAATGCGGCCTCGTTCACACGCCGAACGCCGGCTTTGTCCTCGGTTTTTTCCGATCGGATGTACATCGGCTGCGAGCTTCGGTTGACGTTGGCGAATCAGCAGGCTCGGATCGAATGACGTCAACGATTTCCTTCCTGCGCTGTGGTCGATGCGCCGTGCTGCTGCATCGGGTCTAGCAGATCTAATACAACCCGATGCTCCACGATTTGGCGATCTTCCATAGCCGGCGGGGGTGACGCCGAGGGCGAGGACAGCGTTCGCGACGGCTCGCAATGTACCGAATCAATAAACTATGCGGACGCCTCCGTCACTGCACGGGAGAACGGTCCGGAACCCCGCCAGGCTCAGACGCCGTGCGCACCATCGGGCCGGCGCCGACCGGGGCGTCCCATCGCTTCGCGTGCAGGACACCGCCAGCAATCATGCCTACCGAGACGACGATGCGCGGCATGGCGGAACTGCGAAATTGCTTGATGATGCTGTCGAGGTCCTGAACCGTATACGTCACCTTCGTAGCGAAGTCATTGCCGCGTCCGAACTCCTCTCGCACGATATGGAAGGGAAAGATGAATGTCGTCAATCACCGGGCTGCCCTAAATCCGTCGCGCAGCTGTTAATCTATCTCGCGAAGGCGCCGATACTCGAGGCAGTCTACTGTCACGGTATTGCTTATGTAACATATTTATGCGCTATCAGTATATGTCGTGACGCATTGCTGTCACCGGAGGAGGGAGACCAATGCTACAGTATGACTCTAGATATCTGCTCTCTCTGAGCGACGAGGACAAGGCACAGGCCTGGTCCGATTTAGCTAGAGGAGCTCGGGAGGTCAATGGAGAGGCGTTAGCCTATCTGAGAAGTCGCGTGCGGAAGTTTGAACTACGGTACGAGATGACTTCAGAAGAATTGCTCAAGGCTTTGAAAGAGGATCGGCAAAGGGAGACTGCCGAAATTGCTGAGTGGTTGTTTTTATTGAGTGCTCTCGAGCGACATGGGGAAGAAGCACGGCGCTAACAACCTTGAAGATTATAGGCATATTTTTGAAGTCGCCTCGGCCAAATTGGCCGAAGGCGGCTTTCTCTTTGACGTAAACCTGACCTTTTTACGCCGATTCCCGGCGCAATTGAGATACGCGGGACACTAGAATCTCCAGGCCGTATTTTCATCAAGGTGGAAAAGCTATTGGCGCTCTCCGGCGGTAGAGAACGATCCTCTGGTTCGTACCGAAACATACAGCTACAATGCGCACGTGAATGGGATTGGAAACATCCTGCGGTATGACGGCCCGGATCATCAACGACCTTAGCATCATGTTCACCGATACGATATTCTCTCAGGCGACACGGAGGGCCGTATCGAGAGAATTGGGGATGATGAATGGCCTCATCTGAGCGAAGTTTTAGAAGAGATCGTCTATTGCTATTGGGAAAACTTGCGAGCTGTCGATGCACTGAAATACTAGGCCTACGCCCTGGGAGACGGCAGTTGCCGCATATTCCAAACGACGTTCCACCTCCCCGAAATCCCCGATTCTGGACCCGGTAGCCGGTCGGCACAATCGATATCGTCCGCTCAAAAACGACGATGTTCGGAATACGAATACGATGCTCGTTAAAATTCGGACTCCGCGAGGAGAATTCTGTGCTGTACCGCTTCCTCCAACCGGTTTGTTGCCTCGTAGAATGAGATCCGGGGGCTTACGGCCGCACGTGGCGGACCACTGCCGTCCCGACGCGTCGTGTAGCCGTCGACGAGAAGCGACTCTGCCTCATCAAAGCGGTTCTGCTTCATGAGGCACTCGCCGAGGGTGCTTTTGGACACACCTGTCCGCCAGGCGCCGTCACCCAGCGCGTCCTGACGAATTCTCAGTGCTTCTCGAAGCATCGGCTCGCCGTCAGCAGGCTCCCCCCTCAGCACGTGGGTGTATCCCAGACCGGTGAGCACCGCCGATATGTGCTGGTGATCCGGAGATGCCCGTCGCAGAATAGAGAGGGCTTCCTGGTAGGCAACGAGCGCATCATCGTAACGCTGCAGTTTGTTGAGCGTGATTCCTAGTTCCATGAGATCCATCCCCACGTGCTGGTGCTCGGATCCGAGCTGTTTGCGATCCAGATCGGTCACCTGCCGGAAAAGAAGCGCAGCCTCCGCGAGATCGCCTTTGTCGCGAAGTAAACTGGCGAGCTCATACATGGACGAAGCGGTGTGCGGATGCGCATCGCCCAGCATCCTTCGGCGAATAGCGAGCGATTCCCGCAGCAACGGTTCAGCTTCACCTAGCTCACCCTTTTCTCGGAGAAGAATACCCAGATTTTCGAGGCTCTGCGTGAGCTCCGGATGGTCATTCCCGTATCGTTTACGATGCAGGTCCAGCGCCTCCCGGTACATCGGCTCAGCGCCGTCCAGATCGCCCTTGTCGTGGAGCACCCGTCCGAGTTGCACCAGAGATTCCGCCACATCGCGATGCTCGTCGCCCAGCCGGCGCCCCAGGATTCCCAGGGCCTCCCGCAGCATGCCTTCGGCCTCGATAAAGTTGCTTTCGTCCCTTAGCAAGGAGGCAAGCTGAGTAAGCGTCAGGGCCGTCGCAGTCCGCTTCGTATCCGTTGCTCGCTGTATGCGCAGTGCTTCCCTGAAATCACCCTCGGCAGCGTCGAACTCGCTCAAATCGTACTCGAGCATGGCCAGACTATGCAGACTCTCCGCCACCTCGAGGTGTTCTGGGCCGTGGAGCCGGCGCCGGACTTCCAGTGCTTCCTGCAGGAGAGGACGAGCCTGTTCGAAAAGTCCAAGGTTTCGATATACGTTCCCGAGAACGAGCATCATGTGGGCCTGAACGAGTGGGCGGGTCGACAGACCCTCTCGGACCATTGCCGAGCCGCGATCCAAAAAATCACGCACTCGCAACGTATCCGCTCGGTCACTCGCGGATGCGGAGTACGGGTCGGGCGTTTGAAAGAGGTTTTCCAGGAACGCCGAAACTTCCTTAGCCTTGTCCCGCTCCGCGGCAATGCGGGCTGAATTAATCGTGACCGTAACGGCATACCCTTGCAGGTGGCCGTGCCGCAGCTTCGAGCGAGAGGGCTGAGGGAAACCTGAGTTCATCCAATTAGGAACACCGTCGCCAGGACGGATCCCTGCCAAGACTTCAACCGGAGGAATATCATGAAAGCATCGTCTCACATTCTGCTAATCGTCTTGTTCAGCACTGCCGGCGTCAGCAAAGCGCAGCAGCCTGACTTCACATTTACGGTGCCCATCTCCGTGGAGAACCTGCATCAACATATCGATCAGGTAGGTGTCGAAATCCTGGTGTGCGGAGTGGAGCCGACCTTCGCCACATCCGAGGCGATTGATGGAGGTATCGCAGGCTGTGGCATGATCGGGAATAATCGCGTAAGCGCGAACGTCCAGGCGGACGGAAGCTACACCGGGACGTTTACGATCACGGTCGACGCCGGACAGAATCCGGCGGGGCACGCCTTCTGGAACGGCATTTCGGCCGAGAACCAGGATCCGGCCACCGCAACCCATTACGCTGCCCGAATCATCGTACACAACGTGCCGGACAATCGCTGGGCCGTCATTCAGGGCGAAGGTTCGAATCGTCCTTTACAGGAACAGGCGGATGCGGATGCCAGCCCTCCAAACGTGCTGAAGGTCAAGGGTGCGTTTCCGTCGAACTGACGCTGTCAGTGGCGCTTCCTTGCTATCGAACCGCGTCGATAGCGTATTCAAGTGAGACGATCCCCGTCTTCTCATAGACTCTGCTGCCGACGAGCCGGAGTCTGGCTCGCTCGCCCGGCGACAGCAGCAGCGGCGTCCCCTCTCCGAGCGACTCGTGAATAATCGCGACTGCGCCGATGCTTGATTGATCTCGTTTCATGACCGGGCTGGATTAGCGTTTGATCATCCTGCGGAAGACTGGCAGCGTCGCCCCAATCATGGGGTCGTCGCACGGTAGCGAACGTGTTGCTGGACGTGCCCGTACCGTCCATCTACGGTCCGACGGCTGACGAGTCCTGGCAGGGTTAAC
>CAZART010000159.1:0-4575 GCA_964487555.1 uncultured Rhodothermales bacterium
AGCCGTCCGTCGATCCGGTGCACTTTGCGGGTGCGTACGTCGATCGCCTCTACGGTGATGTCGATGTGGAACTCGAAGACGGGCGCCTCGTCCTGCGCTATTCCGACGAGTACGTCGCCGATCTCGAGCACTGGCACCACGACACCTTCCGGGCGACCTGGCGACCGATCGGTTTCGGCAAGACGTTCGCGACCTTTTCGCTAGACCACGAAGGAAAGGTCAGCTCAATGGAGCTCCGCGGCTTCACGACGTTCGAGCGACGCGCAGATGGAGGCGAATGAGCGATCCCGGGTTCGCTGACTCCCGGGTCGCTGCTGATTACGTCACGTTCATTTCAGACGCACATCAGCCAAGGAGCGGAACGACGCCGGGATTCGGCTCCGCCGTCTACGTATATCCGACTACTTATTGGCTTCGACGTCGCGAACTCGATTATTCGGCTACGCCGGTACGCGCGTCATTCGCCGTGAACTAAGAGCGCGGTCATCGACCGGCGCCACCGGAGTTCCGGACATCCGTCATCCCCTCTTCAGCAAGCGCTCTCCCCGGCGTCCGTTCGACGGCACGGCGAAAGGCCTCCCTGGCCTCGTCGCGTTTTCCTGCATCAAGGAGTGCTTCACCCAGAAGCTCGTGCGTGGGTTTCACCGGATAGGGCGGACCGAATTCGAGGGGAAGCGCGTCTTCTGCCTCGGCAGCCTTCTCGAGTAACGAGAGGCCCGTCTCGGTCTCTCCCTTTGCGATGGCCACCAGACCGGCCATCTGATCGATCTGCAGCGCGGCGCCGGGCGTTTCGGGACGCGGCTCTTCGAGAAGTGCCTCTGCGGCTGAGACGTCGCCCCGGCGCAGGTCGGCCAGGGCGTTTGTGACCCGGTATTGCAGTCGAGGACCCGCATAACCGGACCACCCTTCACCAATCGGCAGCTCGTCGAGCGGAACGGTCCACTCCTCGGCCTGCTCCCAGCCTTCCGTATCTACGATGTGCCGGGCTCGCATCGATGCGAAGTACTCCCACGAGTTGTCGGTGCCTGCCAGTACGCCTTCGTGACAGCGGTTCATGAGCGCTTCGGCCTTATCGAACTCGCCCCGCTGTAAATGGGCATAGTGGAGCCAGGACGAATAGTGGCCGCACACATTCGGCTTCTCGCCTTCGCGAGCCAGCTCCGCGTCCTGCGTATCACGGGCGCGGATGTTCGCCTCGACGGCGCGATCCCACAGCCCCATCGCCACGAAAATATGGGACGTCATATGCTGTGCGTGCGCGGCATAAGGTGCAATCTCTGCGTATGCATCTGCGGCCTCAAAACCCAGGGGCGCGTGAATGGGGTCGTCGAATGAATGGATGATGTAGTGGGCCCCGCCGGGGTGCAGCGGATTTCGGTCGAAGACGATCTGTGCCGTGGCCGCCGCCCGCATGTACGTAGTGAATTCGCGGCTTCCGTTCTCACTTCCAAGAATCGACAGCGCATAAAAAGCCCGGGCCTCGTCGTCGTAAAGATGCTCGCGGGCGAGCCGCTCCATCGCCTGCATGTAGGCCACGTCGCGCGCCTCTTTCGAACCTTCCTCGGCGTAGAGCGACTCGACCGCATCCAGGTACATCTTCTCCCTCGCCGTCGGAGCTTTCGCGCGTCGCTCTGCCGCCGTCGGCGCCAGCCGTTCGAGCACAGCACGCGCCTGTTCGCGGTTCTGCTGCCGCCATAGCGGATGGTTATACGTCATCGCCTCGCCCCAATAGGCCAGCGCGAAGTCCGGATCGATTTCCTGCGCCTCACGAAATGCCGCGGCGGAGGGTCCATATTCGAAGCTGTGCAGAAGAAGTACGCCGCGCCGAAACGCTTCCTGCGCCGCCGGCGCGCCGGAATTCGGGAACGCGATAGCCCCGAGACCCTCGACGTACACATACGCCTCCTCGAATGCAGCCGGAATAGCTTCCGGCCGCTGAAGAAGAGGAGTCTGAGCAATAACCGGCAGCGTAAGTGCCGTCGAAAGGAAGGCAACGAGGATCCGGAGTCGCATCTGGGCAACCATGAGTAGGAGAATGGAGCGGTACGCCGATAATATAGTCGTTGACACCCATCTTCCGAAGGCCGCTGCCGCGATCGCCGGGCGATCAGCAGCCGGCGGCGTCTATTTCTACACCTCGAGACGCAGGAAGGGACGCACTCACGGCGCACGGTCTCGATGCGATGAGGTAGGCGGTGTGATAGAGCCGTGGCCGCTCGAACGATGAAATTCGCGGCGGCATTCCGACGGGACCATGCCCGTCACGCGCTTGAACGTCCGGGTGAAATGCCCCTGATCTTTGAAGCCGACGTCGATCGCGATCTGCCCGAGCGGGGCGGACGTAGTCATGATTTCCTGAGACGCGTGATCCACCCTGACGGCCCGTATATACTCGCCGACGGTGATGCCGAAGTGCCGCTTGAACACGCGGGCCAGATGTGCGGGGTGGACGTCCACGTCGTCGGCAAGCCGCGACAGGGAGATGGATTCGTGGTACGACGTCTGCACGAGATCGTCAACCCGAGCGAGCCAGGCGAGCGGATCGCCTCCTTCGGGCAGGCGCGTCGCCCGCGACAGGACGGCCGTCATCTCGAGAAGCAAGCCCTCCATAGCCGTGCCGGACACGGCGTCGTCGCTCCGAAATTCCCGGTAGGCCCGCGCGGCAAGCCACGTCAGAGATCCGCGCGTACCCTCGTGCCCGATATCGCAGGGCGAAGTATACGCGGGTAACCGCGAGAGCCATTCCGGGTCAAATCGGATCCCGAACGACCGTACGCCCTCGTCGAACGTCCGGACGACGTGCCGCTCTCCGGGGTAGTGGAACGTCGAGCTGAGCGCCGTATAGACCGTCCGCGTGCCCCGGTACACCTCTTCACAGCTGCCGGCGAGCACGAGGGTGAGCCATGCGTGGTCGTGGGTGTGCTCGGGCGAAGTCATGCGGCCCGGGACCACACATTCGCTCAGATGGCTGCCGGCAACGATTCTCTCGCGAACGACGTGCACGGTCACGTTCCCTCCGTCAGGCGCATCCCTTTGGGAAGTGCGGCGCCGATCTCGGCTTCAACGACGGACTTTACGCCCTCCGCCCCGGACATCGTCAGCCAGAGGGCTCCGACGTGCGGCTCGACGTCGATTCTAAAGCGAAAGAAGGGACAGCAACGGCGCTCGTTGACGACGAACGACGTGATGCGCTCCAGCATCCCCTCATCCGCGGGCCATCGAAACGCGAATCCGTCGTCCCTCTCGCGGATCTCGGCGACGCGGGCAAACAGGTCCCTGATTGTACCGACGTGAGCTTGCCTTTCCGCTTGCGGGATGGCCGACATGTCGCACGCGAATGAGTGGGCGGATGCCTTCGCAGGTGGTTCCGTATTCATGAAGCATCTTTGTTTACAATAGACGTGGCCTTGCGCCAGGCGCGCAGCAGCGACAGCCACCGGCGCGCGGAGGCGCCGTCGAAGACGATCCGGCCCTCGTCGTGGACCGCTGCCAGCTCATCGGGACGATGGATGCTGCACCACTCCACGGCGGGCTTCATCGCGTCGATCCAGGACGGCTGCCCGTCGAGTACGTTCGACCGCTGCTTTTCGATGCGGCCTTCGGCGTTCACTTCAAACGTACTAAGGGAACGCAGTGCGGAGATACCGATCAAGGCAAAAAAATCGTTGCGCTCGGTCGTGAGCACCGTCGCCGAATCCTCACTGCTCGATACAATCTCGTGCGTTGCCCTCGAGTTGACGGCCGCATCCCAAGCCAGCGCCTTCTCGAGGTCGTCTTTCGACATCGACGCGGCGGATCCCCCGAATCGAAGTTGAAAGTCCTCAGCGACCAGTGCGAGTGCGCCGTCGACGTCGTGGCGGTCGATCCTTTCCAGGTATTCCATGATCTGCTCCTCCGCCGGCGGAACCGGCCGGCACCCGATGAGACACAGCAACGGCAGCGCGGCGACGAGCGCATGGTGGCGCGCCATCAGGCGATCCACTGACCACGCACCGCTGCCGCGAAGCACGACGGCTGTCGCCGTGGCGAGAGCGAGTAAGTGGAACTGAACGCCCTCACCCGCCTGCTCGCCGAACCTGTTCATGAAAAAGCCATGCGGAAGGTGCGTATAGGCGGCGACGGTCATGACACAGCCGATACCCGGCGCGGCCACGCGGCCGAGGCATCCGATGAGAAGCGCGAAGGCGCCCAGCGATTCCGCCGCGATGGCCGCAAAGGCAAGGCCGCCGGGGAATCCGGCCGCCGCGAAGGCATCCATCGTGGCCGAAAACCCGAGTCCTCCGAACCATCCGATGGTCTTCTGAAGGCCATGCGGAAAAATCACGACGGCAAGCGTCACGCGCAGTACCAGCTGCGCTACCGAGCCGTCTGTCGCAACGACCCGATCCTGCCACGAGCGTCGAGGTGATTCGCTCGGGTCGTTCGCCGCCATGAAGATCCGCGTAGGTTTCGGCTATTCGTCGGTTCAAAACCAACGTACGCCCGGTCGACGCGCCGGATTTGTCTCTCCTTTGCGCGCTTTGCCCCTGCGTTGCGCGACGAGCTCCCAAAGAGGTTACAGTAACTTCTCGCCGA
>CAZART010000159.1:4675-9867 GCA_964487555.1 uncultured Rhodothermales bacterium
ATTGCAGCGCCAATGTTAACACCGTGGTCTTTTTCCTCCGCATCATGAGTCATTCCTCCACGGGTCTCTCGAAGCTGCTCTTTCGCTCGCTCCTTGAGCCATGGATTTTCACGAAGGTACTTCGCCGCAAAGTCCGCGACCATCGTGTTGAAAGGGCTCGGATCGTATCGACTCGGCTCGAGAAGTGCTTCAAGCTCTCTGTATGCACTCAGGAAGTTCTCGGCCGTACCTACTCCATTTGCCTGCATGATGAGAGCATCTACTTGTGCCCATGAAAAGGAGTTCGAACCAGTCCCGGCCTGGTCCAGCAGTCGGACGCCTCGCTAAGGTAGTCTCGGGTGACTCCCCAGCCCATGATGTGGTATTTTGCGACACTCCCCGGCCCTTTTGATAGCAGAATCCAAGCAACCACTTTGCCGCTGCGTAGTCTTGATCAGCCGCCTTACGCAACCACGAGACGCCTTCCTTCTCTTCCGCTGAGTTGGGATGACTCACGAGGCTCCTCCCAAGCTGAAATTGTAGACGGGCGACCCCCGGATGGGCCGCGACGGCGGCACGGCACACTTCGATTCCCATTTGAAGTTCAATACTCCAGGCAACTCCCGGCGCGGTGCGCTCTTCGTCGGCGGGGTCGGCAGTACGGCTGTTCTGGCAAGTGCCTAATTGGCTGGACCGAGCCATGTTAGGTTCAAAGATTTCCGAAGTCAGTTTTCAATTCTGGCTGAGAGGGCCGGACTTACCCTATTTAAAGGTGCGTCCGCAATGGGGCATCGCGGAACGGATACGGCAATGACACCTCGGTACCAGAAACGCAACGCTACTATGGACCCTGCATACGCCGAAGCGATCGAGCGCGAGCTTCTGTCTGGGAATGACACGAAGGAGAGAGTGAAACAGGCCCCACGCTCGCACTGACAGAGAAACAAAAAGCCCCTCCATTCTCTCGAAAAGAGGGGCCGACTCTGCTCCCCGGATGCGTCTATTTCGAACCGCTAGCTAGAAAGGCTTAAAGTGGCTGTGGTGTATGAGCTGAAATGGATACTGTGAGCGCAGACGCTACAGTTCGTTTCGGAGTCGCGTCAACGATTTGCGCAGCGGTGGCAAGTGAACTTCCATGATGCGCCACACGATCTCGAAGTCAACACCAAAATAGTGATGCACCACGATGTGCCTCGAGCGGATGATGCGCTCCCATTCAATGTCGGGAGCCGATGATCGAATCTGATCTGGTACGTTGTTCGCAGCCTCTCCGAGTACTTGCAGGTTGCGCAGGACAGCGTCCGACGTCTTTGTGTCGTTCTTAAACTGCTCAAAGCTGATTCCCTCCGTGTATTCACGGATGCGCTCTGCAGCTTCGAGCATGTCCGAAATCAAGATAACGGCATCTCGTTTAGACATGGACCAGATCCTTCTCCACATGTGGGCGCAGGCGTTCACGGATGGCTCCGCGCGACACAAGGTCCACCGAATGTCCGAGCAATTCCTCTAGCTCGAACGCCAAATCCGCAATTTCAAACCCTACAGGCTCGCTGAATTCGACCAGAATGTCGATGTCGCTATCAGGCCGCGCCTCGTTGCGAGCATACGACCCAAAGATACTAAGCGACCTGATCGGATATCGACGGTACAGGTCTTCCTTGGCTGCAGCTAGTCGGGTTCTGATATTTTCGAGTGTAAGGTCCATCCCAGTTCAGCATTAGGTCCGATCGGAGAATATAAGATACCGAGTTCTCGACAATCTCGGTTCTCTTCCGTGCGTAGGAGGGGCTTTGCCATCAGTCCAAAAAAAAGAGAAGCCCCTAGTTCACTAAGACTTAGAGGCTTACGGTTAGAATGCTCCCCAGCTAGGATTCAAACCTAGAACCCCCTGATCAAATGGTACATCATAGCGCCTTTTCGGTGACGCTCCGTGACACCGAGAACGGCACCGCCGCGGGCGCCGTGCACGCACACGCCGGGGATACCGGCGGACCCTATGTGCCCGCAGTGACTTTGTCGACGCATCGCCTGGAATGTACAGTGGAGATCCGGGTCGAAGACAACGGCCCGGGGATTCCCGACGAGCTCCTCGAGAAAATCTTTGAGCCGTTTTTCACGACGAAATCGCCGGGGCAGGGTACAGGTCTCGGGCTGTCGCTCAGCTACGACGTGATCACCCAAGATCACGGCGGGACCCTGTCGGTCGTCGGGCGGAAGGTGCGCCGGGAAGGTCTGATGCAATTCACGGCATCATCGTGCGATTCGGCGCCCGCTACGAATCCGGTGCGTGCTTGCGGTCATTAAAACGGGATGACGCATTGCACCACGCTAACGCGCAGTTCTCAAGAGCGAGCCGGCGCGTTATGCTTCGAAGTTCGCTAACCTGCCGCGCGAGTGGATGAAAGTTCTTGCTTTGTTTATCGCTTGTCTGACGTACGTCGTCCCATCGGTATACGGTCAGGATGCGGACGTATCGGGAGCATCCCAGGTCATTGCGGCGCGGGCCGACGGGATCGTCAACGTCGACGGACGTCTGTCGGAGGATGCGTGGGCCGGCGCGGAAAGCGTCACGGGATTCCTGCAGTTCGAGCCCGAAGAGGGCACGTCGGCATCACAGCCGTCGGATGTGCGCGTGCTCTACGGCGACGCCAATCTGTACGTCGGCGCGTACCTCTACGACGAAGCGCCGTCCCGAATCGAAGCGGCACTCGGTCGCCGTGACGAGATCAACCGGGCCGATTGGTTCATCGTCTCCATCGATTCCTACTTCGACCGGAGAACCGCCTACACCTTCGCTGTGAATGCGGCCGGCATTCAGTTCGATGCGATCTACACCGGTGGCGGCGGGCCGGATGGTGGGGGCGGATCGGGATTGCCAGGAATGGATGAATCGTGGGATGCCGTATGGTACTCCGACGTGAGCCTGACGGCGGACGGGTGGGTCGTTGAGATGCGCATTCCCTACAGCATGCTTCGCTTCGATGAAGCCGCGGAACAGACGTGGGGCATCCATTTCAGGCGGCAAATACCGCGACTCGGTGAGCAGGTGGAATGGCCCCTCGTCCCGCGAACCGAACGTGAGAATCTCGTGGCCCGATTTGGCCTGTTGACCGGTATCCGGGACATCGAGCCGCGGCGTAATCTTCAAGTTACCCCATATACGATGTCGAACCTGCGCACGCGTGAGCATGCCGACAAGCCGGGTGAGATGGCAGCGCGCGCCGGTCTCGACGCAGGCGGCGACGTAAAGCTGGGCCTCGGACCCAACGTTACGCTCGACGCCACGATCAATCCCGACTTCGGGCAGGTGGAATCCGATCCGGCCGTCCTGAATCTCACGGCGTTCGAAACGTTCTTCGACGAACGGCGCCCGTTCTTCGTCGAAGGTGCCCAGATCTATGATTTCGCCGTCGGACCCGGCCGACTGCTCTACACGCGCCGCATCGGTGCTCATGCTCCTATCGTCAGTGCAGCCAAACTGTCCGGGCGTACGGCCAGGGGGCTTTCGTTCGGTCTGCTTGGAGCGACGACCGGGCACGATTTTAGTCCGAATCGGCACTACGGTGTTGCGCGGATGAGCCAACAGATCGGCGATTTTTCGTCGGTCGGCGGCATTCTGACCGGCTTTGACGGAGGCGCCTTCTCCGGCGCCAGGCAGCGCGCTTTCGCCGGCGGGTCGGACTACGACTTCCGGCTCCTCGACAACCGATATGGCATAGAAGGATTCGCTTCGGTTACCCATCGGAGGTGGAGCAGCGACGAACGCGGTCCGGAGACCGGATTTGCAGGTAAGGTATGGGCGCGAAAGCGTCAGGGAGCGTGGAAGGGGTTTGCCGGGCTGGACGTGTTCAGCGACGAATTCAATCCGAACGAACTGGGGCAGCTGCGGGAGAGCGATTTCGTCGCCGCACTGAGTAGAATCGAGCACGACGTCAAAGGCGGCAAGCCGTTCGGTCCGTTTCTCCGAGGAAGCGTTGATTTCTTTGCCCTTCAGCAGGTCTCGTACAGCGAAGGACTGAACCTCGGACAGCGTTTTGAACTGGGTTCACGTTGGACGCTTCGGGGATTTCAGCAGGTGGAGCTTGGGGCATCCCTTTCGAACCCGTTTGGTGGTTTTGACGTGTACGAAACGCGCGGACTGGGTCCCTGGGCAGCACCGTTTTCCGTCGGCGTCGAAGGGGAATTCGAAACGGACGAGCGTCGCAGCTGGGAGATCGAGCCGGAACTAGGGCTGGAAATTCAGGAGGATGGCGGGATGCAATACGCCGTGGGTCTACGGGGCGACTGGAATGTCGGCAGCCGGGTCGCCTTTTCCGGAAATCTGGAAGGCGAATGGGAGAACGGGATCACGGCGTGGTCTTCCAATGAGGCGTTTTTATTTGCGGGGGACGGATGGGCGATCGGACGCCGGAATCGTCCGCCGGACGAGCTCGAGCCGGACGACTTCGTGCCGTTCGATGACGGCGGAGTTTTGGGCGCCGTACTGGAAAGCTTCGATCCGGCAGGGGAGGGCCGGTTCTTCGTACCCCTGTTCGGCGAACGTGATACGCGCTCGCTCGATCTCACGCTTCGGAGCACGTTCACCTTTACCCGCGGACTGTCGCTTCAATTCTATAGTCAGCTTTTCCTGGCTCGCGGGCGCTACGAGAATTTTCAGATCCTTCAGGATCCCGATAATCTGGTCGACTTCGACCGCTTTCCGAAGCGGGACGAGTTTGCATTCAGCAGCTTCCAGTCGAATGTCGTCCTGCGCTGGGAGTACAGGCCCGGATCGAGGCTTTTCGTCGTGTGGACACACGGCCGCCGCGACGACGACGAGCTGAATCCGCTTGCGCCCTGGGAATCATCTCCCTACAACCTTCCCATCGATCGCCGTCTTGCCGAGACGTTCGGCATCTTCCCGGAGAACATATTCCTGATCAAGCTGGACTACACGTTTCTATACTGAGTAGAGCGTGATCCGCTCCCGAGCGCGCCGCACCGAGCGCACCCTGAGCCCCCCGACGCGGCGCCGCTCCGGGTCTTCATCGACTGCGAGACCTACCTGTGCGACTTCGACTACTTCCGCACGGAGATTCCCTTCGTGAACTACGTGCGCGATCGCCAGGAGGCCGACGTGCACGTGCTCGTCACCACGCAGCGCACGGGCGGAGGTGGCACGTCCTTCACCGTCACCAGGCGACCATTACCCCTTTCGATAATAGCCGTTTGGC
>CAZART010000160.1:0-9739 GCA_964487555.1 uncultured Rhodothermales bacterium
TGCTCTTCGTCCAGCACGAGCTGTCCTACGATCGTTTCCACGAGGATGCGGACCGTATCTACCGCGTGGTGCAGAGGTTATCATCGGCCGGTCTGGTCGCCCGATTGCGCGACTCACACCATACAAGGGCGAGGGGGAACCCCGCAATCCGGGGGCATGGCGCGGACGCGTACGCATCTCTGAGGATTTCGACGAACTTCCTGACGAGTACCTCGACGCGCCCGACGATCTGGAAATTCAGATCCAGGAAATTCGTTTTACACCCCTGCCGATTGACGTAAAAGACGGGCTTCCTTCCCGTTGGCGTATTGAGAGGGGCTGGCGTCTCCGTCGCGGGAGGCAGCGGCGGACTCCGCCAGACGCTCGTGGCCTTCGAGGGAGCGTATCACGGCGAACGATACTCGTCCAACCCAACATCAGATAACTTCAAAGCGAAGGCCCCTGTTCGTCTCTGATCTTTGAAAGGAGTCGCTCTCGGATTCGCTCTGCCGCCGCAACCATCGCCCTTCCATCGGATTCGCCAGGCTCGTAGAGGTCATCCGGATAGCGAGAGCTCACGGCGAAATACGTGAGATTACGGCAGTCCTCTTCGAGATCGACGAGATCCGATGTCAGCTCGACGCATTCGGTAAGGAGCACTACTAGATCGTGTGTATGAGGAGCATCCTTACCGTGATGAACGAGAAACGCTTTGAGCGTCTTTTCAGCCGCCTGCTGCGCGTGATAGCAGACCGTATCCCACGGCACCCGCTCAGCAATGAGATTATTCCGGATGTTTAAAAGGTCGTGATCAGCCTTTCTAAGCCAAGAACGATAATTCGATTCAGGCCCGTTCATACGCGACCCGACCTTCTTGCTCAATTCGTTGAAGCAACGTACCTCGAATAGCGCGCATCCGCTTAACCTCATCCGGAGTGTAGACGACGACATCCAGGGACCAGGGACGCAGGCCGAATATTGCCGCCACCTCGGCCGCACGCTCGGGAGGTCGTCGATCTGTTTCCATTTCTACGAACAAGTCGACATCGCTCCCTCCATGCGTGTCTCCTCGGGCTTGACTTCCGAAAACAATCACACGTCGCGGATGGAAACGATCCACGATTCGACGCGTGATTTCGTCCAGTAATTGCGGCGAAATCTCGCTGCCAGTTCTAGTGGCCTCTTGCATACCGAGGTTGGGTTTGTCGCAGGATACGTCCGGCCGTATTGCAGTAATACGACCGCCGATCCCATTACACGTTCTGGACGGCCCGGCTGATCCGTAAGTATCGATAGCATCAATCGGCCGCGCGAGATGTAGACGATCCTATTCCCATCCTCCGAAACCGTAGTTCCCCACCAACAGATGGTGTTCGGAATCGGATTCTCGTCGGGTCCATTCCGGCACGGGTGCCCTTCACCGAATAGCTCGTGTTTGAAAACCGACGAACAACATCGGTGCGCTGCTGCTGGCCGTCGCCACCGTCAGCTACCAAGCTCTCCGCGCCGCCGTGGCCGATCCGGTGAAGAGCCTGCGGTACGAATGGATAATCGCCTTTACAGCAGGATTTCTCCAGAGAACAACAAATTTCGTTCGTGGTTGAGGCATTAAACGCGGACCTGCCTTAATAGACACGCGAGACCGAATGCAACTGATAACGCTGCCTGCCCATTTCGACGGTGAGCAAATCCGTCTAGACGCTCCCTTCGATTTGAAACCGGATACACGGTTACTGGTCACGATTCTTCCTGGACCGGAGAGCGACGAGGATTACGCGGATTGGCTTACGGCCTCGCTCCGAAGCCTTGAGCAAGCATATGGCGCCAATGAACCAGACTACTCTATGGAGATGGTGAAAGAGCCCAATCCCGATTATGAAGGAAGGTGACGTCGTTCTGGCCGCCATACCACAGGCCGATGGAGAAAGAAAGACGCGTCCGGCAATTCTCCTACGTGAGATGCCTCCTTATGGTGATTATTTGGTTTGTGGCGTAAGCACCCAACTTCGGCAATCCGTCGACAGATTCGATGAGTTGATTCAAACGAACGATCCGGATTTCGAACGCTCCGGTTTGTTATCACCATCTCTTATTCGGCTTGGATTTTTAGCTATTCTGCCAAGTAGATATATTGTTGGCTCGATTGGCATCATTTCTCGGGAAAGACATCACCGTTTGCTTCGGCGCCTGAGTTCCTTTCTGGTAGAACATCTCTTGTGATCCGTTCGTGCAGCCCAGGGCCCTCCGAGCTCGGGTCTGACGTGTGGGATTTCATCCGGCTCCCCCTAGGAGCATAAGGGCCCTCACCCGCGAAGCGGCGTCCGGCACGTCAAAACGTCTCGTCCGTCTCGAGGTAGGTCATGTGCTGGAACATCTGCCGGTACTGGTTCAGCAGCTTGACGCCTTCCTTCGGGCGCAGCCGCCCGCCCTTCACTTCCTTCTGGATGAGGTCGCCCATGCGGCGCTCCAGGTCGTTGGGATAGTATTGCACGAGGGCGAGCTGTTCTTCGACCGTCGCCCCCCGCAGCATCTCCTCGATGTAGAAGTTGCCCGGCTCCTCCTCGTCGGCATACACGTGCGCCTCCGTCACGCGGCCGAACAGGTTGTGCATGTCACCCATGATGTCCTGATAGGCGCCCATGAGGAACGCGCCGAGATAGTAGGGGACGCCCGGGTGCACGTCGTGAAGCTCGAGATATCGCTTGTCGCCCGCCGGCGATACGAAGGTGTTCACCTTTCCGTCCGAATCGCACGTCAGATCCACCAGGATCCCGCGGCGACGCGGCACCTCGTCGAGCCGGTGGATCGGCATGATGGGGAAGCGCTGGCCGATGGCCCAGTAATCGACCATCGATCGGAAGATGGAGAAATTGCAGAGATAATGATCCGTGAGCTGCTGCTCCAGCTCCGCCAGCGGACCCGTCAGCTCGCCGCCATCCACGTGCCGCAGCCGGCGGGCAATCACGACGCAGATGGCCCAGTACGTTCGCTCCAGCGACGCCTTGTCTTCGACGTCGAGATCGCCGTCTCTGAACCGCGCCACCATCTCCGACCGGAGCCGGCGCGCCCGAGTGAGCACGTCGTCGAGCATGCGCACGTCGTGATCGCGGCCGTTCGACACGAGCCCGCTGTAGATCTGATAGGCGCTCTCGAGCAGGTCGATCCGGCGATCCGGCGGGGGCACCCGCTCCGGAAGATCCTTGCGGCGGCTGCCGATCGCCTCCACCACGAGCACGGAGTGATGCGCCGTCACGGCACGCCCACTCTCGGAAACGATCACGGGATGCGGCACGCGCTCCGCGTCGCAGATCCGGCGTATGCCGTCCACGATCGTTCGCGCATATTCGTCGAGCGAATAATTGATCATCCCGAGGGCATCCGGATTGCCGGCTTCATACGACACGCCCAACCCGCCGCCGACGTCCAGGTACGTCACCTTGCGTCCCCGCTTGTGCATCCAGGCATAAATCCGCGCCGCCTCATCCACCGCCTTGCGCACGTTTTCGATGTCCGCGATTTGACTGCCGAGGTGGAAGTGCAACAGCGCCACGCGAAACGGCAGATCCTCCGCCTCCTGCTGCTCCATCAGTTCGATCAGCTCCGTCAGCGACAGGCCGAACTTGGAGTTTTCACCGCCGGATTCCGACCAGAGGCCGGCACCCCTCGTCGTCAGCCGCACGCGCACGCCGATCTCGGCCGTGAGCCCGGCGCGGCGGGCTTCCGCGAGCAGCATGTCGATCTCGTCCGCCCGCTCGATGACGGGAAGAACCCGGCGCTGCAGCCGCTGCCCGGCCAGCATCAGGCGGTACATCGCGTGGTCCTTGCAGCCGTTGCAGACCAGCAGGGTGTCGTGCGCATCGAGATAGGGGAGCGTCGCCACGAGCTCCGACTTCGATCCGCATTCGAGGCCGTAGTCGTACGGAGCACCCGATACGAGAATCTCCTCGACGACCTCGCGCAGCTGATTGACCTTGACGGGATAAACGCCGTGGTAGGCCCCTTCGTAGCCGCTGTCGACGATCGCTCCGCGGAAGGCCTCGTTGAGATGTTCGACGCGTGACTTGAGCAGATCCTGAAAGCGAACCAGCGCAGGGAACGCGATGCCGCGCTCCTTGAGCTGTTCAACGACTTCGTAGAGATCGATCGACAGATCGGATCCGCGGATCGGACGGACGACGACGTGTCCGGCGTCGTTGACCGAGAAGTATTCGTCGCCCCACCGGCGAACGTGGTAAAGATCTTCGGATCGGCCCGCCGACCACTCCGTCTCTTCCTCGAAGGCCAGCGTGTTCTCAGGTACGTCGTGCAATCAGGCCCTCGTTTAGGGTGAATGTCGGCTCGGCAATTTCGGCACGTCCGCTGCCCGCGTCCGCTCGCCCGCCCGTACACAGCCATCTGAAGGCGACCGCAACGCGCCCAAAAAACGCACCCCGACGGGGCGGGTTTCGATCACGACGCGGGCGAGGCCCGCACCGGGGGATGTTCGCTCGCCGGCCCGAGCACCGACTCGACCGACCGCTCATGGGACTGAAGCTCGATGCCCTCGGCCGAGAACCCGAACAGATCCTCCGGCGAAAAGATCAACCTGAAGTCGTGCGGTCGGAAAAAGGGCTCGAACTTCTGGGCGAATTCATCGAGACGGCGAACGTAAAACGCCACGTTCTCGTCGGGGTCGTTCGGATCCCAGTCATCGGCCAGCCGGCAATTCTCAAAGGCCGTGACGTCCGGCGACTGTCCCGTCACGTAATACGTCACGCGGTCCCCCTTCCGAACGGGCCGCCGCGTGCGCCGCGCCCGCTCGACCGCGAGCTCGTACGATGCCGCTTTCGGCCGGCGGCCGAGCTCGACGTCCTTCCGATACTTTTCTACGGTGTCCTTCAATGTCTCCGTCCGCGCAAAGGCTTCGACGCCCTCCCAGGCGTGATCGACGATCCGCTTCCGCGTAGACAGGTACAGCTCGTGGAGCCCCTCGACGTCCTCATCCATCAACCGCCGGATCGCCTCCCGGACGAATCGGCGCCCGAAGCGCTCGACGGATCGCGACATCAACGACGAGCCCTTGAACTTCAGCTTCCCGTCATAGCCGAGCAGCGCATAATTCTTTTTCTTGTACGACAGCATCTTCCGGAACCGCCCCTCGAATCCGATCCGGATGCCCGCGGGCATCGATTTATTGAGCTGCCGGATGAACGCGCGCTCCTCGCGCCGGCTGCGCGTCGTCGGAGGCGGCACGAAAAAGACGCCGTCCGTGTCGACCTCGATGACCCGGCCACCGGCATCCGTGATGCGCCGGATGATGGATCGGAGCAGATCCTGCCCGATGCGAGCCACGCGATCCGCTTCCGAAAAGTCATTGAAAATGGCCAGGCTGAATCCGAGCTGGCCGTAAAATGAATTGATCAGGATCTTGTACGAGGACTGCCGGGCATCCAGCTCGCCGCGTCCTTCCGGGGAATCCGCCCGCTTCATCGCCTTTTTTGCATCCATGCGCAGCGTCGTCAGGCGGCGCAGTAGATCCTGAAAAAGCCCGAGGCGATCCGACTCCGGCCGGACGTCGTAGTTCAGCATGATGGATGGATACAGGCTCTCGACGTCGGCGTACACGATGGGCCCCGTCAGACCCGTGAAGAAGATGTCCGTGTACCCACCCGTCGACTGCGTCCCCCATTCCGCCCGGGGAAGGGAAGCCTTTCGGTGCAGATATTCACGCACGAAGAGCGACTCGATCTTCGCGGCCGGTCCCGTTCGTGCGGCCTGGCCGTATGGCATCGGAACCATCTGGGCGAGATAAAAGGTGGATCCGGAGAGATGCCGCGCGAGACGCTCCGTTTCGATGACGTCGTCGAGGGCGTAGCGGACGAGCGTCGCCGGATCCGCATGCCAGACCCGCGAGATCTCCGATCCCTCGACATACGTGCGATTCTCGGCGGCAAATCCGAAGTAACGGGCGGCCGCCTTCAGGCCGTAGCCGGGCATGTCACGCTTCACGACGTCGTAGGCCAGTACCTGAAAATACGTGTCGATCACGTGGCGGCCGGCAATCTCGAAGGCCGTATAATCCGATGCCCGCTCCGCAAATCGGATGCTCGTCTGGAAAGATCGAGGCGCACTTCCGTCCCGTCCGATCTCCAGCGAAACGCCGTGACGCCGCGCCCGCTCCGCGATGTAGGACAGGTCGAATCCGAGGATGTTGTGCCCCTCGATGACGTCCGGATCCCGGGCCCGGATAATCCGCACGAGTTCCCGAAGCATCTCCGGCTCATCCAGCGTGCGGCCATCCACGACGTGCGACCAGCCCCGGCTGTCGTGCAGCGCGATCAGAAGAATCCGATCCCCCGGCCGCCGTGCATTCGAGAACTCCTGCTCCGTATACGTCTCGATATCGAGCTGCATCCGGTGCAGATCCTCGAAGGCCATTCCCTTGAACAGCGTCCGGCCCGACTGCATGAGGTACTGCTGCGCGGGACTCGGGATCACGTAGGCATAGTGCTCGCGCGGACGATGTTCGTCCTGCGCGTGCTCGAGGTGCCGCAGCGCGTCCCAATAGGCGCTCCACTCCGAAAAAGCGACGAGGTACCGATAATATCCGTCCCCTTCAAGCTCCTGAAACCGAAATCGCGGCCTCGGAAAGCCTTTTAGCAGCTGGATGTCGGTAACGAAGAAGAAGGGATAAAAGGCTTCGTCCTGCGCCTCCACGAGGCCGCCCTCTCTGCGGTACACGCGAACCAGCGCCCCCTCCCCGTTCTTGACGAGGGGACGCACCGCGTTCTTGACGAGAGGATGCACCGCGACGATCCGCTCTGTGGCATCCTTCCCAAAAAGCAGCCGATCGTGTGATTCGATATGCAAGGACGTCCCGACGTGTAGTCCGACATGCGCCGCCCGGCCGCGCGATCGCCGGGGGCATCCATTCGACGTTCGCCGCCCAGACGCCGTTGCGCTCAGCGGCGCCGCTGGCCGTTCGTAACCTCGAGGCAATGTAGACGCCCACATAGCGCGAGGCAAGCGGTTCGCGCGGCATCCGCTGTAGCGTGTGGATATACAGCCAGGGAATTATTATGTCACACGCGACATATTCCGCATAGGGCCGAGAACGACTAGCCGCTGGTGTGGATCAAGGGAGAAGTTAAGACGCCTCCGTTCTCGCCTGAGGCACGAATCGAAGCCGGCGTCCTACTGCGTCGGCTTCAGCGCGGCGAAACACTCTCGCTGCCGCAATCGAGACCGATGCCTGGCATCGACAAGCGCTGTCACGAACTGAGGATTCCGGATAAAGACAAGACGTGGCGGATCGTCTATAGAATCGACCGCGACGCGATCATCATCGCCGAAGTGTTCGACAAGAAGTCTCGTGCGATTCCGAAACGAGTGATCGACACGTGCAAGCGGCGATTTGCCCAGTACGACGAAGTCATGAGGTGAAGGCAAATGGATGAAAAGAAACGACGGAAACTTGAGGAGGCTGGGTGGCAGATTGGCTCAGCTGACGAGTTTCTCGAGCTCCCGCCTGAAGAGGCTTTATACGTCGAGATGAAATTGGCGCTTAGCGATGGACTACGGCGTCGCAGAACGAGTGAGGGAATTACGCAGGCGGACCTTGCACGAAAAATAGGCTCCAGTCAGTCGCGCATAGCGAAAGCGGAGGCCAGCGATCCGAGCGTGTCCGTTGACCTCCTCATGCGAGCTCTTCTGGCGACGGGTGCGACTCTTGCGGATTTGGGGCGCATGATAACAGGTCGACGACGAAGGGAGGCTGTATAACGGCTGATGCTCAACGGCGCCGCATATATTGGACAGTAAGAGCGCGGGGCGGAGCTTCCCTTCCACTTGGTCCGTCTGGGGAAATCGAAATACGACGACCTGACCAGGCGTCTTCACGAGTAGACCTCTTTCAGATCGTCTTCGCCATATTCCGGCTCGTCGTCGGCATCGAGACCACGCATCGCCGACTCAAGAGAGAGCTGGTTCCAATCCGTTCGATCTGAATCGATGCCGTTCTGTTCGGCCCTTGAGAGAAGAAAGGCTACAAAATCAAGCACTTCCGCCTGAAGCCTCTCGGGAGACGGCGCACATACTCAGCTATTTTTTCGGCGGTTGCCATCACGCTAGCGATTGAAGGAGCGTGACAGAGCTATTAACGCTTCGCGACGAAGACTGGTTCTTGCTGCGCGGTTTGAAGGCGCAAGTAACGGCCTCGCACTCAGCGGCGCCGCAGTTCTTCGCTCGTGCGATGCAATGTAGATGCCGACTTTGCTCGAGGCAAGCCGTCTCGGCGTTGTTACTCGGCGTTTCGCCTACTTGCGCTACCGGAAACCTCGTTGCAGAGGAGTCGTAAACGGCAGTGTTTAACTTAAGTTGAATCCCAGAATCTCCGATATAATCTTGTATCTCAACCTTTGTCTCCAAAAGCAATGACCGAAACCTCGAAAGTACGGCGCTTCGGCGGTTCACTGGGAGTCATCATCCCGAAGAGTGTCGCCGAGTCGATGGCGCTCAAAGAGGGTGATGACCTCTTCATCGTCAGCACCGCCGAGGGAATCAGCGTCACGCCGTACGATCCGGATTTCGCCGATACCCTGGAGGACGCCCGCGAGTTCATGCGTACGCATCGGAACGCATTTAAGGAGCTTGCCAAATGAGCTCCAAAGGCGAACAAGTAATCGTCTGGCTTACCGAGCTCCAAGCGAAGATACTCCACGCCGAGGCTATCAACCTCTTCGGCGGATTACAGGGAATTCGAGACGCAGGTCTCCTCCAGAGCGCTCTGGCGCGGCCGCAGAACCTGCACGTTTACGACGAAGACGCCACGCTCTTCGACCTTGCCGCCTCGTACGGATTTGGCCTCGCCATGAATCACGCATTCATCGACGGCAATAAACGCGTCGCCCTTCTGGCAATTCGCGCGTTCCTATTCCGGAACGGCTTCCGCTTCAATCCTGAGGAAATCGAAACTGTGACCATGATGGAGGGCCTGGCCGCCGGAGACGTAACACAGGAGCTTCTATCCGATTGGATCCAGGCGAATTCAGCACCGCGGTGACGACGCCGTGTAACGGCTTGGCAAGAAGCGGCAGGCGCGCCGAGACCTTCGCGCGGGGCAACTTAATCGCGGACATATCGCGCGCCAAGTCGTTCGCGCGCCTGTCCGTCTTCATTGCTTTGCCGCGCCCTTCTCCGATCGGAGACGTTTTGGCGGCAGCGAAATGACCTTGCGATCCATATCCCGCTCATGCCGTTTCAAATCTTCAGCTATGGCCGCCAGGTCATTGCCGAATTTCGACGCGTGAGCGCGCCGTGCCTGTCGTACCTCTTCAACGATGGGATCTTTCCAGAGGTCTTTTTTCTCCATAGCGTCACCTCTCAAGTAATTCCTCCGGCGTGCAAATAATTGGCGGATCGTACTCCATGGTACGACAGGTGCTCTCTATTCGGTTTCTGGCCTCCGCCTTGGCAATGTGTGAGAGGTTCCACGTCAATAGGTAGTCCATCCCATGAATGACGGCGACGGCGACGTGAAGAGCATCTTCGGATTGGAGTTCGGAAATCGCTCCACGCTTGACCAAGACCGTCCCGAATTCAACGACCTCGTCGGTTATCTCGAGGAGCGGCACGTCACGAATGACTTCGAGGCGACGAGCGGATGCAGATTCATCACCGGCACTCGCCTCTTCGATGACGAGCGCCGATACGAAGAGATCGAATTCTGGACCGCGCGTCTCCCACCACTCACGTGTGATCTGCTGATGTGCGGCGGTGATGA
>CAZART010000161.1:0-9596 GCA_964487555.1 uncultured Rhodothermales bacterium
GCTGCATGAGCAGGTTCATTACCTCCTCGCCGTGTACGGAGTCGAGGTTACCCGTCGGTTCGTCGGCCAGGATCAGCTTCGGCTTCGCCACGACCGCACGAGCGATAGCGACGCGCTGCTGCTGTCCGCCGGATAGCTGTTGGGGAAAGTGATTCCGGCGGTGCATGATGCCGACCCGCTCGAGCGTTGCATCCACGGTCTTCTCACGTTCCTTTGAAGGCACGCCGAGGTAAAGGAGCGGCAGCTCGACGTTTTCGAAGACCGTTAGCTCGTCGATGAGGTTGAAGCTCTGGAATACGAACCCGATCGAGCCCTTGCGCAGGTTGGCGCGCTGGCGCTCGGAGTGGTTCGATACTTCCTGACCGAGGAAGTGGTATTCGCCGTTCGTCGGGTTGTCCAGCAGGCCCATGATGTTGAGCAGCGTGGATTTGCCGCAGCCGGACGGCCCCATAATGGAGACGAATTCGCCGGCCTGGATTTCCAGGTTCACGTTGTTGAGAGCCGACGTTTCGACTTCTTCGGTCCGATAGACCTTCGACAGATTGACGGTGCGGATCATTTCGGTATGCTATGGTTCGGTGATGTGATGGATTCACGGGTTGGGAAAGCCGCGCTCATTCGTAGCGAAGCGTGTTAACGGGATCGGTCAGCGCGGCGCGAAGTGCCATCGTACTGACCGTGATAAACGCAATCAGCAGCGCTGCCCCACCCGCGAGGGCAAAGGTCAGCGGATCGAGGTCGATTCGGTAGGCAAAATCCGACAGCCACCGGCCCGCGGCGGCGTAGGCCACCGGAACGGCCACTACCAGTGCGATCAGGACCAGGCGCATAAACTCCTTCGAAAGGAGCATCACGACGGCGCCCGTCGATGCTCCCAGGACCTTCCGGATGCCCACCTCCTTTACGCGCTGCGTGACGCTCCACGAGGCCAATCCGAGCAGCCCCAGGCAGGCAATGAGAACGGCCAGGACGGTGAAGGTGCCGGCGACGGAGATCAGGCGCTGCTCCTGTTGATAGAGCTGCGCAAAGGTCTGGTCGGCGAATTCGAAGGGCAGATCGCGGGCGGGGTCCAGGCGGGTCCACGCCTGCGAGACAGCGCCGAGCGCCGCTTGCTCCCGTCCGGGACGGACGCGCACAGCCACGAAATTGTGGACGGTGTTCTCAGGAGGCCGGTAGAAATGGAGGACAGGTGCAATCTCCTCGCGAAGAGATGCAAAGTGGTAATCGTTGACGACACCTACGATCTCGAAATCGGTGTCGCCGCGCCGCACGGTGCGACCCACGCCCTTCTCCCATCCAAACGACTCCAGCGCCGCCTCGTTCACGACGACCGAGCCTTCGGCATCCGTGACCCGATCGGCGTCGAAGTCGCGACCTTCGACCAGCCCGATGCCGTAGGTATCGAAGTAATGCGCATCGACGAAGGTAAGGCGCATCCGCAGCGGATCCTGCTCTCCCCATCCCTCGGGTCTGGCGAATGTGAACCAGCCCGACCAGCGCCCTGGAGCGTGGCTCGCGGCCGATACGGACAGAATGTCGGGACTGCGCCGGAGCTCTTCCTCGAACGTGCGAAGACGCGTCACGGCGGCGTCGGAATCGTCGAAGTCGGCGGCCTGCACGGGAATCACGACCACATTTTCCCCGTCGAATCTCAGCTCCGCATCCTGGAGAAATGAGAGCTGATGGTGCATCACCAGCGTCAGGGCGATTAGGCCGATCGCTAGCGCGAACTGCGTAACCACCAGGCCATGTCGAAGGGTGATGCCTCCGCGCGTAGACTTAAGTGCTCCTCGAAGCGTGCGGACGGGCTTGAACCGCGAGATGTAGAAGGCCGGATAAGCGCCGGCGAGCACGCCGACGCCGATGCCGAGTAGGACGAGTCCGGCAGGCAGATAGGGCATCTCGGCGAAATCGACTCCGAGGTCGATCGCGTAGAGGTCGTTGAAGAAGGGAAGCGCTCCGTAGACGAGAAGAAAACCAAGGCCTAGCGAAATCAGAGCAAGGATCGTCGATTCGCTGATGAACTGGACGACGACTTGCTGCCGTTGGGCACCCAGCACCTTCCTCATTCCGATTTCGCGCGCCCGTTCGAGCGAACGCGCCGTCGCCAGGTTCATGAAATTGATCGACGCGATGAGGAGGATCACGAGGGCGATGCCGAGGAGGATGTAGGCATACTGCCGGTTGCCCGTCAGCGCATCCTGCAAGTCATGAAGCGGCTCAAGCTTAAAATGAGTGCGTAAGGCGACCTCTTCCTCCCAGATATTGCGAATCAACGCCGGAAACCGGGCCTGAAGGTGTGGTGCGCTCGCAGCGTCATCCAACAGGACATACGTAAAAAGGAACGAGCCGCCCCAGTCGTCGGCGGCATCCGCGTAGCCGGGAACGCTCGTGACCGGCACGACGATGTCGATGTCGATCGTCGAGTTGCTCGGGACGTCATCCAAAACGCCTCTGACCGTGTAGTCCACAGCATTGTCGATTCGAAGTACGCGGCCGATCGGATCTTCGTCGCCGAAATAGCGAGCCGCGACATCCTTCGAAATGACGGCGTATTTCGGATCGGAGGCGAGCGATGCCGGGTCTCCGGCCCGAAGTGGAAAGGAGAACACCTCAAATAACGACGGATCGGCGTAGGTGACGATTTCCTGAAAACGCTGATCCTGATAGCGCACCCATCCGTTCTGGCCCCACATCCGTACGGCCCCTTCGACGGAAGGATACTCCTGCAGGAGCCGATCCGCCATCGGCATCCACGTGTCTCGAGTAACCTGCGTGCCGGTCGGCGTCAGGCGTTCTTTATAAACCAGGTAGATTCGATCGCCGTTCTCGTGAAAGCGGTCGTACGTCAGTTCGTGGCGCCCGTAAAGGAAAATGAGGATGACCGCCGCGAGTCCCATCGAGAGCCCGACGACGTTAATCGCCGAATACCCTTTCCGCTTGAGCAAATTGCGAATCGAGACCAGGACGTAGCTGCGGATCATAGGGAATGCTGGATATTCGGGCGATTTTCCATTGCGTAACAAGACAACACGCGTGCCATTTGGCGCTTCATGGCGGGTTCCTTCAAAAAGGGAGGTTATGCCGCGATGGCTCGTCCGACTTCGAACACAGCCGACCGAGTACGAACACCGCATGAGCGCCGAGCATGACGAAGATGCCGTCTTCCCACGCCACGGACTCACTGCAACACGAGGCGGTCGGCGTCACCGAACGTATCATAGCTGGACGTAATGACCCGCTCACCCGGCTCGAGCCCCTTGATCAATTCAAAGTGGGTAGGATTCTGCCGGCCGAGCTGGATGAAGCGTTTCGTGGCGAAGTCGCCGGATTCGTCGACGACGTAGATCCAGTTGCCGCCGGTCGTCTGATAGAAACCCCCACGCGGCACCATGATCGCCTGCGCCGGATCGCTCATTTCGAGGCGAAAACGCAGTGTCTGACCTCGGCGAATCCCTTCCGGAGGCTCGGACATGAAGTCGAAATCCACTTCAAAGCGACTGTCGCGCACCTCAGGATATACGCGGCTTACCGTGAGCCGGTAATCCTGGCCCGCCACCTCCCCCTGGGCTTCTTGCGTGCGATTTACCCGCGAGATGTAGAACTCGTCGATCTGAGCGCGAACGCGATAGCCGTCGAGCACGTCGATTTGCCCGAAACGGAATCCTGAGCTTCGTATCTCACCGACCTCCGCGTTGAGCGCCGAAAGCTGGCCGGAGACGGGAGCCGTCAGCGTCAGGTTTTCGAGGTTGCGCTGGATGACCTCGAAGTTCTGCTCCATTCGCGAAAGTGCGTGCTCCAGCTGAGCGACCTGCGATTCCATCCGCAGCGAATCCTGTCGAAATGCCTGCATCGTGAGCTCTTTGCGGCGCTGCCAGTACTCGAATTCGTCGCGCACCGACTCGAATTCCTGCTGCGAGATCAGCTGTTTTTCATGCAGCTCTCGGTTTCGTTCAAACTGGCGCTCCAGCCGCTGAATCTGGTAGTTCATCTCGCTGAGCTGCTGGCGCAGATTCAGCGAATTCATTTCCATATTGAAGCGCGTGTTTTGCAAGCGGTCGCGCTGTTCGATGCGCTGCGCTTCGGCATTCAGTACCCGTAACTGGAGATCATTATTGGAAAGGCGCAAGATAGGCTGGCCTGCCTCGACGTAGGCACCCTCTCGTACGAACACTTCCTCGACGCGGCCCCCGTCGACGGCATCCAGATACACCGTCGAGCTCGGGAGTACCGTGCCGGTGACGGAGATCAGCTCCTGAAACGGTCCTTCGGTAACGGTCGCCACCGTGATCTTGTCACGCTCGACGTTCAGCCGCTTGCCACCCGTGCTCGAAGCAACGGCATAGACAATGAGCGCCACGAGCGCCAGGATGCCGGCAGCCAGCGCGATGCGACGCGGCGTCCACAACTTCTTTTCGATCTTCCGATCGACACCCTCTCCGGTGCCGTTCTGATGATCGATGGTAGGATCTGTTTTCGATGTATGTTGAGTCGGTGTATTCATTCTAGACGGCTACAAGACAGGGATTTAGGAAGAGGACACCCCTCGTGATGCTTCAGTCACAATCGCCGTGCCACGTGATGAAATCCGGCCGGCGGCATCAGAACACGGCTTTTGCGTCGGTCGCAGGGCACAACGGTGTTCATCGGCGTAACATAGGGTGTTCATTTCCGTACAGTGCGAGCGACCTTAAAGCCGTAATTTGCGCAGCCGAGCCGTTTTTTTCGGGCGGAACGATTCTTGGATCCGCCTGACGTGCGGTGCCGGAGCCACCCACTACGGCGCTGCTGAATCTCTGTTGCATCCAATCTTCAGTACCCACAGACTCATGTCCACGGAATTCGGACGAATACTGGTTGTCGACGACGACGAGGATGTCTTGCAGGCGGCGCGCCTGCTGCTCAAGAAACGCTCGTCCCTGGTCCACGCGGAGAAGGACCCGGAGCAGATCCCCACACTCCTCAAGAATCACGATTACGACGTGATTCTGCTGGACATGAACTTCAAGCAGGACGTCAGCAGCGGCCGCGAAGGGTTTTTCTGGCTGGATCGGATTCTCGAGCTCGATCCGTCGGCGGTCGTCGTTTTGATTACCGCGTTCGGAGACGTCGCCATGGCGGTCCGCGCCATCAAGGAGGGGGCGACGGATTTCGTGTTGAAGCCGTGGTCGAACGACCGGCTTCTGGCCACCCTTAGCTCGGCGACGAGGCTGCGCGCATCCCGGCTCGAGGCCGATCGGCTTCGAGCACGCCAGCAGCAGCTCGGGGAGGATCTGGACCACGATTATCAGGAGTTCGTCGGGGCTTCGACGGTCATGCTGAAGGTATTCTCCACCATAGACAAGGTGGCGAAGACCGATGCAAATGTGCTCGTGCTCGGCGAGAACGGTACGGGTAAGGAGCTCGTGGCACGCGCCCTGCACCGTAAATCCAATCGTTCGAAGGAGGTGTTTGTGGCCGTCGACGTCGGCGCCATTCCCGAAACCCTGTTCGAAAGCGAGCTATTCGGACACACGAAAGGTGCGTTTACCGACGCGAAAGATGATCGCGCCGGTCGTTTCGAGGTGGCCTCGGGCGGCACGCTCTTTCTCGATGAGATCGGCAATCTTTCGCAGACGCAGCAGGCGAAGCTGCTGACCGTGTTGCAGCGGCGCGAGGTGATTCGAGTAGGATCCAATACGCCGCGGCCGATCGACGTCCGTCTAATCTGCGCGACGAACATGCCTATCTACGATATGATTCGTGAGGGCAGCTTTCGACAGGACCTTCTCTACCGCATCAATACGGTGGAAATCCGCATCCCGCCGCTGCGCGAGCGGCCGGAGGACATCGCGCCTCTCATCGATCACTTCCTGGATATGTATGCGCGGAAATACCAGAAGCACCTGAAAGGGGTCAATCCGTCGGTCATTCGGCGCATGGAGAAGTACAACTGGCCCGGCAACGTGCGCGAGCTCCAGCATATGGTGGAACGTGCCATTATCATGGCCGATTCGAGCATCCTTCAACCCGAGGACTTTTTCTTCGCAACCAACGGGCGTGGCGACGAAGACGGCGTGGTGTTCGACAATCTGAATCTGGAGGACGTCGAGAAGCTCGTCATACGCAAGGCGCTCGAGAAATACGAGGGCAACATCACGCGCGCGGCCGAGGAGCTCGGGCTCACGCGCGCTTCGCTTTACCGCCGCCTGGACAAGTACGGGATCTGAGGGGGACCGGCACGTGAGATGCGCCGGCCGCCGCTTGCCGACGCCGTGAGCGCTCCTCCATCCATAGGCCCCCATCCGACGCATGAAACACTTCCGCGTGCAATGCACGCTAAGGATTCTCTTCCTGGCGGCGACGATGCTGCTGGCCGTGTACGTGTTCTCCGAGACCACGGCGTATGCGGCCGGATTCATCGTTGTCGTCGTGGCTGCGTTTCAGATTCGCGGCTTGATCCTCTACGTCGACAAGACCAACCGCGACCTCGCCCGATTCCTGCGGTCGATCCGCTATTCCGATTTCTCCCAGACGTTCACGGCCGAGGGCCGTGGATCGTCTTACGCGGAGCTGAGCACCGCCTTTCGGGAAGTGATGGAGAAATTCCGCGCCGCGCGCGCCGAAAAGGAGGAGCATTACCGCTATCTGCACACGGTGATGCAGCACATCGGCGTAGGCCTTATTTCATTCAAACTGGATGGTTCGGTCGGGCTCATCAACAATGCAGCCAAGCGCCTGCTGCGCGTTCACACGCTTAAGAATATCCACACGCTCGTCACGCTGAGTCCCGAATTTGTCGATACCCTGCTCCGGATGCGCTCCGGCGACAAGCAGCTCGTGAAGGTCGTCGAAGACGACGAGCTTCTTCAGCTTTCGCTGAGTGCGACGGAATTCAAGATGCGTGGCGACCTCTTCAAGCTCGTCTCGCTACAGGACATCCAGAGTGAGCTGGAAGAAAAAGAGATCGAGGCCTGGCAGAAGTTGACGCGGGTGCTGACGCATGAGATCATGAACTCCATTACTCCGATTTCATCGCTGGCCTCGACGGCGAACGAGCTGCTCGTGGAATACGACGACACCGTAAACGGACGCCCGCGCGAGGAGACGATCGGCGACGTTCGCGACGCCGTCCGCACCATCGAGAAAAGAAGCAATAGCCTGCTGCATTTCGTAGCGGCCTACCGCAGCCTCACGCGGATCCCGCAGCCGGATTTTCAGATCGTCCCCGTCGAGGAGCTTTTCGAGAACGTGTCCAGCTTGCTGCGGGGCCAGGTCGAAAAGCGAGGCGTGGGATTCTTGCGTGACGTCGATCCGGAGTCGTTGACGGTCACGGCCGATCCGGAGCTCGTCGAGCGGGTGCTGATCAACCTGGTCAAAAACGCGATGGAAGCGGTCGAAGACGCGGCCGACGCGCAGGTGCACCTGCGCGCGGCGCTCGACGGACGTGGTCGCACGCTCATCCAGGTGATCGACAACGGTGCCGGCATCGTGCCCGAGGCCATCGACAAGATTTTCATTCCCTTCTTCACGACCAAAAAAGAAGGCAGCGGCATCGGTCTGAGCCTCTCGCGGGAGATCATGCGCCAGCACGGCGGAACGATCGGTGTGCATTCGAAGCCCGGAGAGCGGACGGTATTTACACTTCGCTTTTGAGGAAAGAGGAGACCTCGCCCTAGGACGCGCGAACATCGAGATTCGCGGATCCTACTTTCGACGGGCGGATCCTACTTTCGACGGGCGGATCCTACTTTCGACACGCGGATCGTATGTTCGACGCGTGGATTTCACGTTCGGCGCCTGGATTCTACGTTCGACGCGTGGATCCTACGTTTGACGCCTGGATCCTACCTTCGATGCGTGGATCGTACGTTCGACCGGGAAATCACCAACGCACCTTCGCTTTGTCGCTACATTGGCGTACTTCAACCAGGGATCCCTTTTTCGGGCCGCAGGGGCAGACGGCGGAACACGGCCGGATTCCAAACAGAGCGCCGATTTTACATGGCATCGGGTAAGCGGGCCGTCTATGCGGCCATCATCGGCAACTTCGCCATCGCCGTAACCAAGTTCGTGGCGGCGGGGATCAGCGGCAGCGCCGCGATGATGGCGGAAGGCATCCATTCCGTCGTCGACACGGGGAATGGCGGCCTCCTTCTGCTCGGCATGAAGCGCAGCAAACGCTCACCCACGAAGCAGCATCCGTTCGGATACGGCAAAGAGGTCTACTTCTACACGCTCATCGTTGCGATCCTGATCTTCGGCGTAGGCGGCGGCATCTCCATCTATGAGGGCATTCTGCACACCCTGCACCCTAATGAGATGGGTGACCCGACCCTGAGTTACGTCGTCCTCGGCGTCGCGATCGTATTCGAAGGCTCCGTCTGGCTCGTCGCGTTCCGCGAATTCCGGCGGGTTAAGAGACGAGCGTCCTGGTGGGAAGAGATTCGCACGAGTAAGGATCCGACGACGTTTACCGTGCTCTTCGAGGATACGGCGGCGCTCGCCGGACTCATCGTCGCCCTCATCGGCATCTTTCTAGCTCAAACATTCGAGATGCCGATCCTCGACGGCGTGGCCTCCATCGTTATCGGCCTCATCCTCTGCGGCGTCGCCTCGTTGCTCATTGTTGAGAGCAAAGGCCTCTTGCTCGGCGAGAGCGTCGACCCCGCGGTGCGGGAAAGCATCCACGAAATAGCCGCAAGAGACGCCGACATCCTCCGGATTGCCAGGATGATGTCGATGCACCTCGGCCCTGACGACGTCCTCGTGAACCTCGAGATTCAATTTCGCGCAGGCCTGACCATGGATGAACTCACGAGCTCCGCCAGGCGCATCGAAAAAGCGATCGGCCTTCAGCATCCGGATATCAAATATCTCACCGTCGAGCCGACGAGCCGAACGAATTGATGACGAACCGGACGTGTTGACCGTCTGACGAGTCGCGTACGCAACCGCTCCCGGCGACGCGCCAACGTGGGAGCACGTCCGATGTCAGAAGTTATGCCGTCAAAACGTCCCGCAGGAGACGGGCAAGGTCCGATCGCTGCGCCGAAGCGCCCCGCGTGCGGATTCGAAACAGCTGCTTCCCCGCCAGGCTGACGATCCGGTCCTTGTATCCGTCGCGCGCCCGGCGTTCCGCGTCGTCGTGCAGCGGGCTGTCCATCTCGAAAAAGTAGAGAGGGCGGTAGTCGTTGTGCTGGTCGAATACCACGCAGTCGATCACGCCGCGGAAGAAATACCGGCGCTCCTCGGACGTCAGCACCGCTCGCAGGGCATCGAACGAAAAAACCGTGCTCAATGCGACGTTCGGATAGACCAGGTACGTCGCGAACACTTCGCGCGCCGCGAGGAAGAACTCGGCTTCTTGATGTGATTTAAAGAGAGGGATCGTGCGGTCGGATTCGGAAACGGCGCTCGTTCGGTCCAGCGTGATGTGCGCATCCTGACTGTGGACGGCGCGGCTCCGAACGTCGTAGCGTGCAATGGCCGCCGCGCACGCATCGTTCTCGGGAAAATGCCGTGCGTATCCGGCCGCAGCCGCCGGACGCTTCTCATTCAGCCGCACAAGATGTACGATGACGCGCTTGAATCGCGACGGCGTCAGCCGGTGATAG
>CAZART010000162.1:0-9423 GCA_964487555.1 uncultured Rhodothermales bacterium
GCGTGGCGCCGGTCTATAAGTTCGCAGACGGCGAATGGGATTGGACGCTGCGCTAGTTGTCCTGGAGTCGCTTGGACCGCTCTGGCAGAACGTGCCTAGTTGTGATCAGGTTCGTCGGAATTCAACACATCTGTCAAGTTTTCCACGGGGTTTGCGATTGGAAAGGGGTGAACTTATCGTGGTGATAGCGGTTCACAAGGCGTTCTCTGCAAAAAAGGGAGTCCAGATGGAAAAGCTACAATGCAAGGCCTGCGGAAGCTACAGCATGGTTCCTATGGACGTAGTGGTCGAAGAAGATGATCTGCCGGAGGAGAAGAACCTTCTGGGCGATGAGCAGGAATCCCGCTTTTACACCTGTCACGTTTGCGGTGATAACTGGCTCTCCGTAAAGGAGACGGCCAGGGGTGACTGCAAGATCACGTTCGTCCACCAAATGGGAATGTCGCCGGAGCTGAAGCGCATCGCTCACATGGATACGCCGATCGTCATGAATGACGATACGGTCGACCGGTGGGAATATTACATCGACGACGAGCGGACGAATTCCGATGCCTGGCACGAAAAGCTCGGCAAAAGGAGGAAGGTCCTGAAATCAATTTGCTCGAATTGAGGACAGGCTGAAGGCTCGCACCTGGTCCTCCTCTTCTGTGGCCCACCACTTCTTTAGCGCCCGCCTCTTCGTTAGCGGTCGTCTTCTTCGACCGGCACGAACGCCAGTTTCTCGCATTTGCTCAGCACGACGAGTAGATCGACGCGCTCCGCGTCGGCGAGCTGAGGCACCGCACTTTCGATGAGCCAGCCGTCGTCCAGATAGCATTTCAGATCAGGATGGCGAACCACGGCTTCGCCGCTGCGAAATTCGACGATGCAGACCTTTCGCACAAGCGGTGCCTCGGCGGAAGGTGGAGCGGCTGTCGCAGCAGGCGCCGTGTCGACGTTTTGTGGCCGTCTTGTGGCCGAGAAAGCCGGGCCGTGCGAAGGCGACTGCGGCGGGAGAGATTGTTCGAGGTGATCTAGCATGACTGCCGCGTATGCAGGCGAAGAATGCACTTATTGAAAGGTACGAACCGACTCGAATAGACCCAAGTCGTAGGTTCTTATCTTGCATGAATTTAGCGTGCCGGGCACGGATCGGTTACATCCGTAACGTCACGCCGGCTTCATCTCGAGGAGGACGCTCAAGATCTGCTCGACCGTCCAATCGTTGCCGCGCCATATCCGCCGAATGGTGCCGTCGGGTCCTATGACGGCCGTAGAAAGGTTGTGCACGATTTCGCCGCCTTCCGTTCGATAAAATACGCCGAATCGGTGAGCGAGCGCGGCGATGTCGCTCGAATCTCCGGTGGCGAACGTCCACATCGACAGGTCGGCATGGAAGCGGCCGGCATACTCCCGCAAGACGGCGGCGGTGTCGTGTTCGGGATCGAAACTGATGCTGAGGAGACGGATCGGACCGAGCTGTTCCTCACGAAGGCGTTCCTGCAAACGGACAAAGTTTTCGGTGATGCGAGGGCAGTAGTCAGGAAGCGGGCACCGCGTATAGATGAAGGAAAGAACGACGGGCGTGCCTTTGAGCTGCGTCAGGTCAAGCGTGGTGTCGGCATGGGTAAGGAGCGAGGTCGTCGGGACGGGATCGCCGATCTCGAGAAGATCCGGCCCCTGGGAGGTCTGCGCATCGCGTTTACCGGCCGGGTGCTCGGCGACGGCGCTATCGGGCAGTCTCCGGATCTCGTCGATCCAGGTGCTGTCGCCGCGGATATGCAGGACGAAAGCGACGGCATCTCCGGCATGAAGGGTGTCCAATGCCGACGCATCGCCGACGTCGAAGGGCATCGTCATAGCGGGCATCAGCCCCCTAATTTCCTCGTGCTCGACGATGAGCGAGGGGCCGTCACCGAAGCCCGCGACCCGTCCCTGCACCTCATATGTGCGCTCATTGGTGCACGAGGCCGAAACGAGGAGAAGTATGAAGCAGACCGTCCTGCGTGCGGCATGGAAGACGCGCTTCGCGTATCGAGCCATGGCGTTATCGCTTTTCGATCTTATCGCTCATGTTAGCGAGGGCTTCGTGCAGCTCTTTTCGGGTGAACGGCTTAGAGATATAGGCGTCAAATCCCGATTCTTCAAAGCGTTCTTTATCACCGGGCATGGCGTAGGCGGTGAGAGCGAGCGCCGGTGTTTCCTTGTAGGCATCCATGGCGCGGAGCTCTTTAAGGAGGTCGATACCGGTTCGTTTTTCGCCGAGATTGATGTCTAGCACGAGAAGCTCGAATTCCTGTTCACGCGCTGCCGTGAGGGCATCCTCGACGTTAGGGACGACCTCCAGCGTGTACTCTGCGCGAAGCAGGTAGCGAAGGAGAAGCTGTGTGTCCGGATTGTCCTCGACGGCCAGAATACGGCGCTTGTTCTCGGGCATAGTCAGATCGTTCGATCCCACAAATGACGGCAATCGCTACGGCGGAAGAAATACGAAAGGGGGATGACGGACAATGGCATTCGTAAAATAGTTACATCGGCCGAGTCTGCCAACTTTTCAAGAAAGACGCCGGAGGTTTTAGCAGGATCTACGTTTTTCATACAACGCGGCGCGTTTAGCTATTGTAACCTAAGGCGAATTTGAATTCGTATCTCGCGCAAGCGCCCCCCGTCGACCTTATCTCGTCCTGTTCCTGTCGAGTTCACATCTTCTTGAACGGTCTGGCTCCATTTCGCTTCGAACGTGACCGCACGAGCGGTTTTCCATCGGATGAGCGCATAGGCTCGGCGTCCTCGGCCGGCGAACGAGGGCGACGAAAAGGCATACGTCAGGTCGCTCTCGTACGTGTAAATCCTTGCCGAATGTTGATCGGCGGAAAATACAGCGAGGCGTCCGGCGATCTGGAGGGCGTCGGTGGGTCGAAGTCGGAGTTCCTCGTAGATGAGGAAGCCGTGAGAAGATTCGGATCGGAGGGTCGCGTGCCGCGTGGCCTCGGCCCGGACATATTCGCCGCGAAGCCGGCATTCGACGTGGCGGCTATGGAGGTAATCGATCTGGAACCGGAGAGTGCGTCGCGTAGCCGGACCGAGGCAGCGAACGGCGCCGTCTGCGCACACGTCCGCGTCCTCGCTGCGGCGTTCGGTGCCGCGAATCGTGAGCGTTAGCCAGGGCATCGGCGTATGGCTAAGCACGACGTTCGCGGCGGAGCGAATGGTGGCGAAAGGCCTGCGATTCTGGGGGGCGTTCTGAACCGCGTGCTCCAGCGCGAAATCGAGTTTCGTGGCGGTAGAAAGTCGATGCCGGCCGAGCACGGCGATATCGGTCACTTCGTCGGTGAGGCCGTCTGAGCCGCCGGCCAGCGCCGAGGTAGGCAGATACACCGCGTCGAGCGCGCGGCGCATGGCGATCCGAAGACGGCTGTGACGGCCCGAGCGAACCTCCATCATCGCCGAAAGGCCGGCGGCCGGAGCGAACTCCGCACCTACGTGGACAGCGCCAAAGGTTGCGCCGGCGCTAAGGGAAAAGGTCGATACCCTCCGGGGCAGGGATTGCGGTCCGGCAAGAGGTGCGACCCATACTTCATCCGAGGAGAAAAATGCCGCCGACATTGAAATCGGGCCGAACGCGCTTCGAAGTGCGCCGCCGATCGCGGATTCCCGAAGCGCGCCGCGTCCGTTTCTTTCCGTAGACGTCCGGTGAAGACCGGTTGCTCTGCGCGAGACGGCAGGAAGTGCTTCGCCGCCGGTCGTGTCGATGCCGGCATCGATATTACGGCGTGAGGCGAAAGCAACTAGCGTGAGCCAATCGGCGGGGGTCAACTCGATGCCGACGCCTCGAAAGTGGCCGCTTTCGGAGGCGGAGGCAGACGGCCGCAGGGATGCGGCTCCGCCGCGGTTCGCCGGCGCGGCGAGGCGGATGCTTCCGGGTGCCCGAAGAAGGACGCCATGACCGAAGCGCGGCGAAAAGTCGCCCACAACGAGCCTTCGGAGCCCGCCCACGCTTTCCAGCTGGATGTGACCCGACATAAAGTCGTAACCGAGGGAAGGTCGTCGAACATCAAAATTCATGGGTTCGCCGGCGTCTTTGTCGAGCGTGACCCCCGCCGAGAGCTTGCCGAGGCTGATGCGTATCCGCGTCTGGAGCACATTGGGACCTCCGAGGTACCCGGAGGAATCGCGACGGAAGCCCTCGGCTCGCTCCAGTTTTCGTGTCCATCGCTGAATGAAATCTGCGCGGAGCGAGGGCCGCTTGCGAACCTGGGGCGGAGGGCGAACGGTTACAAAGGCAAGGATGCGCTCGAGCGTCGCAGCATTCAGGCCGTCGACCTCGCGTAGGGCACGGGGTGAGGTGAAGAGGCCGTGTTCGCGCCGATGATCCGTTACGGCCTTCGCTTCCGCGGCCGAGACAATGGGGAGATCGAGGAGATCTTCGATGGTGCAGCTGTTAACATCGATGGGCCGTCGGCGGAACTCCTCGAGACGCTCGACGATCTCTGCATACTCCTCGCCGGATTCATCCAAGTGCAGGAAGAGGGCCTCGGCGTCGAGCGTATCCCTAGGGGACGCCGTCATCGCGCCCAGTGTAATGAGGGCGAGCATCACCATAGGAGACCTACCGAGCAAGACGGCGTCCATCCCAGAACGAAGTGCCGCTCCGCCGCGACGTCGATCGTAAGCGAATCGAGATGCAGTCCGATCCCGCTTGCGAAGCGCGGCGGCTCCAGGGAGTACCCGGCGCGGAGGGCGAGAACGTCGACGAGGTGGACCTCGATGCCGAAGCGTGCGGCGAGAGGTGTTCGTACTTCCTTGGATGCGCCGGCAAGCAGAAGCACCGTGCCCGCAGAGATGGAAACGCCCGCGTGCAGTCGCCTCGGAAGCTCTTGGGCTAAGCCGCCGGCGAGCACCATCATGTTTTCGGCGGCCAGTCCGACGTCGGTCCCCGGCGCCACCGGCAGGACGAGCCCGGTAGACAGCGCATAGGCTGACGCCGATCCGTAGGCGGGAATGGTGGTCCGGTGATAGCGAATCCGAATGCCCGCATGAAAAGGACGGTAGGTGCCCCAGTGAAATGCCCGTGCGAGGCCGGAGGTGAATACGGTCTCCCGGTAGCTCTTGTACCCGAACGTGCGCACACCGGTGACGATCGCGGCTTTTCGGACGTTGAAGCCCGCCTGAACGGCGCCGAGCCGCAGCTCGTCGAGACCGTAGAGCTCCGCGACGTGAATCGCCGCTGCGAAGCCGCGCAGATTCGACCAGCCCGCCGGGTTGGACCCCGACCACAGGTCTACGCGGTCCGAAGCAGGTCCCGACGATGCGGCCGAGGCGCCGGTCAACGCGGCGTCGCGTGCGCCGGCCGCCGAAGTTTGAGCGTCTGCGGCGTCCGGTCGCAGGCACAACGTGCCGAAGGCAAAAAGGAGTGCCGCTCGTGTGGTCGTAAGGTGGTCCATGGCAGCGCTTTCCACCATAGACCCGGAATGAGCGGATTTATAACCTCTGCCGGAACATTTTCCCGCTGAAACAGGAGCGCTGTTATCAGGTATCAGCGCGTAAGGTCCGTATTTCTACTCGAGCATGTTATGAATCTCCGTACCCCGCTTCGCCTTCTCGCCGGTCTCGTCTTCGCCGCCGCGGTCGGACTAGGATCCGCGACAAACGCGGCCGCGGAGGAGTTCAACTGCACGGTCAGTCTGGATTACAGTTCATTAAGCGGGTCCGACTTCACGTTTCTCGGCGAGTTGAAGGATCGTATCGACGAGTATATCAATGAGCGTTCCTGGACGGAAGACCGTTTTCTGGAGTCCGAACGCATCGAATGCTCTATACAGGTCGTAATTGAAGAGGCCGTCTCCTTGACGAGCTTCAGCGCCCGGCTGATCATCACCTCGCGCCGGCCGATCTACAACACGACCCAGTATTCCAACGTCGTACGGTTCAACGATTCGAGCTGGCAGTTTGGCTATGCTCAGGGCCAGCCGCTCGTGTTCGATCTCGAGACGTACCATCCGCTGACGTCGGTGCTCGATTTCTACGCCTACGTCCTACTCGGCTACGATTACGACACGTTCCAGGAACACGGCGGCACGAGGTTTTTTGAGACCGCTCGGCGGATCGGCGAGCGAGCGCAGTCGCAGTCGGCTCCAGGATGGTCGCAGATCGGCGACGATCGCGCGCGGATGAACCTGATCACGCAGATCCTGGATCCTCGTTTTCGCGTTTTACGCTCGGCGTATTTTGACTATCATTACGAGGGGCTGGACCACTTCGTGACCGAATCCGAGTCCGCACGCGCGTCCGTTATGGACGTTCTGGAGCAGATCGACGTGTTATTTGACAGGGTGAACCGTCAGTACGTTATCGACCTGTTCTTCTCGACCAAATCGGGTGAACTGGCCTCGGTTTTTCAGGGGTCGACGCAGAGCACCCAGGCGTACGACTTGTTGACCGAGCTCGATCCGGCTCATACGTCGGATTATCAGGTGCTCGTCAGGTAGGCCGGACGTCGTCCTCGCCGCGGTCCTTGCCCGGCCGGGGGGCCAAGGTTCGGGGGTGCTTCGCTCCGGCGTTCGGTTAATGTTTGTCCGCGCGTGCCGATTCTAGGAGTGTCCGTTCACTCCTTGGATATTCGCGCGCATGAACGCCTCCGCCTTCCGCTCGCTGGTTCAACATGCCGGCGATCTCATCTACCGCGTCGACGCCTCCGGCCGGATTGCGTACGTCAATTCCGCCGTGACGTCGATCCTCGGGTACGAGCCTTCCGACATCGTCGGTCAGGCAGCGGATTCGTTCGTCGCGCCGGGCAGCGCCAGTCACACCCGGTCGCACTACGCGCGCCAGTTCCGGAGGTCGGTCGACCATACCCACCTCGAAATTCCCGTCGTCGCCAAAGACGGCCGGGTGATATGGCTGGGGCAGCACGCCCACCGGGCTTCCAAAGACGGTCGTTTCGACGGATTTGAGGTGATAGCGCGGGACATTTCGGAGCACCGGCGCCTCGCCGATCTGCAGACGGGTCAGAAGTGTCTTCTTGAGATCATCGCCCGCGGCAAGCCCCTCGTAGACATCCTCGACACACTCGCCTTCTTCCTCGAGGCGCAGCTCGACGATACGGCAACCGCCCTGCTCGTGCTGGACTCGAACGGCCGCCTGATTCGGCCTCTCGTGGCCCCGGGTCTCAGTGATGAGGCCGTGCAGACGATCGAATCCGTATGGGAATCCGATCTGCCGATCGTGGAGCATCTCGACGTGCACCCGAAGGAGCGCCTTCGCGTGATCGACCTGGCCGACGATCGGGCGTGGCAGCATCATGATGCAGGGCACGACCTTGGATATACCTCGGCCTGGACCGTCCCCGTCTTATCGATGGACCGCTCGGCGGCCGGCGTACTCGTTATTTTTCGGCACGAATCGTCCGCACCTCTCGAGCACGAGTACCGTTTGCTTGACGTCGCGTCGCAGATCGCGGGGATTGCGATCGAGCGGGAGCGGATGGAGCGCACGGTCCGCATCGAGTTGAAGCGCCGCGTTGCCGAGCGCACGCTCGAGCTCGAACTGAGCAATCGGAAGCTTCGGCACGAGATTGAGGATCGGCTGGAGGCGGAGCGGAAGCTGCTTCGCAGCGAAGGTCTGCTGAAGGAAGCGGAGCGCATCGCGCATATCGGCAGCTGGAGCTGGTTTCCCGGAGAAGAGCGGCAGCTCTGGTCGGATGAGACGTACCGCATTTTCGGCGTGACCGTCGACACGTTTGAGCCGAGCCTGCGATCGATTGTGCGGATGATGCATCCCGACGACCGGCGGCGCATTCGCGACCTCATCGTGAACACGTCCGGCTCGGAGACGTGTGTGGCTGAGCTGCGGATTCTTCGCCCTGATGGTGAGGAGCGGATCGTCGAGATGCAGACGAACGGCAGGGGGCACAACGGAGACGCGCGTCTGGTGGGCGTCGTACACGACATCACCGAGCAGCGGGAGCTCGAGCGAGAACTGTTGAAGGCGGGTGAGCGCGAGCGCAAACGCGTCGGCCGCGACTTGCACGACGGATTGGGCCAGCTGCTCACCGGCATCGGATTTCTAAGCAGGACGCTGGCGCAGAGCCTTCACGCCCGGGAGGATGAGGCGGCGGTGGAGGCGTCGGAGATTACGCACCTGGTGGAGGACGCGATCGACCACACGCGCAGCCTCAGCAAGCTGCTGCTGCCGGTCGAGCTGGAGGTCAACGGTCTCGAAGCCGCGCTCCAGCGTTTGCGGTCGCACGTGACCGCGGTTTACGGCATCGCCTGCAAGCTTAAGACGGACACGTATTTACCGATACAAGATCCGGAGATTGCCCTCCACATGTACCGCGTGGCCCAGGAGGCCGTGCACAACGCGGTCCGCCACGGCAAGCCATCGAGAGTTGAGGTCACGCTTTCAACGAAGAGCGGCAAGACGCGGCTCAGTGTAGCCGACGATGGAATCGGCCTGCCGGAGGACGTGGAAGAGCGAGGAGGAGGCCTTGGTCTGCGAACGATGCAGTATCGCGCGCAGACCATCGGTGCGACGTTATCGATTACCCCTAGAAGGGGTGGTGGGACGCAGGTCTGTTGTGAGCTTCCCACGCATGGTGAAGAGAGACTAGAAGTTGTCCCACAAGCTACCTGACGGTTGTATGTGATGGCTGAAAAAGCACGCATTGTAATTGTCGACGACCATCCCATCGTGCGCCACGGCATCTGCCGCCTGCTGAATCGCGAAGAAGATCTTTGCGTGACGGGCGAAGCTGAGAACACGGCCGAGGCCCTGAAACTCCTCGAAAGCGAGCCGGCCGACGTGGCGCTGATCGATCTGGTTTTAGACGGCGAAAGCGGTCTGGATCTCATCGCTGAGATTCGCGCGCGGTGGCCGAAGCTTCCCCTTCTCGTCGTGTCGATGCACGACGCCCCCGATTATCTGGAGCGCGTCCTCAAGTCCGGCGCCCAGGGTTTCGTGAACAAGAAGGAGTCGATCAGCCGCCTACCCGATGCCATTCGCCGGGTATTGTCCGGCAAGACGTACATCGGCGAGGACATGATGGAGGTACTGGCGCGTTCGCTGGCCTCCGACGAACCGGACGAGGCGGAGAAGATTGCCGAGCTCTCCGAGCGGGAGATAGAGGTGCTCGAGCTGATCGGCCAGGGCTATCGCCCGCGCCAGATCGCCGAGACGCTGCACGTGAGTCCGAAGACGGTGAACTCGCACCGCGAGAACATGAAACGCAAGCTAGAACTGGCCTCGACGGCAGATCTCGATCAGTTCGCGATTCGGTGGGCGAGTGAGAGTCGGGCGGCGTGAGGAGGGGGGAGGATCGAGGATCGAGGATCGAGGATAGACGATCGAGGATAGAGGGGCGAGGATCGAGGATAGAGGATCGAGCTTATGAGGATCGGAGGGTCGCCGTGAAGGGCGATCTTTCGATCCTCGTCGTTTTAGCGC
>CAZART010000163.1:0-9330 GCA_964487555.1 uncultured Rhodothermales bacterium
GGGCTCGCGGATGTCTTCGTCTTCATCTTCTTCGGACCCGTCGCGGTGGCAGGCACTTACTACGTCCAGGCATTGACCATCGAACCGCTCGTAATTCTGGCGGGATGGGGACCCGGCCTCCTATCGATGGCGATTTTGCTCGTGAACAACATCCGCGACATCGACGAAGACCGCGCCGCCGGCAAAAAAACGCTCGTTGTGCGGACGGGAAGGAAGTTCGGCATTGCGCTCTATCAGGCGTGCTTCATAGGGGCGGCTTTGACGGTTTTGATCGTGGTGGCGCTTAGTGACGGACACGAATGGGCGCTGTCTGCATTGATCGTCCTGCCCATAGGGATCGCGAACACGCAAAAAATGAAGACATCGAATGATCCGGGCGTCATGAATCCCCTCCTCGGTGCAACCGCACGCATGTTGCTCGTCTACTGCGTGCTGTTCAGTATCGGATGGATCGTCTGAACCATTGTGGAATCAGCCGCGCGCGACCGACATGTCTGAACTCGAATGCCCCCTCCGTTCGGCGGCCGTTTCGGATCCCGAACGGGTTGCCCTTGAAGCGTCCGACCTGCGGCTGACCTTCCGCGAACTCGACGAGTGGGTGGAGGGCACGGCGTCGCAGCTTCGCGCTCGAGTAGAAAGCGCCGGCTCCGCACCCCCAGGGGCCCGCCGGCAGCCTGCGAGTGGCGCACGAGTGGCATTGTGGATGGAGAACGACTGGCGGATGGTGGTGCTTCTGCTTGCAGCCATTCGAGCGGGAGTCGTCGTATGCCCGTTGAGCACGCGTCTGCCGTCCGCGGACGCTGCGGCCGATCAGGTCGACGCGCAGATTCTGATTTCGGATCGTGCGGGCACCGCGCCCGACGTGTTGCTTAGGCGTGCGCGCGAGGACGGTACCGTGCTCCATCCACCCGAACAACCCGCCACGATCGTCTTCACCTCGGGGTCATCGGGTCGGGCGAAGGCGGCGCTGCTCTCATTCGGCAATCACTATTTCAGCGCTCTCGGATCAAACGCGAACCTTCCCGTCGCACCGGGCGACGGGTGGCTCGTGTCGCTACCGCTCTATCACGTGGGTGGGATTGGCATCCTTTTTCGCTGCCTGCTCGGACGCGGGACGATCGTTTTGCAGGAAAATCTTGCCCTTCCGGACACGATGTCCGCCACCCACCTTTCGCTGGTGTCGACGCAGTTGCTGCGCCTTCTGCGCGCGGATGAGCGGCCGAAGAATTTGAAAGCCGTTCTGCTGGGCGGCAGCGCCATATCGCCGGGCCTGATCGAAGAGGCCGTAGATCAAGGCCTGCCGATCCACGTGAGCTACGGGATGACGGAGATGGGCTCGCAGGTAACGACGACGTCGCCTGATGCGTCGCTCGATGAGCTCATGAGCTCCGGCCGCGTGCTTCCGCATCGCGAGCTGCGCGTGACGACAGATGGTGAAATCATCGTCCGTGGCCGGACGCGATTTCTCGGATACGTCGAGGGGGAAAACGTGGTTGAGCCGTTTGATGAAGGCGGATGGTATGCTACGGGTGACGTCGGACGTCTGGACGACGGTTTGCTCTGGGTGATGGGCCGCCTGGACAATGTTTTCATCTCCGGGGGTGAAAACGTAATGCCGGAGGAGATTGAACGGATCTTGACGTCTCGTTCGGATATTCGACGAGCGGTGGTCGTGCCCGTGGAGGACGAAGAATTCGGATATCGTCCGGTCGCTTTCGTCGACACGGGCGAATACGTCCTCCATCCCGCGGAAATGCGGGATTGGCTAGATAGTTTTTTGCCTCGATTTAAGATTCCAATACGCTTCTTCACGTGGCCAAATCGAGACGATGCGCTCGGGATGAAGGTCGATCGTGCTATTTTTGAGCGAGAAGCGGACAAGTTAATGCGCGAATAGTGCATTCCTCACGCTCTGGCACGGGTGTTGTTTACGATGTGCAAGGAGTCTCTGCTGTGGCGCGGGTGTTTACGAGTGCGTGGAGTCTCTGCTGTGGCGCGGTTTACGAGTGCGCGGAGCGGTGGCTACGGCGCGTACGGGTGTTTTGGATCTAAGTGGAGCGCCGGCTGCGGCACGGGTGCTTAGGGTGTGCGTGGAGAGGCGGCTGCTGCACGAGTGTTTAGCGGCGGCTGCGGATGTTTCATCGGGGCTCTTGGCGGATTAACAAGGTGTAGGGAGAGCGAGATAGTGAGACCCGCTTAAGCAGGCGCAAAATGCGTCGAAAACTCCTAACAATCCTGCAACCCGGGAAACCGCACACAAGGTAGCCTCGTGAATACACATAACACGCACAATAAACGAAGTGTCGCGATTCCGTCGCTCTATTTTATGATGCCTGGAACTGCAGGTGCCGCAGAGGCCCGCGAAGAAGAGGATCTGGTGCTGAAGGGAAAGCGCGTTGCGCTTACGCCGCTGCACCTCGAAAACATCTACAAGCATTTCGAATGGAACAACGACCCGGAGCTCAACCGGCTCGATAGTGAGCTTCCGTACGAGAAAGAGACCTTCGGCGATTTCAAGCGCCGTTTCGAGCAGATGGTCTACCATCCCGTTCCGCAGAACAAGGATTTTGAGATCCATGCGGAGGACGGTACGCTCATCGGTCTAGCCTATGTGGTCGACATCAGCGAGCCGAACAAGCATTGCACCGTGGGCGTCACGATTGGCGACCGCGAATACTGGGGTGGAGGATACGGCCGAGATTCGCTCGAGGTGCTGCTTGATTACTGCTTCAACGAGCTCCACATGCACCGCGTGAGCACGGAGACGTTTGAGTACAACGAAGCGTGGCGCAAACTCGTCCGCGATGCCGGCTTTCAGCGCGACGGCATCGAACGCGAGTACCTCTATCGGGACGGCGAGTACTTCGACAAGGAAATTTACTCGATGCTCGCGGAGGAGTATCTCGCCGCTCGCAACGGGAAGGCGGCGTAGAGGCCGGTGTGCGGATCGAGGCGTCGTTGAACCCGAACGAGCTGTCGGTGTCCGTTCATGGAATCACGACTGATTTGACGATCGACCCGCCGTTTCCCTCCACACGGAGGAAAAACAGGCCCATTGGCTGAGGTGCTGTATTCCAATCGAATGAATGCACCCCGGGTGCTAGGACGCCGTCAAAGATCATCCCGACCTTCCGCCCGAGTGCATCGAATGCATGGATGCGGACCGGCCCCGTCTTGTGGAGATGTACGTTGACCTCTGCATAGTCCCGAGCCGGATTCGGATAGACGTCGACGCGCGGCGGGTCAGGCGCGCCCGGCCGCTCCGTGGACGAGCTCGTCGAAACCACGAACCATCGCTCTTGCGACCACGGGCTTTCACCGAGGTCGTTTTCGGCCCGAACCCGCCACCAGTATTGTACGGAGGGCGAGAGCCTGTCGAGCGCATAGGTGGTGTCCGACGTAACATGCTCCATTTCGACGTCATCGAAGACCATATCCGACGTGACCTGGACTCGATAGCTCTCGGATCGGCGTGCCGAGTTCCAGGTGAGCGTGACTTCGTCGTCGAGGCCCTCCGAAGCCTCGGCCGGAGACACGAGTTCGGGCGGCATCAGGTTGGCGACCGCCACGGCCACGACCTGGTTGTTTCGGTTCTGGAAGCGGTAGAGCCAACCGTCATCCGGAGGTGAAAAATCGCCGTACAGCACCGTTCTGGCGGGAAAATAGCGATCGTCGCTCTGATCCGCCGATCCTGCGTCGACGACGAAATCGACGCTCGAGGAATCGGACTCGGCGACAACTTCAAACGTGATGAAGAAATCTTCGTCTTCTCGTACCTCCCAGTCGGCATCGTCGAGCGTCATCAGGAAATTAATGTCGTTCGCCCGCAGGTCGCCGAAATCCACGTCGGCGGAGTCAACGACTTCTACCGGAGTAATCCAGCCGTTGTCGTTGTGCGTTCCGGCCAGCGATATACGAATTTTTCCGGCATCGGGCGGGCTGCTCTCACTGCCCGCCATAAAATACCCCACATAGATGATCTGGCCGCCGAAACTCGGCGTGAAGCGCACGGCCGATCGATCGATCCCGGCGAGTCCCCCTTGGCCCGGCTGCGAAAACAGGAAGTACTGTGCCCCGACGGTGGTGTCCGCCACGATCAGAATCTCCTGAATCACGGCCTGCGCGTCTGCCGAGGGTGCCACGGTCAGCCTCTGGATGGCGGACGTGGCGTCAACGGAGGCACGCGTCAGGGGCACGTCGTTCTGGATACGCGCCTGGCCATGAGCGTTACTGCTGATGACGATCAATGCTGCGATACCGAGGAGAATGTTTCGCATACGTCCAGAATCGCTGATCCGAATCACTGGCAAAAGGCACAATCTCGTGCTCACCTGACATTCGACGGAGCGATTTCAGGTTCTATCGCATCAGAACCATCGATTTCGATCCCGCATGTCGATCCGTCCGGATGGAATATACGTACACGCCGCTTGCGTTTTCCGCAGCATCCCACGTCACGTCGTGCCAGCCGGATGTGAGCGTGCCGTCCACGAGCGTCGTGACGCGGCGGCCGAGGACGTCGTAGACGACGATTTGCACCGGGCCGGGCTCCGGCAGGCCAAATCGAATGGTCGTCGACGGGTTGAAGGGGTTGGGATAGTTCTGATCGAGCGTGAATTTGGTCGGCAGATCGGCGGTCGGCTTTGCGGAAACGTTCGTGACTTCGCCGGCTGTGAACGTCCAGGCGTCCGACCAGGGCCCCTCGGGGTGCGACAGTCGCACGCGCCAATGATAGACGTGCCCTTCGTCCAGGCCGGAAACGGTGAATGATTCATCCTTTGTCTCTGCGTCAAGAACCGGATTCTCGAATGTCGGGTCTGCGGAGACCTGAAGGTCGTAGGACACTTGCGGCCCATACTGCGCATTCCACCAGAGGGAGAGCGGCTGCTCGCGCGGCCCGCTCTCATTCGCGGGGGCGGCAAGAAGGGGCGAAGTCAACGCGTCCGGCGATGTATAGAAGCGGATGACGGTGCCTTCGCCGGGAGCGCTGTGAAGGGCGGGATCTCCAATGAACGTGATGTTCTGAAGGGGTCGACCGCGCTCGAAGTCGATCATTGCAAGAAGACCGTCGTCGCCGTCATAGCAGAAATCAAACTCGGCGTCGATGAGCGGAATGACCGTCTCCTCCCAGTCGTCGTTCGAGGTAAGGGGGTAGTACGCGTGGATGCGGTCCGACAGTCCCCATCCCAATCCGAAGGGGTCGTCGCCCTCATCGTAACCGAAGACACAGTCGCCGCCGCCATCTGCCTCGAGAACCGGGATCAGCTGCACGTCGTCGGACGGATCGTTTTCGCTGAATAGCCCCACCCGCCCAACGTCCCAGATCTCGAACGGCACATGAATGACCCTGCCGGACGTCAGCGCGTACGATCCGAAGGAGCCCTCCTCGGTAAATCGGATGTCGAAGTCGTGCGGTACGAACGACGGTAGCGATTCTTCCGGACCGGGCCCGACGCGGTACATCACGTATTCGTTCGTGCTGTTGAAGCTGGCATAAACGAGATCTCCGCCGGCTGTTGGGCAGCCCGAAACGGTTCGTCCCTCGCATGGATCCGCGCCGCCGGGTCCAGCGATCTCCAGAAATGCAGGGTTCGATGAACCCGGTATAGTTTGCACCCCGACCTCTGAAAAATGGGCATCGGCCGTGCTGAATCGAAAGATTTCGGAAAGCGGTGTATCGAATAGAGCAGATTCGCCGTGCACGCGCCAGAAATAGTCGGTGAACGGCAGGAGACTGTCGACGTCCACCGTGGTGGAGGTCGACGACAGCACGCGGTACGAGGAATCATCGAACGACGGCGAAGCTGCGAGCTCTACGTAGTATTCGGAGACATACGGAGAAGCCGACCAGTTCAGCGTAAGGGTGATCGGTTGCCGGTCGGCGCCGTCGGCTGGAGATTGGAGGGCAGGGGAGCTGTCGGGGAGCGGAGGCACGCGTAAATTTCTCAGTTTCGACGTGTCCCACACGTCTTGCACGCCGGCATCGGCGTCACGGAGCTTCGTGATGGAATCGAGATAATCGTCGCCGCGGGTCCAGACGATAGCCACTACAACCTCCTGCGTCTCATGCGGCTCCAGCCGGAAAGGGCCGGTTGACATAACGGAGTGGCGGTCAGATGGCCAGTTCCGCGCGCCGGCGCCGTCTATATTTACCTCCGACCAAAATGAACCTGTCACCGGGTCGCCGGGATACATGAAGGCGGTGCGTTCGTTGCCCCCGAGTCCGCTTCCACCGAGCGTCATAGGTGTGCCGTCCTGCCAGACGCCGCGCAGGTAGCTATAAGCACCCGCTCCATCTCGCGGGTTTCCGTATGGCGACCCGTCGTGATGGTCGCTGAGAAACGCCGTCATGCCGAGCCGCTCGCCGCCTTCGTCGACCACCCCGTCGCGGTCGTTGTCTACGTCGTCGGCTGCTGCAAGCGGTCCCTGGACGAAATCAAAGCCAATGGCGGGTGGAGCGGTCCCGTAGCCGAATTCGCCTTCATCCTCGTTGTCCCCGTTATAATAATAGCTCATTCCCAGCGTCGTATCGGCTCCGACGTAATCGTCGTTTGCATGGCCGAGATCTGCGTCCACCCAGAACCCGACGTACGTGCTGTCGATGGCATGGGACTGCTTGTTGGTGATTCGATACCTGTAGAACGTCGTGTGGTCCAGCGCCGCGTCGATGCTCATCACGGCGAAGACCGAGGCTCGAACTTCGATCCCGAGCGGCGGCGCGTCGCGCCATCCAGGCGGGCCGCCGAGGTCGTTCATCACCCACCAGAGCATCTGGTGTCCGGTGATCTCCGGCCGGTCGCCCCCGGCGACGTCATAGTTGTCCGGATCCCCATCACCGTCGGCAACCGGCGCGCCCAATTCCCACGGCCAATCGAGGATATCGGCGGTAGCTTCGCCGGTCTCATCAAACCGCTCGAGGTCGCGGACGGTGACATCGTAGATGCGGTCGTACGCGGAGCAGTCCGACGGATTCGGCAGCCCGCCCATCTCGGTCAGCGGACCTGGATAAAAATCCCGCTGACCGTAGTCGGATCCGGTCATGTGGAGCTCGCCGTCAAGGAGACCGCCGATCCAGAGATTGGCCGAGAATATGGAGTTTGCTCCGTTCTTCGGGACGGTATAGATGTTGCCCGCTCCACCACGCCAGAAGAGATTTCCGGTATTGTAGATGGCGGCGCGAACGTTGTTGGCGTCGAGAAAGGCTTGAGCCGACCCTGCTTCACACGTACCCGTGTCTTGCGCATTGGCGCTGACGGCCGCGGCGAGGGCGAGAGCGAGCACATACGTTTTCATTTCACAACGACAAGCGACTTCGTGATTCTGCGTTCGCCCGTCTCCAGCGAATAGACATACACTCCGCTCGCATGGGCTGAGGCCTCCCACGTCACGTCGTGCCACCCGGCCGTCATGGGACGGTCGATGAGCGTCGCGACGCGGCGGCCCAGCAGATCGTAGACTCGGATCTTCACCGGACCGATTTCCGGCAATCCGAATCGAATGGTCGTCGACGGATTGAAGGGATTCGGATAGTTCTGATCGAGCGTGAGCTCGGCCGGCAGATCGGCGGACCGGTCTGCGGAGACGTTCGTGGCTTCGCCGACGGTGAAGGTCCAGGGATCCGACCACGGACTCTCCGGCTCGGACAGCCGCACGCGCCAATAAAACGATCGCCCCTCCGTCAGGCCGGAAATGACGAACGTTTCGTCCGTTGTCTCCCCGTCAAAGATGAGATCATCAAATGTGGCGCTGCTTGAAATCTGGATTTGGGATGTCGTGTTGCCTTCGTGCGCATTCCAGACGAGCTCCAGGGGCTGCTCGATCGGTCCGGTACCGCTGCCGGGTGCAGCGGGGATGGGGGAGTGGTCAGGAGGCGGTGTCGTGTACAGGCGGACGATCGTGCCTCGCCCCGGCGAGTTTCCCGATTCCGGATCTCCTGCGAATGCGATGTTTCGGAAGGCAATCCTATCGTCGAAGTATGAATGAAAAGAAGTAGACCTGGAGGCCACGTAGCATCGATCGGCCGACGCTTCGACGAGCGGCCCCACCTCACTCGCCCAATCATCATAGTCGGACGTGGCATAGAACGCATAGATCGGGTCGGATAGCACGAACCCTGGCCTTCTGAAATCGTCTCGATTCGTGTAGCCGAACTCGCATTCCTCCTCTCGACCCGAGTAAAGCGTCGGAATGAACTGAACGTCGTCGGACGGGTCGTTCTCGTTGAAGAATCCGACGGGTCCGACATCCCACACTTCAAACGGAACCCAGACAACCGTTTCGGAGGGCAATCGGCGGGCATAGGAGCCGTCCTCCGTAAACCGTATTTCAACGTCATTGGGTGCGACGTCGCCGAAAACGTGTTGAGGGTTCCCTCCCCTCAAGACAAACTCGCCGGTGCTGTTCTCACTGTCGAATACGTAATTCCCTCCTGTCTCTGCGCATCCGTCGGTGCTCATGGCCGTCGGTGCGCATGGGTCGGAACCGCCCGGACCGCGAACCTCCAGGAAGGCGGGATTGTTGGTGCCAGGGATCGTCTGAAGCCCGACCGACGGGAGCCTCACGTCAGAAGTTCGGAAGTGCCGCGTCTCTGAAGGCGGAGAATCGAAGAACGGCGAGTGACTCGTGACCCGCCAGAAATAGTCGGTGAACGGTTGCAGGCTGTCGACCTCAGCGGTTGTGTGAAGGCTCGTGAGGGTTTGATACGAAGTACCGTTGAAGTTCGGTGTGGTCGCGATTTCGACTTTGTACTCGGATATATATGTTTGCGGATTCCAGCTAAGCGTCAGGTCAAGCGGTTGACCGGAAACCTCATCCGCAGGGGATGCGAGCGGAGGACCGTATGTTGGGGGCGGCGGGATATCGCTTTCGCCGATCGTTCCGGCATTCCATGCATCTTGAACCGTTCGATCGGCTTCTCTAAGCTCAGCAACGGAATCCAGGTAGTCGTCGCCGCGAGCCCACACGATAGCGAGTACGATTTCCTCCGTCTCATCGGGTTCAAGTCTGAACGGGCCGGTCGACATTAGCGATTGCGAATCGGAAGACGTGTTGCGGCTGCCCTCTTCGTCGGTATTTAGCTGCGACCAAAAGGATAGAGTGACAGGATCGCCCGGATACATGAACGTCGTGGGCCGATCGCCCCCATAACCCGTTCCGCCCATGGTGATCGGCTTCCCGTCTCGCCAGAAGCCGCGCAAGTAATTGTACGCCTCGTCGGCGCCGAACGGATTCCCCAGCGGCGAGCTGTTACCGTAATAGTCAAGAAATACGGATATACCGCGACGTTCGCCCTGCTCATCCGCCGCGCCGTCGTAGTCGTTGTCCTGGTCG
>CAZART010000164.1:0-3653 GCA_964487555.1 uncultured Rhodothermales bacterium
TTCATGTAGTACGGAAACCGGCTCGAGCAGCCGATGCCGCTGATGAACACGCTGTTCTCTCTCGGTATGCCAAGGTCAGGCATCAGGCGCTGAACGGTAGCCAGGATGGCATAGTCGCCGCATCCCGGGCACCAACGCACATCCTGATCCGACGAAAAGTCTTTTCGGGTGAGCTTGGATGGCGCACCGTCCCCCCCCACGCCGGGCGGTAGCGTCGGCTTCTTGCCACCGCCGGGCTTAGACGCACCAGGCGGCATGGCCGGCTTCTTCGCACCGGGGCCCGCCGGTTTGGACATGCCAGGCGGCATCGCCGGCTTCTTCGCGCCGGGACCCGCCGGCTTGGACGCACCGGGCGGCATGGCCGGCTTCTTCGCGCCGGGGCCCGCCGGTTTGGACATGCCGGGCGGCATGGTCGGCTTCTTCGCACCGGTTCCCGCCGGTTTGGACGCGCCGGGCGGCATGGCCGGCTTCTCCGCGCCAGGTCCGGCCGGTTTGGCTGTGCCGGGCGGCGTGGCCGGCTTCTTCGCACCGGTTCCCGCCGGTTTAGACGCGCCGGGCGGCAAAGACGGTTTCTTCGTGCCCTTCGGAAGCTCCGGCTCCGTCAGGTCCGATCTTCCGTCTTTTGGCCGATCGTTTGAGGATGTCGGGGAGCCCTGCTGGTTTCTGTCCTGATCACTCATGGCGTCTATGCGAATTCTCCATCTACGCGGATCTTATTCGACGGATGCTCCGACGATTTCCAAAATCTTGTCTTCGATCTCGCTTGCGCGGAAGGGGAGTCCCTTGATCTTGTTCAACGGAATAAAGGGCAGCAGGTAAGCATCGCGGAGTATGCGTACCAGCTGGCCGTTGTTGAGCTCGGGCACAAGCACCCGCTCGAAGCGATCAAAGACGGCTCGAAGGTCGGATGGAAGTGGGTTCAAGTACCGAAGCTGGACGGCGCCGACCTTGAGGCCTCGCAACCGGGCAGCTTCCACTCCGGCTTCAATGGCACCTCGAGTCGATCCCCACCCAACGACGAGCAGCTCGCCCTCTTCATCTCCAAAGAGCTCCGTTGGAGGAATATCACGAGCGATCCGCGCTACCTTCTCCTCGCGCAACTTGGTCATGTATTGATGGTTCTCGGGATCGTACGAGACGTTGCCGGTTTCATGCTCCTTCTCGAGACCCCCAAGCCGATGTTCGAGTCCGGGAGTGCCAGGTTTCGCCCATGCGCGCGAAAGCGTCAGCTCGTCGCGCACGTACGGGAGAAAGACGTCCTCGCCGTCCACTTCGCGATTCGTTTTCGTGGCGAAATCGACCTTGAACTTGGGTAGATCACTAAGATTCGGTATCGGCCAGGGCTCGGATCCGGTGCCCAGGTATCCATCCGACAGGAGCATGACGGGTGTCATATATTTCACGGCGATGCGGCATGCCTCATAAGCCGCATAGAAAGAGTCGCCCGGCGTGCTCGCGGCGACGATCGGAAGAGGCGCCTCACCATTTCGCCCATAGAGCGCCTGTAGCAAATCACTTTGCTCGGTCTTCGTCGGAAGTCCCGTCGACGGGCCGCCGCGCTGCATGTTGATGATCACCAGCGGCAATTCCGTCATCACCGCCAGGCCGATCGCCTCGGTCTTCAGGGCCACGCCCGGTCCGCTCGTTGCCGTGATGCCTAGATTTCCGCCAAAGCTGGCGCCCAGTGCGGCGCCGACGGCCGCGATTTCATCCTCGGCCTGAAACGTCATGACGCCGAAATTTTTGTGGCGGCTCAGCTCATGGAGGATGTCGGAGGCGGGCGTAATGGGATAGGTCCCGTAGAAAATCGGCAGGCCGCATTCTTTGCTGGCGGCAATCAGGCCGAGGGCCAGCGCCTCGGTTCCGTGGATGGCACGATACGTCCCGGCCTTCAGCTTCGCCGGTCGTACCTCATAGCGGACCATGAACTGCTCCGTGGTCTCGCCGTAATGAAAGCCTTTCTTGAGAACCAGGATGTTCGCGTCGCGGATGTCGGGCTTCTTCGCAAATTTCTTCGAAAGCCACTCAATGGCCGGCTCCGTCGGGCGTGAATACAGCCAGAGGGCTAGACCCAGAGCGAACATATTCTTGCTCCGGTCCATCTCCTTCTTGTCGAGACCTGTTTCGCTCAATGCCTCGTGCGTAAGCCTCGTGAGCTCGATCGCAATTACACGGTAATTGCTGAGCGATCCGTCGTCCAGAGGGTTTCGCTGATAGTTGGCCAGGTCGAGATCTCGCTTACCAAACGAGTTGACGTTAACGATGAGCGTCCCGCCGCTGCGCACACGCCGAACGTTTACCTTTAAGGCGGCCGGGTTCATCGCTATCAACATGTCCACTTCGTCGCCCGGAGTACGGACGTCGACGGAACCGAAGTGCAGCTGAAAGCCGCTTACGCCGTACGTTGTCCCCGCCGGAGCTCGGATCTCTGCGGGGAAGTCGGGCAGCGTGGCGAGGTCATTCCGCGCATAGGCGCTGGCGAGCGTGAACTGCGATCCGGTGAGCTGCATCCCGTCGCCGGAATCCCCGGCGAAGAGGATGGTGGCTTCAGGGATCTCCTGGATAGTCTTTTCCTGAATGGGAACAGCCATGGGATGATGAGGAAAGCGGCCGACGAGCGCGCGGTATTACCTGGATCGGTACGTGCGGTACTTGATAGCAGGCATTGCAACGCCGACTTTATTCGCTTGTTCGGGCCCGTTAGCCTATAGAAGCGCTTTCGCGCGGGCACCCGCAGATTTATCCAGAATTAACAAAACCTGCACAATCAGGCGTGAGTAGTGGGTTACGCGAAGGTGGGGTGCGACGAGAAAAGCCGGGAATTTATTTGAACGCCTGCGGTGTGCAGGACGGAGGTAAGGTGTCGGGAGGATGAAGAGGTGGCCGCGTGCCATGACGCCGGGTTTCGCTGTTCCTTCCGTCGCCCGAGTTGGATATCCGCTATGAATCTGCGAATCATTCCGATGATGGACCCTGAAGATCCATATATGAAAAATAAGCGCTGCCGGGGATAAATGCGATCGAAGAGCAGAAATTAGGGACGGCGATCTGATGAGCACGTCGTCAAAGCATGCCGTCCGAACGTCCGCCTGGCGTTTGATCCGTTATTGCGGTCGATATTCTACGCCCGTTAAGGGTCGCGCGCACGCTCCCGCGGCGCAAACAAATCAACGGAATGGAGTGTATACCGCCCGTAGTATTTTAAATCTGCTGAACCTGCACGACGGGTGTTGCCATGGTACCCTACATCGCTACCACCGCCGCTATCACGGTAACGGTGCGCCCCGTTTATCTCGATAGCCAGTCCGACTTCATGATCCGGCGCTTTGTCTTCGGCTATCTGATCGAGATCAATAACAATAGTGAGGGGGAGGTACAACTACTTCGTCGCCACTGGTACATTCGCGACTCGAACGGTCGCGTTCAAGAAGTGGAAGGCGACGGCGTGATTGGGGAGCAGCCGGTCATTCTGCCGGGGCGCAATCACAAATACAGCAGCTACTGCGTTCTCGAGACCTTCGAAGGCTCGATGGAGGGCACATATTTAATGCAGCGTCCGAGCGGCGAGCGGTTCAAAATTGCGATCCCTCGCTTCGATCTCCGCGCGGCCGCGAATTAGTTTTCGTTCGTCGTTCGTCGTTCGTCGTTCGTCG
>CAZART010000164.1:3753-9184 GCA_964487555.1 uncultured Rhodothermales bacterium
TCGTTCGTCGTTCGTCGTTCGTCGTTCGTCGGAAGCCGAGCCGTCCGTAGGTGCGAACGAAGCATGCTACCCGATCATCTCCACCTCGATCACATACTCGTCCGTCTTGAGTTCGATGGTGGAATTTTCGCGTGTCAGATGATACTCTTCAATAGCGTCAGGGAGCATTTCGCGGGGCGTGTCCATCTTGAAGAGCGCGTCGGCTACGACGTGCCAATCCTCAGGAGTTAGATGTACGGTGGCCTGACCGTCTTCAGCCACCATCGGAGCGTAGCTTAAGACCTTGTTGAGATGGTTGACCGCCTGTTTCTGATGGAGCGTAGGATCCATATTGTCTTAGCCGCTTCGTAGATTGCCGAGTGTGAGATTTCAACGCGTCAGGTTCCGCTCTGTGCCGATGAATAACGCCGATTCCGATCATGCGCCAGTATCTCGACTATCTCCAGCACATCATTGATCACGGGACGCGGAAAAGTGACCGCACCGGCACCGGCACGGTCAGCACGTTCGGTCATCAAATGCGATTCGATCTGCAGGAGGGCTTCCCGCTGCTGACGACGAAGAAGCTCCACGTACGCAGCATCCTGTATGAGTTGTTCTGGTTTCTGAACGGGGACACGAACGTCCGCTACCTGAACGAGAACGGCGTCAGGATCTGGGATGACTGGGCCGGTGCCGACGGCGAGCTCGGCCCCGTATATGGGAAGCAGTGGAGGAGGTGGGAGGGCGCCGACGGCCGCATCTACGATCAGATCACGATGGTGCTCGAGCAGATTAAGTCCATGCCCGATTCTCGGCGGCACATTGTGAGTGCTTGGAAGGTCGACGAGGTTGGAGAGATGGCGCTCCCGCCGTGCCACGTAATGTTCCAGTTCTACGTAGCTGAAGGGCGGCTTTCGTGCCAGCTGTATCAACGAAGCGTCGACAGCTTTCTCGGTCTTCCGTTCAACATCGCGTCATATTCGATCCTCACCCACATGTTTGCTCAGCAGTGCGGCCTCGCCGTCGGTGAGTTCGTGTGGACCGGCGGGGACTGCCATATCTATTTGAATCATCTTGACCAGGTTGAGGAGCAGTTATCTCGCGAGCCGCGCCCGCTGCCGCGTCTTCTCATCCACCGCGCCCCCGATTCGATCTTCGATTACCGCTACGACGATTTCGAAATTGTGGACTACCATCCCCATCCGCACATCAAGGCCCCGATTGCCGTCTGAGGGAGTTCGCGGCAATGTGAGGCAGCTCCGTCTGGCCGGCGGACGCCACGCGAACCGCGTAGCATACGTGCGCGGATGCCAGACCAATTGCGGGAGATGTACGTTAAATTCCGTCTACGACCGCCGGAAACGCGCGTACGCATCAAGATCGGAGTCATGTCTACATGGCAGGAATGGATGTTGACCTTGAGATACACTCGCCTGGATTGGATCTTCACCATCGGCGGTGGAACTACCATGTCTTGTTCATGGACGAAGTCCACGACGCCTTCGATCGGATCGCCTCCTTCGGATGGCAATCATACCTCGCGGAGGGGCGCGGAACCATTTTTGTCGATCGCGACCACTGGATGACGGTGATCAGCGCGCAGTGGAGCCAGGACGAGATGCTCTTTCCATGCAGGTACATCTCCGCCACCCTTGCATTCGATAAGGCCAAATTTCTGCCGTTGCGGTCGGGATTCCGACAGCTGGTCGAGCAATACGATCCCGAGACCCAATTCGTCCTCACGGTCGAGCACCATTCCGCAGATCTCTTGAGTACCTATTTGATGCGCTCGGATCCCGGACCGAAGGAGGCGTTCGAAACAAGTGTTGAAGAGGGATGAGGTGCTCTGGCAGCCGTATTCGTAGCTGCCGTCACGGCTTAACAATCCGGTGCGTTCCGAAGCGGCGGCCCAGGAAATCCGTGGCTTTTGCGGGCAGCAACGCGCGCAGCAGCGGTGCGGATCTCACCATGAACGGTTCGCGCACGTAAGGCCGGTTTTTTCGAACGGCGGTGACCACACGGCGGGCGACAAGCTTCGCGTCGAGAATCGGCGTCAGGAAGGGCGCCGTAGGATTGTCGTAGAATCCCGTATTCACCACGCCGGGCGCCACGATCGTCACCCGGACGTGCGAATGGCCGGCGACGTAGAGTTCCTGCCGCAGCGCTTCGGCAAGCCCGGCCACGAACGACTTCGTTGCTCCGTAGAATACGTGATAGGGGATGCCGAGCAGCGCAGACGCGCTGGCCATCTGGACGATGTGTGCTTCGTCGGAGCCGATGAGATCGGCCAGGAAAGTCCGGATCATCCAATGAGAGGCGAGCGCATTCACGCGGAGCATTCGCTCCTCCGCAGGCTCGGAAAGGCTGCTGTAAGCTCCGGTTGCGATCACGCCGGCGTTGTTGATCAGGATGTGGACGGGTCCCCCCTCTTTATGTATGGCATCCCTTAGGGCCTCCACATTCGAGCGTTCCGACAGGTCGCATGCATATCGGCTGACGTGCGTTAGCCGGCCGAGTTCATCCGCCACGTCCTCGAGGCGGGCGGCATTCACATCCACCAGCACGAGGCGGGAGCCTTCACCTGCAAAGCGGCGAGCCATTTCGATCCCCATTCCACCGGCCGCGCCGGTGATGAGTACGCGCCGATCTTTGAGCCTGGACATGGATATTGGGCTACGATTCGTGGTACTATGGAGCGTTTCTACCGTGCATCCGGGAAGATATGCCGACGGACAACCAACCCGAAATAGTCATTATCGCGGCCCTGGCGGAACAGGACCGCCTGATCGGACGGGGACGGGATCTGCCGTGGCACATCCCTGAAGACTTGAAGCGGTTCAAGCGACTCACGTCAGGTCACCCGCTCCTGATGGGTCGCCGGACGTTCGAGTCGGTGGTCCACCAGTTCGGCGGGCCGCTTCCGAATCGCCGCAACATCGTCATCAGCGCAACCGGCGACGTGATGACGCATGCCGACGTCGAGGTGGTTTCTTCCATTGATGCGGCTCTGGAGGCGACCAAGGGTGAAGATAGGGTATTCGTCGGGGGCGGCGCGACTATCTACAGTCAGATGCTCGATCATGCCCACCGCTTGGAGCTGACGCTTGTCGAGGGGAATTTTGAGGGCGACACCTATTTCCCGCCGTACGAGCACTTGATCGGGGGCGTATTTCGTAAAACCGCCGAAACACGGCACGAGGGCTTCCGCTTCGTAACATACGTGAGGGATGCGGATGGGGTTGACGAGGATGGGGTTGACGAGAATCGAGGATAGGAAGATCGAGGATGGGGTTGACGAAGATCGAGGATAGGAAGATCGAGGATCGATTTGTCCCGACCTTCGATCTTCGATTCTCGATCTTCGACGCCCCGCCTTCACTCATCCGTCACACACCCCTCATTCGCCGGCCGCACGCACTTGATGTACTTGTACAATGTGCCCCGCGTCGCTTTGTAGGGTGGCATCGTCCAGGCCGCGCGGCGGCGTTTGAGCTCCTCGTCGGACACGTCGAAGCGGATCACTCGCGATTCAGCGTCGATCGTCACGAGGTCGCCGTCCCGAACGAGAGCGATTGGGCCGCCGTCCTGCGCCTCAGGGCATACGTGTCCGATGATGAAACCGTGCGAGCCGCCGCTGAAGCGGCCGTCCGTGAGCAGCGCGACGTCTTTGCCCAGGCCGGCGCCCATAATCGCCGAGGTCGGCGTCAGCATTTCGGGCATGCCGGGGCCGCCTTTCGGTCCCTCATAACGGATGATGACGACGTCTCCCCTGCCGATCCTCCCGGCTTCGAGTCCGGCAAGCATATCTTCTTCCGCATCGAAAACTCGTGCCGGGCCGGAAAAGTGGGTGCCTTCCTTTCCGGTGATCTTCGCGACGGCGCCATCGGGTGCTAGATTGCCGTAAAGGATAGTCAGGTGTCCTGTCGCCTTAAGGGGGTTGTTGATCGGGTGGATCACCTGCTGTCCTTCCTGCAGGCCGGGCAGGTCCTCCAGGTTTTCGCCGACCGTACTCCCCGTAACGGTCATGCAGTCTCCATCCAGATATCCCTCTTCCAACAGATACTTCATCACAGCCGGCGTCCCGCCGACCTCGTGAAGATCGGCCATCACGTACTGGCCGCTCGGCTTGAGATCCGCGAGAAACGGCACGCGGTTGCTCACTTCCTGAAAGTCATCCATGGTGAGATCCACATCGACCGACCGCGCCATCGCGATGAGGTGCAGCACGGCGTTGGTCGATCCCCCCAGTGCCATCACCACGACCATGGCATTTTCGAAGGCCCGGCGCGTCATGACATCGCGCGGTTTAATGTCTTCTTCCAGGAGGTGCAGGATGGCCTTGCCGGCGCGCAGGCACTCGTCCTTTTTCTGCGGATGCTCGGCCGGGATCGAGGCCGAGTACGGCAGCGCCATCCCTATCGCCTCGATGGCGCTGGCCATGGTATTAGCCGTGTACATCCCGCCGCACGCGCCGGCTCCGGGACAGGAATTGCGGACGATCGCCCGCCGCTGCTCGTCCGTGATGGCGCCGGTGAGATATTCGCCGTAGGACTGCGCCGCCGAAATGATGTCGCGCTTCTGCTCCGACCCGCCGAAGCGCGTGCACCCCGGCAGGATTGTGCCGCCGTAGACCATGATCGCCGGCCGATTCAGCCGTCCCATGGCGATTAAGCAGCCGGGCATGTTCTTGTCGCAGCCGGGAAGGCCGATCACCGCATCGTACCACTGCGCGGCAACCACCGTCTCGATCGAATCAGCGATGATGTCACGGGATTGGAGCGAGTAGCTCATCCCGTCGGTGCCCATGCTGATTCCGTCGGATACGCCGATCGTGTTGAACTGCAGCCCGACGAGCCCCGCGGACCGCACGCCCTCCTTGACCTTCGCGGACAGGCCGTCCAGGTGCATATTACAGGGATTTCCTTCCCACCAGTTGCTGACGATGCCGACCTGCGGTTTGTCAAGATCGTCCTCCGACATGCCCGTCGCATAGAGCATCGCCTGGGAGATGCCCCGCTGTAAGGGTTGGGTGATGGTTGCTGAGTACTTATTTAGCTGAGTCGTAGTCTCGGGCATTTTCGCTTTGTCCTGGCAGGAGGTGGGAGGTGGGAGATGGGAGATGGTGCGTCGAAAAGAGCCGAATTATCTCCAATCAGCTATCTTCCACCGTCCGTCAATGATGGTTCAGATGTCTTCTTTCGACAATCGGCCGTCTATCATCCGCCATATCCCCCGCTCGTTCTTGTCACGAAGCTCAGGCGGCAGTACGCCCGGCGGAAAGCCCTGATAGCAAATCGGCCGGGCAAAGCGCAACACGGCTGCCGTGCCGACCGAGGTCGAGCGGACATCCGTCGTCGCCGGGTACGGGCCGCCGTGGTGCATGGCGTCACAAACTTCGACGCCGGTGGGAAACCCGTTGAATATGAGGCGCCCCACCTTGTTTTCAAGC
>CAZART010000165.1:0-9137 GCA_964487555.1 uncultured Rhodothermales bacterium
CCAGGACGTCTACGCCGCGACGATTCGATTCCTGATCGGCTTGGGACATGACGTGATTCCGGCATCGCAAGCCGGTCTATCCGAGGCCGAAAATCTCACTCTGGTCAGAACGGCCGCGCCCGAGCCGCGCCGCCCGGTCCCAGTCGCTCGGGAGTTCGGCCGTAGTCCGGATTGGCTGCGCGTAGTAGTACCGAGGAATGCAAAACCTTCGTCGGTAAGCCGGGCTTTCCTCGCGCAGCTTTCGATCCCAACCCTGTGGAAGAAAACCGTGTTCACCCGCCGTGCTTCTGAAGCCATCGCTGCAGCGACGCGTCGCTTTCCTGTGATCGCCGGCCCGCGATGACCCCGTCGATCCCAATGTGCTCGTCCAGCTCCGGCCATCCGATCGCCTTTCCGTCCGCGAACAGTTCCCAGCGCGAACGCTCTTCGTCCGTCGCGTGCTCGAGGCGAGGATACCAGGAGAGGCGCACGGAAAGGATTCGGCCTTCCTCGAGATCGACGACCAAACGTCCGTGCGCAATGCGCACGTCAACGATAGACGGCAACGTGTCAATCGCCAAAGAATTCATTCCACGCTCGGAGAAGCTGGCTACGATACGATTCGACAAGCCTTCGAATGCGTGTGAGCTCATGTTGTTTGAAGCCGCGGTTATGGGCAAGTTCCACCTGTTCGCGCCAGTACTTCGCGTCATTTTTTTTGGGAACGGTCGTGAACCCCGCGAGGCTCGCACGGCAAGCGCTCCATCAGCCCGGCGCCGGCCGTGACGCAGGAGACAACCCACGAATCTGAGCGTGAGGCAACAGGCCGCGTGCGACCGTGCAGTCCTCCAACTACACGGTAAACCGAGCGGACGATCCTCACGATAGAGCGGTGGCCCTACTGATCCCCGTTCACACGACTCGCCCGGTGGCTTCGGCAACAAGGGCATGATTCATGCCGGGCCAAAAGACGCCCCTCCTGTCGAGGTGGGCCCAACGGCGGCCGGTAGACGATGGTCCTGCGTCAAAAAATCGACGCTGCTTGCCCAACCGTACGGCACCTATCCGGCCGACCAGGCTGAAAAACCACGCGCGATGAGACGAGGATTCAAGACGACGGCGGAGCGAAACGCCATAGCCGTAAGGCGACGCCTCGAGATCGCCCCGCACGGACCTCTGCCGGCAAGAAAGCTCGCAGCGAAGCTGAATATCCGCATTGTGGACGTCAACGAACTCCCCGGCTTTACCCGTGACACGCCAGACGAAAGCGGCTTCGCATCTTCTGCCGCAAGCGTTCTATCTGGCACCGATACGGTGATCGTCTACGACTCCACCCGACCGCCGGCGCGCCAGGAAAGCCGTCTCATGGGCGAGTTGGCCCACGTGCTGCTGGGCCACGAGCCCGACACTGTCGTGAAGCAACGCGTGCTACTTAGCCGTTTCGATGCCGTGCAGAACGCCGAGGCCGCCTACCTGGGAGGATGCCTGCAAATACCTCGAGAAGGCCTTCTCTGGGCGCTGGGCCGCCGGATGTCGACGGCCGAGATCGCCCGCCATTTCGGAGCCAGCGAACCCATGGTGCGCTACCGCCGCAACGTCACCGGCGTCGACCGCCAGCTCGCCCACCGCGCACATCGACTCATTCACGGCGACTCCTGAGATTTGTCTCAAGCAATCTCAAGCGGTGAGAACTAAGTATACTCGAACAAGTATAGAAATCACGATGGCATGAAGCCGGTCCGGTTCATTGGCTCGACCCTGCGAGACCTCCGTCGCTTCCCTGAAAAGGCGCGACGTACGGCAGGATTCGAGTTGCACCGCGTTCAGACAGGCAAGCAGCCTCGGGACTTCAGAGCGATGCCGGACGTGGGTCGCGGTGTGTACGAGATTCGCATCCGGGAAGAAGATCATGCGCATCGAGTGTTCTACGTGGCCCGCTTTGACGACGCAATTTATGTCTTGCATGCGTTCGAGAAGAAGACGCGACGGACACCACGAGCCGACCTGGAGACAGCTCGCCGCCGTTACCGCGAAATCATCGAGATGAGATCGACATGAGCGAGTTGAACAGGCATACGACGTCCTCCGGCAGCGAAATCATCCACGGCTCCGGTAATGTGTTTGCGGATCTAGGCTTCGACAGCGAGGAGGCGGCGAACCTTCATGTACGCGCTCACCTGATGTCGCGCCTCATTGACTACGTCGAAGAGGAAGGGTTGACCCAGGAGTCGGCAGCCGATCGGCTCGGCGTCCATCAGCCGCGCGTGTCCCTGTTGATGCAGGGCAAAATCTCCGAATTTTCGGTGGACGCGCTCGTCAACATGCTCGCACGGATCGGCCTCCGCCTCAAGATCGATTTCGAGCGGGAGGCCGCGTAGGTCCACCACCGAAACACGCCTCACCTTCGATTTTCGTCCTCGATGTAAGGGGGGATTCTTCGACCGATCTCGCAAGTGAAGCGGGGGCGCTTCTCGTCTGCCGGCGAAGCGGTACGTGCCGGGCTGCGGCTATTTGAAGAGCGGGAAACGAAGCTCGCCGCGTTGCAGAAAGCGCTGCAGGAAGGCGAAACGAGCGGCCTGGCCGATTACTCGTTGAACCGTCTGAAGGAAGAGCTCGACCGGGAGGCATCGTAATGTCCGGTCTTCGCCTCACAGCGAAAGCCGTCGACGAATTTCGAAGGATCGCCAGATACGGGAAAAGACGTGGGGACGGCAGCAGCGAGACGAGGTTCTGTCGAAGATTGATGCGGCGTTTCAACGGCTGGGCCGAAATTCGCATGCGGGCCAAGCGTGCGATGAAATCCGCACCGGTAATCGCAGGCACTGCGTCGGGCGCCATGTGTGACGCTGTTCTATTTCAACGGCAGATAGAGCACGCGTCCGTCCCATTCGTTCTGCTCACTCACGACGTTCAGTAGTACGAGATCATCGATGACTTCGCCGATCGCCACGTCGCTCGATACGACGAACACGCCGGACGTTTGCTGGCCCGCCGCGACTCGTTGATAGGCGAATCGAGGCAGCGTAATTACGTCACGCATCAGAAGGATGCGCCTTTCACCGGCGGACCATTCGAGGACTTCCTGATCGCGTTCGCCCGCCACGGATACGTCCTGAATGCGAACCACGTCGATGTCAGGTTGTCGGCGCAGAAACACGGACAATGCGACCGATGAAGTTCTCGTCGCGGCGAAGCGGACCATGAGCTAGACAATTAAGCCTGTCTTGATCGAAGCCGCCGGAGGTCCTGGCAAGACTTCACTGACTGCAGTGAAGGCGGGAGGGACGTTCTCGTCAAAGAAAAGGTCAGATCCACTGGTACAGCAGGGGGGACATATCCCAAGAGAAAGCAGCAGCCATTGCAGGTCTCGACCGCACCGACTTTCTAGCCGCACTCGCCCGCGAGAAGATGGACGTCTTCGCCGTCGACCCCGACGCACTGGAAGAGGAGGTCAACCGTGACTGAGGTGGATCCGTCCCCTCGTGCCGTTATCAACGCCTCGCCGCTCATTTTTCCTTTCGAAAGGCGGCTATCTCCATCTTCTCGAACTGATCAGCGAAGAAATTCTGGTTCCCGATCCGGTTGCAGCCGAAATAGGACGGCGCGGCCGGGATGACCTCAGGCCTGACAATTCAGCAGCCTTCGACTGTGAGATACGGCCGATTTCGTACCACTTGACGGCCGCCGCCAAGCGCAGTTCTAGGGTAAATTCCTCCGGTGATGTACGAAGGACGGAGAACAGACTGTCGGGAAGTTCTATGGTAACTTTCGTAGACATCGGATTCCCATAGAGATCGGCGTCAGTTCACGTTGTTTGAAGCCACTGCTTCAGGCGGGTTCCACCGACTCGAGCCAATTCTTGGCATTTCCGGGTACCCAGGCTTTGATCACAAAGCGTTTCACCGACGCGAGTGCGGTCATGGCGAGCACCTCGTGCGCCGGAAATCGGAACGCTGGGCACCGCGCCAAGCGGTCAGGCTGAACGGCGTCGGCTACTCGGAGCACATTGCATGGATCAGATCGAAGACGAACCGCTCCGCGAGAGCCCGGTTCTCGATCCGCTCGACGTACCCGTCCTCGCGCATCGCGCCCTCGATGTACCCCGTCTGAATGAGCGCGCCGTACACGTCCTCCTTCCACGCGGTGCCACCGCCGAACGGGCGCTTACCGCTGAATCCTTCGCCCCTTTTCCACAAAGTCTTAAGAAGCGCCTCGAAGTAACTGCGAACTGTGATGCGGCCGAGATCGAAGCTGTCGAATTCCACGTCCAGCGCCGTATTCAGGTCTTCCATCGTATAAAGCGGTAGAATCCGCAATCTGCACCCCGACGCTTGGGCTTGCCGTCAGGTCGGTGCATTCGTGTGTCGCGCGAGGCTCACGATTCGTTCCTTGATTTCTGTAGATTACGGAGATCAAAACTCGTGCCAGCCGGCAAGTGCGCCATTGATCCAGTCGTGGTTTACCTCGCTTCGCTGCGTGAGTCGGATCGGTGGGCGATCCTCGCCTGGAGATTCGTCGCGTTCAAGGCTCGCGACGCCCAAGGTCCCGTATCGGACTGTTCAGAACGATCCCAGCTCCTCGACATGTACGCCAAGACGTGCTGCGATTTGTTCCAGCGTCTCGTTGCGTGGGTTTTCTACCTCACCTCTTTCAATCCGGCCAATCGTCCGCGGCGGTATGTCGGGGAAATCCGATTGTTTTAGCGCTTTCTGAAGGCGGAGGCGCCGGATGCTCCCGCCAAGCGATGAGTCCTGCTTAAGAAAGCGTTTCTTGGCCCGCTTTCGATAGTCCGGATCATGCTCGTAGAGAATGGCATCGGCAGAGGCTTCATAGGCACCGAGGCACACGGCCTGGCCGTTGTCTTCAACAGAGAGGTGTGTCGGATCCGGCGGCGGACCGGTGGGGCGAGCCTTGAACCACGAGATCGGCACGAGCAATGGCTCCAGCGTACCGCGATAGAGGAGGAGAGAGTCGGCCTCATCCAGATGTACGCCGCCCACGAACAGATCACCCCTGTTCGGAGCGCTGAGTACCTCCCGCAGTTCCTCGGCCGCCAGCAGTTTGACGAAGCCCGGATCTACGACCTGGTCGAAAACGGCGTCATATGCGGCACGCCGGTGCGCTCCGAGACGGCACGTCACGAGAAGACTTGGTGCCTTCCTCATGTCTGGAGCATGCAAATGTATGCGAGCAAGTGTACGCTCCGGCCACTCGGCTCTCTGGGCGACCAGTACGTCGGGCCGCTGCGCCAGCTCAAACGCTTCAGAGAACCCGTCCTGAGTGTCTATCCAGTATACCCTTCCCTTTCGTTTTCCCGGCTTTCGCTTGCCGCCGAGCACGTGGAAGTGCGCCCCACATGAAGATGTATCCTTAAGAGCGTCGCGCTTCATATCTACACCGGATTCTCGGGATACATGGCGTTCCACGAGGCCTTGTACGAGTCGAGACTCTCGCGAAGATGCCTGACGAGCTCGTCCGGTACTCTCTTTGGATCAGGTCGGGCATACAGAATTCGTGCTCGCGAAGTCCGAACCGCCAACTCTCCGTTCGCCAGAGCACGGTCACGTGCGGCGGCTCCACCCTCTCCCGGTCACGGATTTTCACTTTCCATCCGCGATCATCCCACAGCCGTGGGACCGGAAAACGTTCAGCCATCAGGTCTTGGGGTTGATGGCGGACGAGAATGTCCCTTTTTCACTAATGTAGAAAAAGGACACTTAGCAGCCGCAAAGGTTCCTCGCTCGCTTTACGGCGCGACGTAAGAGTCGCGCAAATCACCCATACCGGGGCCGAGCCTGTGATCCATTCGATAGTGCGCAGGCTCTACCAATTCCTCCATGTCGCACTCCACGGACGGCCACCGGTCGAAGAGCGGCGGCTCACGGTATCCGCGACGCAGGGTTTTCCGAAGTGGATTCCGGGATCGACCGTGAAGTGGGACCGATCTCTCAAGGTAAGGCGGCCGAGCCGTCAGTCGTCAGCAGGACCGAAGCCGTCACCTCGCCCTCACGACCGATCTGAGGACTCACCCGCCGCGCTTCTGAAGCCCACGCTGCACCGACGCATCGCTCTCCTGTGATCGCCGGCCCGCGATGAGTCCGTCGATACCGATGTCCTCTTCCAACGTCGGTCATTCGATGGCCTTTCCGTCCGCGAACAGTTCCCAGTGCGAACGCTCGTCGTCCGTGGCGTGCTCGAGGCGAGGATACCAAGAGAGGGGCACGGAAAGAACTCGGCCGTCCTCGAGATCGACGACCAAACGTTTGTCTGCAATTCGCACGTCAATGATAGACGGCAACGTGTCAATCGCCAAAGAATTCATTCCACGCTCGGAGAAGCTGGCTACGATACGATTCGACAAGCCTTCGAATGCGTGTGAGCTCATGTTGTTTGAAGCCGCGGTTGTGGGCAAGTTCCACCGGCTCGAGCCAGTGCTTCGGTACGATGCACTTTCAGATATAGACACGAACGGCACCTCCGATATAACTCCGGGCCCTATGTTTTTGAGAACGCGTGAACCCCGCCTGGCTCGCACGGCAAGCGCTCCATCAGCCCGGCGCCGGCCTCCTCGCAATCCAAAGCGTCGGGCACACGGTCGTACGTCCAATTGGATCATTTCTTGAAGATCGATCACCTTAAGGATAATCAGCCAGCCCGGCTGGATGTGCACGTGACAATCGAGCCGATCGGCGGCCTGATAGAGCGCCGCCTCTATAAAGGGGCTTGTGCATACAGCCCGGTCGTCCAGGCACGTTTCGTGAGTCGATTTGATTGTGATGCATGTTGCGCAACATGCTTCAGCTGTCAGAGTACCAGGAATAACCTCTGGGGCGTGATCGTAAGGATTCGACATAAAGGGTTGCGGGAGTTCTGGGAGAATGGCCAGTCACGCCGGCTGAATGCAGACTGGTTGGCTCGTGTCGACCGCATCCTCAACGCTCTTGATCTCGCCCGCAGCGCGGCCGATATAGATTTGCCCGGCTTCCGGTTGCATCCGCTAAAGGGTGACTACAAGGGCTATTACGCCGTCGACGTCTCAGGCAACTGGCGCATCGTTTTTCGGTTCGAGGGCGCCGATACGACGGACATAGATCTGATAGATTATCACTAGGAAACCAGCAAACAACTATGCCTAAGCACGACCCGCCACACCCCGGCGATTACGTAATCGAGGAGTGTATCAAGCCGCTCGGTCTCAGCGTTTCGCGTGCGGCCGAAGGTCTTGGCGTCAGCCGTTCGACACTTTCACGGCTCGTCAATGGGCAGATAGGCGTATCGGCCGAAATGGCGCTTCGCCTGTCGAAGGCGTTCGGCTCGACTCCGGAGATGTGGCTGCGCCTGCAGAACGCCTACGACCTCGCCCAGGTCAGAAAGCAATCGAAGAACATCAACGTGCAGCGCTTTAAAGCGGCGTAGCCCGGTCGCACTCTGATCGAAGCCGCTGGCGCAGGCCTGCAACCTCACTTCGGCTTTCTATGTGTCGCCTGAGCATTTCCGCTTCGTCGCGGCGTTCGGAAAGATAGCCGGCGATCCGTTCGGAATGCTGCAGATAATACGAGAGCACCGCATACACATCGGCGAGTTGAAGCGACGAAAAATCCTGGGCAATTTCCTCGGGTGTAGCGCCATGCTCGAAGGCCGACACGATGACATCCAGCGTGACACGCGTGCCCCCGACACGCAGGACCCCATCTTCGTCAGCGGCAATAGGTACTTCGATAGAATGAATCTGCATCTGAATCCGCACGGTGCTTTCTGATGTGGATGTTCTGCCGGTACTACGCTTTCGTTGCACGCCGGTTCGTCTAGCCAGATGTGAATGCCCCGCCATTTAGGAACGGCGAATGGACCGCTGGAAGCAACGTCCGTGATTATGGTGCGATACGGAGGAGCTCGCTATCAGACTACCGATAACGCCATGAGCCTAATCATCCCGGCCGAGGTTCTCGAAGCCGCCCAAATGTCGGAGATTTAACGTCGACGGGAAATCGCGGTCATGCTTTTCGAGAAGGAACGGCTCACGCTCGCCCAGGCCAGCCGCATGGCAGAGATGAATCGGTTGGAATTCCAGCATCTTCTCGCCGGCAGAGGTATTCCGGATCACTACGACGGTGAGGAACGGGATCTTTCCTACGACATGCTGCACCATCAGTCTGAGCCGATCGAAACGAAGACGGCGTAGCCGGCCGGCGGTCAAAAAGGCCAGCCCCACGCGGCGTGCGCGCCATCGGGCGGCCGGCGCCGCCACGCGATCAGCCATTGCCTGGAAGGACCCCGACGGCAGTTGTGTCGTATGCAGAATTACGGATCAATCCGTTATGTAGACCACGAGAGGTATATGAGCAATCCCGAAAGCCAAACGTGGACGAAGGTGGCCGCCTGCCCTGATCTGGCAACTACTTCAACTACCCATGCGTTGAACGCGATGATGTAACACGTCAAGCCGAACCCGATATGTCGAAGACGCTAACACTCGAGTTACCCGAAGACGCCTTCTCGATCCTCCGTACCTCTCCCGAAGAGTTCGGTCGCGAGCTGCGGCTGGCTGCCGCCGTAAAGTGGTACGAAGTGGGACGGATCTCGCAAGGTAAGGCGGCCGAGCTGGCAGGCGTTAGTAGAGCCGAATTCATCGATGCGCTCGAGAGCTACGAAGTTGATCTTATCCAGACACCAGCGGACGATCTGAAATCCGACGTCCGCAACGCCCTCGGCAGCGAAACCGACTCCGATGCGTAAGTGGGTCGTCGATGCGTCTCCCGTAATTCTCCTTGGGGCGAATCGATCACGTCGCTCTCCTGACCGAACTGAGCTGGGCGTGCGCCTTCAAGGAGCTGGAGCTGCTGGGCGTCGAAATCGACCCGGACTATAAACGCCAGGTGCTTCGCGACGTCAAGAAGCAGCGCGAGGCCAAACGTCGACGCAAGGAAACGCGCAAGCGTAGCGATCCGCCTCTCTTCGAATGGAACGCTGATCTCGCCTACATCGCAGGCTATACCTCAGGGGGCGCTCCTCTCGGCGTGCGCTGGGAGGACTGGGAAGGGCCACATCCTCGCGACGAAGACGACGAAGAACCGCCGCCGACCGACGAGGATTGGACGTTCTGATTCCAGTGGGAACGGTCCGGAACCCCGCTTGCTCGCGCGGCGAGCGATCCATCA
>CAZART010000166.1:0-9031 GCA_964487555.1 uncultured Rhodothermales bacterium
TCCTCACCAATTATCAGATGCCGGGTGCCGACGGACTCAAAGTGATTCGTGAGCTGCGCAGCGACCCGACGCTGGCCGGCACACCGGTCATCTTCATCACGGCCAACCATCAGCTCTCCGTGCGGGAGCAGGCTCTTCAAGGAGGGGCGGACGCCTTCTTACGAAAGCCGTTTTCGACGAACGACCTGATGGAAAAGATCAACGAACTCCTGTATTCGCATCTCGAAAAACACTAGTGCTTCGTTGCGTGAGTCCGCGTATGACGTCGAGCATGCCGCGGCGCACGCCTGCCAAGGCGTGGAGACGAGTCGTAGCGGAGCTACGGCGAGGAGCCGCAACGACGGCAGGCGCGATGCAGCGGCGGGCGAACGTACGCGGACTTGCGCATCGAGGTACTAGTGCCGCGTCATACGCGTGCTTCGATGAACGCGCCGAACGCCTCTAGTACCCGCTGCCGATCGGCATCGTCCATTTCTACCAACGGCAGGCGCAGACGGCTGTCCATAATTCCGAGCGCGCTGAGGACCGCTTTGATCGGAATCGGATTCGTCTCAAGAAAACATGCGCGCATCGCCGGAAGCAGCTTGAAGTGAATCTCCCGCGCTTCCTCGACGCGGCCGTCGAGCGCCTTCCGAACGAGCTCGCAGAATACGTCGGGAACGGCGTTGCTGATCACGGATACGACTCCGTCGCCACCCAGCGCAAGGAGCGGAAGCGTGATTTCGTCGTCTCCGGAATAGACGGCGAGCGAATCGGGCCGATGTGCGAGGATGTCGGTGATTTGCGCAAGACTGCCGGACGCCTCTTTTACGCCCACGACGGAGGACACGTCTTCGGCGAGCTGCAGCACGGTTTCCGGGAGGATGTTGAAGCTGGTGCGTCCCGGTACGTTGTAAATGAGGATCGGCGTGTCGGTGGCGTCCGCGATGGCGGCAACGTGTGCGCGGAATCCTCGCTGGGTCGGCTTGTTGTAGTAAGGACCGACGACGAGCAGTCCATCGGCGCCGGCCGCGGCGGCCTCCTTCGAAAACACGATGCTCTCGCTCGTCGAGTTGTTGCCGCTTCCGATGATAACCGGAACGCGTCCATCAACGTATTCGATCGCTTTCTCGACGAGCTCCCGGCGCTCATTCGGCCAGACGGTCGCGTTTTCGCCCGTCGTTCCCAGAACAACGAGCGCGTCCACGCCCCCGGTGAGCTGGTGCTCGACGTGGCGCCGAAAAGCATCGAAGTCGATCGTGTCGTCCGCCGTAAACGGCGTCACGATAGCCGTCCCCGTTCCCCTAAATATGAAGTTGCTTGCCATGTCCGTTCTTCTCCATGTCTAGTCATTACATCCAGGCCGCGCCATATCCAAATATCCAAGCCGCTGCCGGCATCAGGAGTCATCCCCCAAAACGTCATCCAGCGTAAACAACCCCCTCCGCCCATCCAGCCATTCCGCCGCCCGCACGGCCCCGAACGCAAATCCCTGCCGGTTCTTCGCCTCGTGCACCAGCTCCAGTTTGTCGAAAGGCGAATCGAATCCGACGGTGTGTTTTCCAAAGACGCCACCCACACGTGACGACGTCACGTGGACGGCGGCGGCGTCGATCCGGCCATGCTGCGTTTCCGTCTCGAGACGCGATTTGCGGCTGAGGCCGTTGACGAGTAGGCCTGCAAGCATCGTGGCCGTTCCCGACGGACTGTCGATCTTGCGCACGTGATGGATTTCGTGGACGAACGCATCGTACTCCGACAGCTCCTCCAGCAGCGGCGTTACGGCTCGCAGCGCTCGCACGAGCATGGCCACACCCAGCGAAAAATTCGGCGCGTAGAGAATGGCCGCGTCATGCTCGTTCACCCATCCCTTCACCGCTTCCACCCGCTCATACCATCCCGTCGTACCGACGACGGCAGGCAAGCCCCATCGGCAGTATCGCTCGATGTGGTCGACCGCCAGCGACGGAAGCGAAAAATCGATCGCCGCGTCGATACCTTCTACCGACGACGGATCGGCCCCGAGCCACGGATGGCCGGCGTTGAACGTCGCCGCAATCACGTGCCCCCGCTGCCGCGCGAGCGCCGCAACCGCTTCGCCCATCTGTCCCGTTCCGACGAGTGCCAGCTTCATCGTATGTCGATCTTCGTCATCGCTACAGTGTAACGGCGCCCGCGGCCGAGTGCTGTTTCTATCTGGCAACATTCGGCACGAAACCGGCGCCGCCCTTCTTCGTGCGCCCTTAGCCGCCCAGCTCTGCCGCCTTGATCAGATCCGCCAAAATGCCGGCCGCCGTAACGACCGGACCCGCTCCGGGGCCCTGCACGACCAGCGGGAATTCGTAGTACCTACCGGTCGTGTAGACCACCATGTTGTCCGTGCCCTTCAAATGCGTGAAAGGCGATTCCGGACCGACCCACCGCGTACGCACGCTCAGCCGCTCGTCTTCGATCAACCCGATGTACTGGAGCCGTCCTCCTTCGTCTCTCGCTGCGGCCATCCGCCGGTCCCATTCATCATCCAACGCATCGAGCTGTTCCATGAAATCATCCACCGATACGTCGAACAGATGGGCCGGCACGAGGGATTCGACGGCCACGTCGTCGCGCTCGACGGACAGCCCGATCTCGCGGGCAAGAATCAACAGTTTCCGGCCGACGTCCTCGCCCTTCAGATCGTCACGCGGATCGGGCTCGGTGAACCCTCGCTCGCGCGCCGTCCGAACGGCCTCCGAAAACTTCTTCCCTTCCGCCATGCTGTTGAAAATGAAGGCCAACGTTCCGGAGAGAACCCCCTCGATGCGTTGGATCTTATCACCCGATCGGATAAGATCGCGCAGCGTGGAGATCACCGGTAGACCGGCACCTACCGTCGTTTCGTACAAATACGGCACCTGTTGACGGTGGGCCGCCCGTTGGAGACGCTCGTAGAAGGCCTGATCTTTCGTATTCGCCCGCTTGTTCGGCGTGATGATGGCAATCGAGCGTTCGAGCAAGTCCGGATAATGATGCGCCACTTCATCCGACGCCGTTGCATCGATCACCATGAGGCGATTCAGCTTTGCTTCTTTCAAATGCGTGAGGATGGCCTCGAGCCCGCCCGGCCGCTCGCTTTCATGCAGTGTGCGGACCGCCTCTTCGAATGAGATACCGTCCACGTTCCACGCCATGCGGCTCTGATTCGCGACGCCGACCAGGTGGATGTTCAAGTTGAGACGCTCCAGCAGCGTCGCCTGCTGATCGGCAAGCATCCGCAGGAAGGCCTGCCCGACGACGCCCGCTCCGATCATGAATACGTGAACGCGGTGCCGCACCAGGGCGAATTCATCGTGCAGCGCGTGCACGGCCTGCCGCGCCTCGGCATCACGGACGACGGCGGAGATGTTCGTCTCCGCGGCGCCCTGAGCGATGGCCAGCACGTTGACACCGCTTCGCCCGAGCGTCGCAAACATCCGCCCTGCCAGCCCCGGCCGTTCGCGCATGTTGTCGCCTACCGACGAGATGACCGCACAGCCCTCAATCGTGTAGATGCTCGCCACGTCGCCCCGTGAAAGCTCCAGCTCGAAAGCCCGGCGCAGCGCCTCCGACGATGGATCGCCCATCGCGATCGGCACGACGCAGCAGAGACTCTGCTCGCTCGAGGCCTGCGAGATCATCAGCACGTTGATCTTCTCCGCTGCAAGCGCCGACAGCGCCCGTGCGGAGATGCCGGGGATTCCGACGAGCCCCGTCCCTTCCAGCATCACCACCGCCACGTCTCGGATGGCCGTGATGGCCTTGACGTGGCCCTCCATCGTCGTGGTCTTCTCCGAGATCAGCGTCCCGGGGGCATCCGGATTCAGCGTATTCTTGATCCGCAGCGGGATCTGCTGCCGCAGCAGCGGGCGCATCGTCCGCGGATGCAGCACCTTCGCCCCAAAGTAGGCCAGTTCGGCCGCCTCACGATAGCTCAGCTGCGGAAGCGAAAACGCCTCCGGTACCAGGCGCGGATCGGCGGACAACACGCCGTCGACGTCCGTCCAGATGACGACCTGTTTCGCCCTGAGCGCACCGCCCAGGATGGTCGCCGTGTAGTCACTGCCCGACCGGCCGAGTGTCGTCGCGACGGCGCGCTCCGTCGACGCGATGAATCCCGTGACGACGACGATGGTCGCATCGTCAATCGACGCGAATCGCGCCTGGATGAGCTCATTCGTCTCATCAAAGAGCACATTCGCTTCCCCAAAGGAGGCATCCGTACGGATGATCGACCGCGCATCAATCGCCACGGCGTCCCGGCCGGCCGCGCGAAAGGCGGCGGCCGCGAGCGGCGTCGACAGACGCTCGCCCATCCCGATGACGGCATCGCGCGTCCGATTCGTGCATTCCCTGAGGAGGAAGACGCCGTCCAACAACTCACCGAGCTCCCGCCATCGCGCGTCGAGCTCCGCCGCAACTTGATCCTTCTCGCTTTCGGGAGCGAGCATGTCGACGGCCGCATCGTGCCGCATTCGAAGCGTCTCGATGATTTCGGTGTGCTTTCCCGATCTCGCAAGCGCCTCATCGACGGCATCAATGAGCTGATCCGTGACGCCGCCGAGGGCCGAAACCACGACGACGCGAAGCCCCTCCACATCCTCATTCAGCACGAGCTCGACGACGCGCCGGATGCGGTCGGCCGTCTGCACGGACGTACCGCCGAATTTATACACGTAGACGGACCGTTCGGGGGACATGGGTTGACGGATTCTGAGTTCGCTGTTCTGCGTTTCGAGCACCGGCAATCAACACCGGCGGGCCGTTTGCATCAAGATAAGCGTGCCGAACCCCGGACACGGGCGCTTAAATGAAGATTCACGCACGCGGCGGAAGCCCCTCCCCCTCCCCCTTCCCCTTCCCTACTCCTCTTCCCCAACCCTCTGCCGCATCTCCCCCAGCCCATCAATCCCCAGCTCCACCACGTCTCCCGCCTTCAGATACCGCGGCGGAACGAATCCCAGCCCTACACCCGCGGGTGTGCCGGTGGATACGACGTCCCCCGGCAGAAGCGTCATGAACCGGCTGATGTAGCTCACCAGCTCCGGCACCTTGAAAACCATTCGAGAGGTCGAGCCATCCTGCACGGTCTCCCCGTTCACCCGAAGCCACATCCGCAGGTCGTCGACGTCCTCGATCTCGTCGGGCGTGACCAGCACCGGACCCATCGGCGCAAACGTATCGCAGCTCTTGCCCTTTACCCACTGCCCCCCGCGTTCGATCTGATACGACCGCTCCGAGACGTCGTTGAGCACCGTATAACCGGCCACGTAATCCAGGGCCTCCGCCTCCGAGACGTACTTGGCTCGGCGGCCGATCACCAAGGCGAGCTCCACCTCCCAATCCGTCTTCTCCGATCCGCGCGGCAGCACGATGTCGTCGAACGGCCCCGACAGCGCGCTCGAGGCCTTGCTGAACAGCACCGGCTCGTCCGGCACCTTCAATTTCGACTCCGCCGCGTGATCGAAAAAATTCAATCCGACGCACACGATCTTGCTCGGCCTCCAGACCGGCGGACCAAGCCGCACGTTCGAGCCGACGACCGGTGCCCCGTGCGCACCGCCTTCATCGATCCACCGTCGCAACCGCTCGAGACCGCCTTCCTCGAAAAAGGCCTCGTCATAGTCCGCGGCAATGCTCGAGGCATCCACGCGCCGCCCTTCCGCCATCAGCAAGCCGGGCTTCTCAGACCCGTTCTCTCCAAACCGGATCAGCTTCATTTTCGAATCCGTTCAATTCCTGGATGCCTCTCAAGGCCTCGATCCCGCTCACGGCCGCAGCGTTACCGTCCCTCCGTCGATCGGAAAATTTGCCCCCGTAATAAAGGCCGACGCATCCGAGGCGAGAAACAGCGCCAGCTCGGCCACCTCCTCCGGCGTGCCCATGCGGCCGATCGGCTGCGACCTCGACAGTACCTCCATCATTTCCTCCTCACGGCCCGGGTAATTCTTCGCAACGAAACCGTCGACAAACGGCGTGTGAATGCGCGCCGGCGCGATCGAGTTGCAGCGGATCTTCTGCTCGAGGTAGTCGCACGCCACGGACATCGTCATGGTCAGAACCGCTCCCTTGCTCATGGAATAGGCAAAACGGTCCGGAATCCCGATAGACGAGACCGTCGAGGCCATATTGATGATGGAGCCGCCGCGAGCGGCCATGGCTTTGACGCCCTCCTGCAGGCAGAAGTAAACGCCCTTCACGTTGACACGGTAGATTCGTTCGAAATCCTCCTCGGAGGTCTCCTCGACGGTTCCGACGTGCCCGATGCCGGCGTTGTTGACGAGCACGTCGATCGTCCCGAACTCTTCGTAGATCTCGGCGAACGCGCGTCGCACCTCTACACGATCACCTACGTCGCATACGAAGGCGGCGGCCCTGCCCCCCGCGTCCTCGATATCAGCCGCGAGCAAGCGGAGGGCCTCCTCGTCTATGTCGAGCGCTGCGAGTTCCGCACCCTCCCGTGCAAACAATCGTGCCGTCGCCCGTCCTATGCCGGAGCCGGCTCCCGTAATCACGGCCGCTTTTCCCTGCAGTTTTGCCTGCGCCATCGTCCCACCGTTCGACTATTTCCTCCTGCTACGTTAACATTCGAGTGGGTCGATATCCAGCCCAAACGTTAACGTTCGGGTGGGTCGATATCCAGCCCGGAGCCGGCCGACGCGGCGATTAGTACTGTCGTCGTCCATGCTCCCTTTCCGAAATGTCCGCGCGAGTACGTATGTTCGCGACTGCAACCGCTGATTTCGACGACGCCTGAAAATATGAGACTCCAGGGACGGGCTGCAATCATCACCGGCGCCGCCTCGGGCATCGGCCGCGCCGCGGCCCGCGTCTTCGCGCGTGAAGGTGCGCGTCTGATGCTCGCCGATCTTGCCGAGGAAGACGGCCTCCGGATTGCCGAGGAGATCCGTCAAAGCGGCGGTTCGGCCGAGTTCATCCGCACCGACGTGGCCGTTCGCGCAGAAAACGAGCGCCTCATCGACGCCTGCGTCGACATGCACGGCGGCCTCGACATCCTCTTCTGCAACGCCGGCGTCGCACTCCCCAAGAAGCTCGTCGATACATCCGATGAGGAAATCGAACTGCTTCTTGAAGTGAACGTCAAAGCGCTCATGTACGCGAGCCGCCACGCCGTTCCGATCATGATGAAGCAGCGTCGCGGCAATATCCTGTTCAACGCGAGCAAGACGGGGCTTGCCGCGCAAAGAGATTCGCCGGTGTACTGCGCCACGAAAGCCGCGGCCATCCAGCTCGCGCGCGCCCTGGCGCTCGACTACGCCACGCACGGCATTCGCGTGAACGCCCTCTGCCCGGGTATCGTCGACACGCCCATGCTGCGTGACGTCGTCCAGAAGGCCGCCGATCCGGACGGCCTCTGGAAGGAGATTTCCGCTGCGCAGCCGATAGGCCGGCTCGCCACGCCGGAGGAAATCGCCGACGCCGCGTTGTGGCTCGTATCGGATGAAGCGCGATTCGTGACGGGAGTGGCGCTGCCGGTCGACGGCGGATTTACGGCGATGTGAAGGCGTTCGTCGTTCCTGGTTCTTGGAGGCGAAACCGCGAAGAATGGCGAACAAACGAACAGCCACAAACGGCGAGCGAACCACGGACGGCGAAAGCGGAACGAAGAACGAAGAACGAAGAAGTACGCAAGAACACAATGTCTATACAGATTACTGAAGTCGCAGTCAGAGACATCCGGTTTCCGACGTCGCGGTCGCTGGACGGGTCGGATGCGGTGAATGTGGATCCGGATTATTCGGCGACGTACGTCACCCTTCGGACGAATGTCGAAGGACTGGAGGGGGACGGAATCACGTTCACCTGCGGGCGCGGCAATGAGATCGTCGTGGCGGCCGTGCACTCCTTCGCGCCGCTGATCCGGGGGCTAACGGTCGAGGAAATTCGCGAGGACATGGTCGGATTCTGGCGGCGGCTGACGTCGGATAGCCAGCTGCGGTGGCTCGGACCCGAAAAGGGCGTCATCCACCTCGCCACGGCCGCCATTGTCAATGCCGTCTGGGACCTTATCGCGAAGATCGAGGGCAAGCCTCTCTGGAAGGTGCTCGCGGATATGTCCCCGGAGGAGATCGTCTCCTGCGTCGATTTCCGCTACATCACCGACGCCATCACGCCGGACGAAGCCCTCGACCTGCTCCGCCGCCTCGCCCCCTCCCGCCCCGAACGCGTGGAAGATCTGCGCAATAACGGATATCCAGCCTACACGACGAGCGCAGGGTGGCTGGGGTATTCGGATGAGAAAATTCGCAGGCTCTGCCGGGAGGGAATCGCGCAGGGATGGACGCACTTCAAGCAGAAAGTCGGCGCCAGTCTCGAGGACGACCGGCGCCGGGCCGGGATCATTCGGGAGGAGATCGGCGAAGAGGGCGTCCTCATGATGGATGCCAACCAGTACTGGGACGTGGGAACGGCGATCGACCACATGAACCGGCTTCGCGATTTCAACCCCTACTGGATCGAGGAGCCGACGAGCCCCGACGACATTCTCGGCCATGCCGCGATCGCCCGCGCTCTCAATCCGATCAAAGTCGCCACCGGCGAGCACGCCCAGAACCGCGTCATCTTCAAACAGCTCATCCTGGCGAACGCCATCGGAATCTGCCAGATCGACAGCGCCCGCCTCGGCGGCGTGAACGAAGTGATCGCCGTTCTGCTGATGGCGGCCAAATACGGCGTGCCGGTCTGTCCGCACGCCGGCGGCGTCGGCCTCTGCGAATACGTGCAGCACCTCTCCATCTTCGATTACGTCTGCGTGAGCGGCAGCCTGGAGAACCGCGTGATCGAATACGTCGATCATCTCCACGAGCACTTCGTGAATCCGTGCGAGGTCTCCGATGCGTGTTATCGGCTGCCGGAGGCCCCGGGGTACAGCATCACGATGCACGAAGCATCGCTCGCGGAGCACTCGTACCCCGGCGGACGGGCCTGGCAAGTTTAGCAGCAGCGATCCACATGGCCGCGGCACGAAAGGGGCGCCGGCGGGTCACTTCACGAGCAGCAGCGTCCTGCTGACGCG
>CAZART010000167.1:0-8995 GCA_964487555.1 uncultured Rhodothermales bacterium
CTTGCATGGGGTGCAAGGGGTCGTGGGTTCGAATCCCGCCGTCCCGACAAGGTAAGACGGTCGAGTTGTCTCCGATGGCTGTACGAAGTGACGTCGCCGAGGTATTATTGGCGGGGTCACGGATCTCAGCGGAGCTATTCCCGCCGTCTCCACCTGAAGCAGAGCGAATCTCGGCCTTTTCCGATTATGTCGGGGAAGGCTGTTTTTTTGTTGTGGGGTTTCGCCGGAAGCACGAAGACGGATCTGGTAATCCCGGAGCATGATCGAATCGAGGTAGCGAAAGCAGCGTGCTTTTTATAGCTTTATGCACTCTGCTGACAACCACGGCGGCCGTATCTCTTTCCGCTATGTCGTGCCCTTTACATGTCTGCTCATCATCATCTTCGGAATTCTCTACGGGCGAGACAAGAATGCCGGGGGATATCGGATCGAGAGGCTCACCGGCGGGGACCTTGATCAGGTTCAGCGTGATGCGAAAGTTTCCGTCTGATCCGGCCGTCATGCCGACCGTGAATACTCTGGACAAAAAAATAGACGATACGTTATGCCTCTAAATCGGAAGCTGCGATACGGAATGGTAGGAGGTGGGCCCGGTGCGTTCATCGGCGACGTCCACCGCAAAGCCGCGGCCCTCGACGGGATGGTGGATCTCGTGGCGGGTGCGTTTTCGTCCGATCCTTCAAAATCGAAGCAGCAAGGAGAGGCGCTCTTTCTACAACCGAAGCGCGTCTACGGCTCCTTCGATGAGATGGCGGAGAAGGAGGCCGCACTGCCCGATGACGAGCGCATTGACTTCGTATCGATCGTCACACCGAATTTCCTGCATTTTCCGATCGCGAAGGCCTTCATCGAACACGGCTTTCACGTCGTGTGCGATAAGCCCATGACGACCGAGTTAAGTGACGCAGAGGAGTTGTGCCGCCTGGTCGCGAAGCACGACGTCGTGTTCGCGCTCACCCATAATTACACGGGTTATCCGATGGTGAAGCAGGCCCGTAAAATGGTCGCGGCCGGTGAGCTCGGCGAAGTGCGAAAGATCGTCGTTGAGTATCCGCAGGGATGGCTCGCCACTCGGCTCGAGGAAACCGGATCGAAGCAGGCGGAATGGCGGACGGATCCGAGTAAGGCCGGCGTTTCGTCGGCGGTCGGTGACATCGGATCCCACGCCGAGAATCTCGCCCGGTATGTGAGCGGCCTCGAGATCGCCTCGCTTCACGCCGACATCAACACGTTCGTTCCGGGACGCGAACTCGAAGATGACGCAAATATGCTGGTGCACTACAACGGCGGTGCACGCGGCATTCTATACTGCTCACAGATCTCGGTCGGTGAAGAAAACAACCTGCGGATCCGTGTCTATGGAACGAAAGGCTCCCTCGAATGGCATCAGGAGAATCCGAATTATCTCTCCATACGCACGAGCGACGGGCCGGAACGGATTTACAAGCGGGGTAACGACTACCTGACCGCCGCAGCGAAGGGTAATTCACGGCTACCCTCCGGCCATCCGGAGGCATTCATCGAAGCGTTTGCGAACATCTATGTGAACGCCGGCCGTACGATCGCGGCTAAGATTTCCGGCGAGGAGCCGGATGAGCTTGCAACGGACTATCCAACGGTTCAGGACGGAGCGATCGGAGTGCACTTCATCCACAAGGCCATCGAAAGCGGGAAGAAACGAGATTGGGTTGATGCGGCGTATACACCCCCGGCGTAGCGCGCCGGAGTGTATGATGTAGCGAAAAGACTTGATCCCGTACATGAAAACACCAATAACGACCGTCGTTTTCGATCTCGGAGGCGTCCTCATCGACTGGAACCCGCGACACGTATACCGTGAGCTGTTCGACGATGAGGAGCGCATGGAGTGGTTTCTGGCCAACATCTGCACGCCAGAATGGAATGCGAGGCAGGATGCCGGGCGGACGTTCGAAGAAGCGACAGCCGAGCTTCTCGAGAAACATCCTGAGCATGAGAGGTTGATCCGAACCTATTATGATCGGTGGGAGGATATGCTTGCCGGGCCCATACCGGGTAGCGTGGAGATCCTGCGCGAGGTGCGCGACAGTCCCTACAGGCTCTACGGACTCACGAACTGGTCGGCCGAATCCTTCCCGGTTGCGCGGGAGCGGTATGTTTTTTTAAACTGGTTTGAGGGCATCGTCGTCTCCGGTGAGATCTGTATGATCAAACCCGATCCGGAGATCTTCGAGCACCTCGCCGAGACATTTAACCTCGAACCTCCGGCGACCGTCTTCATCGACGATGCACCGGTGAATGTCGAGGCCGCTCGCGACGCCGGTTACAAGGCCATTCAGTTTCAAAATCCTGCGCAGCTCCGCGTAGATCTGGAGGCCACAGGCGTTCAACTCGAACGTTCCGTTAACCAAACGAAGTAAGAGGTGACGCATCGATGGCACGACCTGTAACGTTGTTTACCGGACAGTGGGCCGACATGCCGCTGAAGACGCTGGCGAAGAAAGCGGCAGAATGGGACTACGACGGCCTCGAGCTTGCCTGCTGGGGCGATCACTTCGAGGTGGACAAGGCGATGGAGGACGATTCCTATTGCCGCGGACGGCACGATCTGCTCGCTGAGCACGGAATGAAAGTATGGGCCATCAGCAATCATCTCGTGGGGCAGGCCGTTTGCGATCGCATCGATGAGCGCCACAAGCAGATTCTGCCGCCCTACGTATGGGGCGACGGCGATCCGGAAGGTGTCCAGAGGCGTGCCGCTGAGGAGATGAAGAATACCGCCCGGGCCGCTGCGAAGCTCGGCGTCGAGGTCGTGAATGGTTTTACGGGTAGTTCCATCTGGCACCTGCTCTATTCATTCCCGCCGACCACGCCGGGGATGATCGATAAAGGTTTTCAGGATTTCGCGGACCGGTGGAACCCGATTCTGGACGTCTTCGATGAGGTCGGCGTACGCTTCGGCCTCGAAGTCCATCCTACCGAAATTGCGTTCGACATCTCATCGGCGCAGCGCGCGCTGGAGGCGGTCGACGGCCGAAAGGCATTCGGCTTTAATTACGATCCGAGCCACTTCGGCTATCAAGGTGTCGATTACGTGACCTTCATCGAGACGTTCGGCGATCGCATCTACCACGCGCACGTCAAAGACGTGTGGTGGTCGGAAGTCCCGCGGAAGTCCGGCGTGTTTGGCGGGCATCTCGACTTTGGTCATGTGGAACGTTACTGGGATTTCCGTTCTCCCGGACGCGGGCTGGTCAACTTCGAGGAAGTCATCCGGGCGTTGAACCGTGCGGGCTACGACGGTCCCCTTTCGATAGAATGGGAGGATAGCGGGATGGACCGCGAGCATGGAGCGGCTGAAGCTTGTCTCTTCACGCGAGATGTCGACTTTAAGCCGTCCGAGGCCGCCTTTGACGCCGCGTTCGCTCGCGACGAACACTGATATGAACAGGGCGCGGAGCATCGCGAACGGCATCATGCTCGTGCTCTTTTTGAGCTGGGCCGGATTTCAATACAACGATCCTGACGCTCTTCTGTGGATTCTGGTATACGGAATTGCCGCGGTAGGCTGCCTATTGTTTTTTCTCGGCCACTTTTCTCGCACCGCCGCTCTGGCATACGTCCTGATTTGCGTGGCCGGAGCGCTGTACTTGCTCGTGCAGATCGTCATTGAGCAGGAATTCATATTCGCCGAACAGGGGCGCGAAATGATAGGACTGCTGATTTGTAGCGGTTGGATCGGTTTTCTCGCCCGGAATACCCGCACTTCGAAAGCGAGCGCAGCCTGAACCGGTGCTCGCTGCATTTTGCCTCGAGTCTTAACTTTTCTTCCGAGTCGACGATACTCGGACGTACGACAACCACTTGCATTTTAAGGCGCATTCTGTGCGGGCATGTACGTCCGCCGCCCATTGACATATGCCAGTTCGTACGACCGAGCCCGGGCCCGGCACAGTGAAGGAGAACATTCCTCCGCTGCGTGGATCACCTGCAGACGCTCCCACCCAGTTAGACCGAATCGCAAAAGCCGCTGGACGCGCGCTCGACGCCCCGAACGTATGCATATATGTCATCGATCGCGAACGCGAGCGTGAAACATGCGTGGGAGAGGGAGCCGACGCCTTGGCGCCTTTCTGCCGAACGCTCTCGGTAGACCTTCAATCCGAAGGCGGGCGGATCGTGCATTCGGACCCGCCCGCGCCCTCGTCGGGGGACGGTGCCTTCTCGGGAAGTTACATCGCGTTACCGCTTGACGTTTCCGAGAAGATCGGAGGCGTCTTTTGCGTCTTCGATTTCCCCGCTCGACACTATTCAGAGGAAGAGATCGATCTGGTTCACGAATTCGCGGCCCTCGCGTCCGGCGAGGTGCAGCGACAGGTCGAGTTTCAACTCTTGCGTGAAAGTGAAGAGCGATTCCGGGCGGTTACCGAAAGTGCGCAGGACGTCATCGCGATTCTGGATCGCAAAGCCCAGTTCACCTACGTTTCCCCATCCGCCCATTCCATTTTTGGAAATCAACCGACGCGGTTGATCGGGACAAGCATTTACGATTGGGTGTGTGGCGACGATCTGCGCGGATTTCGGGAGGCCCTCCAGGCACGTATGCACCACAAACCGGTCGACACATCCAACTATGCGTTGAACGGTGCGACATGTACCGGGCCGGTACAGGGCGACACCGCCTCTGACAATGATCGGATATTAGATATTGAATTTCGCACGGCGTCTCCCGACGGATTCCGCCACCTCCGCCTCCTCGGAAACAACCTGTTCGATCGCCCCGGCGTGGACGGTTACCTGATTCATGTTCGTGACGTCACGGACCGGGCGACGTTCGACGCCGAAATCCTCAAATCGCGCGACCGAGCGGAAGAGATGAGCCGGCTGAAGTCGGTCTTTCTCACGAATATGAGCCACGAGATCCGAACCCCTTTAACGACCATTCTCGGCTTTGCGGAAATTCTAGCGGACGAGGTTGATGAGGATTCGCGCGAATTCGTTCAGTTGATTCAGCAAGGCGGTGAGCGTCTACTCGACACGCTTATGTCCATCCTGGACCTTGCGCGCCTCGAGTCGAGCAGCTTCGATATCGTCGACGAGGAATTCGATGTAGCGGAAAAGATCAGCGAAATCTGCCGATTGATGGAGCCTTTGGCCGAAGAGAAGAACCTCTCCTTGAAATTCGCCGGCCAGGGTGCTCCGATCGAGGCCGTGATGGACATGTCCGCCGTCGAGCGCATCGTCAGTAATTTGCTGAGCAACGGGATCAAATTTACGAAAGAAGGTGGTGTGAAGGTCTCGCTAGAGGCTGACGACGACCACGTGCTTATTCACGTCGCGGACACCGGGATTGGCATCGGCGAGGAATTCATGCCGTTCCTGTTCGAAGACTTCAAACAGGAATCCGAGGGCTTGTCGCGAATGCACGAGGGCAGCGGCCTCGGGTTGTCAATTACTAAACGTCTAGTTCAACTCATGAAGGGAAATATCATGGCCGAAAGCGAGAAAGGACGAGGGACCGTATTTACGGTTGCGCTGCCTCGTAACGGGGAGGCTGGAGTGATCGAATCTTCGAACGACGGCATTAACGCGGAAGAATCGCGAAAGCGCGTGTTGGTCGTTGAGGACAATGCAGATACCCGAACGCTGGTCAACCATCTACTTCGCAAGAACTATGAGGTGCGCTGCGCCACCGACGCGGATGAGGCGCTTCGTCTCGCCGCCGAGCAGCGTTACAATGTGCTGCTCGTAGATATCAACCTCGGCAAAGGAAAGAGCGGGGAGGATGTGTTGCATGCCGTCAGGTCGCTTCCGAACTACGAAGAAACGCCCGTCATTGCGGTAACCGCATATGCGATGCCCGGAGATCGAGAGCGATTCTTCGCCGAGGGTTTCGACGATTACGTCAGCAAGCCGTTTTCGAAGCAGCGTCTGCTCGAGGCATTGGAAGGCGTTCTCGTCTAGACGGCACCTGGTCGTGCCGCGATATCGCGAATCGGCACCCGTCTGCTGATTCGGCCCGTCACACGCCCATCTCTTCGCTGCACACGCGAAGGACACGATCGCATTCATAATGGAATGCGTGAACGTCTCGCGACCGGATCAATTCCTGTCGCGAGACTTTCTTTTTATGTGTCGCTCTCTAACCATTCGACCGTTGGTTACGATCGTGCCGGATCTGTCTCAGCGTGCCGTTCTTCAGGAGCAGATGGACGATTTCTCGATCGCGGACGATCGGCTCGAACAGGCCCTCCGCGAGCTGCGGTACGTCAATCGATTCCTGGGCGGATGGCGTGCCGTTCGTAGTGAATTGAACCCCGTTCTAGAGCAACGGCGTGGAGGCTCGTTGAAAGTTCTCGACGTAGGTACGGGCCTCGCAGATATTCCGGAAATGATCGTAGGCTGGGGTGAACGCGTTGGCGTCGTCGTTGGCGTGACCGCTGTAGATGCGAATCCTGCCACGGTCGCCTTCGCCCGAAATGCCCTCGACGCGCGCATGGACCGCAAGCTGCGCGGCCGCATCGACGTTCGCACCGGAAATGTGTTCGACCTGAACTTGGCGAGGGACGACAGTTTTGACGTGGTGATCGCGTCTCTAGTCCTGCACCACTTCTACGATGACGATCTCGTTCACGCGTTGCGCGAGATGAATCGCGTCGCTTCCCTGGGCCTGATCGTTAATGATTTGCACCGGCACCCGATGGCCTACGCAGCTATACGGGTGATCGCGCAGCTGATGCCGGTCTCAGACATGTTCCTGCACGATGGACCGGCCTCGGTGCGGCGCGGCTTCAAGCCTGACGAGCTTCGAGATCTTGCCGTGGCGGCCGGACTCCACCATTTTCGCGTACGCCGAGGCTGGCCATATCGTATTACCCTCTCCACGCTGGCCGTATGAGCCGGCCTGACAAAGACACCTACGACGTCGTAATCGCGGGCGGAGGGCTTGCCGGCTGCACGGCGGCCATCGTGCTCGCACGCCAGGGGCTGCGCGTACTCGTTCTTGAGAAGGGCCGGATGCCGCGCGACAAGCTGTGCGGGGAATTCCTTTCGACCGAAGTATCCGATTTGTGCGCCCGGTTGGATCTCCTTGAACGCTTGACACACGCAGGGGCACGCGAGATTCGCAGGCTGCGCGTAACGGCGGCCTCCGGGCCGGTGTTCGAAACGTCCCTTCCAGGCGCGGCCATGGGCGTGAGTCGGGCCACGCTTGACGCCGCGTTCTTCAACCGTGCGTTCGAACAGGGGGCCCAAATGCGCGAAGAATGTACCGTGCGGTCCATTGAGGGGTCGATGGAGAACGGGTACACGGTGTGCTACCATGGCGGCCGTGTACGGGGCCGTATGGTTCTTGGCGCATACGGGCGCCGCGATATGCTTGATCGGCGACTCCAAAGAGCATTTCTGCAGAACGCCTCTCCATACGTCGCTTTCAAGGCACATTTCCTCGGGCTGGACCTGAAGGATTGCGTGGAGCTTCACGCTTTCCCCGGCGGATATTGTGGATTGCTGACGGAAGACCATGGTGTCGTGAATGCGTGCTGGATTTCGCATGAGCGCACTTTGAAGGCCGCGGGCGGTTCGCCGGAGGCGATGATTGAGACCTCGTTTCGAGCAAATCGGCACCTGGCCCGCCGTTTTTCCGGTTTGCGACGCGTCTCCGAGTTCCACGCTGCGAGCCAGCTACTCTTCCGCAAGAAGGCGCTCTTTGACGGCGGCGTATGCATGATCGGCGATGCGGCGGGTATGATCGCGCCCCTGTGTGGAGACGGAATGGCGATGGCGATTGAATCCGGCGAATTGGCTGCGCAGTCCGTGATCCCATATCTCGACGGTGGTATATCGGCTTCCGATTTCAGGGCGGCGTATGAAGGGGCTTGGGAATCTCGTTTTGCAATGCGAATGCGCGTCGGCCGACTACTCCATGCCGGCTTCGTACGCCCCGGAGCTGCACGAGTGGGTCTGCGCGCCGCCGGACTGTTTCCCTATGCCGCGCGCGTCCTCATAGGCGCGACGAGAGGATAACGTGTGCAACAAGTAGATGACGTTTGTCCCGAGCGGTAGATAAAGGAAGGCAGACTGTATACATTCCTTACAGCCCAATTAAGGGAATGCTTACTGTCGGGTGGCGCGTAATCGTCAGCTTTTTCGCTCGGCACGCTCAGATACAGTCGCGTACGATGCGTTCTCTAAAACGCACACCATCCTTGCCCGGGTTACGGCTCGCCGTCGCGGCCGTGGTGTTTGCCCTGCTCTGGTGGTCGGCGCCGGCGAATATCATCGCCCAGCAGAGCGGTTATGTCCTGTCGCAGCAACTCGATGATCTGAAGACGGCGTTTAGCCTATCAGACGGTGCAGATTCGGCGTTCGGCTTTTCGGGAGACATATACGAACAATCAACCCGAGAGGACCGCGCGGTGCTAATCTCCATGCGAGAGGCCGAAATTGAGCTCTCGTGGACGCGGACGCCTGAGCAGGTAATCTATCGGCCGGATCCGTACCGATTCTGGAAGTGGCCCGCCAAAGATGCGCTCGCCCTCGGGAAGGGTCTCGCATCCGACGCATCGATAATGGCCCTCGGTGGCGGAGCTATTTTGCTTCTGGCGGCTCGTCACGATAGAGAGATTACGGCAGACTTATCCGATTTGAACCACGAGCCGGCCGAGCTACTGGTACGCGTTGTGGAGGAGTTCGGAAATGTGAGATCGGTACGACCTTTCGCCGGGTTCGTCTTTTTGGGAACACTGATGACGGACAATGATCGCCTGCAAGACGCGGCCTTTACGTCGTTCGAAGCCGTCATCATGAGCAATCTCGTCACCAGCGGACTCAAGACGCTTTTTGGTCGAGCCCGGCCGTTTCAAAATGAGGGAGATCTCGACTTCAAACCATTCTCAGGGAATACGTCCTTTCCGTCCGGCCACGCGACGACAGCCTTTGCTTTCATCACGCCCTGGTTGCTTTACTATCCGACGGCTTTAACGCCTGGTCTGCTTGTGCTTGGCGCCGGAACGGC
>CAZART010000168.1:0-8987 GCA_964487555.1 uncultured Rhodothermales bacterium
GCCGCGCCGATGTGGCCCCCATGATGCATGGCGCCGGCGATGAGGAGATCGCCGTCGAGGGCGAGGGAGGTACCCAGGAGGCTGCCTTTCTCCACTCGCCGCGACTCGATCACGTGCTTCTCTTTCCAGGCCCGTCCATCGTGGGTGAACACGTACACGGCACCCGCCATGCCGGCCGCGCCGGGGGCGCCGACATACACCGTGGCCTCCTCTGCAATGATGGCGCGGCCGAATCCTGCGCCGGGCTCCGCGTCGCCGGGCGTGAGCTTCGCCTGTTGGATCCAGGAGGCGTCGGCGCCACGGGCGAAAACGTAGACGCTGCCCGGTTGCTCCTTCGTCGAGGGAGCACCGATGAACGCATAGTCCCCGTAGAGCGCCACAGAGGCACCATAGCCGTCATCGGGTACGGCATCGGACACCGGCAAGGTGGCGGCGTGCCGCCACCCTCCGTCCTCGACGCGCTCGAAGACATACGCCGCGCCGACTTCGCCTTTCAGGCCCGTCGATCCAACCAGAAGCCGGTTGCCGTCGGCGGAGAGGCTGCGCCCGAAGTGATCACCCATCTCGGCATCCGGGGCCACGAGCTCCTCAACGCGCGTCCACGCGCCATCGTCGTCCTCGGCAAACACGTAAACCGTACCGGGGCGATACAGGTTGTCCGGTTCGCCCACCAGCACGTGATCTTCTAAAATGAGGACGGCCGTACCAAAGCGCTGCTGCGCGCTCGCCGGCAACCATGCCGCAGTGAATAGCACGGCCGTAAGCAGACAGGAGAAATGAACCTTAATCATGAAACGTTACTTCGTGAGCTGAGATTGAAAGCCCCTGCGGGGAAAAGGGGGGACGAACCCCGCAATCAGGAGTTGCACATGAATCCGCGAAAATTCACGGAATGTCGACCACGTCGCGGAATGTGTCAAGGAGAATGCCGATCCGTTGGGATGAGGTGCGTCCCCCCTCGATGCGTTCCCGGAAATAATCGATCACGCCGTCCACGTGTTCGTTCGGAACAGGGAGGCGCTGTCGAAATCCCATGGACCAGTCCGGAAACTTTCGCTCTGCGATCGGCTCGCGCAGCACCACGATGCAGCCGCTATGCCGACGATCGTTCCGGATCGTATCGAAGAGTTTCTCGACCGTCTCGGCCTCGCCTTCGAGCACTTGAAGAATTCGGCCTTCTTCGTAGAGGAGAAGGCCGGTAACGTCCAGTTCGCCGTTCTTCTCGCGCGATTGAGCCAGAAGGTCCGGAATTCTGCCTTCATCGAACCGATCCGTCGCCGAGCTCAGGTAAACGAGCATGGAGAGACCTGGTCCCGTCATTCGATCTGACATAGGGTAATCCAAACTGTGGAAAGTACTTGCACCATTGCCTAAATATGAGCGCGGAAATTGTTCACCACAGAATATGGAAAAAGCCGCTATGGCACGGGAGTACTTCCTTACCCCCCTTTTCTTCCTTGTGCTTGCGGGCTGTACCGACTCCCCGCAACGCGATCCGGTTGACAGCCGTTCACTCGAAATCGAACGACAGAACTCGGGCACGGAGAGCCTGATCATCGGCATCGATGCCGTCGACGAACGGATCGTATGGGCGGCCGGAACGGGCGGGACATTCCTCCGGACGGTCGACGGCGGTCAAACGTGGCGCAGCGGCACGGTTCCCGAGGCGGATTCGCTTCAATTCCGCGACGTGCACGCCGTGAGTCTCGACGAGGCCTATCTCCTCAGCATCGGTCCGGGCGATGCCTCGCGTATCTATCATACGACCGATCGCGGCGGCACCTGGGAGTTGCAGTTCGTCAACGATCGCCCTGACGCGTTTTTCGACTGCTTTGACTTCTGGGACGACGGGGCCGGTGTTGCCTTCAGCGATGCCGTCGACGGTAGCTTTCCGATCATCCGCAGAGCGGACGCCGGTGCGGGGTGGAGCGACGTCGAAGACCCTCCATCGGCGCAGCCCAACGAAGGAGGATTCGCCGCCAGCGGCACCTGCGTCGTCACCGTGGGTGACGCGGCCGTGCTGATCGGTACCGGCAACGCCGAGCGAGCGCGCGTTCTGCGATCGACGGACCGCGGCCGAACCTGGCAGGCCTTCGACGTTCCCGTCCATAGCGGTGAAGCGGCGGGTATCGCGACGCTTGCCTTTCGGAACGCGGCGCATGGCGTCGCGCTCGGCGGCGACATCGCGCGTCCGGATACCGTCACCGACAACGTGGCCGTCACGTCGGACGGCGGCCGCACCTGGACGAACGGGGCGCGAATTCCCTTTGCCGGCGCCGTCTACGGATCGGCGTACGCCCCCGAGTCCGATCTTCTGGTTGCCGTCGGCCCCGGCGGTGCCGCCTATTCCACCGACGACGCCGATTCGTGGACGCCGCTCGACTCGATCGCGCATTGGAGCGTGGCCTTCGGAGGTCCGACGGTGGGATGGATGGCGGGACCGCAGGGCCGGATCTCGAAAATCACGTTTTGACAAAACCGGCCGCTTTGCATGTCCCATCTGAATGTGGCGGAGCACCGTCCGAGGTTCTCGGCGTCGGATGCAGCGCGGTTTGCGGCTGAGCGGTATGGTCTGCACGCCGCCGCGGCCCCGCTTCCCAGCGATCGCGATCAGAACTTTCTCCTGACCACTCCCAACGGGCGCCGTTTCGTGATGAAGCTCGCGAGCTCGGCCGAAGAGCGGTCGGTCCTCGAAGCGCAGGATGCTGCCATGCGGCGATTGCGCGCAGAGAACCTCACCGTTCCGACGGTCGTCGCCGGCCTGAAGGGCGAGCCGTTGTCGGAGGTGGAGGACGAATCGGGCCGCCGTCATTTTCTTCGGGTGGTCTCGTTCGTTCCCGGAGTGCCCTTCGCAACGGCACGACCGAAGTCGCTCCATCTGGTGAGAAGCGCGGGCCGATACATGGGGCGTCTGTCGGCGGCGCTCGAAGGGTTCGATCATCCGGGGGCGTATCGCGACATGCGCTGGAACCTGCTCGTGGCCGCCGAGACCGTTCGCGGACGCCTGAATCTCCTTGAGCCGAAGCAGTGCTCCCTGGTCGAAAGCGCTCTATGCCTCGTACCGCGCCTTTCACCGTTCCGGCGGAGCGTCGTCCACAACGATGCCAACGACTACAACGTGCTCGTGGATGAACCGGAAATCCGCGACCGGAACGTCGTGGGACTGATCGATTTCGGGGATCTCGTCCACTCACTGACGGTGTCCGATATCGCCGTCGCCGCCGCCTATGCGCTGCTCGACGCGCCGGATCCGCTCACGGTGCTGTCCCAGCTCGTCGGCGCCTACCACGCGGAGTTTCCACTGGAGGAAGCCGAGATGGCGGCATTGCTTCCGCTCATCGGTCTTCGTCTGAGTACGAGCGTCTGCGTCTCGGCCGAGCAGCAGGCGGCCGAGCCCGAGAACGAGTACCTGAGTATCAGCCGAGCGCCGGCATGGCGTACGCTTGAGGTGCTGACCGGCATTGAGCCCCGCCTTGCCGAGTACGTCGTTCGCGAGGCGTGCGGTCTTGAACCGTGCCGCGCTTCGACAGCCGTCACGACATGGATCGAAGATCACCTCCGCGAACGCGTTGAGATCATCGACGGCGCCGGCACCGCCGACGTCCGGCTCGATTTCTCTGTGGCGAGCAGCGAGTGGTCGTTCGATGAGCTGACGGTCCCCGCGCTCGCCGCGGAACGCATAGCACGGCGGCTCGGAGAAACGGATCCCCCGATCGCGATAGGACGATACGGTGAGGTACGATTGGTGTATCAGGGGGACCAGTTCGTGGAGGGGAGCGAGCGGAGGACGGTCCACATCGGCATCGACCTGTTTGCCGCGCCCGGCACGAGGGTCCGCGCTCCGTTTGATGCCACCGTCCACAGCGTGGCCGACAACGATCGCCCCTATGACTACGGCCCAACGGTCATCCTCCGACACCATCCACCCGATGGGCCTTCATTCTACACGCTATATGGCCATCTTTCTCGCGCCTCCGTCGCCGCTTTGCAATCGGGCGATCGCATCGCTCGAGGAGAATCCTTCGCCGCCATCGGAGCGGTGGATGAGAATGGAGGATGGGCACCGCACCTGCATTTTCAGCTGATTTCGGACCTGCTCGGGCGAATCGGAGACTTTCCCGGCGTCGCACGTGCGTCGCAGCGAGCCGTGTGGAGCAGTCTGTGCCCCGATCCTTCGCGGTTAGCGGGTCTTCCTCGCTCGGCGGCGGCACCTGTTGCCGATCCGACCGATCTGCTGAATCGGCGTCGCAAGGGTCTCGGTCCGTCACTCAGCCTGGCATACAGACATCCGATCGCACTTGCCCGCGGCCAGGGCCAGTATCTCTTCGACGTTGACGGCCGTCGCTTTCTCGATGCGGTCAACAACGTCGCGCACGTCGGTCATTGCCATCCCCACGTCGTGGAGGCCGCTCATCGCGCGATGCGCGTTCTCGCTACCAACACGCGCTACCTCTACGAGGAGCTGGTCACCTATGCCGAGCGCCTCACCGCCTCGCTGCCGGATCCACTTTCCGTCTGCTACTTCGTGAACAGCGGAAGCGAGGCTAACGACCTGGCGATTCGAATTGCCCGGGTGCACACCGGGAAAGAGGATGTCGTCGTCCTTGACGGGGCCTACCACGGCAATTTGAGCTCGCTGATCGCCGTCAGTCCGTACAAATTCCGCGGCCCCGGCGGGGGCGGCAATCCGGCGACAACCCACGTCGCGCCGATGCCCGACCGATTGCGTGGGCCGCACCGCGGTTCCGACGCCGGCGAATGCTACGCCCGTGAGCTTGGCGAAGCGGCCGACCGCGCTGCGAAAGGGATTGCTGCATTTCTCATCGAGCCGATTATGAGCTGCGGCGGACAGGTCGTGCACCCGATGGGTTTTCTACGGCGCGCCTTCACTCAAATCCACGACAGGGGAGGGCTCTGCATCGCCGACGAGGTGCAGACGGGATTCGGCCGCATGGGACAGACGTTCTGGGCGTTCGAACTGCAGGATGCCGTGCCGGACATCGTCACTCTCGGCAAGCCGATCGGCAACGGCTTTCCACTCGGTGCCGTCGTAACGACCCCCGAAATCGCCGGCTCCTTCGACAACGGAATGGAGTACTTCAATACGTTCGGTGGAAATCCGGTCTCCTGCGCCGTCGGCATGGCGGTGCTCGACGTTCTCGAACGCGAGGGCCTGCAGCATCGCGCGCTTGAAACGGGCAATCGCTTCGCCGCTTCGCTGCAGAGCCTGGCAGAGCGACACGCCGTTGTGGGCGAGGTTCGAGGCTCCGGACTGTTCATCGGAGTCGAGCTCGTGCGCGACCGATCCACGTTGGAGCCGGCGTCGGATGAAACGAGCTATGTCGTGGAGCGGATGCGCGAGCGGGGCATCTTAACCAGTCTCGATGGACTGCTGCACAACGTAATCAAGATCAAGCCGCCGCTGGTGCTGCAGCCGCACGACGTCGATCGCTACATCGAGACGCTCGATGAGATTCTCGCGGAAGATTTTGTGCGTTCACGCCTCAAGGCATAGAAGCCCAGATCGTTTCCGATCGACGCATACCGGTCCTATTCTGATGCACCTGCGCCGCACTGCCGCAATCGCGCCCACCGATAGCCGGATTGCGACACGGGAGAATCAGACGTCTCGAGGAGGCACACGGATTGCGAGCCCGACGAGTGAACCACGAAATCACTTGCGCGCTCGACATGGTTACGACGGCTTTTTTGCTCAACGTCATCATCTACGGCCTCATTGCGGTCGTCCTGGTACCGGTTATCCATTTCATTTTCTTCGTGATTCGAGAGAGCCGGCATTCGGGCTATCACGTGCACCTCGATATCCCGCTCGAGAGAATCCGGACCAGCACTACGGTGCTACCGTTACGCTCGGTCGCTCACAACGCGAGAGCCCCGCGAAAAAACCAGCGGCCGTCGGCGTCCGTCCCTGGGGGTCTGTCGCAGCGCGGTGCGGATGGCGCTCGAAACCCGTTGATACGCCGGCTCCCTGCCGAAGAATTCCTGCGCGGCTACGTCGCCTCAAACGGCATCACAATCACGCCCAACCTCGGTCACGTTCATGGCATCCCCGGCAACGTCACGGCGCTGACCGCATCTGCGGAGCATCCCCACGCGGAATACTGGAGCTACGGTAATCCCCGCACCTACGACCCCCGGTGATCGGAACCGGTTGCGCTACGGTGGTCCCCGCATCTACGAGCGCGGGTGAACCGTCCGGGTTGCGTGGCTCGAGGCAAGGTCGGCTATGCTGCCGAAGACGGCCTTCACCCGCGCGCATCCCCTTCACCCGCGCGCATCCAACGGGGCATACGAACGCTTGCCCGCGCCGACGTAGACCTGCCTTGGCCGGTGTATGCGATTCGAAGAATCCTCCCGCATTTCTTTCCACTGGGCGATCCATCCCGGCAGCCGGCCAATCGCGAACATCACCGTAAACATATTCGTCGGGATTCCCATCGCGCGGTAGAGAATGCCGCTGTAAAAATCGACGTTCGGATAGAGGCTTCGCTCCACGAAGTAATCGTCCTCCATCGCGGCAAGCTCGAGCTTTTTTGCAATGTCGAGCAGCGGGTCGTCCGTTCCCAGCTCTTCGAGTACGCGATCTGCAAACTGCTTAATGATTCGAGCGCGCGGATCGAAGTTCTTGTAGACCCTGTGGCCGAAGCCCATGAGGCGGAACGGATCGTTCTTGTCCTTGGCTCGCTCGACGAAAGCACTGGAATCGCCACCGGCCTCCGCGATCTGCTCGAGCATCTGGATGACCTCCTGATTGGCGCGGCCGTGGAGGGGTCCCGAGAGGGCGTTGATTCCTGCGGATATGGACGCAAACAGATCGGCCCCGCTGCTGCCGACCATGCGGACGGTCGACGTACTGCAATTCTGCTCGTGGTCGGCATGGAGAATGAGGAGCAGGTCGAGCGTCTTTTCGAGGATCCCTGAAACCTCGTAATCTTCAGCCGGAACGGCGAACATCATGCGAAGAAAGTCCGCCGAATAGCTCAAATCGTTTCTCGGATAGATGAATGGCTGACCGATGGATTTCTTGTACGAAAACGCCGCAATCGTCTTCAGCTTCGCGAGCAAGCGGATGATGTTGAGCCGCGTGGTCTCCTGATCGTCCGCCTCCGGATAGTAGGCTGACAGCGAAGCAACCATAGCGGACAGCACGCTCATCGGATGCGCACTGGGCGGGTAGCCCTCGAAAAACTTTTTCATGTCTTCGTGCAGCATCGTATGATACGTGAGCTGATGCTGGAATCGTTCCAGCTCGTTCCTCGCCGGAAGCTCGCCGTAAATCAACAGGTTGCAGACTTCTACGAAGGAAGATTGCTCGGCCAGCTCTTCAATGGGATAGCCGCGATATCGGAGGATCCCTGCCTCTCCGTCAATGAACGTGATGGCGCTCTCGCAGGAACCGGTATTCCCGTATCCGGAGTCGAGCGTGATGTATCCGGTTCGATGGCGAAGATCTCTGACGTCGATCGCGGTCTCGTTTTCGGAGCCGATGACGAGCGGCAATTCGTAGGACTCTCCATTTACGCTAAGCTGGGCTGAGGACATACTGGATGCAAATGGCCGGTGGCGTGGTGATCACGGGCGCCCGTAATAGAGGAGCGCATGGGTATATGCCACCAGATGAAATGCCGCTGGTTCCGTTTACGCCGCTGCCGTCCTGCATTGCGAGAGCATCGGAAATCAGACGCAGGGCCGTCCCCGGCCCAATCTACACACGTCCCGGATGCACGTGGCTGATCACTTCGGATCCGGTATCGTTCCGCGTAGGCAAAACCGATGGATTTTCGGCGCTTTCTATAGGCGGTGCGATTGCCTATTTTCACACGTACGGAAGACAACTATCCACAACCCCTTTACCCGGTTGAAATATGAGCCAGCTCGCTAGACGAAAGCTGTGGTTCGAGCGAAACGAACAGGCCGAAGTACTGGAGGCCGAAGGCAACATCGATGGGGCGCTTGCGCTCTATGAAGAGAATGCTGCTGAGGATTGCGACGTCGCCTACACGTATGAGCGCATGGCCGCACTCTATCGTCAGAAGAAGATGTACGACGAGGAAATCGAGGCGCTTGAGAAGGCGCTAAAGATCGAGGAGAAGCGCGGTCCTACGGGCCAGATGATCCGGCTGAAGAAGCGCATCGAGACTTCGCAGGAGGTGCGGAAACGGGAGGGAAAGCGCCGCCCTGTCGACCTCAGAGAGTCCTCATCGGGTTCCACGCGCCGGGTGGCCGTGAAGAAGAAAGAGAAGAAAGGCTGCTTAAGCGTCGTCGTCCTCTTCGTTTTCGGTTCGCTGCTAAGCGTCGCGCTTTTCTTTTAAGGATAGTCCGGTACTGGCATTCCGATGCGTGCGGCTTTATTATTTCTCGAGAGATCCCTTGCGTCGGCCCACAAAACCTGCGATTTTTGGGGTACATGAACCTCCGCCTATCGTCATAAAAATGAGGAGTACATGCTCAACCGGAGGCGCCGAAAGGAAATCGTCATGGCCGTCGGCATCCTCATCGGCCTGATCATAGTGATGGCCTTGATCAGCCTACTCGCGTGATTTTTCTTCCGTTCACGCATGGTCCGCAAACGGCAACCACGCCGTGAACCATCGATGCGCACACGTGCGGCCATCCCCTTATCGAGCAAAAAAAAGGCCCCGACGCCGGCTGTGTCGCCAACGTCGGGGCCTTCGATTTAAGTGATGCCGCTGCTCGTTACGCCGTCTCCGTCTCGAACGGATACACATCCCTCAACAGAGCCTGAAGCTTGGTACGGCCGCGGTTGATGCGGCTCTTCACCGTACCCATGGGCAAGCCGGTGATCTCTGCAATCTCATCATAGGCTAGCTGCTGCACGTCACGCAGCACCACAACCTCTCGAAACGATGCGGGGATTTCATCCAACGCCTGCTGGATGTGCTTGTCCTGGATCGTGCTCTCCGCATGTCGGTCGGGAGAAAACGATTCATCAGGCAGTTGCATCT
>CAZART010000169.1:0-8804 GCA_964487555.1 uncultured Rhodothermales bacterium
TGAGCCACGCCTATCCGGAGCCGACCTTCACGACAACCTTTGGCGCCATTGAAGGAACCGTCTACGACGGCGAAAACCCCGGTGCGACGGTAGCAGGCGCGCTCGTCATTGCCCTGGAAGACGGCAGCACGACGGAGGCCGTCCATGCCTACAGTGACGAAAACGGCTTCTACCACATCCCCGGGCTGCCGTCCGGCAAAAGCTACAAGGTTCTGCTTCGTCCGTTAAACGGGGCGGTTTTCGGGACGAACATGCAGCCCGGCCACGTCTCGCAGCGGATGCACGACATGACGACGAAGACGGACTATCCCGGCGAGTGGTACAACGGCGGTGACGAGGCGGCTGAACCGGGAATTGACGACCCGTCCCAATTCACGTTAGTCGCGGTAAACTCCGTCGCATCCGGCATCGATTTCTTTACCAACATCGACGAGACCCCTCCATCGGTGACCGGAGTCTCGCCGAAGCAAGGCGACGCCGGAGTCAGTACCACGACACAGATCGTGGTGGGCTTCTCGGAAGCCGTCGATCCGGCTACGTTTGAATCGAGTTTCTTGCTTTCGAGCTCGGAGGGCGGCGTGGTGACCGGCAATACCATCTTCATCGAGGATAAAACTGCCGTATTCACACCCGACAATGAGCTCGCCCATAGCACGCTCTACACGATTGAAATTCTCCCCGGAGTGAAGGACTTCAAGGGGAATGCATCTACCGAGACCTTATCGAGTACGTTCACCACGAGAGATCCCGATACGACGCCCCCGGCCATGACGGCCATCGAGCCGTCTGATACCGCGACCGACGTCTTTATCACCAGCGACGTGACGGTCGCGTTTTCGGAATCGATAGATCCTTCCACCGTTACGGCGTCTTCCTTCCAGGTGCTGAACGGCACGACGGCCGTTGCCGGCACGATTTCGCTCGAGCAGAACAACACGGTCGCGGTGTTCGATCCGGACCCGAACCTTCTGGAAGGCGTGACCTACACGGTTAATCTCACAGCCGATATCGAAGATCCGGCTGACAACGCGCTTCCGCCAGCCTCGACGTCCTTCGAAACGGTCGCTCACGCAGATCCCCTAATCGAATTCATCGGTCCAGCCGACGGAGCAACAGACATAACAGTGGAGACGCCGGTGCTGATCGATTTTTCCGAGCCCATTAACCGTTCGAGCTTTGAATCGCATTTCACGCTCACGGACAGCGACGGGGCGGCCATCCAGGTAGGCTACGAGTACCTTAATCTGGACTCGAGGGTCGTCATTCGGCCGGCGTCTTCGTTGAGTTTTGCCGAGACGTACAGTGTCGTCGTGGCGGCCGGCGTGCTGGACGTGTCTGCATCGGTTGGAACCCTCGCATCATCGTCTATAACGACATTCACGACCGCCGCCTCCGTCCAGAACCCATCGATCACGTTCGTTTCCCCACCGAGCGCAGCCGTCGGTACGACGGTCTCGATTGGAGGCGAAGGTTTCGACCCCGATCCGAGCAAGAACACTGTGTCTTTCAACGGCACCATCGCAACGGCCTCGGCGTCGACGCTTACGAGCATCACGACGACCGTGCCGCTGGGCGCCACCTCAGGCGACCTCACGGTTACGGTCGGATCGCGGACAAGCGACGCCTTCCATTTTGACGTCGTGGAGCCGATCGATCTTGAGAATGCCGCCATCGCCGAGACGTCGACCGGCGGCAGCACGCAAGATGTGGATATGTCGCCGGACGGCACCCGGGCCTATGTGACGAACCCGTCGACGAATACGGTTTCGATCATTGACCTGGTATCCGCGAGCAACATCGGGTCGATTGCCGTCGGCCAGAAGCCGCTGAAAATCGCGGTTCACCCTTCCGGCACGCGCGCGTACGTCACGAATTTCGATGATCACACGCTGTCGGTAATCGATCTTACGACAGAACCGGAGCAGGTCGTCGCGACCATTGCCGTAGGACTCAATCCGACCGGCGTTGCGGTGACACCGGACGGGAGCCGCGTATACGTCGCAGGTTTCACGTCCAGGCTCATCACGGTCATCGACGCGGATCCGACGAGCGGCGCCTACAACAACGGCATCGCGCAGACGTCGACAGGAGGAAGCAACACGGACCTCGCATTTTCCCCCGACGGCACGCTCGCCTTCGTGACGGGATCTGTCGGCGTGACGATCATCAGTACGGATCCGACGTCTGAGACGTATAATAGCGCCATCGCTGAGACAAGCACGGGAGGCTCGTCCGAAAGCGTTGAATTCTCTCCGGACGGCACCTTTGCCGTGGTCGTCACCTCAGACGGGGCCATCCTTATCCTGGATGCCAACCCGAACAGTAGTGCGCCGTTCCAGGCCATTGCGGAGACGTCGACGGGAGGCAGCACGAGCGACATCGAGTTTAGCCCCGATGGCACGCTCATCTTTGCGACGAATTTCGAGTCCGGTACGGTTACGGTGTTGGAGATAAATTTCTCGGCCGAGCCTGATCCAATCGCAGCAAGCAAGGAAGGCACGAAAACCGAACCGGTCACGGGTTTGAACATCGTCATCACACCGATCGCTACGTTCGACGTCGGCGACGGTCCCGAGGGCATCGTGTTGGATCCGAACCGAGGAACGATCGTCGTCGCCAACTCGCTGTCCAACGACGTTTCGATCATCAAATTCAGTCCGACGCCCGAAGAGCGGATTCATCTTCTTATCGCGGGCGTCAATACACTCGCCGACGCGGGTGCGTTAGGCCAGGGCGAGAGAAGCTCGCTGATCGCGCAGCTTGAGTCCGCGTTGGGCTTCATCGAGAAAGGCAAGATGACGGACGCGGTCAAGAAGCTAGAGACGTTCATCCATCTGGTAAACGGCGGAGTAGACAAGGGCCGAATCGATCCGGATACCGGCGAAGCGCTGATCACGGAAGCCGAGCTCGTGATCCAGCAGCTGGACGGGTCGGCGTCGAAGGGCGGTGTCTCGGAGGCGTCCGAAGAGGAGCTTCCAGACGCCTATCGGCTGGCACAGAATTACCCAAATCCGTTCTCCGGGACAACGGCCATCGAATACGACATCCCCGACGCGGCCATCGTGAGGCTCGAGATTTACGACGTGCTCGGCCGCCGCGTGACGACGCTCATCAACGGCGAGCAGGAGCCGGGCCGCTATGCCGTGACGTGGGATGGCACGGGAGCCGACGGCATACGAGCAGCGAGCGGGCTGTACCTGTGCCGCATCCAGGCGGGCGAATTCGAACAGGTGCGAAAGATAATGATCGCGCGATAGCTTGCGCCCGAGCCGTTCGAGCACGCGGCGGCGCTGCGCGCTGTACGCCCTCGTGAACGTCGGATCGATCTCGATCGTCCTCGCATAGTGTTCGGCAGCCTGCTTCAGATCGCCCTGCTCTTCAGAGATCGTGCGTCACCGACGGCTCGGCCGGCTCGCTCGAAAGCGCCGCCGCCATCTCTTCGCAGCTCTGAAATCGCTCGGCCGGTTTCTTCGCCAGCGCACGCGTGATCACTCGATCGACGGATTCGGGAATCGAGGCATCGAGCTCCCTCGGCGCACCGGGTCCTGGTGCATGACCGCATACATCTGTGCCAACGTGATGCCCTCGGGCTGATAGAACAGCTCGTTGATGGGATGATCTTCGACGCTCGCCTCGAGCGTGCCGGTCGCATCGTCCGGAATCCTACCGTGTCGAACGCTACCGACCGAGACGCACATCCACATTGAACGGTTCGGGCGTGCCTTGTCTGACCTCCTTGAAACGAGGATGATTCGGATTCAGCAAGTAGTTTTTTGCGGAGGGTAAGACAGCGCTCGGTACCTCCAATACGACCGACCGTGCCTCCTCAAACCACCGCCGTCCGATCTGTTGCGTCGAGGCCGGCCACGGAAAGGTATTCCAATCGTCGGGCAAGCCCTCCTTGCCGACATACGCTCCTACGGCTTCGAGAAGTGTCTCCTCGAAACGACACGAGACCACCACTAACTCCATCGTGATCAGGCGCGGATGCTCCACATGGACCAGCAGCTCCAGCAGTCCTATCGCCGGTGCCTCAGCCGCATACACGACCGGAAGGCCGGCGCGATGCCATCGGCCATTGCGCTTGAGCGAGCCGGCGCCGGAATACGCACTGTATTGAAAACGGCGCTGCGTAAGGCGATATGCGGTGATCATCAGGGCGGCATCGCGGCTATGCACCACAGCCCGTACGTCATGCGGCCATGTTGTACTGAATCACGCCAAGCATGTCGCGCACTGCATCGCGACCCGGTTCGGTATCGGCGTGCCGGAGCGGCGTCTCACCTCCGAGTAGCGTCTTCTCGGTCGAAAGCCACTCGACGGCAGCGTCCATGTCTCCGTCGAAAGCCTCACCTGTCTCCTCAAGGAGCTGTACCAGGCGAATAAGGCGGTCGGATTCGGCCTGCGTCAGGCGGCCTTCGCGGCGACGGCGTGACAACGTGCGTTCGGAGATAAGGAGAAAAGCAGCGATCTCCTCCTGCGAGAGTCCAAGAATCCGTACAATCTGGTCCAGTTCCTTATAGCGTAACCCGGTGCGAACCTCCTCAGGATCATGCCGGGGAAACGTGGCGGTATCCATGTCTTTGTTGGGCTGTACCGGTGCTGGTTTCGAAATAGAACGGCCTTTTGTCTACGGAGTTCCGGCAAATGTCTTACATGTGTCACCTCCACAACGTTGGCGCCGACGTACCCGACGCAACCACCGTCTCCGCGGCGTTCGCTGGAGCGTTATGTGCCGCACTACTTTTCGGCAAGCGAATAAGCACGTTCGAAATCCACGAAGAAGCCCGCTCCGGAGGCTACATGATTTCGTCCACTGTGTGTGCGACTACCTTCTATCCCAGTAAACCGGCCCGATCCGTTTGTGAATTACAGACTCTGAGGGAATGCTTTCGCTAGCATTGGGGACCATCGACGGGATGCTTTTCCGGTTTAACGGCCGGCCCTTCCGTAGCTTTCTTTTGCACTGGAACGCGGCACATCGCCTCTGAACCAGCGATCGTTTCTCTTCGGCAGCGCGTCATGAACCGCAAACGTCTGTACTCCCGGCGGGATTTTCTCGGCTTTGCCGCCGGGGTGGTCTCCTCCACCGCCTTCGATCTCGCGCCGCACGCGACGCGACGGAACAGCCCGGTAATTTCGAGCCTTCGCGTCGTTCGCGTACCCGGCGAGTTCTACCGGTCGATCGGCATGAATGCGTATGACGATGCTCCAAAAGGAAAGTCCGGCTCGATTCGTCTCGTGCAGCTCACACTCTCCGACGGAACGACCGGAATTGGCGTTGAAGGCTACTCCCGAATTGATCAGACGAGCCGGGAAGGTCTGCGAAGCCTGATCGGCGTAGACCCCTTTGAAATCTATCAGTGGGATCGGGATCGGATCGTCGGATTCAGCGCCGAGCACGCCGCCTTTTTCGAAAATCCGCGCTTCGCCTTTGTCGAGGCGCCGATGCTCGACGTTCTTGGTAAGCTCAAAGAGAAGCCGGTCTACGCCCTCTTCGGCCCCTCCGTCCGCGAAGCCGTCGACTGCTACGATGGAACCCTCTACTTCGCCGACATTGCATCCGACGGAGACGCGAGCCTGCTCGGCGAGCTGGCCACACGTATCAAAGAGGATGGATATCTGGCCATCAAGCAGAAAGTGGGCCGGCCGGGCAAGTGGATGGAAGGACCGACCGGCGTCCAACGCGACATTGACGTTGTGGCCGCTGTTCGCCGGGCGGTCGGCGCTAATTTCAATCTGATGGTCGATGCCAACAACGGGTATCGGGGCAACTTCGACGGGGCCGTCCAATTCCTTGAAGCATGCGAGCCGTACGAATTGTACTGGATCGAAGAGATCTTTCCCGAGGAACTCGGGGCGTACGAGCGCCTGTTGGGCATCATGCACGAGCGCGGAATCACTGTTCGTATTGCGGAAGGCGAGAACGTACAAGATTTCGAGCTATTTCGTCCGTTTCTCGAGGCCGGAATCTACGGCGTCGTTCAGCCCGACATGCGAACGATGGGGCTGACAAACATCCTTCGGGGGGCGGACCTCGCCGCCTCCTACGGTGCGGCTCTCGTGCCCCACAACTGGCAGAGCGAGATGGGCAAGATCATGAGCATCCATGCGGCTAAAATCCATCCCGTCATCACCTTTGCCGAGGACGATCGATTCCGAAACTTCGCGCTCGACGCATCCGACTACCTCTTCCGCGGCGGACGCTGGCATGCTCCCGAGAAACCTGGCTGGGGTGTTGATCTCGTCGACGGATTCGAACGCCTCGTCCGCGACGCCGAGAGCATCATCATCTCATAGAACCTCATCGAGGCCGTCCTGATCTTTCCGGCAAACACGGCGGCGCACGTCAACCCTGAAATAAGGCGCCTTCTATGGTCAGACCCGGGCCGAAAGCAAGGGCGACGCCAGTGCGGATTTTGCCGTTGGTCGAATCGGTGGAACGGCGGTCGAGAATCCGCTTCAGCACAAACAGGATGGTCGGCGAGCTCATGTTGCCGTGCAGGCGGAGGACTTCCAGGCTATCGTGGACGGCCGCGTCGCCCAGATCGAAGATCTCCTGTGCCTTGTCGACGATCGCACGCCCTCCCGGATGGATTGCCCAGAAATCGACATCTTCGGCCGTAAGACCGTGGGGCGTCAGTAGGTCGTCTAGATAGTCCGGCAGTTGCGCAGCAATCACGTTCGGAACGCGGGACGATAGGCCCATCATGAACCCCGTGTTGCCGATGTCCCACGTCATATCCTCCATCGAATTATTGTCGAGCCGGGCGCGGCCGTCGGCGTAGGTCAGCTCCCCGGCCGCCTCGTCATCCGGTACGCCGGCGAGAACCGCTGCGGCGGCACCGTCGGAAAAGAGGGCATTGACGATGGCAGATTCGAGCGAATCGTCTATCTGGAGATGCAGCGTGCAGAGCTCGGCGCAAACGAGGAGTACGCGCGCGTTCGGATGGCTCTGGCAGAAGCTGTGCGCGACCCGCATGCCGTTGAACGCCGCGTAGCAGCCCATAAACCCGATGAACGTCCGGCGCGTGTCCGCCGGCAGACCCAGCCTCTTGACGAGTTCGATGTCGAATCCGGGCGCGAAGAATCCCGTGCAGCTCACGGCAATGACGTGAGTGACGTCGCCGGGCTCGAGGTCGGCGTCTATCAGCGCACGTCTGGCGACGTCCTCAGCGAGCGGAAGGACGGCCTCCCGATATTTGGCATTTCTCTCTTGGGTGGTGGGGGCGGGCTCCATCGACCAGGTTGGCGGGAAAAAGTCGAAATCTTCCGCCTCGCGCCCGTAATCCTCCACGCACGAATACCGAAATTCGATCGCCGACCGCCCGTAGATCTGTGGAATCCTTTTCCGGAGCGGCATTGGAATCGTCGTGATCCGCTGCATGAACGACGCCGCATAGTCCTGCGACCGATGGAGCGGCGGATTGCCGGTGGTGATGCTTTTGACGACGGTCTTCATGAAGCTTTTCGGCGCGATACTATGGGGCCGGGCGGGATTCGGCGGACCGACTCGCGATATCTGGCGACATCACCAACCCTTACTCAGTACTTCTTCGTTCGCGGACACTTAGTCAGAGGAATTACGCGGTGAACGGAGATTTTGACTCCGCGCTACAGGGTCCGGCGCTTTTTGCGGCCGACGGCTCTCGCCGCGGCCTACATACCCAATCTCTTCGCATCGTCCCAATAAGAATCCATCTGGTCGAGGCCGACGTCCGTCATTTTCTTATCCTGTTCGGACAGGCGCTCCTCTATGTGGCGGAAACGGCGGGCGAACGTGTCGTTCGTGCGAGACAAAGCGTTTTCGGGGTTCACGCCCGCGAACCGCGCGTAGTTGACGAGCGCGAAGAGCAGGTCACCGAATTCGCGCTCCTTTTCTTCGGCGAGGGCTCCCGATTCCACCAGCTCGCGGTATTCAGCGATCTCCTCCTGCACTTTCTCCCAGGCTCCGTCCCGTTCCGGAAAATCGAATCCGACCCCGGCCGCTTTCTCCTGAATCCTGTGAGCGCGCAGCAGCGCGGGAAGATGCCGCGGCACCCCCTCGAGGGCGGATTTCTTCTCCCCCTCATCCATTTTGATCTGTTCCCAATTTTTGAGCACCTGCCCCACGTCGGCCACCTCAACTTCTCCGAACACGTGCGGGTGCCGGCGAACGAGCTTCTCCGTCTCTTTCTCGATGACGTCCACCAGGTTGAACCGCCCACCCTGCTCCGCGATGACGCTGTGAAACACGACGTGCAGGAGAATGTCGCCGAGTTCCTTCTTCAGCTCATCCCAATCTTCCGCGTCGATGGCAGCAACCGTCTCGTAGGCCTCTTCGATAAGCAAATGCTTAACAGATTCGTGCGTCTGCTCGCGGTCCCACGGGCAGTCCCGCCGGAGCTGCCGAACGATGGCCACGAAGTCGGCATAGGCTTCTATCTCCGCCGCCGACGCGGCGAAGGCGGCATCGTAGATTTTGTAGTCTTTCATGCGAGAATCGCGGATCGGTGCACTCGGTGTTTTTGAACACGGTTGAATGGAACGAACAGCGTTTATGTTCACCCGGGCCACCGAAAGGTCGAGTGGGGGAACGACAATTATCCGGGCCTGAGCTCTACATGATGACCACGTTCTCCCTGGCTTCACTTTCGATCCGGAGGTACTGCCGCAGAGTCAGTTCCACGATCAATGCCAACGATTCTCCGCGTCGGACCGTATCGGATTTTCTTTTGGTCCCAGGATCGAATCGGAGGTGAGCCGGCAAACATTCATGTAGAGCGCGACGATCATACTGCGAAGGTCTGGCTGGATCCCGTTCG
>CAZART010000170.1:0-8649 GCA_964487555.1 uncultured Rhodothermales bacterium
GCACGACATGGGCAACCTGATTCGGAGGAGTCAGGTGTCACTGATCAGGTGTCAGGTGTCACTGATCAGGTGTCAGAACGCAACAACGAACATTACGGCACTCCCGACGTCCGACCCCCGACGTCCGACCCACGTACCTGGCCGATAACACTAATTCGATAAAAAACCGTGGCCGATTACGACGCAATCATAGCCGGTTCCGGCATCTCCGGCGGATGGGCCGCCAAAGAGCTGTGCGAGAAAGGCCTGAACGTGCTTCTCCTCGAACGCGGAGGCATGGTGGAGCACGGCGCCGGCTACGTGACGGAGACCAAGGCGCCCTGGGAATTCTATTTCCACGGCAAGGGTGACCAGGAGGCATTCGAAAGGGACTATCCCATCCAGCGGAAAGGGGGAAGCTTCGGTGAGGCGACGTCGCATTACTACGTAAACGACCGGAAGAACCCGTACACGTACCCCGAAGACAAGCCGTTCATGTGGATTCGCGGCCACCAGCTCGGCGGGCGTTCGCTGATCTGGGGCCGGCAATGCTACCGGTGGAGTGATCTCGACTTCGAGGCGAACGATCGCGACGGATTCGGCGTGGACTGGCCGATTCGCTACCGCGACATCGAACCGTGGTACGACTACGTCGAGCCCTTCGTCGGTATCAGCGGACAGGCCGAGAACCTCCCCCAGCTTCCCGACGGGAAATTTCAGCCGCCGATGGAGATGAACTGCGGAGAGAGGTTCTTCAAGGAAAAGATGGAGGCCGCTTTTGCCGATCGCATGATGACGGTCGGCCGGGTCGCCAATTTGACCCGGGCGCAGAACGGCCGCACTGCCTGCCAGTACCGTAACCAGTGCGCGCGCGGCTGCTCCTACGGCGCCTACTTCAGCACGCAGTCCGCCACCCTTCCCTTCGCGCAAAGAACCGGGAATCTCACCGTCCGACTGAACGCCATCGTTCACAGCGTGATCTACGACGAGGACAACGACCGCGCCTCCGGCGTCCGCGTCATCGACTCCGAATCGATGCGCGACGAGGTCATCAACGGCCGCATCATCTTTCTCTGCGCCTCCGCGCTCGGCTCCACGCGGATCATGCTCAATTCAACGTCGAACCGCTTTCCCAACGGCATCGCCAACTCCAGCGGCGCCCTCGGCCACTACCTGATGGACCATCCTTTCAACGCGGGCGCCACGGGCGAGCTGCCGGAAAACGAGGACAAATACTTCTATGGCCGGCGTCCCAACGGCATCTACATCCCCCGTTTCCGTAATCTCGGCGACCGCGCCTCCGAGCAGGCCGACTTCCTCCGAGGGTACGGCTACCAGGGCAGCGCTCGGCGCGCAGGATGGGGCCGCGGCGTTGAAGAGCCCGGCCTCGGCGACGATCTCAAGCAACACCTCAGCGAGCCGGGCCCCTGGACTATGTGGATCGGCGGCTGGGGCGAATGCCTGCCGCGCGAAGAGAACTACGTCGAGCTGGATCCGGAGGTCAAAGACGCCTGGGACATGCCCGTCCTCCGTATCAATTGCGGTTGGAGCGACAACGAAGACCGGATGCGCGAAGACATGGCCATCTCCGCCGCTGAGATGCTCGAAGCCGTCGGCGCCCGCAACGTCCAGCCGTTCATCAGCGTCTCACCCCCCGGCCTCTGCATCCACGAGATGGGCACGGCCCGCATGGGCCGCGACCCCGGAACCTCCGTCCTTAACGGCCACAACCAGGCCCACGACGTCAAGAACCTCTTCGTCACCGACGGTGCCTGCATGACCTCCTCCGCATGCCAGAACCCCTCCGTGACCTACATGGCCCTCACCGCCCGCGCCGCCGACTACGCCGTCCGCGAGATGAAGCGCGGAAATCTGTGATAGAATGGGCGCGCTTTGCGCGAGGTGCCCTGCAGCCGACTCACTTTTCCGCTGCCTGGAACGATGGTGCATGATCTGTACCTTCATCCGGGACGCATGGGCGCAGACCTTCGAACGGAGGTAGACCGCTGCTCGGCAGGCTTTTCGCTTCGCGTGAGATTGTACGCGGTATTAAGCAGCGAGATATGCGAGAACGCCTGGGGGAAGTTGCCCACCTGCCGCCCGGCTGCGGGATCGAATTCTTCAGCCAGCAGTCCGACGTCGTTGCGCAAACGCATAAGACGCAGAAAGAGACGGCGGGCTTCGTCGATCCGGCCCATCAAAACATAGACGTCGGCGAGCCAGAAGGTGCACGCGAGGAACGCGCCCTCTCCCGGAGGCAGCCCGTCCGGCGCCGCCGCCGCCGTATGGTAGCGCAGAACGAGTCCATCTACCAACAAGTGGCGTTCGATGGCCTCGACCGTGCCGTAGATCCGAGGATCGGATACGGGCAAGAAGCCAACGATCGGCAGTAGCAGAAGGCTGGCGTCGAGCTCGGCGGAGCCGTAGAACTGCACGAAGCTCCCGAGTTCCGGGTCGAATCCGTTCGCGCAGACATCCGCATGGATGCGATCCCGTTCCACCCGCCACCGATCTACGGGTCCTTCAAGCCCGCACTCCTCGATCGCCTTAATCCCTCTGTCGAACGCGACCCATGCCATCACTTTGGAGTACGTGAAGTGCCGCCGGCCGCCGCGAACCTCCCAGATTCCCTCGTCGGGCTCATGCCAAATCCGTTCCAGATGATCGAGTAGCGCGCGCTGCAGAGCCCACGAGACGTCGGTGGCGACGAGACCGCCCCTGCGTGCCTGATGAAGCGCGTCCATCAGCTCGCCGAAGACGTCGAGCTGGAGCTGATCGTTTGCGGCATTTCCGATGCGGACGGGCCTGGAGCCCTCGTATCCGGAGAGCCACCCAACTTCCCATTCCAGGGCCCGCCGTTCGCCGGCGATACCGTACAGAATCTGCATCTGATCGGGCGAACCCGCCGCTGCCCGGACCAGCCAGTTGCGCCACGCTTTTGCTTCCCCGTAGAATCCGGCGTTCATCAACGCGAGCAGGGTCAGCGTCGCGTCACGCAGCCAGCAATATCTATAATCCCAGTTCCTGACACCGCCCAGATGCTCCGGCAGCGAGGTCGTCGGGGCCGCGACGATGCCTCCTGTCGGGGCGTACGTGAGTGCCTTCAGCGTCACGAGGGATCGCCGGACCGCTTCCGACCATTCTCCGTGATTTTTCCCCTGCTGGATCCATTCTGTCCAGAACGTCTCGGTCTCCTCGAGGGCCGCTTCCGCGTCCACCGGTTCTGGAGGCGGCAGGTGCGATGGTCCGTACGTCAGCACGAAGGGAATTCGGTCGCCGGCAGATACCGTGAATTCGCCGACCGTCTTGAGATCCTCGCCGTGCACCGGGATCGCCGTCGTGAACTCCGTCATATCCGGACCGGAGATGGCCCTGTACCGGTGCTCGTTCACCCGGGTCATCCACGGAGCGCTTCGGCCGTAGCCGAACCGGATGACCAGCTCGGTCCGCATCTCGACAGTGCCGTGCTCACCCACGACGATGCGGATCAAATCCGAGTTCTTTCCCCGCAACGGCATGAAATCGATCAGGAGGACGGATCCTCCCTCCGTTTCGAACCGTGTCTCCAGGATCAGTGTATCGCCTCGATATCCACGCGAGACCTTCGCGGTAGCGGCGGCGGGAGCCATCTGCCATCGGCCGTTCTCCGGTGTGCCTAGCAACGCCGCAAAACACGCATCCGAATCGAATCGCGGCCAGCAGAGCCAGTCAACCGATCCGTTTATGGCGACGAGCGCCGCCGTTTCGCAGTCGCCGATGAGCGCGTAATCCTCGATGCGAGAAGACATTCGGGTAGGACGTGGAAAGTGAAAGGCGAGCTAGGCGGAGAAATCGAGGATTACCTTTACGTCATCCGGCCGCCGTTCGAAAGCTTCCGACCAGCGCTCCGGGGGGACGCGCCTCGTGATCAGCCGAGACAGCCAGTCCGGATCGGCCTCGGCGAGCACGTTCGCCGCCAGCTCGTAGTGACGGCGATTCGCGTTCACCGATCCGAAAACTACGTCGTTCTCCAGCACCATGCTCCGGTTCAGGGCGTCGAGATCCACCCCCACGCGATGTTCGCCGGACGAGATCCCGGCGAGACAGACAATGCCGGAAGGCGCGCTCCGGCTGATAGCGTCGAGAATGACGGGCGCGGCCCCCGTGCATTCGATGATGATGTCGGGTGCGAGATCGTCGGGCAGCTTGCCGGCATGGTAGGTGCCCCCGAGATCCACCACGAGCCGCGGCTTCGGTCCTTCCGTGACGCGGTCCAGCACGTGGAGATCCAGTTTCCGCTGCGCCCCGATGAGCGCGGCCAGCAGTCCAATCGGACCCGCGCCGGTCACCAGCACCGATCGTGGCGCCCACGCCGGCGACCGGCCGCCGATGCGCTCGGCATGGTCCCACGCCTTGGCGACAATGCTCGCAGGCTCCAGCAGCACGCCGAGAATACCGAGCGACGGCTCGACGCGCACGGCAAACTCCGCTTCAATCCGAAATAAATCCGAGCCAAACCCATCGATCTCTTTGATGCCCCGTTCGGTATAGCGGCCGTTGGTGCACATGTCCCACTCTCCAACCGCGCAGTACGGGCAGGGGACCGGATCGGGCCGGCGTACGATGCCCACTACAAGATCTCCGGCCGACAGGCCGGAACCGCCCGGCGCGTCCTCCACCCGGCCGATCGATTCGTGTCCGAGGATCAGCCGGTCCCGCCCCGGCGGCGGCCAGCCGTACTCACCGCCGAGAATCTCCACGTCCGTGCCGCAGATCCCCACGGCCAGCGTGCGTACGAGAACCGTCCCCGCATCCGGCGAGGGATCCGGCACGTCCTCAAGTCGGGCGGAGTCGGCGATACCGGGCTGTAGGGTGAGTGCACGCATAAGAATGGCTCACCCTCTACAAGGAATGGCCGTTCCGTCACGCCGATTCATCTCGCAAAAGATATCAATGTCGTCACGTCGGCGAGATCGCCCCTGTGCATCGATCCGCCGCCGTGGCCCATCAGCCGCGCTCCTCCGGAATGACGACCGCGAAGCGCTCGGCGCCGTCCCTGAGGATTCGAAGCGAAAGAACTTCGCCGATTGCCGCCTCCGTCAACAGGCCGAGCAAATCGTCGATACCGGCCAGCCGGCGGCCCCCGGATCCGATCAGGATGTCGCCTTTCCGTACGCCGCCCCGATCCGCCGGGCCGCCGTCGACCACGTCGACGACGAGGATGGCGCCGTCCGTCTCGAGGCCTAATGCATCCGCAAGGCGCTCGGGCAGCTCGACGGTCTGGCCGATGACGCCGATAGCTCCGCGACGCACGCGACCTTTCTGGATCAGTTGGCCGGAGATCAGCTTTGCCGTGTTCACGGCGACCGCGAAGCTAATGCCCCGGGCGGGTAGAATCATCATGGTGTTGATCCCGATCACCCGGCCACGGCTGTCCACGAGCGGCCCGCCCGAGTTTCCCGGATTCAGCGAGGCGTCCGTCTGGATGACGTCGTCCATGAGCCGCCCTGTACGAGAGCGAAGCGTGCGTCCGAGTCCGCTAACGACACCCGCCGTGACGGAGTGCTGAAATCCGAACGGATTCCCGATGGCGACGGCCAGTTGGCCGACTTTGAGCCGGCTCGAATCGCCGAGCGAAACGTACGTCGGATCCGAGGTGTCCAGGCGGAGCACCGCGAGATCCGTGTCCGGGTCGTCGCCGATCAGGTCCGCCGCCGCGTGGCGCCCGTCCGCAAACTGCACCCGAATCCGCGATGCGCCGCGGGCGACATGGCTATTTGTCAGGACGAATCCGTCCGGCGAGATGACAAACCCCGACCCACTTCCTCCCTGACGCCGTCGTCCCTTGCGCTCCACATCGACACTCACTACCGCCGGGCCCACCGATTCGACGGCATGCACGACGGCCTGCGAATAGGCATCCAGAAGCAGCGCATCGTCATTTCGAGCGTGCCGGTCGTCCGCCGGTAGGTCGAGCGACCGGCCGTCGGATGCGAGTTCTCGTACGCGTAACGGCATCATGGGCCTCCATGCTATGGTGATGTTCACGGTGCATCGGCGCACGCTTCGTCCTTGCGGGCCTGCCGTCTTGTCCGGCCGGAGCGCAGCCTCTGCCTGCCCGTCCGATCCGCCGAAATCCGTGCCGTTTTCGCAACACCTGGCAGTATGTCCGAATTTCTGACAGCCGCCGGCTCGCTGAGACCCTGGGAACGAGCGGCATTCGTTCATCCGGTGGCACCCGGCGATCGAGCCGGCGAGGCCCGATGCAGGGCACGTCGACGGACCTGCCGCCGGCCATGACCGTTCTCCCCGGCCGCGCCCACGCGGAACGGGGCCGTTCTCGCCTGATGGAGCAGGATGCCGGGGACCTGTCGCCCGCGGTCTGCTTCGTCCCCACCGCCGAGTGGCCGTCTTTCGACCGCGGCCTGGTTCTGCGCCTCTTTTTGGGCCATATGCATGTGCCGTTTTGTATTACGTTTTAAAAACGTACTACTTCTGCAAAACGTAATACCGCCCGGGGAAAAGTAAGTCGAGGCCGTCGCTTTTCTCCTGTAGAAGCGCCAGATCGCCGCTCTGCCTTACTTCTGACCCGCTGAGCGCCTTTCGAGCGGCAAATCCGCGCGCATGTGTCCCTTCGATCTCGATCGTAATACCGATCTCCCATCGTATTACGTTTTCAAAACGGGTGTACAAAATCGAATTGAATAGGGCCCGCACAGCACACCTCCAAACCCTCATCGCAGCGCACGCCTGCCATCGGGGGTTTGCGTCCTTTATGCGGCCTCGAAGCATTCGGCCACTGCGTCAAGTAAAGGAAAGAACGGTCGCGAACCTCGCCGGCTCGCGCGGCGTGCCCTTCATCAGGCCGGCAGTCTTCGCAGTCGTCCGGCCTTCCGTCGAACTACCCTTCCCCAGACGGAGCCCACCCATCGCGCTCAACCGCCGGCGTCTGCCGCTCGGCCGGACCGGTGAGCGCCTTACGCGCTTCGCCGTCGCACCGCGAATCCGAAATTCGGCCCCCATCCCTGCTTGTAGGCCTGGTTGATCCACAAGAGCGCCATGGCCTCGAGGTTTCTCGCCAGAATCAACGGGCCGCAATCCATCACCTGAAAGCCGACGGCTTCGGCGAGTGAGGCGACGGTCTGCTTCGCGCCGGCATCGTTCCCGCAGAGCGGCATAACGAGCGGACCGTCCGGATACGCTGGATCGGCCATGTTGGCGGAGCCCGTCGTGTTGAAGGCCTTCACAACGCGGGCCTCGGGGGCGACCTCCTGGATTTGCTCGGCGTTCGAGGGGCCGGGCCGCGGCGTGAAATCGGACGTGATCGCGTTCGTGCAATCCAGCAGAATTTTGCCGGAGAGATCACCCAGTCCGCGGACGAGCTCCTCCACGGCCGCCCCCGGAACGGCGAGAACGATCAGGTCCGCCTCCGCGGCGGCCGCATCCGGCAGGACGGCCCTCGTATCGAGATCCACGTCGTCCGGCGACCGCGAGCCGACGACGACGTCATGTTCCGTTTCGAGAAAGCGGCGAGCCAGCACGTTGCCGACGTTTCCGGTTCCGATGATAGCGATGCGCATGGGACTTCGTGCGTTTGACCGATATCCGACTTGATGATCCGACCCCACCGGGTGGGCTCGCAGCACGAATGATTCCGAATGCCCGGAGTGTTGGCCGACCGATCCAACGTACGCAATTCGACCGCGAAGTTGAAGCCGACGGCGCCGACGTCCTCCTCCTCGATACGGTGAAGGCTATGCTCGATCGCCACGACCTTATTCGTGAGGACGTCATCGACCATAGATGCGCCCTCGGCGATGAACGTGCTCGAGCAGGGCCGCACGCTCCTCGTTGAGGAGAGCGTAGGCGGAGAGCGTCTGCATCTCGAAACGGTGCCGTACGACCGGTTCCTTTTCGAAAAGCACCGATCCGGTGGTCACGACCTGCATGCGCATCACGGTCGATGCCGAATGGAGATCGACGACGTCCACGTCGGAGCGGAGCCGAACCGACAGCTCCTCCTGCACGCTCCAACGGGTCTCCGGCGAGAGCGGCTCCGGCGAGAGGATTCCCACGCCGACGTCGCTCTCGCGGTGAACAATACCCTTTGCGTGCGAACCGAAAAGATAAGCCGCCTGAAGTGTTGGAACGGCAGTGTTAAGCACTTCGAGAATCATCTCGCGACGACTCGCGTCGAGGCGAGATCTCCCCTCTCCGTCTACTATCGATTCGGATGCCTTCATCTCCGAATATACGCACGGCGCCCCGCCACGTTGCCAGCACTCGTTCTGGAAGACCTGACCGGTCTCGATCTCCCGGTCGCTTTCGCGTTCGCTCGTTTTATCTTAACGTGAAGTGCAGTTCGTGGTCGTCCTGGCGCAGATAAAATGACATCAAAACGCGGATCATCCCGAAACACGCGCGACAGGACGTTCCACGTCTATGTCATCCGCCTGGCCGACGAAGTACTCATGAGACGCAAGTTCCGGATGGCGAATCCGGACTACGTCGAGGGCAGGCCTTGCGCCTACGTCGGTATGACGGGGTGGACGCCGGAGAGGCGGTTCGAGGCGCACCTGAACGGCTACAAGTCCTCCAGCTACGTCACGAAGTACGGCCGCGAGCTCATGCCGCGCATCTACGAAGCGCTCAACCCGATGACGTACGACGAGGCCGTCCAGGAAGAAAAGC
>CAZART010000171.1:0-6309 GCA_964487555.1 uncultured Rhodothermales bacterium
GGCGAGCTTCCTTGTCCGTCATCATTCCACGCGAGGTGGAGAGAATGGCGACACCAAGCCCGTTCTTCACGCGCGGCAGCGCGTCGGCACCAACGTATTTGCGAAGCCCGGGTGTGGAAACACGCCGCAGCATATGGATCACAGGCGCTCCATCCACATCGTATTTCAAGTAGATGCGGAGCAGACCCTGCTTGCCGTCGTCGATGTTCAGATAGTTGCGGACGTAGCCCTTCTCCAGCAGAATCTGCGTGATGGCACGCTTCTGCTTGGAAGCAGGGATGTCGACGAACTTGTGACTCGCCTGCTGCGCGTTTCGAATGCGCGCCAGATAATCCGCTACCGGATCCGTAATTCCACTCATATCTTGCTAATTATGTTTTTACCATCCCCCATCTCCTAAATCCCAACACCCGGACGGCCGGGCGCATGCTGGAGATTCATGATGGGATGATGGGAGATCGATCGGGAATGAATCGTTTCCCTTTACCAGCTCGCCTTTCGGACGCCGGGGATTTTGCCCTCGAGCGCCATCTCACGGAAAACGATCCGCGATACGCCGAAAGCGCGCAGAAATCCCCGCGTGCGGCCCGTGAGGGGACAGCGGTTGTTCAGACGTACGGGGCTCGAATTGCGAGGCAGCTTCTGCAGCCCCTCCCAATCCCCTTTTTCTTTCATCTTGCGGCGCCTTTCTGCATACTGCGCAACCATGCGCCGGCGCTTCTTCTCGCGAGCCATCCAGCTTTTCTTCGCCATAGCGTCGATTCTCTACCTATTCGATACTTTATTATTTATGCAGCCTGAGTTTCTTCTTCCTGCGTCTCGCGACGGAAGAACGGCATACCCAGCCCCTTGAGAAGCTCGTATGCTTCTTCATCCGTCTCCGCGGTCGTGACAAACGTGACGTCCATTCCGCTAATCCGATCCACGCTGTCGACGTTGATCTCCGGGAAGATGATCTGCTCCTGAACGCCGAGCGTGTAATTACCGCGGCCGTCGAAGCTCCGGTCGGGAACGCCGCGAAAATCGCGCACACGAGGTAGCGCTAGCGTGACGAGCCGATCCAGAAACTCGTACATGCGATCGCCACGCAGCGTCACATAGCAGCCGATCGGCATGCCCTCGCGCAGTTTGAAGTTCGACACGCTTTTGCGTGCCTTTGCGATAGCTGGATGCTGACCCGTCACCCGCCGGATCTCCTGCACCGCACTGTCGAGCGCTTTTTGATTTTCGGCGGCTTCGCCTACGCCCTTATTTACGACGATCTTGACGAGGCGGGGGACCTCCATCTTGTTTTCGTAGCCGAACCGCTTGGTCAATTCGGGCAGGACGTCCTCTCGGTACTTGGTTTTCAGTCTCGGTGTGTAAGCCATCTTTCTAACGCCTTAATAATCTTTCCAATCGGGAGTGCGGTCCTACAAACGACACGGTCACGCGGTAGATTCAGTAATTCTGCTTCCTTGCACGAATGCCCGTCATATTCATCCGGCTGCACCCCACAGGGCTGATGCGATCAGATGTCAAGCTCTTCGCCGGTCGTTTTCGCATAGCGAATCCAGTGACCGCGGCCCGTTTCCGGATCCTCGATTCGCTTGCGGCCGATACGAGTGGGCTCGCCGTTCGAATCTAGAGGTACCACATTCGAAACATGAATCGGCACTTCCCTTTCGATGCGTCCGCCCTGTGGATTGGCGGCGCTCGGCTTCGTGTGATGAAAGCGCAGGTTCACCCCTTCGACGATCACGCGTTCCTTTTCCGGAAAGACGACGAGGATCTTGCCTTCGGCGCCTTTATAGTTGCCGGCCAGCACGCGGACGCGGTCGCCTTTTTTTACGTGGAGCTTCTTCTGCTTATTGCTTTTGCGAGGCATGGTGTGTTCTGGGTTCTGGGTTCCTGGTTCTGGGTTCTCTACCGAATCCTTTGTTCGGAACCCTTCTCCGAGGGCTTCCTCAGAGGACTTCGGGCGCAAGCGAGACGATACGCATAAACTGCTTTTCGCGCAGTTCACGTGCGACCGGTCCGAAAATGCGGGTCCCCCGCGGCTCGTCCTGCGCATTGAGCAGCACGGCCGCATTCTCATCAAACCGGATGTAGGAACCGTCCCGGCGCCGGTACTCCTTCCTGGTGCGAACGACGACCGCCGGTGAAACGTCGCCCTTCTTGACGGCGCCACCGGGAATAGCCGATTTTACCGAAACGATGATCTTGTCACCGATGCGGGCGTAGCGGCGGCCGCTTCCTCCAAGGACGCGGATACAGAGCACTTCTTTGGCGCCACTGTTGTCGGCCACGGTAAGTCTCGATTCTTGCTGAATCATGGCGGTTCACTCTAATTAAGCGCCGGCAGTCACCGGCACGATGTCAAATCCAAATGCAGTTTCGCCATTCCTGGCACGAGATCGAGAATGGCGGACCGAGAATCGATCTTGAATTCGATCTCCGATCTCCGATCCTCGATTCTCGCTCCTCGATTCTCGCCCGCAGGGCCCACTACTTCGCTTGCTCGACAATCTCGGCCAGACGCCACCGCTTGTTTTTGCTAAGCGGGCGCGTCTCGACGATGCGAACGGTGTCCCCCTCGTTGGCTTCGTTATTCTCGTCGTGGGCCATCAACTTCGTGGTGCGCTTGATAAACTTCCCGTATATCGGGTGCTTAATCTGGCGCTGGACAGCAACGCTGATGCTTTTATCCATCTTATTGCTAACGACGATTCCGACGCGTTCCTTACGGATCGTCGTGCGTGGCGCCTGTGCTGTTTTTTCTGCTTCCATCGTATTCTCTATCGCTTCGCCATGTTTGACTGAGGATCGCGAATAGAGGATCGAATGCGCTCGCGATCCTCGATCTTCGATTCTCGGCCTCTAAGGACTATTTTGCTATTCTTCCGGCGCCGTTTCCTTCTCGCTGAGGACCGTCCTGAGCCTCGCCACCAGCCGGCGCTTTTCACGCAGCAGCATCGGGTTTTCGATGTGCGCGATGGCATGCTGGAACTGCAGCTGCCGGAGCTGATCCTCCTCTTCGTCGATGCGGGAGCGAATTTCCCCCGCCCCAAGTTCTCTGATTTCTTTCGGCTTCAACATCTCAATCTCCATTTAATTTCGCCGAAGGCCTATCGCTTACCTGCCGTCTCCTGGACCCTGTAGTCGGGCCGGACGACGAATTTCGTGCGCATCGGAAGTTTATGCTGTGCCAGGCGAAGCGCCTCACGTGCCAGTTCCTCGGAAATCCCACCGCCAATTTCAAAGAGAACGCGGCCCGGACGAATCTTGGCCACCCAGAATTCGGGGGAGCCTTTCCCCTTACCCATCCGGGTTTCGGCCGGCTTCTTCGTTATTGGTTTGTCCGGAAAAATCCGAATCCACACCTTCCCGACACGCTTCATGCGGCGGGTCATGGCCACACGCGCGGCTTCAATCTGACGGCTGGTAATGCGTCCCGGCTCGAGCGCCTTAATGGCAAAGTCACCGAAGTTGATGCGCGTCCCGCGGCTCGCATTACCTTTTATGCGACCCTTCTGGTACTTGCGATACTTCGTGCGCTTGGGCATTAACATGGGAATACCCCTTCTATTGGCTATCTAAATGTTGTCTTGGTTGGAATTAGGACGAGCGCTTCCCTCGTCCACCGCCTCCACCGCCTCCGCCGCGACCCCCGCCGCGACCGCGCCGCTTGCGAGCCGGCGGCTGCGACTGCTGCTGCATCTGCTGCCGCTGTGCCTGCACGTTCGGGCTCAGATCAGGCTTGCCGAGAATTTCGCCTCGGTAGATCCAGACCTTCACGCCGGTCGTTCCATAGATCGTAAATGAGGTGGCCTGTGCGTAGTCGATATCGGCGCGAATCGTGTGCAGCGGAACTCGGCCCTCGAGATACTGCTCGGTGCGACCCATTTCTGCTCCACCCAAGCGACCCGATACCTTAATGCGAATTCCCTCAGCGCCCATCCGCATGGCAGCCGTTATGGCCTGCTTCATGGCGCGGCGAAAAGAGACCCGACCCTCAAGCTGCTGTGCGACGTTCTGCGCGACGAGACTCGCGTCCAATTCCGGACGCTTGATCTCGCTGATGTTAATCTGGATGTCCTTATTCGTAAGCTTCTTCAGCTCCTCGCGGAGTTTCTCAACCTCACTGCCTCCTCGTCCGATGACAACACCGGGACGGCTGGTGTGCAGCGTGAGGATCACTCGCTTCGGCGTGCGTTCGATAACACACCGGCTGAGTCCCGCACGCTTCAGACGGGCCGCCAGATAGCGACGGATTTCCTCATCTTCAACGAGCTTTTCCGGAAGATCCTTCTCGGCATACCAGTTCGAATCCCAACCCCGGATAATGCCCAAACGGAAACCGATTGGATGCGTTTTCTGACCCAATGTCTTATCCCTTACGTTGTTAGTAAATCAAATCAAATTGGTGTAGCTCACGGCAAATCATTTTCAAGCTGGAGATAGGGCCTCGGGGATGGATGTCCATCTCCCTTCTCCGTTCATCCCTCTCCCCTCTCTCATGCCTCGACCTCTTCCTCTTCTCCAATCGTTCCTACTACGACCGTAAGATGGCATGTTCGCTTCTGGATCGGGTGCGCACGGCCGCGAGGAGCCGGGCGAAATCGCTTGAAACGGGGACCGTCATCCACACGGATCTCACGAACGATCAGCTCGCCTTCATCGATACGTTCATCCGGGTTTTGATCCATCAGATTGTAGACGGCGGACTGAATGGCCAGCTCGACGGGCCGTGTAGCCTTATGCGGCTGGTAATGCAGGATATTCAAGGCTTCGCCAACGGTCTTTCCCCGTACCAGGTTGATAACCGGGCGCATTTTCCGAGGCGAAGAGCGAATGTGTTTTCTAATTGCGCGAGCATCCATGTCGTTGTACCTAGCCTGTTCTCTAGTCCGTGCGCGAGATGGAGGGACCGGCGGATGGACCATCTCCGATCTACTATCTCCCTTCTCCGGTCCGGCCGGAGCGCATTTTTGATGTTCGTCGATCTAGCGTTTGACTCTCTTGTCGGACTTCGTCCCCGCATGTCCGCGAAACAGGCGCGTCGGGGCAAACTCGCCCAGCTTGTGGCCCACCATATTTTCAGTCACGTACACGGGAATAAACTGCTTCCCATTATGAACGGCGAACGTATGTCCGACGAAGTCGGGCGTGATCATCGACGAACGGTTCCAGGTCTTGACGACCTTCTTTTTGTTCTGCTTGTTCAGGTCGTCGACCTTGCGCTGCAGCTTGTAATAAACGTAAGGTCCTTTCTTCAGCGAACGTGCCATGTTTCAAATTCCCCAGTGTGTCGTCGCGATCCTATAAATCGGAGCACCACTTTATTTTTTGCCTCGGCGGCGAATGATGAACTTATTCGACTGTTTTTTGCGCTTCCGCGTCTTAAATCCCTTAGCCGGAACGCCCGTCGGCGAGCGCGGATGGCCCCCTGAGGCTTTGCCTTCACCCCCACCCATCGGGTGATCGACCGGGTTCATGGCTACGCCGCGAACCTTCGGACGAACGCCGAGCCACCGGCGGCGGCCGGCCTTACCGAGATCGATGTTCATGTGGTCCGGATTGCTCGTCGTGCCGAGGGTCGCCATACACTTCGAAGGTATCATGCGCGTCTCGCCGGAGGGCAGCTTGAGCGTGGCGTACTTACCTTCGCGCGCCGTTAGCTGCGCGTAGGTTCCCGCTGAGCGAGCAAGCTGGGCGCCTTTGCCCGGCTTCATCTCGATAGCGTGCACGAACGATCCGAGCGGAATCTTCGCCAGCGGAAGGCAATTGCCGGACTCAGGCGCCGCTTCCTCGCCACTCACGACGGTCTGCCCCACCTGCACCTCATTCGGCGCGATGATGTAGCGCTTCTCACCATCGGCGTAGACGAGTAGGGCGATGCGAGCCGAGCGATTCGGATCGTACTCGATCGCCGCCACCTTCGCCGGGATGCCGTGCTTGTCACGCTTGAAATCGATTATGCGGTACCGCCGCTTGTGGCCGCCACCCTGGTGCCGCGTCATAATGCGGCCGTGATTATTCCGGCCGCCTTTCTTCTTCAGCGGCGCCATCAGGCTGCGCTCGGGATCCTTCTTCGTCAGATCGCCGAACGCCTCTACGGAGTATTGCCGGCGGGCGTTGGTGGTAGGCTTTACCTTCTTTATAGCCATCGTTTTAACGTCTTTCCTGGTCGCATGTCCGAGCGGGTTGGTGATCGCGTATCGGAAACGGCATCCATCCCCGGTCGCCTATCGCCTATCTCCTATCTCCTATCTCCTATCTCCTATCTCACTCTCAAGCTCAACTATACTTGTTCGAAAAAGTCGATGG
>CAZART010000171.1:6409-8565 GCA_964487555.1 uncultured Rhodothermales bacterium
CCTATCTCCTATCTCACTCTCAAGCTCAACTATACTTGTTCGAAAAAGTCGATGGGTTCGCTGCCGTCGACGAGCGTCACGATCGCGCGCTTGTGGTACGCCGTTCGGCCGCGCGTCAACCCGCGGCGGGTATGCTGTGATCGCCGCTTGCCACGCACGATGAGTGTGCGCACTTCCTTTATCTGCACGCTCGGATACCGAGCCTCGACCGCTTTGCGGATTTCGACTTTGTTGGCGTCCATTTTCACCTGGAACGCGTAGTGGCCGTCCTCCATCAGGTGCGTCAGCTTCTCTGTAACGAGCGGACGAATGAGGATGTCCTTGCTCATGACTTTTTCTCTTCGCGCTAAAAGTTCTTTGTATCTCTCGTCGTGTTATGCCGTAGCGGCCTGCTTTTCGCCCAGCTGACCGACCAGCTTCTCCACCGCGCCCTCTTCTAAGAGCACAATCTGCGCGTTGAGCAGATCGAGCGTCGAGGCTTTGTACGCCTCCTTTACGTTGACCTTTCGTAGGTTCTGGCTCGAACGGTAAACCTCGGGGCTATATTCACTCGTGAGGATCAGCACCTTATCGTTCGCCAGATCGAGGGCCGCCATCAATGCCACAATCGCTTTCGTGCTCGCACCGTCGATGCTCAAGTTTTCGACAACACGGAAAGCATCGTCCTGCGCTTTGTAAGCCAACGCGGAGCGGCGGGCAAGCCGGGTCGTCTTTTTATTAACCTTGAAACCATAATTCCGCGGGCGGGGACCGAACGTCGTTCCACCGCTGCGCCGAATCGGCGATTTCGCATCGCCGGCTCGTGAATGTCCGGTGCCCTTCTGGCGATACAGTTTTCGCGTGCTTCCGCGCACTTCACTGCGTTCTTTCGCTTTGTGCGTGCCCTGGCGCGCCGTGGCCTGAATGCGCCGCACGTCGAGCCAGATCGCATGATCGTTCGGCTCGATGCCGAACACCGCATCGTCCAGCGTCACCGTGCGCTTCGTCTCGGCACCGTCGCTCGTATAAACTTTGACTTCCATCGTTCTACCAACCTTATCGCTTATCCGCACAGGAGATCGGAGATAGGTGATTGGAGATGTCTACCTCCCATAACCCATTTCCGACTCTACAAGGCGGTACCTATGATTTCTTGTGGATCGTGACGTAGCCGCCTCGCGCACCCGGTATGGCCCCTTTCACGAGGATGGCGTTCTGATCGTTCAGAATCCGGACCACGGTGAGGTTGCGCATCGTAACCTGTTCATTTCCCATCCTGCCACCCATCCGCATGCCTTTGAAGACTCGGGACGGATCGGAGGAGGCGCCGATCGAACCCGGCGCGCGTTCACGATTGTGCTGACCGTGAGTCCGCCCCCCTACACCACGAAAGTTGTGGCGTCGAACAACTCCTTGAAACCCTTTCCCCTTCGACGTACCGGTCACGTTGATCACGTCGCCTTCTGCGAACACGTCGACCGCGCGAACTTGATCGCCCAGGGCCACGTCGTTGCTGAAGTCGCGGAATTCGACGATTTTCTTCTTCGGCTCCGTGCCCGCCGCCTGAAAATGGCCCGCCATCGCTTTTGTCGTGTGCTTCTCTTTGGCGTTGCCGTAGCCGAGCTGAACGGCTGCATAGCCGTCCTTGCCGTCCTCCGTCTTCACCTGCGTCACGACGTTCGGCCCGACTTCAATTACCGTGCAGGGCGTGTTATTCCCTACCTCGTCGAACACGCTGGTCATGCCGACCTTCCTTCCAATCAATCCGCTCATTGTAATCCCACATTGTGGCCGATCCGCGGACCGGCCGGATTAAGTTAAGCGCTCTAATTTCTGCCGATTCGGGGTATCCCACCGCCGAAGCAGCCTGCTACTGTTTTGCGACGGTGATCGTGACGATGCCTGTGTAGATCTCCGTCTGAAACAACCCATTTACCACATCTGCCGGAGCCGAGAGCGTCATGCGCGTATCCGACTCAATTACATAGTCAAATGCCGGATTTCCCACAGCCGTCTGTAGCACGAGAATATTCCCACCCTCGTCGAGCTGATACGTCCCCGCGAGGCTGAAATCCGGCTGCTCGCGGTAGTCGACAAGCACGCTGAACGTATTGCCGACCGCGAAGGTAGCGGTCAGACTACTCGCGACCGCGCTGAAGAGCTCCGTTTTGTCCCCG
>CAZART010000172.1:0-8503 GCA_964487555.1 uncultured Rhodothermales bacterium
GGACGTATCTCTGGCGCAAGATGCAGCGGCATCAGATCGAGGAGCCCGCGGCGGCTGAACATTCGCTGAGCACGCGGGGGCAGTAGTGCGCTTTCGGGCGTCGTTCGGCCTCTACTGTGTCTCGCTCAGTGCCGACCTTCCGTCCGCACGATTCCGAACGACGTAGCGACGGTGCGATTCGGTTCACCTCATCGCGACGGGCGTTACAAATCGGCAACACGTTTCGAGATTTGATGTTGCGCAGTCGTATCGCCAAACGAATCCACAGCCGACGTCGCTGGAATTCACTTCTCAAAACAGCCTCTTCACTGCCGCCACCTCTTTCTCTGGATTCTTCCTACAGCATGGCATTTGATTTGTTTGTACACCGCAGCACCATGCGCCGGATGGACCTGCTAATTTTTATCAAAACAGTTGGCGCTTGGATCGCTCTTTTTTGGCGATTTTGATCGAGAGAGCACTACTAGATATCTCGCGAAAGGTCGTAAGAATTCTGCATTTTGGAAATACTGGATGCAGGATACGTGACAGAAAGTCGCAGTCTCGCCATTTGCTTAGAAGAGATCCGCATACTGGGCCATCGGCTAGCGACATTGTCGGAGTCATGGATGAAGAACAGGTATTAATAAAGAAAATTGGGGTAAACATTCCATGCCGTGTTTTAAGATGCCGACACGACCCGAGCAATTACGATTCTTCATCCGTTTCGCAGGAGTGTGTACGGTTCTCATCTGTCTCTCTCTTCTGACGCAAGGATGCAATTCTAAGAAAGACTGTTATGAATGTGTAGGAAGGATGGGCACTCTTCCTCAACGAGTATCGAATGTATGCGACCGCCAAACGATCGATTACTATCGCAATATCGGCTGGCGCTGCAGCCGAGAATCGAAATCGGCGAATCCTGTCTCGGGATATTAAACTGTGGTTGCTGCCCTTTGAATGGACGATCTCGGTGCCCAAAGCCTCCGACGTGCCGTCGCCATGGGTCCAAGATCGTCCCGCCAAGGCACGGCGCGTAGTACACGTCGACGCTTCCGTTAGATCGAGCCGGCGTAAAATGATGGGCCCGCGCCGGGGCCTGTATCCCGTAGGGCGCAGGCAGGTATTTTCGTCGGTCCCCGCGTCTGATCATGGGGCGCGGTGCGTCCGGTGAGAACGTCTGGATCGTGCCATTTATCGGGTCGAACTCCCGCTAAACCTTACGGCCCATCGCCGTCGCTATCACCATGCGCGCTTTCGATCTTCCGCCCCCGACGCACGACGGCCCTGTTCTCTTTTCCTAACATACCGTCCATCCGGGCCATGAAGCAGCATCGCAACACCGCTCCGGTCGTGGCGGTCGGCTCTTGCTGTCGGGATCAGCCAACCTGCTCACGGAGATGTTCCTCTCACCGGTCGGACCCACGACTGCTGCCGTGAACAAATTCCTTGCTCCATGGGCGGTCGTTTTCGCCGTCCTGGTTTTCCTCCTCGCCCTTCTCGCGATGGACCAGATCGTCGGGATCGCGACCGAGCCTCCGGGCTGCGGACCGAACCATGCCCAAGCCTGCATGCCGAACGAAATCCCCGGACGATAGCTGCGACGATCTCTACGGGAGAGCCATTCGCCGTTCACCTCAGCCTTTCTCTGATGCCGCCGGCTCTTGAAAAGAGGCCGGGAGCGAGGGACATGTAGCCGCTAACGAACTCGTGCAGGCGACTTTCGATGAGCTTCCGGCAATGGTCCGCAAGCTCGGGTGTGGCCAGTCGAACGAATCGATCGGCCATGCCGGCGACGAAGAGGTCGACGTTCTGCGCAGGCGGCGGCGCATCGTCGTCGTCCGCGATGTTTAGGGCCGCGGTCCAGAGCTGCCGGCCTCGTCGTTCGCCCAGCTGCCTGAGCACCGTCGGTACGAGCCGCTCGGCGGTTTTTCGTATGTGGCTGTCTGTGATAAGGTCGGACGGGTCGATTACCGAAAAGTCGAAGTCGATCTCGATGTCGTGCATGCTTGACAGTTGGTCTGAAAGGACAAGGGTTGTGTACGAGACGGCTGCCCGGACCGGCGCTCCCAACATGGATCACAGCTTTGTAACAATCCAAGGCCGTCTTCCCCTTTGTGTGCGTGTGCGTTGGCTTCGTCTCGCACGGAGAACAGGACACTAACTTTCCACCAAACCGAGCCAAACGCTACACGCCGGCGGAGGGAACGGTGGCGCGTGCCGACCTTTACGCGCGGCCGTGAAATGCGCGTCGGATCCTCGTCACCCACGGATCCTTCTCCAGCGGGCTCCGGCCCTTCACCGTCGTCCCAAGCGTCCGTCGCCCTTGCGCGACGGTCGGCGTGCACCCTTACTACCGCGAGGGCATCCACGCCGGAGCATGTTTCCGGGTTTGCCATGCAGCTTTGGTGCCTCTCGTTCGGAGAGGAAACGCATGGGTGGCTACTAAATCCGAATATTCTTTGAGATGGACAATCCACATAATGGACGACCGAGCGCATGGCGTTCAAACTGTCCTACACGCCGCGGCGGCGAATGCTGCCGTGGAAATTTCTGCGGCGGGATTGGGGAAATGCCTCTCAATGCGACGATATTCGACATGGTGAATTCCCTGAGGAACGTCGGCAGCGAGGCCGCAGTAGATCTCGGTGCTTTTTGTAAAACCGCCATCTCATCCGTTAGCTCGTAGTGCCTCGTGCGCCTGGCCATAGTATCCGACATTCATTCGAACCTGCAAGCCTGGGAGGCGGTGCTCGAGGAGATCGACGGCCGCGAGATCGAGACGATCTACTGCCTCGGCGACGTTGTCGGATACGGGGCGGACCCTGCGCCCTGCGTCGAGCTGGTTCGGGAGCGGTGCGCGGGCGTGGTGATGGGCAATCACGATAAGGCCGTCGTGGATAAGAAGACGGCAGGCGGCCTCCCGCGCGAGGGGAAGCTCGCCGTGAAGCACAACCGCAAGCAGCTCTCGGCGGAGCAGATCGAATTCCTGGCCGGCCTGCCGCTTCGTCTCGAGGCCGAGCAGTGCACGTTCGTCCATGCCACGCCGCAGGATCCGGAAGCGTGGCACCGCATCGGAGCATTTTCCGTCACGCAAAAACAGTTCGAATATTTCGAAACGGACGTGTGCTTCATCGGCCATACGCACGTACCGGGACTCGTCGCCGACCGCGTCGGTACGCTCGCGCTCCGCCGCGGACACCGCTACCTGATCAATCCGGGAAGCGTAGGCCAGCCGCGCGACGGTGATCCGAGAGCGTCCTTCGTGGTCTTCGACCCGGACGCGTTTACGCATGAGCAAGTGCGCGTCGAATACGACGTGGAACGGGCCGGTACGCGCATCATCAAGGAAGGCCTGCCGAAGATTCTCGCGGAGCGGCTGAAGCGCGGCTTGTGAGCAGGCGGCGCGGCTGAAGTGAGGCTTGTGAGCAGGCGGCGCGGCAGGTTCTTCGAAGCCGGCTCGCGTCACGCCGCAGGGGTGTCGGACCGCTCGTTGGGAAGCAAGATGGAGCCGCTCGGAACGATGAGACGTGGCATGTAGGAATCGTGCGGCGGAGCGGGCCGGACCCCGAGATACGTGCCCTTAATTCATCGCTTCAGGCGCCGGGACGTCATGGTGGCGCACGCCTCGAACTTGCGGCGAGCGGGCCGGCGGATCTCGTCGCCGTGGACCGCGATGCCGCTTTCGTCGCAAATGTAGCGGACTCTGTCCGATTCGGGTTAGAGCAAGGAGGCTTTCCGCATTATTCTATGTGCCGTAGTGACAAGAGATCGTCGAGCATAAGATTAGTAGTACGCTCGTCGGCCTGTAGTTTAGTAGTGGCAGCGTGGGAGGAGCGGGCGGACAGTACGTCGTCCGACCCTTCCCACGCCGCAAAAGCCGGATACGCTTTGCATCCATGAGCGTGGAGTGCCGGCACCATGAAAGGGGGTTTGTTTATGATTGGGCCGGGCGGGCTGTAAGCCGCCCGGCCTCCCCTTTTTGGGCGAGTACCATTTCCTTTATCGCGTGCCCCCGTGGCCCACGGTGCGCCGTGGATTGAGCCATTAGTGCGCCCTTCGCATTTCCTTGTCGCATCATTATTGCCGGACGTACCTCCGTATGCGGCGCCGAGCTTTCGCGGTTAGCGCATACAGCGTCCGTTGGCCTGTCCTACTATTTTGGTCCAATCGAGGGTAGAATCGATATTCGACCGGAAGTACAGCTCGTAAATAGACCGCCGTCTCTTTTCCAGTAGTGCTGAGGACTGCGTCCGCGACCAAGATTGCACATGCGTGAGTTAATTGGAAAGTTGCGTCGTCTGTTTACGCGTCGGGAAAAGGTGCATGCGATCCTCATTTTGGGCGCCATGCTCATCGGGGCGCTGCTGGAGATGGTCGGCGTAGGCGCCATCCCGGCCTTCGTATCGGTGATCTCGAATCCCGAGGCCGTCTATTCCAACCCCTTCGGACAATGGTTCGTCGAAACCCTGGGATTGACCACGACCGAGCAATTGCTGCTCTCCGGCGCCGCCGCGCTGCTGGCCGTGTTCATCGTCAAGAATGCATATCTCGCGATGTTTTCCTGGATCCACGCGAAATTTGCATTCACCCTCCAGGTAGGCCTCGCTCGTCGCCTTTTCGCGACGTACCTGCACAGCCCCTACGCCTTCCACCTTCGCCGCAACACGGCCGAGCTGCTGCGCAACACGAACCATGACGCCATGGAGGTCGTCGGGGCGGGACTCATACCGCTCATGCGGCTCATCATGGAGACGCTTACCGCGACGGCGATCCTCGTCCTGTTGCTGCTGGTCGAGCCCATCATCACGCTCGTGACCTTTGTCGTTCTCGGAGGGACGACGGCGCTGTTCCTGAGGCTCGTGCGCCGGCGCGTGCTGCGCGCGGGTGAGGACGAGCGAAGGCATCAGGCAGGCATGATCCGAGCGGTTAATGAAGGGCTTGGCGGGATCAAGATCACGAAGGTGCTCGGCAGGGCGGGGCACTTTCTCGGCGCGTTCAACAGGTATTCGGCGGGATATGCCGTGACGCGGCGATTGCGGCAGGTGCTCAACGAGTGCCCGCGCATGGTCCTGGAGACGGTGGCCGTCGCTGCGTTCCTTTCCGTGAGCGCGATGCTGATCGCGCAGGGCCGCCCCGTGGCCTCGCTCGTCCCGACGCTCGCGCTCCTGGCGATGGCCGTCGTGCGCATGCTTCCTTCGTTCAACCGGATTCTGGTGTCGATCGACTCCCTTCGGTTCGGGCGAGCGTCCATCGAAAACTTCTTCAGCGACCTGATGACGCTGGAGCGGCCGAAACCCGTGGTGCCGGAACCACTCGGCTTCTCCGAAAATATCCGGCTCGACGGGGTTACGTACGTATATCCGGGCGCGTCGTCCCCTGCCTTGAACGACGTGTCTCTGGAACTTCGGAAGGACGACGTGCACGGCCTCGTGGGTCCGACGGGCTCCGGCAAAACTACGCTGGTGGACCTGATCCTCGGTCTGCTGAGGCCGTCCGCCGGCCGCGTGCTCGTCGACGGGGTGGATATCCGGGGCCGCGAGGAGGCCTGGCAGCGACAGATCGGCTACGTTCCGCAGGAGATTTATCTCATGGACGACACGATCCGCTGCAATGTTGCGTTCGGACTCAGCGGCGAGGACATCGACGATGAAGCCGTCTGGCGCGCGGTAGAGGCCGCACAGATCGCCGAGTTCATCGAGGAGCTTCCGGACGGGATTGAGACGGTGGTGGGCGAGCGGGGCGTTCGCCTCTCGGGTGGGCAGCGTCAGCGGATCGGTATCGCGCGAGCGCTGTATCATGATCCGTCCGTATTGATCATGGACGAGGCCACCAATGCGTTGGATTATGGAACGGAGGGCGCCGTGATGGAAGCCGTGTACCACCTGCGCGGGAGCAGGACGATCCTGCTCATCGCCCACCGGCTGACGACGATCGAAGTATGCGACCGGGTTTTCGAAGTGCATGCCGGCCGGGTGTGGGAGCGGCTAAACGCGGCACCGCTTGTAGCACGTCGACAGCCTATTGCACCGGTCTGAGCCGGCGTGACGACGCCGCATATGCGCGGACGACAGACTTACCAGACATCGTCGGCCGTTACGTCCCGGACGATTCTCGCAGGTACGCCGAAGGCCACCGTATTGTCGGGAATCTCATGGAGAACGACGGCCCCCGCGCCAATCAAGGTGTTTGCGCCGATTGTGATTCCGTCTTTGATGACGACTCCGGTGCCGATCCACGTGCCCGATCCAATGCGGATGCGGCCCGCCAGATTCGATCCTCCCGAGACTTGCACGCCGCTCGCGAGGACGCAATCGTGACCGAGCGTCACGCCCGATCCAATGGTCGCGCTTTCACCGATCGTGACTGCCGGATCGATGACGACGCCTGCCTTGATCGCGACGCCTGCGCCCACGGATATGTCGGAGGCGATAACGGCTCCCGGGTGGATGACGGTGACGAGCTCGAAGCCTTCCGCGCGGAGCAGTGATGCGATGCTCAGGCGGCCCTGGACCCTTCCGAATCCGAGCACGGCATGCCGTATGCCGTCGCGTCGGAGGCGGTCTAACTGCTCTCTCCCACCGAGTATGGTGGCGCCGCAAAATTCGTCGCCGGGGCGGTCAGGTGACAACGAGCACGTCGTCGTCCTCTATTTCGACCAGGAACGTTTTGACGCGAACGCGCGCATCAAACAGGGATCGGCCTGTGAGGATGTCGAACTGACATCCATGCCAGGGACAGCGAAGAATCTCTCCTTGCCTCGCCCAGCAGTATTCACCGGGCCTGGAGGGAAGATTGGTGCCTACCGTCTCTCCACGGCATAGCGGAGCGCCCTGATGCGGACACAGGCTGCGCAGCGCATAGAATCTCCCCTGAACATTGAACACGCCGGCGTCCAGGCCGTCGAGCCGAAGCCGGCTATGTCCGGCTCAGAAGGGCGTTTCAAACGCAGGCATACTCAACCTACCGTCGGCGTAGGACCTTTTGGAGAGACCGACATAGAAGCTGCTCTTCTTCGATAGGCGATGTGGAAAATGAGCAAAATAATCCATAGGCCAAATATAGCTTTGGCGTATGTCTTATGACCATTCAATATGTATGTTCGTAGAGATATTTTCTCTACACGTTCCGGATTGATGACCCTGAGTCCGGCTTGCATTAAGGGCAATAGAACAGGTATTTTGTTCCAATTCGTATAACGCACCTCTTCGAACTGAAAATTCCGGGGAAAATTCTCCGGCCGCTGAGATCGGAAAGCATCCCAGTTTCCAACGACATCGCCAATGCTTGCTCGTATTCCGTCAGGACGATAGTATGTGTGATTGAATTGAGGGTCCATTAGAATCCAGCGATCTCCTACCTTGGCCTCCAGAATTATATGACATGTCGGTACCTCTCCACATCTCATCTGTGCAATCCGGACGGGCATTTCGGCCCGTTTCAGCAGCTCGGCATTCACGTGTACGAAGGTCCCACAGTGCCCGCCTTCCAGGAGCTCGCGGACCCCCGTACGAAGTACGGACGTGCTTAATTTTTCCCATTCGAGAACACGGGCTCGATTTTTGATGAGCCGGTGGGCTCGATCCATCAGTTCCAGGGCCTTCTCCTCTTCGGTCATTTCCGCAGTAAGCGCCTGGCTGACGATCATGTCAAAGATCTCGTCCTCATAAGAGGCTGCGAGCAGATGGAAGAGTAACAGGGCGAGAAGAAAACCGTGAGCAAAAAATATCGCGCGTCTCATATTTCGAGGTCACTTTCTTATACACTTTACATGGCTTTCGCCGCCGGCCGGCAGTAGACGGTTACGGCCAGGCCTACGAACTCGTCGTGCGCCATGGATATTGTGACGGTTCCGACGATCGTCCGCGCATCGCCGCCATTCGAGAGCGAGCCCGTCAGCACATTTCCGCTCCGCCGGAGCCGCACCCCCTGGGGAGGCGCAGCCTTGCCGGCGCTTCCGCACTCGGTGACGCCGCCCGTCGCCGCGCGGTATTGGAAATACCGGAAGTTGGCGGCCGTGAATACCATCATGGCGTGTTTAGAACGTGCGCCGAGCGTCTCCCGAATCATGACACTCGCCCTCGCTATCCGGTGTGTGCGCGTCTGGGACACCCCGCGCGCGACGATCTCGCCGTCTCCATCGGAATACGACGCTATTCGTGGCGCAGTGGGATCTTTAAGAAAAACCAAAACTTCCTACCTGCCCTTCGCTCTTTGGAGGGCATAACGAGAAAGGGAGATGCCGGATCAGCGCACGGTACGCAGGAAAAGTACCGGCCTTCGTGTGCCAAAGACGTACAGCCGCAATGCCGATCCTTCGGCCGGTCGCCTGCCGAGGCGGGTACCCGAGCGATCGTCCTGTCCTCGACCAGCCGTCGGTACCCACCTGTTAATTGGCGCAAATCGTATGCCGCCCGGTCCTCTTCCATTGGGCGAACATCCCTATAATTTGGGCGCTTATTTGATAACCAACATGGTTCGGACGATGCTCGTCGCACCGGCTCGAATCCTGTAGAAATACACG
>CAZART010000173.1:0-8482 GCA_964487555.1 uncultured Rhodothermales bacterium
GCTCGTGGAGTTGGATCCGGCGCTCATGAGCCGCTCGGTCAACGAAAACTTTTCGGGCGGCGAGAAAAAGCGCAATGAGATCTTTCAGCTTGCTATGCTCGAGCCGAAGCTCGCCATTCTCGACGAGACGGACTCCGGCCTCGATATCGATGCGCTTCGAGTCGTTGCGGCCGGGGTGAATCGCCTGCGTAGTGCAAACCGCGCCTTTGTGGTCATCACGCACTATCAGCGGCTGCTGAATTACATCGTGCCGGATGTCGTCCACGTGATGGTCGGCGGCAGGATCGTCCGCTCCGGCGATAAGGAGCTCGCGCTTGAGCTCGAGGAGAAAGGGTACGAGTGGGTGCGTCCGGAAGGCGTCGCGGTTTAAATCCCACGCATTACGCCCGGCATCCATCAGATTTCAAAGCAGCCAAAAAGTATGCCTACTACAGCACAAGAAACGCGCCTTGAAGATCGTTTCGTGTCGGCGTTCGAGATGAACGTCGGCCGAACGCTCAACGGCACCAACAGGAGGCTCCAGGATCTGCGCCTGGACGCCATCGAGAGCTTCCGGAAGCTCGGCTTCCCTTCAACGAAGGCCGAGGCATGGAAGTACACGAACATCGGCAAAGTGCTTCGGCACGAGTACGAGGTGCACGTCGGTGCGCCCGAAACGAGTCTCACGATAGACGACGTCCAGCGGTATCTCATACCGAAGCTGGATGCGCACGTGGTCGTGCTCGTCAACGGCCGCTTCGTGAGCAAGCTCTCGACGGTCGGCGACCTCCCGGAGGGCGTCATCATTTCGAGCCTCGAGGAAGCATCCCGGCGTCACGGCGAGCTCGTCAACCGCTATCTCGGTCGTTCGGCGAAGCACCAGGACGACGTGTTCACGGCCCTCAATACGGCGTTTACGCTGGACGGCCTCTTCATGTACGTTCCCCGGCGGAAGATGGTGGAGAAGCCACTGCACATCGTCAACGTGATCGACGCGAAGACGGACGTCTTCCTCCAACCGCGCCATCTCGTCGTGTTCGAGGAAGGCAGCCAGGCCCGACTCATCGAGACCGGCGGCTCAGCGACGGATGCCCGCACCTTCACCAATTCAGTGACCGAAGTCTTCGTCGCACCACGTGCCGTCATCGACATGTACGTCGTCCAGGACGACGGCGACCGGGCCTCACTCGTGTCGAACACGGACGTCTACCAGGAAGGAGAGAGTGTCTTCTCGATTTACACGATCACCCTGACGGGCGAGGTCGTTCGCAACAATCTGACCGTAATCCCCGACGGTGAATACTGCGAAACACATCTCTATGGGCTCACGCTTCCCGTCGGTGACACGCACGTCGACAATCATACACTGGTCGATCACGCAAAGCCGAATTGCGTGAGCAACGAGCTGTATAAAATCGTGCTCGACGACCGCGCGTCGGGCGTATTCAACGGAAAGGTCTTCGTCCGGCGCGACGCGCAGAAGACCAACGCTTTCCAGGAGAACAAGAGCATCCTTCTGACGAAGACGGCGACGATGAACGCAAAACCGGAGCTCGAGATTTACGCCGACGACGTGAAGTGCAGCCACGGCGCCACGACCGGTCAGCTCGATCCCGAGGCCATGTTCTATCTGCGTTCACGCGGGATTCCGGAGAAGCAGGCCCGCGGCATGCTCCTGCATGCCTTCGTTCGGGACGTGATCGACAACATTAAAATCGAACCACTGCGGGAACTGCTGGATCGCCGTGTCACGCAGCGGTTCGGCTGGTAGATCGACGGTGGAGGTGCATTATGGCTGAGCTCCAGACGATGAAACGCGACGACGTCGAAACCTACGACGTTTATCGGGTGCGCGCGCAGTTTCCGGCCCTCCGGCAAGAGGTGTACGGGCGGCCGCTCGTCTATCTCGACAACGCGGCAACGTCGCAGAAGCCGCGCTCGGTGATCGACCGGATCACGACGTATTACGAGACGGAAAACAGCAACATCCACCGCGGCGTGCATTACCTCAGCCAGCAGGCCACGGACGCCTACGAGGCGGCGCGCACGCGTATCGCCGGCTTCATCAATGCGGCGTCCGTCCGCCAGACCATCTTTACCCGCGGTACGACGGAGGCGATCAACCTGGTTGCCTCGTCGTTCGGCCGGCAGCACGTCGGACGCCGGGACCGGGTGCTGATCTCGGAGATGGAGCACCATTCGAACATCGTCCCGTGGCAGATGCTCTGCGAATCCGTCGAGGCCGAGCTCAAGGTCATCCCGATCAACGACGCGGGGGAGATCATTTATGAGGAATTCGAACGGCTCCTCAGCGAGCGCGTGAAGCTGCTCGCGCTGCCCCACGTCTCAAATTCGCTCGGCACGATCAACCCGATCAAGCGGATGATACGCGACGCCCATAATCTCGGCGTTCCCGTGCTGATCGACGGGGCGCAGGCCGTTCCGCACATGAACGTCGACGTGCAGGATCTCGACTGCGATTTTTACTGCTTCTCGTCCCATAAGATGTTCGGTCCCACCGGGATGGGCGTTCTGTACGGAAAAGAGGAGCATCTCGACAATATGCCTCCGTATCAAGGCGGGGGCGACATGATCGAAACGGTGACGTTCGAGAAAACGACGTACAACGACCTTCCCCACCGCTTCGAAGCCGGAACGCCCAACATCGCGGGCGGCATTGGATTCGGCGCCGCCGTGGACTTCATGGAGACGACGGGACGGGCGGCGATTGTCTCCCACGAACGCGACATCCTTGCGTATGCGACCGCACGTATGCAGGAAATCGACGGCGTTCGGATTTACGGCACGGCCGGCCGGAAGGCTTCGGTAGTGTCATTCCTCGTCGATGACGTCCACCCGTACGATGCCGGCACCATTCTCGACCGCCTCGGCATCGCGGTTCGGACCGGCCACCACTGCACCCAGCCCCTGATGCGGCGATTCGGCATTCCCGGTACGGTGCGTGCGTCCTTTGCGCTGTACAACACGCGTGAAGACGTCGATGCGCTCATGGAGGGCGTCCGTAAAGTAAAACAGATGTTCGGATAATTCGGCGACGGCCGTTTCCAGAGAGATATGCCCGCACAAGCGACCATACAGGACCGTGCCCGCGAGGTCGTCGAGGAGTTTGCGCTCTTTGACGACTGGATGGGGAAGTACGAGTACCTGATCGATCTCGGGAATTCAATTCCGGAGATCGAGGACGCGTACAAAACGGAGGATTACAAAATCAAAGGGTGCCAGGCGCAGGTTTGGATTCGGCCGGAGATGCGCGACGGTCTCCTCTATTACAGAGGGGACAGCGATGCGCTGATCACGAAAGGCCTCGTCGCTCTGTTGCTCCGTGTGCTCAGCGGGCAGCCGCCGCAAGCCGTTGCTGAGGCCGATCTGTCGTTCCTCGACGAGATCGGGATGAAGGAGCACCTCTCCCCTACGCGCAAGAACGGACTGGCATCGATGATGAAGCAGTTGAAGCTGTATGCACTGGCTCATGCGCACGTCGCGAAGAACTAACACATGACCGAATCGGAAACCAGCGTGCCGCGGGCAGGGCCTGAGCACAAGAAAACAGATATGGAAGAGCAGACGCCGGTAAGCAAAGAAGATCTCGAACAGCAGATCATCGAGGCGCTGAGAACCGTCTACGATCCCGAGATCCCCGTCAACATTTATGATCTGGGGCTGATCTACGAGATCCGCGTGCACGACGACCGCACGGTCGCCATCAAGATGACGCTGACCGCGCCCAATTGTCCGGCCGCCGAGATGCTTCCCCAGCAGGCGGAGAATGCCGCCCGTGCCGTGCCGGACGTGGAGGACGTTCGGGTTCAGCTCACGTTCGAACCGCCGTTCACTCCCGAGATGATGTCGGAGGAAGCGCGGCTCAGTCTCGGCTTTATGTAATTCTAGATCGTTGAAGCACAGTCAAACCATATCAATAGCCCGCAGCGTGTTGGCCGAAGGTCGCACGCTCGACGCCGCACGGATGATCGAACCGCTGATGACGTCGGGCGACGGAGAGGCGGGCGAGGTGGTGCTGCGCTGCCTGATGGCGCGCATCAAGCTGCTGCGCTTCGGCGATGCGGCGGCGGTGCTGGACCTGCTGAGCGCTTTCGAGGAATCGGACCGCCGGCAGGCCCTCGCCCCGGGCGTCAGGGCCGAGGTCGCCCTCTGGCTCGGATGGGCGCGGGTATGGCAAGACGACGATCTCTACGACGACGCGCGTGCGCTCAATTTGCTCGACGAGGCGGCGCGCGGCTTTTGCGAAGATATGAACACGTCGGGGCGGTGCTGGACGCTCATCGGGCAAGCACAGGCCTACTTCACGATCGACGAGTATCAACTGATGGTCCAGGCGCTGGAGGAAGCCTCCGCGCTACAGGAGAAGCTCAACGACGTGCAGGCCGCCATGTGGATCGCGCACCTCTCGGTAACCGGTGCACGGTTTCAGGGCCGCTATCGCGACGCCGAACACCACGCCCGGCAGCTCGAATCGTTGGCGGAGGCGCACGATGACGGGCCCTCGCGGGGACGAGCTCGCGCCTATGCGGCGGTGATCGGATATGAGACGGGACGCCAGCCGGCCGAAATCATCGAAGCCGCCCGCGAAGCCGTCAGCCATCTTGCCCGCTCTTCAGCCCGTCCGGGATATCCGCTCTTGAGCGCGTACCACGCGCACATCGGCACGCTCGTGCGGCAAGGATTGTGGGATGAGGCCGAACGTCTCATCGACGAAGCACTTTCGCGGGTCGGCCACCTCGGCACGGCGCCGGCATACATCGCTCTTCACCGCGCCCGTATCCGGATGTACCGTGGGGAGCTGGATCGCGCGGAGCGCGAATTATCCGAGATTCAGGGCCGCATTCACCGCCGGCATCGGCTGCTTACGTCGAACGTCGCCCGGCTTCACAGCGAGCTGATGCTCCGAAAAAAGGATCTGGCGGCCGCGCGCCAGTCCGCCGACCGTGCTTATCGTAACGCCCGCGAATCCGGTCACGGCGGATACGAGCTCCAGGCGCTCTTGCAGCTCGGACGCGTGGCCATCCACCAGGAAAACGAGGACGAAGCAAGGCGCCTCGTGCGGGAAATGGAGAAGCACGGCTACTATTTCAGCCTGCTTCCCTTCGCTGCCGAGCAGTTCGCCCTGCAGGCCCGCCTCGCGGCGACGCAAGGACACGAGACCGAAGGCAGGGCCTACCTCACACAGGCGCTGTCCGCATGGTCGATGATCGGCGACGTCTACGGAACGGCGACAGCCCAGTACGAGCTCGCCCGCCTCCTGCGCACGTCGTCTCCTTCGGAGTGCCGACCGCTCGCGGAAGCCGCTCTCAAGACGTTCGAGAAGATCGGCGCCCGGAAGGAAACGCGGCGGCTTCGCGATCTGGTCCGCGCGCTGCCCGGCGCCGACGACGAGACGCGCCATCTTACGGAAGCAGACATCGCCGCCATCCTGTCTCGCTCGGCGCTCTCCATCGATCTCGTCGCGGAAACATGGCTCCGGCTCGCGGAGAAGATTGCCCCGCAGCGCTCGTTGGGCATTTTCCGCTATGACGACGGAAATGGATGGTCGACCCTCCGTGCGCATGGCGATTTTGCACACCCCCTCGCATACCCCGACCCGACGGCCGATCGCCTCTGCGAAGAGGGTCTCGACTGGATCCGCCTAAAGGGCACGCCGTCTCCCGCCTTTTTCTTCGGCATGGAGTGCGGCGGCGAAGATGATCCGGCTTGCCGTGTCATCGAAAAGCGGTTGTCGGCATGGGCGCCGGTCGCGGGCCTCGCGATGGAGCACGCGCTGCTGCGTGGAGCTGCGCGCAGCCGGTCCCCCATGCTGCGGGAAGTCGGCTCGCTCGACGGCCTCGTCTACGCCAGTGACGCCATGCGGCGCGTCGTCGACAAGGTAGAACAGATCCGTTCGAGCCACAGCCCCGTCTTCATCACGGGAGAATCCGGCGTCGGAAAAACGATCATCGCACATAGCATTCATCGCACCAGCGATCGTTCCGAGGCGCCGTTTGTCACGTTCAACTGCGCCACCGTCGGGCGCGAGCGCTGTGAGGCCCTGCTTTTCGGTCGTGGCAACGGCCCTGATGCGCCGGGCGCCATTCGGGAGGCTCAGGAGGGCACCCTCCTCCTGGACCATATCGACGAGCTTCCGATCGAAGTTCAGCCGCAGCTGCTCCGCTTTCTCGAGAAAGGCGAAATCGTGCCGGTCGGCGCATCGACGACCCAAAAGATAAACGTCCGCATCATTGCCGCCACGCATCGCGACGTGCAGGAAATGATACGCAGCGGTCGGTTTCGGGAGGATCTGTATTATCGGCTGAACGCCATTCCGCTCCGCATTCCTCCTCTTCGGGAGCGCCGGGATGAGATACCGCTGCTCGTCGAACACTTCTTGCGTACGCTGCCGACGGCTCGCGCCCAGCGCGCCTCACTCTCGGACCGCGCCCTGGAAGCCATGCTGCACTACGATTGGCCCGGTAATGTTCGGCAGCTTCGCAACGAGATTGAGCGCACCCTCGTGTTTACCGGCAGCGAACCCGCGCCGATGATCGATCTCGAAGACCTGTCCGAAGCGATCTGCCGTGCAGCGGTCACATCCGGCGGTGACCTGACCGATCTTCTCGCGGGGACCGTCTCCGGAGGACTTGACGACATTCTCGCCGGCGCGGAGAAATCCGTTATCGAACGCACACTGGCAAGCAAAGAGGGTCAGGTCTCCGCCACGGCCGAGGCGTTGGGACTTTCGCGGCAGGGTCTTTACAAGAAGATGAAGCGACTGGGAATTGATTCTTCCCGCTTCCAACCGGATGCCGATTCTTCGACCGTATCATAACGAAGCATGGAAACGACCGAAACGCGCACTACATCTCCGATCTCACTGACGCACGCGGCGATCATGACGACTCGCCTCGACGAGTCGATCTCATTTTACCGAGATATCCTCGGCCTGACGCTTCGTACGGTTGAGAGCGACCCCATCAGAAAGGGTCGCCGGCGTGCCATGATGGCCGATTCGGAAGAGCGAGACGTGCTCGAGATCATCGAGATGACCGACTTGGCCCATCCCTCCATTCCGGGGCGCGGGGGCATTCACCACATCGGTTTCACGCTTCCTTCCAGAGCGTGGCACTCGCTCCGTTCGCGGATGGATGCGAAGGGATGCGGATACCAGGAGATCGAAGGACGTCTGTTCGTCCGCGATGCCGACGGTCTTACGCTTGAAGTCGAGCAGGGGTAGCGCGCACGGCTCACGTCGTCTGCACGACTGCGTGCGGGCTTTCCGGCGCGTCTAGGGCGCCGTGTCCGCGACGTGGAGATGGATCCATCCGCCCGACGCACGATGCGCCCGGCTTACCCTCCGCCCGGCACACGATCCGCCCGGCTCACCATCCGCTCGGCTTACCCTCCGCCCGGCTCACGATCCACCCGGCTCACCATCCGCCCGACGCACCTCCGCCTCCGAAGGAGCCGCCGCCACCGCTGAACCCGCCTCCGCCGCCGCCGAAACTGCTACTGCTGGAGCTGCCCCATCCACCTCCACTCGATCCGCCTACGTGTATCGTGAACGGTCCCACCTTCACGGGACTCGGCTTGTCTTTCTTCGCGGCCTCCGCCATGCGTTCTCGCAGGCTCCGGACGGAGGGTCTGTCGGATAGATGGATGAAAATGCCGGCATAAATCGCGGCGGTGAGAAGGCCCGACCAGAAAGAGAATCCGGCGAATCCGCCCGCCACGAAGGCAAAGGGGAGTATGAACGCAAACGCCACCCATCGCCCCGTCGAGGTTTTTGCCATCAGCGCACCAAATCCCGCGGCGACGACCATAAATCCAAAGGCGAGGCTGAATATGATGCGGACGGCAGCCGGCGGCGGTCCTCCGCTGCTGCTTTCGACCACGTATTCGCCGGCGGCGGCCTGGAGGAGCGCCATCGTGCCGGCCGCCACACCGGCATCGAAGTCGCCATCGCGAAATGCCGGAATGATCTCGTTGCGGATGATCCGGGCGGCAATGGCGTCCGGGACGGCGCCTTCCAAACCATAACCCACTTCGATGCGCACCTTTCGCTCGGCAGGTGCGACTATGAGGAGAATGCCGTTATCGTTCTCGACGGTCCCGATCTGCCACGCCCGTCCGGCGCGGAGCGCATACTCTTCTATCGCCTCCCCTTCCAGCGACGGAACCGTGGCCACGACGATCTGATTTCCCGTCGAATCTTCGTGCGCCCGCAGCAGATCGGTGAGCGTGCCCTCGGTCGACGGACTGAGGATGTCGGCAGGATCCATCACCCGGCCTGTCAGCGGCGGAATCTCCGTCTGGGCACGAGCGGACGGTACGACGGCAGCTCCCGAGGCCGCCAGCAGAAGCATCATTATCAGACAGAGCATCCGGGCCGCAGCGGTCGAGACGAACCGCACAGCAGTAATCGGGCATATTCGGGCGGCGGCGATCCGGGGCGAGGGCGCGGAATCGGTCGTGGACGAGTGCACCGTATCGGTCG
>CAZART010000174.1:0-8412 GCA_964487555.1 uncultured Rhodothermales bacterium
CCGGCGTGACGACCTCCACCACGTCGCGCTTTACGATGTTCGGCGACTGCTGGGCCTCTTCGAGCTGTTCGCAGACGGCCACGCGGAGCCCGGCCTCGACGAGCCGCGGAAGGTAGTTATCGAGCGCGTGGTAGGGAAATCCGGCGAGCGGCACGTCGTGGGCCTTGCCGTTGGACCGCTTGGTCAGCGTAATTCCGAGGAGACGGCTGACGGTCTTGGCGTCCTCGTCAAACGTCTCGTAGAAATCGCCCATCCGAAAAAGAAGGATGGCCTGCGGATGGCGCGCCTTGATCTTGTAGTACTGCCGCATGAGCGGCGTCTGTCCCTGGTTCTTGACTTCCGCCATGGAAAGAAATGGATCCCTTCGCGTCGCGTTATCGTGCTCGTTCTCATACTATTAGACACCGAACGACCGGTAGATCTAACCTCTAACAAACATATGGATTTGGCGAGGGCGATCCTAGAGGGGTACGCGGGCATCTTTTCCACAGGCCGGCTGCGCGCGCCCTGGCGGCGGGGTGCCCGGAGCTGCCGGCTCCGACGACACATAATTGCTCTGGGTCTATATTCACGAAACCGCCGGCACCGGGAGCGGTCAAAAATATCAAGGGGTCGAAAATCAAGGGGACTACGGAGCGTCCTATGTCTGCGTGGTACGAAGTCTACGACAATGTTGACGTCCAGTTGATGACGCGCAAGCGCGCCGCGGCGATGACGGGAGCGGTCACGCTCGCGATCATGTTCTCGATCGCGATGCTGGCCGTGGGAATGGAAGGCTCCCTCCCGCTGACCATGTCGCTCGGTCTCATCGTGGCCGGATGGAGCGGATTCACGTGGTGGTGCCTGCATCGGAGGCGCCGGCTCCGCAGTCTCGTCTGGTGCGTAAAACTGTCGGACCGCGAAATTGTCGGATACGATTATGCCCGGCGAAAGTCTGCGCTTGACTGGCTTGACGTCGAGCGCATCGACCTTCGCGAGACCGCCCTCGTCGTCGTCGGGCGCGGGGGCGTTTATCTCCAAATTGCCCATCTGTTTCCCGAGTTCGCCGAGCTAAGCCATCGCATCATGAGTTACGGCGATCATTACAGCATTCCGGTCTTCATAGACGGCCGCCCGTGGCAGCAGCTGAATGTATACGACGTGTATCCATTTCTGGCCGCGGAAACGATGGGACGTTCGGATGTGGCGTCCTGACGTGATGACGGTCCGGAGGGGACGACGGCAGGGGGCGTCGAAGCGTCAAATCGTCCAGTCGGTGATGTGGAAGCTGGGATTGATTTCCCGGTCGCCGTCGAAAAAGGCCTCGATCACATTGTGCTGATGCCGCGCGTCTTCATAGCCGATGTCGATCAGGCGCGTGATGTAGTCGCGCTCGAAGAGCAGCATCGAGAGCCAGTCCGGACTGCGCGTCTCATCCGTTCCGAGGACGCGAGAGAAGATCTCTAGCGGTTTCGGAAGACTGGCTTCGTAATTGCGAGACAATTTTCCAAGATCGACGGACGGTCGCAGCAGAAGCAGCCGTACGGGACGAAGGCCCATGCGTTCTTCCGGCTCCAGACGCTCGAGCAGGCGATTCAGCCGATCCATAGTGAGCGCGTCGTCGTCGAGTGCATCGAGGAAAACGGCGTTCGTGAGGAGGCCGAAAATCTGCGACGCGGGCGGGTATCCCTCCACGAGCGGTTCGTCCGCTTCAGCGCGCGTTCGACTATAGCGCGTGGATATCGCGAGGACACGGTCCGCTCCCAGATGGATGGCCGGCGCGATGGGCGCGGCGAGCCGGATGCCTCCGTCACCGTACCATGCATCGCCGATCTGTATGGCGGGAAAGAGAAACGGCAGCGACGTCGATGCCATGACGTGGTCAACGGTCAGCATCGCGTTAATGCCGATGCGGTTCGGGCGCTCCCATCTCTCGAAATTGTCGCCCTGTACCCACGTGACGGTCTGGCCGGTCGTATAGCTCGTCGTCACGATGGCGACCGCCCGCAGGCGCCCCTCTTTGATATTACGCGTCACGCCCACGAGCCGTCCTCCTTCGGCGCCCAGTTTCTCTTCAAGGTAGCCGCGGAGGGGCAAGGTATCCGCGAGCGCGCGGAGATCGCGCGTGGCGCTCTCGGCATCGGCCGTTCCGCGGACGCTGCGCAGGAGAATCGTGCGCAGCATGCTCATCGTCGATTCGACCTCGTACACATGATGCGAGCGAAGCTCACGCCAGTCCTCGACGAGTTGTGACGATGACGCGGCAAAGCCCCCGGGATGACCTGCGAAATGGGCGGCATTGATCGCTCCGGCCGATACGCCGATAATAATCGAAAATTCGGCTTTCGGGATGTGCTCGGCGACGTAATTTAGAACGCCGATCTGGTAGGCGGCACGTGCGCCGCCCCCTGTGAGAACCAGACCGAAATCACAGCGATCGGGCGCAGGCGGCGCCGCGAAACGGCGCAGGCGTTCGATTGTTTTTTTGATCACAGGGGGTTAATCCTACTTCGTTCTTCGTTCGTCGGGCCGGAAAGTAAGGAAATGAACATCCTGTTCCTCTTCATCGATGGTATCGGACTGGGGGACGACGACTCAAGCATCAATCCTTTTGCGAGCCACAGGCTGCCGTCGTTCGAGAGGCTATCGGCGGGGCAGCGATGGCTCGCTTCCACTCGGGAAGTCCGCCGCGCGGACCTGGTCTTTAAGGGCATCGATGCGAACCTCGGCGTCGAGGGACTTCCTCAGAGCGGAACGGGGCAGGCAGCGCTCTTTACAGGCGTCAACTGTGCCGAGGTCGCCGGACGTCATTACGGGCCCTTTCCTCACTCGAAGACCAGGTCGGTCATCGCACAAGAGAACGTATTCACGCAATTGAAAGCGCTCTTCCCGGCCGACGACGAGCCCTCCGCGTTTGCCAATGCCTATCCGCAGCGGTTCTTCGGGTACGTGAAGGAGCGGGATCGCTGGACGGTGACGACGCGGTGCTGTCTGGAGTCGGGCACGCGGATCCGCGGACGGGACGAGCTGCGCGCCGGGCTGGCGGTGCCGGCCGATTTGACCGGGAAGAAATGGCCGGAATCTATCGCCGATGGTGAAATGCCTGCCGATGAGCCCATGGCCGCCCAGCGTTTGCTGGATATCGCCCACCAGCACCGTTTTACCCTTTTCGAATATTACGCTACGGACAAAGCCGGGCATGCCCAGTCGACCGAGCGGGGCCAAGCCGTGCTGGAGAGCCTCGACCGGCTGCTCGGCGCGCTGCTCGATGCGATGGATCCGTCGCGGATCCTGCTGCTGATTACGAGCGACCACGGCAATCTGGAGGATTTGTCGACGAAGAGTCACACGCGAAATGCCGTTCCGCTCCTGGCGCATGGGCGTGGTGCCGACCGGTTCGCGGACGTGGATTCGCTCGTCGACGTGACGCCGGCGATCGTGCGGTTTTTCTCCGTGGAATCGGGTTAGTCTGTCGGATTACTCTATGGCGAGGCGGCCCGTTTGAAGCTCGTCGACGATGCGATCGGCGTCGTACATGTCCTCCAGCGCCTCCAGAATGCCGCGTGAATCTACCGAGATCGCGCGCCCCCGCTCATCGAGGTAAATGTAGGTGTTCTGCAGTGCGTCGATGTTGCTGTCGAAGATCAGGCCGACGAGCCGCAGATCCTTATCGATAAGCGGAGAACCGGAATTTCCGCCCGTGATATCGTTGGTCGAGACGAGATTGACGGGCGTCGTGAGGTCGAAATTATCCGGGGGGGAGAGCCAGTCTTCCGGGAGATCCCATTCGTCGCTCACGTCGGCGTAGGAGTAGTAATGACCGTACATGCCGTAGTAGGTCGTGTGGGAGGGTGCGACCGTGCCGTTGAAGGGATACGAGGCCACGATGCCGTCGGCGATGCGGAGGGAAAAGGAGGCATCGGGCGGAATGTTCGTTCCATAGACCGCGAATCGCGCCTGCGCCAGATCGGCCGTAAGATTCTCTTCGCGCGTCTGGAGGCCGCCCACCTGCTGCTGCAGGGAGCGGACGAGCGGTGTCAGCGCCTCTGCGAGCATCACGGTCGGATCGTTGCTGCTCAGATAGCCTTCTTCGAGGAGCGCCGCGTAGGAGGCGGAATCCGTCAGCGCCGTGTTCGAGACGATGCGATCGGCGACGGCCTCCGGGCTCCTGCCCTCCAGCACCCGGCGAACGGTCGGATCGTTGTCGCCGAGGTACTTGCGCAGCTCGCGAAGGCGGGCGGCGAGCATCTCTTTCTCGAGCTCGGGCGGCCAATCGTCGAGCTCCAGGGCATCTTCTCGCAGCTCTTCGATGAAATCAGGAGGTGCACCGCGCTGGCGCATGATGCTGAACATGTAGCCTAAGACGGCGCGGATGAGGACGTGCGAATCGATGGCCGGGCTTGCGAAATAGGTGAAGGCCCCGCTCTGGGCGGCGGTGGCCTCCTTCGCGCCCTGCAGCTGCTCGATGGACCTCATGACGTCGCCGTACTTCTCCTGGAGGGTGTCCACGGCGGCGATTTGCGCGAGCAGCGCGTCTTCTGCTTTCTGTCGCCGCGCAATGAGGCGTGGATCCCGAAGGCCGGCCAGCTCACCCTCGTTCTTCTTGACCTGATTTGAAAGCTGGTGGAGGGCGTTGCGAAGGTCGTGTTCGCGGGCCTCCTCCGGATGCTCTTCGATGTAATCCTCGAGCACCTCAACGCGGGCGTGAAGGACGTCGAGTGCCTGCGGGACGCTGTAGTCTCGCTCGAATCGGAGCTGGCTGACGGTGCTCAGGCGGCTGGTCGACCCTGGATTTCCGGTGACGAAGACGGCGTCGCCTTCCTGCGCACCCGCCGAGCTCCATTCGAAGTAGTTGGGCGAGGCCAACGGCTCGCCCGCTGCATCGTAGGCCCGGAAAAAGCTGAAGTCGAGGCTATAGCGGGGATAGGTGAAGTTGTCGGGATCGCCGCCGAAGGCGCCGATGGTGAGATGCGGCGCCATGACGAGGCGGATGTCTTCGTAGCGCTTGAAGGTGTAGGCGGAGTACTGCCCGCCGTAGTAGAGCTCAACGACTTCAACGGTCAGCGTCGAATCGCGGCTTTTGGCCTCCCGATCCATCCGCTGCTCGATCTGATCGGCCCGTAGCCGGCGCGCTTCTCCTGCGTCCTGCACGTCGCGCCCGACGTTGTAGACGTCCTCGGTAACGTCGGTGATCTCGATCAGCTGGTCGGCATGCATCTCCTCCGCCTTTCGCTCTTCGTCGAGGGTCGCGGCGTAGAAGCCGTCATCCAACAGGTTTTCGCCCGTTCGTTCGACAGCGGTGACGCTGGTTCGAGCGCAGTGGTGATTGGTGAGGATGAGTCCGGAGGCCGAGACAAACGATGCGGAGCAATTCGGCAGTCGGAGCGAGCCGAGCCGTGCGCGGGCGAACCACTGGGAATCGGGCCGGAAGTCGTAGGTCTCCTCGAAATAGTCGAGCGGCGGATTGTCGAACGTCCACATTTTACCGGTATCGAAGCGGCCGACCTCCACGTCGGCGAATTCCGCAGGTGCGGCGTCGGGCAGGACGGCTTCTTGTGCGGCCGGCTCCGGCTGTTCGGCTCGTTCGGTGACGGTGACCGTCCGGCGCCCGCCGGTGCAGCCGGCCGTAGCCAGGACGAGGAAGGCGAGGAGAACGGAGAGCTTATTCTTCATTGGGTCTGGATTTGTCGCTGGATCGGCGTGCTGGGTCGCCATGAGTATGCTTGCGCGTCGCCGCTTCGGAGGCTTACGGCTACCGGCGGCGCGGCGGGCTTCGCTAGTTAGACATCTCGGCCTCGGCATCCGACGGCACGAGACGTCCCGTCGACAACTCCAGCAGGATGCGATCGGTATCGTAGACCGCCCTCAGGGCCTCGAAGATGCCGCGAGCGTCGACGCTAACGGCCCGGGCCCGGTCCGGAAGGTAGATGAAGTCTGCCGATAGGCTCTCGATGTTGCCGTCGAAGATGAGGCCGACAAGCTCGAGATCCGCATTGATAACCGGTGAACCCGAGTTGCCGCCGATGATGTCGTTCGTTGACACGAAATTGACGGGCGTCTTCAGGTCGAGATTCGGCACCGGCGGAAGCCAGTTTCCGGGGAGATCCCAGGGGGTGTCGGCTCCGTAGGAATAGAAATGATCGTACATCCCGTAGTAATTCGTATAGGGCGGCGCGATCGTGCCGTTGTACGGATAGCCCTGGACGACGCCGTCGGCGATGCGAAGGGAGAAGGTGGCATCGGGCGGCACGTCGGTCCCGTACACTTCGAATCGTGCGCGGCCGAGCCGGCTGCCGAGTTCTTCTTCTCGGGCGTAAAGTCCGGCCAGTGCGCTTTGAAATTCGCCGAGACGTGGCACGAAGGCCGCGGCGCTCCGGATCGCCGGATCATCCGCGGTGAGCGTGCCCCTCGTCAGCGCATCGCGTGCTGATTCCGCTGATGTGAGTTTCGAATTCTTGAGGATGTGCTCGGCGGCGGCTCCGGGCGTTCGTCCCTCGAGCACGTCTCTGACGATCTGGTGGTCATCGCCGAAATAACGTTGAAACGCTTCAAACCTCAGGGTGAGAAAGCGCTCGTCGATCGGCCGCGGCTGGTCGACGATCGGCTCGATCTGCGCGAGCGTACGCTGCAGGGCTTCCTCGCCGGCGCCCTGATCTTTTTCGCGGAGGTATTGATAGGCGACGACCGCACGCCTGAGCGTGGCGGACCCGAGCGTTGACTGCGGATGGAGCGCGAGGAAAGCCTGCGTCTCGGCGGCGTACTGTCGCTTCTGCTCCTGCACCTGCTCGATCTCGCCGAGAACGCCGCCGTATCTGCTCTGCAGATCGGGGTCGGCTTCGATCGCTTCTCTGAACTTCCGCTCGGCGTCCGTGCGGCGCGCGAAGATCTCCTCATCCTGCAGCGCTCTCAAGGTGCCCCGGTACAGCTTCTGTGCGTTATTAAGCGAGAAGATCTCATTGCGAAGATCATCGAGGGTATCGGAGTCGGCCTTCTCGAGATAATGCTCCAGCACATCGAGCCGAGAGCTGATCAGATCGAGGACGGCTTCCTCTTCGACGTCGCGGCGGAACTCGAGTTCGGCCACGGACGAGAGACGAAACGTGGAGCCCGGATTGCCGATGGCGAACACCGCACCACCTGCTTCGACGCCGTCCTCGCTCCATCTGAAATAGGCGTCCTCGGTTTCGAGGGGTTCGCCGTCGCCGCCGAAGACGCGAAACAGCGCGAAGTCGAGCGCATAGCGCGGATACGTAAAATTGTCCGGATCGCCGCCAAAGAATCCGAGCTGCAGCTCGGGAATCATCACGAGGCGCAGATCGGTGTAGTGGCGGAAAATATAGGCCGAGTAGATGCCGCCGTTGTACAGCGAGATAACCTGCACGAGGTAATCCGCACCCAGCTCTTCCGTGATCCGCCCCTCGATATCGGCGGCGGCATCCTCGCGGGCCTGCATCCGTTCGGCCGGCGTCTGCGCTCTTTCGGTCGCCGCATCGATTTCGCCGGTTACGTCGCGGATTTCGACGAGCTGATCGGCCCAGAGCGATGCGACGTGACGCTCTTCTTCGAGGGATTCGGCGTAGAAGCCGTTATCGAGGATATTCTCGCCCTCGCGGCTGACGCTGGTGGCATGGCTGCGGCCGCAGTGATGATTCGTGAGGACGAGTCCGTTGGGTGAGACGAACGAGGCCGAGCAGCCGGGAATGCGGAGCGCCCCGAGGCGGGCGTGCTCGAACCATGCTTCATCCGGATTGAAGTCATAGGTCTCCGCGAAATACGCGAGGGGCGGATGTTCGAACGTCCACATTTTCCCCTGGTCGAACCGGCCGGCGCGAACGGTGTCGAGGCCCGTGACCTCGCGCTGCGGCGTGACCGCACGGGGGATGGTTCTGGGAATTTCTCTGGGTACGACCTCGGCAGTCGTATCGGCCGGCGCGTCGGTATCCGCGGTTTCCGATGTCGTCGCGCAGCCGGTGATAAGAAGAGAGGTGAGAAGAAGCGTATAAAGGCCGCCGGCTGCCGGCCACGTCAGTTTGTGCATTGAGGTTGTCTACTCGCTCGGGCGACTCGATGTATGAATGTGCCCTTACTACCGGAGACCCGCCGCCAAAGATTCCTCGCCGCACCTGTGTTACAGTCTCTGCGTCGTTCGAAGCCGGTTAAGTACGGTTTTCGTGGTCGGCGCGTAGCGCATCTTCACCAATCCTCGGCGGAACATCGGGAAAGCGCGCGTATATTTGGGTGCTTGCCGCGGCGGAGCGCGGCGGTCTCGTGCAGCGGAGGGCGTTCGACTCAGTCGCGCGGTCTCGCGATATGCCGGCCCGCGCCTCAGCGCCCGCGCCCTCCACAACGCGAAAGTGGCGGAATTGGCAGACGCGCCAGCCTTAGGAGCTGGTGGGGTAACACCCGTGGGGGTTCGAGTCCCCCCTTTCGCAC
>CAZART010000175.1:0-8411 GCA_964487555.1 uncultured Rhodothermales bacterium
ACCCGCCGCGCGAGAGCGAGCTTGTCGGGGCGGATCCCGTTGAGGTCGAGGTGGTCGAGGGGACAATCTCTCGGGCCGACATTGCGATCCGGATCCTACCCGTCGAAGGGATCGTGGTTGGCGCAGAAGGCTATTCTCGGCGGCATAACATCCGGAACGCGTCAGGGGACGAGCCTGCGAATCCCGCGGAGCCGCTCTATCACGCCAACGACCCGGAGCAACTTCATCCGATTACGGCGCCGGATGGACATAACGTGACGTTGGGCGAATGGCGGGGCGCTCGTGCCACCGCCAGAGTCTCTTGTGGCGGCAGCGACGGTACGCACTACCTGCTCACCATGGAAGGGCTGATCCCCAACGGCGTTTATTCCGTGGGGGTGGTCCTGACGGACCTTACGAAAGATTCGCCCGTGCGGATAGGGACCGGCGCGCTCGGTCGTATCGACGGCAGCGAGAATGCGTTTACCGCATCGAGCTCCGGCGAAGGCCGGCTGGAGGCGACCGCTCCTCCGGGTCCGATGTCATTGAACGGCCGTGCACCCGAGTGCGCGCTGACCCAGGTATCGGAGGCTATTCTGTGGCTGTTCTATCACGTGGACGGACAGAGGGGCCCCGGGTCGGAAATGTCGTGGGTGGAGCACCTCAGAATCTCCTTTTAGGGGCGCGCCGGCATTCGTCGGCCGGAAAAGCAGGCCTCGGGCGGCTTAACAACGGCCCGGCTCAGCCGGACATCCGACGCGGCGTACCTCAGCGTAGTGATACGCAAAACACACGCCGTCTCTTCGTGGGACAATAGAGACACGGCCTCTCAGCTTCGGCTGAGAGGCTTTTGTTTGGGGCCGGTGCTGCAACCGTGCATCGCACGTTCGTCCGAATTCTTCGTCGTGCAAAGCGAGCCCGCGTTTCCGTATACTTTCGGAACGGCGGTCCGCCCCGCCGGATCGGCATATTGCGTTATCGCTGCCGATGCGCTACAACGAGCGTAGCCGCCAACGGGCGAGGTCGGCAAGCGTAGCCGCCAACGGGAGAGGTCGGCAAAAGACCTGATCCGTGGCGAGCGACAGGTGCGTCGAATGTTGACGGCCGAACCGCGACCTTTCGCCAAGCACCTTTACAGAGGAGGTCCCCCATGAACGAACTTCAAGCTATCGTCCGCCTCAGCATCCACGACGGCAAGTCGGACCTGTTCAAAACGGCCGCGCAAGCCTGTATGGACCTTGTCCGGGAGAAAGGCGCAGGTGTCGTGCAGTATGACTGGTTTTTCAACGATGATCGCACCGAGTGCATCGTGCTTGAACGGTACGTGGATTCCGATGCCCTGCTGGCGCATGGAGCAAATATAGCTGAGCCGCTGGGGACGCTGCACGCCATATCGGATGTCTCTGCAAACGTCCTTGGCACATCATCATCGGCTTTGATGAGCGCGTTGGAAGGAATGGATGTCACGTTCTACGAACTGTTCCAGGGGTTGTAGCCATGCGTCGCCTGGAGTCCCTAGCTCGCTCCACCCCACGCCGGCTCAACGCGTGGGTCGCCCCCGTTCTCGCCGTCCTGATCCTGAGCTACGGGTTTACGTCTTCATCGTGGGCGCTCCTGTCGCATCCTGATGATCCATCGGATTTGACGGTTCAGCACGACGAGCACGCGGGCACGATTTCGGTCTACCGCTCGGGTGAGGACTCACCGATCCTCACCCAGCACGCCCGTCCCGATTTCCGCCCGTATCTCCATCCGATCATTGCCCCCGACGGCAAGGGCGTGCTGACCGAGTACAGCCCGGGGCATCATCCCCACCAGACGGGGCTCTACTGGGGATTTACGAAGGTCAATGGTCGCGATTATTTCCACAACCCCGGAGAGGCCTACTGGAAGCGCGTCTCAGCGGCCGTTCTGGAATCCGAAGGCGATCAGGTGAGATGGCGCACGGTCTATGATCTGCTCGACGAGAGCGGCCGCGCCGTGCTCAGAGAGACCCAGATCTGGTCGATGCGCGAAGAGGATGGCCGCTATCTCCTCGACCTGGAGTGGCGAGGCGAAGCGAAGACCGACGTGACGGTCGGCGAGCACGAGTACGGCGGATTGTTTCTGCGGATGCCGTGGCGGGAAGGCATCGAGGGGTCGGTCGTCAATGCCGCCCGTCAGCGGAATCAACATGCCGAAGGACAACGGGCGATGTGGCTCGATGTGGGGATGAAGGTGGCCGGCCGGGACGACATGGCGCACGTGGCCATCTTCGACCATCCGGACAACGACGGCTTTCCCCAGCCGTGGCGCGTTGACGGCGAGCTCGGCGTCGGGCCGTCGCGCGCTCGGCTCGGTGACTGGGAGATCGCCGGCGGCGAGACGGAGGTGATCCGACACCGTCTCCTGGTGTATACCGGCGAGATGGGCGACGTCGAGCTCAGAGAGAAGTGGGAGAGTTACAGTGGGCGGGAAGGCCAGTACTCCGTCACCTCGCTCTGGGAGCTCGCCCAGCGGGAGGGGCGGCAGGCGGAGTATCTCACGCCCGACCGCGCTGCGGCCTCCATGACGGTACCCGACGGTTTCGAGGTCAACGCCTGGGCCGGCGAACCGATGGTCACGCAGCCGATGGCCTTCGCATGGGACGATCGTGGGCGGCTGTGGGTGGCCGAGAATAGAGATTATGAATCGCGCGAGACGGGCTTCTCCGGCTCGGGCGACAGCCGCATCGTCATTCTGGAGGATACGGACCAAGACGGTGCCGCGGATAGCCGGAAGGTGTTTCTCGAGGGCATTCCCTTCCCCTCGGCTCTTGCCGTCGGGTTCGACGGGCTCTTCCTCGGAGCGCCGCCTCACCTGTTGTTCGTTCCCGATCGTGATGGCGACGACGTCGCCGACCGCGAGGAGGTCGAAATTCTGTTGACGGGATGGGGCATCCGGGACCGGCACGAGACGATCAACAGCTTTCATTGGGGCCCGGACGGCTGGCTCTACGGATTGGAAGGTTTTGCGACGCCGTCGAACATCCGCAAGCCGGACCAGAGCGACCGCCTCTACAGGCCCGGAGATCCGTTCCCTGACGACATCCTCGAAGGGGAAGGCACCGAGATCGACGGCGGCGTGTGGCGGTACCATCCGGTTAAGGAGCGCTTCGAGGTCGTCGCTCACGGGTTCAGCAACCCTTGGGGGATCGACTACGACGCGAAGGGCGAGCTTTTCATCACGGCTTGCGTCATCCCGCACGTGTTCCACGTGATTCAGGGCGGCATCTATCATCGCCAGGGAGGCCGGCATTTCAACCCGTACGTCTACAGCGACATTCAGACGATTGTCGATCATCGGCATCGATCCGCTCACGGCGGAGCGCGCATCTACCAGTCGGACGCGTTTCCGGAGGATCAGCGCGGAAGGCTGTTCATGGCGAACATCCACGAGCACGCCGTGCTTTCGGACGTGTTGACGCCCAGGGGCTCGGGATACGTGGCGCGTCACGGCGCGGATTTCATGATGGCCAATAATGCCGCCTGGGTCGGCTTCAGCATGGAGGTGGGTCCGGACGGTGCCCTGTACGTGCTGGACTGGCACGATGGCGACATCTGCGGGAAAGAGGTGTTGGATAAAGATACGGGCCGGATCTTCCGGATCAGTCCCACGGCGTCGCGAGCCGAGAGCTGGGACGGCCGCTACGAAGATATCGGGAGCATGGGCGATGCGCAGCTGGCCGAGCTGCAGACGAGCGGAAGCGACTGGCATGCCCGCCGCGCGCGCGTCGTTCTTCAGCATCGGGCGACGGAACGGCCGATCGACGAGGCGGCGCAGTCCGTCCTCCGCGATCTCTTTGCGTCCCATCCCAACTCGGATTATCGCCTGCGCGGGATGTGGTCCCTGCACGTGACCGGACTGCTCGGTCGCGAGCGCCTGGTGGAGGCCCTGGGGGACAACGACGAATACGTTCGTGGATGGGCCGTACAGCTGCTGACGGAGGATCACGCTCCGGATGTCGCTGCGCTTGACGAGTTCGCACGGATGGCGCGTGCCGAGCCGTCTGCCGTCGTGCGCAAATACCTGGCTGCGGGACTTCAGCGGATCGAGCACTCGGATCGATGGGCGATTGCCGCCGGTCTGCTCGGCCGGGCGGACGATGCGGACGACCACAACATCCCCAAACTCATCTGGTTCGGCATAGAGCCGCTTGTCGCCGGCCATCCCGACCGCGCCCTGGCTCTGGCCGCTGAAAGCGAGATTCCGATGGTTACCGAGTTTATCGCACGGCGTGCCGTCGATGCCGACGCGTGGGAGCCGGTGGTCTCCGCACTGGCAACATACGACAGCGTCCGCCATGAGCTGCTTCAGGGGATGCGGGCCGCGCTTGAAGGACGCACCGGCCTCGAGGCGCCGCCCATGTGGGAACAGGTCTATGCCGAGCTGCGGCGAGACGCCGCCGCAGCCCCCCTCGCCGCCGAGATCGCCCAGTATTTCGGCGATCGCGATGCCGCTGCAGCGCTTCTGACGGTCGTCACCAACGACCAGGCCCCCGTCGATCAACGTCGCCGGGCGCTGAACAGTCTTGCGGAGCGGCAGCACGCCGCGCTCGCCGCGAAGCTCCCTCCACTTCTGGACGATCCGGACCTTCGTCTCGACGCCATCAAGGCGGTAGCCGCATTCGACCGCGAGGAGCTGGGCACGATGTTGCTCGATGCGTATCCGGCGCTCGAGCCCCGAGAGAAGAGCGCCGCGCTGCGATCGCTGGCATCCCGGCCCACCTACGGCTGGATGCTCACCGAAGCCCTCAAAGCCGGCGATATCACGCGCCGTGAGGTGCCGGCGGACGTCGCGCGCCAGCTCCGGCGCGTCGTCGGCAGCGGCTTCGTCGAGGTCTGGGGCCCGATTGACGAGGACCCGTCCGACGACGATGCCGCCTACGCCCGGTACCGCGCACTGCTTACGACGGACGCCCTGGAGCGCGCCGACGCGGGAAACGGACGCCTGCTCTACGATCGAACGTGCGGCACGTGCCACAAGATGTACGGAGAGGGCGGCACGGTAGGCCCCGATCTGACCGGCTCGAATCGGACGGAGATCGACTACCTTCTCTCCAACGTTCTGGAGCCGAGTGCCGTCATACAGGACGACTACAAGATGGTGATCGTCACGATGAGAGACGGTCGCACGCACATCGGAAGCGTCTCGAACGAGACTGAAAGGCAGCTGACGCTTCGCATCGTCGGTCGCGACGACGTCGTCCTTACCAAATCCGCCATTCAGTCTCGGGAAGTTTCCGGCAATTCGCTGATGCCGGAGGGCTTGTTCCGCTCCCTCACCGATTCCGAGATCATCGATCTCGTCGCCTATCTGCGCACGTCCGAACAGGTGCCGCACCCCCGAGAATAGGCGGGACCGACTTCGACCAGCGCCACGCGGCTTCGACCAGCGCCACGCGGCCGGAGGGGGCTCATCGCACCCTGACGTTGGGATGACGAACATCCGCACGGACCGTACCTGGCAAAATTCTGCGGCGTTTCGGCCGTGCATATCAACTTTGTCGGAATATTTCGCCTTTCTTCGACAGGGTATAGCACGGGCGACTTGGTTTCCGTACTGTTGCGTTCCGATTTGGACCAGAGTACGATGAGCACGAGCAGATCGAACGCATCGTGCCGGTCCATGCAGCGCGGGCAAATCGCTCACGCATCGGGTACCATTATTTTTCACCTTCTACGATTGTCATTTCCTTTATGAGAACTTTACAGGTTTTCTGTGTCCTTGGCGCCCTCGTGATTTCGGGCTGCGAGTTTACCTCTTCCATGAACGAGCAAGCTACTGTCGAAAACGAGGCGCTCTCTCTCTCCAAGAAAGACAAGAGCAGCAGCTCGACGGTCGTCGTGACGGCCAATGACCTCGCCACCGACAAAGCGGCCGAGCAGGCGAATCCGACATCCTGGTTTTTCTACAACGATGAAACCGACGTGATCGACAATGCTCTCGGTTCGTTCGTCACAGGTCCGGAAACTCCTCCGGCGGGAGCCGGCAGTGCGGAAATCAGCGTGTCCGGCACGCAGCGTCGCAACCTGGCGACCTATTTGTTCAGCGGGGTCGAACTCGATGAGATCACGACGCTGGCCTTCTCCACCTACAATCCGGTGGCCGGCAACGGCGGCAGCAGCACGCGTTCCGCCTACCTGAACTTCAACGTCGACTTCGACGGCTCCGATACCTGGCAGCGCCGCCTCGTGTTCGTTCCGAGCCAGAACGGGATCGTCGTTCAGGATACGTGGCAGGAGTGGGACGCCATCGACGGCGGCGACGCCCTGTGGACGTGGTCCGGCTACGTCGCTAGTGGAAACACGTGGCCCGACGGCGATCCGAACGAGTACCGCACGTGGAGCGACGTTCTGGCGTCGTTCCCGAACATCGCAGTCCGCACGACGGACTCGTGGCTCGGCATGCGCGTCGGGGAGCCCTATGCCAGCGGGTACACGGAGAACCTCGACAAGTTTGTGTTTGGCACGGCGGACGGCACGACTGTGTACGATTTTGAACCCGTCATCGGTCCGCCGACGGATAAGAACGAGTGCAAGAAGGGTGGATGGCAGCTGTTCAACAATCCCTCGTTCCCGAATCAAGGTCAGTGCATCCAGCACGTTAACACGGGCAAATAAAGCATCCCTTGTTCCATGCTAAAAGCCCTGCGGTGTTTACGGACACGGCAGGGCTTTCTAGTTTGCAGGATCATCGCACTCGTCGCAATTGTCGTTCGGTACCGCTCGACGACCTGGAGCGGGGTGTGATTCGGAAGCATCACGCCACCGGCGCCGACGCGGACGCGCTCCGTGAGCGGCGCGACATGCGCGATGAGAAGTTCGGGTGTCGATGGCGATCCCGCCCATGCCATGATGCTCGGCAAACCACAGTCGGGCGTATCCGCGCCGGTCGGCCAGGCGGGCGAGGTCGGCCGCACGACCGAGGGCGTCGGCCGTGGAGGAGCCGGAGAGGACGGGGGACGTCGAGAATCGAAAGGATCACGGGAAAGGGAATTACACGAGAGGGCGGAAGAGGCGGATTTGTTGAAGATGGGGCCGGAACTCCGGTCCCGTGTTCTGACGCGCTAAGACCCATCGGCGTCAGTTCCAGTCCAGCGCCACCTCGCCCAGGATCTCATTGAAGCGCTGGGGCGCCTCCACCATCGGAAAATGGCCGACGCCGGCCATCGTTCGCACGGCGATCCCATAACGCGTCATCGATGCCTCGTTGGTCGCATAGAGGTCGGAGTTGATGGCCATAATGGGGACATCGATGTGCTGAAACATCTCGCGGTAGTCGGCGAGGAACAGGGCCTCGACGGATGGGATTCCGATCGAAGGATCGAACGTCGACATCTGCGTGACGATGCGCTCGGCAAGGAGGGAATCGGTCTCCGGCGCGAAGAGATATTGCCGCACCATGGAGCCGACGCTGACTTCGAAGTCGTCCCGGTAGGCGGCGAGTATCCCTTCTCGCTCCTCGTCGGGCATCGGCTGCTCAGGATCGTGGAAGGCATCCACGAGCACGATGCCTGCCACCCGTCCCTCCAGCAGCTGCGAGGCCTCCAGCACGACGGATCCGCCCATCGAGTGGCCTATGAGTACCACGCGCTCGAGTCCGATCGCCTCAACGACCGCGGCGACGTCGTGACCGAAGGCGGCCATCGTCCACTCGGCGCGCTCGGTCCCGGATTCGCCATGCCCCGCCAGGTCGAGTGCGACCGTTTGGCGATCCCGGGAAAAGTGGTGCATCTGCTCATCCCAAAATCCGCGATCGAGCGTCCAGCCGTGGACGAAGACCAGAGCGGGCTCGCCCACGCCCGCGGTTGAGTAGGCGATCTCCACACCGTCGGCGGACATCACCACCGGATGCATGGGCCGGCTCTGGCACGCCGCGCCGAAGACGAGAAGGATGGCGATCGGCAGGATGCGGTTCATGGTCATATGGATGGGAGGATCGATAGTGGGGATATCGATCGGATCGGTATGGGCGAGGTTCGATAGAGGGATGTCTATAGGAGCGAAGGCCGCTTCGTCGTTCGGGGCCTGCCGTAAATATACGGGCGGTGCCACGAGTCCGTCCAGCCGGCGGTCGATCTCGAAACTGCCTCTCACAGTTCGTACCTTCCGGGCGCCCTCTCTTTGAAATCGAACGGTGTGACCCCAATGAAGCGACGAACCTTCCTCCGCAACGCCGTCGGCGCGGCCGCCGGGCTTCTCGTCGTTCCCCGCCACGTACTCGGCGGGCCCGGGTACATCCCACCGAGCGACCGGCTCAATATTGCAGGTATCGGCGCCGGCGGGAAGGGCTGGGTGAACATCGAGAATTCATGGAACGGCGGCACCGATAACATCGTGGCGCTCGTCGACGTGGACGAGCGGATGGCGAAGGACGCGCGTGAGAAATGGCCCAAGGCGAACTTCTATCGT
>CAZART010000176.1:0-8360 GCA_964487555.1 uncultured Rhodothermales bacterium
TCTCAATAGCCGACCGCCACGTCCTCGCCGCGCGGATCCGCCCCGCCGCGATAGAGCACGCCGGCTTCGAGGTGGTGCACCGTGATTCCGTCGGCGCGGCCCCATGGGCCGTCTTCTTCGAGCCCCCATCCCCTGTCAAGCAGGTTGCGCCGCACGTCTGCCGGCAGCGCCAGCGGCTCGTACTCCAGTACGTCCGGCAGCCACTGATGGTGGACGCGACCGGCGTTCACCGCCTCCTGGATGTTCATCCGGTGGTCCACCACGTTCATGATGACCTGGTAGACGATCGTTATGATGCGGCCGCCGCCCGGCGAGCCGATCACCATGAACAGGCGCCCCTCCGGATCCTCTACAATGGTCGGGGTCATGGAGGATAGCATCCGCTTGCCGGGCTCGATCGCGTTGGCCTCGGCGCCGACGAGTCCGAACATGTTCGGCACGCCCGGCTTGGCGGCAAAGTCGTCCATCTCGTTATTGAGGAAAAAGCCGGCCCCATCGACCACGACGTCCGATCCGTAACCGCCGTTGAGCGTCGTCGTCGTACTAACGGCGTTGCCCTGCACATCCACCACGGAATAATGCGTCGTTTCGGTGGATTCGAGCGCCAGCGGGTCGCCGTGCGATACCTGTATGCTGGAATCCGCCCGGTACGGATCGAAATCAGCCATGCGTTCCCGCATGTAGGCCTTGTCGATCAACGCGCCCACCGGCACGTCGAAGTAATCCGGATCGCCCAACCACTGCGCCCGATCGGCGTAGACCCGGCGCATCGCCTCCCCCATCAGGTGGATCGTCGAGCTTGACTGATATCCCAGCCCCCGGATGTCGTGCGGCTCGGCCGCGTTCAGGAGCTGAAGCAGTGCGATGCCTCCGGAGGAGGGGGGGCGCATCGAGATGAGCCGGTAATCCCGATAGGTGCCCGTGACCGGCTCCCGCTCGACGGCCTGGTAGGCCGCGAGATCCTCCAGGGTGATCAAGCCCCCGCCCTTTTCCATTTCGCGGACGATGAGCTCCGCCGTTTTTCCCCGATAAAATCCGTCGCGACCGCGGTCGCGGATGCGCCGGAGAACATCCGCCAGATCTTTCTGGACGAAGAGATCACCCGGCTGATATCGGCGGTCCGGAGAGCCCTTCGTGAAATACTTTCGTGTGCCTTCGTACCTGGACCACGTACGGTACCTCCCGTTGAAGCTGCGAGCTTTTCGCCGGCTCAGCCGATACCCCTCGTTGGCGAGACGAATCGCCGGCGCCATCACGTCTTCGAGCGGCAGCGTGCCGTAGCGCTCGTGCGCAAGCAGGAGTCCGGCCGGCGACCCCGGAACGCCTGAGGCCAGATACCCTTCCCTGCTCAGCCTGGAAACGAAGGCACCCGTGGAATCGAGATACATGTCGGACGTAGCGGCCGACGGCGCGACCTCACGGTAGTCGAATGACGTAGTGCGGCCGTCGGCCATGCGAATCACCATAAACCCGCCGCCGCCGAGATTGCCGGCGGAGGGATGCACGACGGCGAGCGCGAAGCCCGTCGCGACGGCGGCATCGACGGCATTTCCTCCCCTGCGGAGGATTTCCACGCCCGCTTCGGAGGCTTCGTGCTCGGCCGAGACGACCATGCCGTTCTGCGCCTCGAGGGGGCCGGGCACGCCTTTGTCCAGAACGACCGTCCGCACGCAGCCCGACATCCAGACGGACGTGGATACAACAAGAAATACGACGAGACCGAGCTTTCGGAAGGTGTTCATCCGATCAAATGACGTGTGCTGAATAGGAGAGGAAGAGGTAAGGCATTGAATGAGGACCTATGATAATGAGCATCCATGATAACATGACCGACACCGGAATAACTTGAATAATCGGCTATGGATTCCATACCCCACGAGCACGGGGCCGGGTGCGCTGGACAGGCCGGACGCGTTGCCTTAGATTGCGGCACGTTCACAATCGTGCAGCCATCCCGCGGCACTGAGGGTGCTCCGCCGTAGCACCTGTTGCCCCCTCAACCGCGTGTCTCAGGCGTCGAAGCGGCGGAATTCGCTCGAGTGCGTCCACATGCGCGGGGTGGGAGAACCTGAGCGGTGGCGGGGGGCCGGTACCCGAACAACCAAGAGACGATATCACATGGCGCTTGCACCGCTCGACTGGCTGCTTATTGCAGCGTATTTCGTTTTCTCCTTCGGCATCGCGATCTACTATTATCGACGCGCCGGACAAAACACCTCCGAATTTTTCCTCACCGGCCGCAACATGCCGTGGTGGCTCGCCGGTACCAGCATGGTTGCGACGACCTTCGCCGCCGACACCCCGCTTGCCGTGACGGAGCTCGTCGCCCAGAGCGGCATTGCCGGCAACTGGCTCTGGTGGAATTTCGCCTTCGGCGGGATGCTCACCGTCTTCTTCTTCGCGCGCCTGTGGCGGCGCAGCGGGGTGCTCACCGACGTCGAATTCGTCGAGATGCGCTACGCGGGAAAGGCGGCCGCTTGGCTGCGGGGCATTAAAGCGCTCTACTTCGGACTGCTGCTCAACTGCATCATCATGGGCTGGGTCGCCCTCGCCATGGAGACGGTGATCAGCATCCTCTTTCCCGGGCTCACGCTGTTCGGCCAGACGTCTTTCAATATTCTCGGCGCCACCATCAGCGCGTCGCTCATGCTCGTCGCGCTACTGTTGCTCGTCGTCGCAGTATATTCGCTTTTGTCGGGCCTCTGGGGCGTCGTAGTCACCGACGCCTTCCAGTTTGTCATCGCCATCGGCGGCAGCATCATCCTCGCCGTCTTCGTGCTCGATCTTCCCGAGATCGGCGGAATGAGCGGACTCATGGCCCAGCTCCCCGAACACACGTTCAACATCCTCCCGACCATCGGCGACGCCGCGGCCGGCGCCGGCGTGCTGGCGCTGAGCGCGGCCTCCTTCGTCGCGTACATCGGCGTGCAGTGGTGGTCGAGCTGGTATCCCGGCAACGAGCCCGGCGGCGGCGGCTACGTCGCCCAGCGCATGATGAGCGCCAAGGACGAAAAGCACTCGTTATTCGCCACGCTGTGGTTCACCATCGCCCACTACTGCCTGCGCCCGTGGCCCTGGATCATCGTCGCCCTCGCCGCGCTCGTCCTGTATCCCGGGCTCGAGGATCCACGCGAAGGATTCGTTCTCGTGATGCGCGATGTCCTGCCCGCAGGCCTGCTCGGCCTGCTCTTTGCCGCGTTCCTCGCGGCCTTCATGAGCACCGTCTCGACGCAGCTCAACTGGGGCACGTCCTATCTGGTCAACGATTTCTGGCGGCGCTTCATCAAGCGGGATCGCGACGAGAAGTACTACGTGATGGTTTCACGCGTACTGACGTTCGTGCTCTCGATCCTGGCGATTTTCGTTACCGCAAACCTCGGCTCCATCAGCGAAGCGTGGGGACTCGTCCTCACGGCCAGCGCCGGACTCGGCCTCGTCCTGATCGTACGCTGGTACTGGTGGCGCGTGAACGCCTGGAGCGAGCTTGCCGCCACCGTCTCCCCCATCGCCCTCATGATCGTCGGCCTGATCCTGGGCGCCTTCGGCATCCGCGTGCCCGGCTTGATGGCCGACTTCCCGATCAACCTGTTTTCCGTCACCGCCTTCACGACCGTCGTCTGGCTGGGCGCGACCTATCTGACGCGGCCGACCCCACCCGATGTCCTCGACCGCTTCTACCGCGACATTCACCCCGGGGGCCCCGGCTGGAAGCCCGTTGCCGCCCGCAATCCCAACATACAGCCGGATGTCGGCCTCGGCGCCCTCGCGATCGACTGGCTCGTAGGCGTCGTCCTCGTATACTCGACCCTCTTCGGCGTGGGCTATCTCTTGATGCACAAAACGGGCCTCACCGTTCTCTGCCTGAGCATCGCCGCCGCCTCGGCTGCGTACCTGTGGTGGGATATCGCACGACGGGAACGGGCGGACGCGCTTGCATTATGACGACCGCATGATTTCGACACGCATGCGGTACGACGACCGCACCGTTTCGACGCGCATGCGTTACGACGACCGCACCGTATCGTCACGTTGACGCGTCTGCGATCGGGCGGCGTGCCGTGCTGCAACGCATCGACGGCATCCAACGCCGGCTACGACCAAACTGCCCCGACGGCGAAACGTCCGCGGGCCGCAGTTCGTCAGATGGCGGAACTCCCCGATACGCCGCTAATACCCGACCCGCTTGGATCACGTCACCACGTCATCACGTCAACACGTCGCCCCGCGACCGCGCCTCTTAGTCGTGGTGAACGTTTTCGAGCCCGACCTCGGCGGCGGCGTGCTGTTCGCCGACCTGTGCTACGGCCTGGCCGAACGCGGAATCGACGTCACGGTCAAGTGCGCGTATCCGTACTATCCGGAGTGGCGTGACAAATCCGGGGAGAACGGTCTTGGCATCCGCCGAACCGAAACGCGTGGCGTTCGCATCGAGCGACACGGCCTCTACATTCCCCGAAAACCCAATTCCCTTCCGGAGCGGTTGATGTATGAGGGGTCTTTTTTAGCGTCGTTGATCCGCCGCATCCCCGCTCGTCGGCATTTCGATGCGATGATGGTATTCTGCCCGCTGATCGGCGCCGTGGCCTACGGCGCGGTGTGCCGCCGGCTGACGGGCATTCCTTTCTGGCTGAACGTGCAGGACCTGGCCGCCGAAGCCGCCGCGGCCGGCGGCATCAGCGGCGGCGCCGTTGCACATTCGGCGAAGCGCGTTCAGGATGCACTCTTCAACCAGGCCGACGTGTGGAGTACGATATCGCCCGCGATGGTCAGCCGCCTCGACGAACGGCGAAGACGGGACCAGCCGCTCATCTACGTCCCCAACTGGCTCCATCAGTCGCTCGCCGAGGCTATCGCACGACGGCCTTCGAAGGTAGGACGCACGCCCGGCACGCCCGTCCGGTTGCTCTATTCCGGCAACATCGGGACAAAACAGGGCCTCCTCGAATTTTGCCGCGTGCTGCACGAGAGCGATGCCGACATCCACTTTCGAATCCAGGGGGACGGCAGCGAGGGGCCGCGCCTGCGCGACTGGGTGCGGGATAGCGGGGACGGACGGTTCCTGTTCCATCCACTTACCGATGAAGACGGCCTCGCCACCGCCATCCATGAATCGGATTACTACGTCATCACCGAGCGGGAGGGCATCGGCGGATCGTTTATCCCGAGCAAGCTGATTCCGGCGCTGGCCGCGGCTACGCCGGTGCTGGCCGTCTGCGATGCCGACAGCCCGTTCGGCCGCGAAATGGAGGCCTACCTGCCGGGACCGCGCTTCAGCTGGGGTGAACTCGACGATCTCCCACGCGCGCTCTCCGCGGCGCCCGCCGGTCAATACGTTCAGTGGCAGAAAAACGCGGCGGAACGGGCTCCGTTCTACGATCGCGACCGTGTGCTCACCCTCTACGAGAACGCACTTCGCCGGATCTGCGCGGGCGAGGATCCGCGACCCTGACCGGGTACGTCGAGCCTAGATCTTGCCACCGAACGAACGGCACTTAGCGATGGGTTTTGGACGAGCATACCGCCGAATGATCGGCGTTCGGCGACCGGTTGAGGCGGAACCAGCGGGGCCTTCGCTCCGTCCTTCCCACCTATGAACGAATTGATCATTATCGGTGACCGCGTCCTCATCGCGCCGGATGAGGGTGAGAAGCAAACCGAATCGGGGCTCGTGCTTCCGGCGAGCGTCGCGGAGAAGGAGAAAGTGCGATCGGGCCGCGTGGAGAAGGTCGGGCCGGGCTACGTAATGCCGAACCCGGACTACACCGGCGAGCCGTGGGCGGCCGAGCGCGAGTCGGTTCGCTATCTACCCTTGCAGGCGCGGCCGGGCGATTTTGCCTTCTTCCTTCAGAAAGAGGCGATCGACGTCAAATTCCAGGGGAAGAGCTACGTCATCCTCCCGCACGGCGCCATCCTGGCCCTCGTGCGACGCCACCGTGAAGATCTTCCCAATGACGCCGAAGGCGTCGACATCGAAGACCTGCTGAATTAAATGGCGGACGCTTCTACGTACGCCGACTTTCGCAGCCGAAGCAGGTACAGCAGATACCGGGCGAATCGCGCGTGGCGTGTCTCGGCCATGCGTGTCCGGAGCTGATCGCGTTCGTCCTGCTGAACGTCGATTTTGTTGCGGATCCGTGCGATCTCCGCATCTATATCTTCCAGGCGAACCTCGATGCTTCGCTTAACGCGGCGCTCCTCCGCCGGGGACAGTTCACGCGGAATCTCCGCCTCGCATTCGGATGCGAGAGCGGCCCGCCACAGACCGATCCGCGCCTTGCTTTCGTCGCTCAGCTGTAGAACATCCCCGACGCGCTTCGGTGTCGCCTGGTACGCCGTCCGAATGCCCGCCAGTTTCAGGCGAACGACGGCTTTGTGGGTGATCCCGTCGAATCCGCGTGCCTCCCCCACGAAATGATGTTTCAGATGATCGCGAAGCACCGTTTCCCGGATCTCCTCCAGGCGTCGATCATACTCCGATTCCATCTGCGCGACGAAGACCGCCCTCGCCTCCTCCAGCCGCTCGAGCTCGCCTTCGAGGGACCGGATGAGACGAGAAAAATACGCCTCCTCCTTCTGCAGGCGGTGGCGCCTTCGCACCGGCGATAGCCGCCGATACTGCCAGAAAGTGCCGGCACCTCCAACGGCTGCGGCGGCCGCAACCACCGCCACCGCCGCTGCGTACAGGCCGATCGCCAGGAGCAACGCGACCACCACGAAGATCGCGGCCGCAGTGGGGGCAAACCTCCGCTCGAACGCCGTTCGGGATGCGTTCTCCGCCTCGAGAGCCCGGCGGCTGCGTCGATGTGCCGCCCACGTCGTCCTTAACGCCACATCGCCGCTCGCTATCTGTTCTAGCGATGGTGCGTCCTCCGGCTCCGCGTGGCAGGCGCGGCGGAGCATGTCGGCCTGAGCCCTCAACGCGCCCGGCGCGAGCAGCAGCTCATCGAACAGCGCCGATGCATCCGGATCGAAAAAGTCCGACGCCCCGAAGAGCAGGTTCTCCCCCGTACTGTAGCGCGCCCACAGCTCGGGTTTGTAGATGCAGGCCTGAATGGCCGTGTCAATTACGAGAGCTGAAAAGCGATCGAGATAGGGGCCGAAATCCGATTCATCACGATCCGGATGCTGATAGTTCCGATGGCCGACCTCCGGGCTCTTCTTTCCCTGGAGCGACGGCACGTACATCGTGTCGTAATCCACCAGACGTACGCGGGTCTTGCCGTCGACCAGGATATTTCCATGCTGCAGATCGCCGTGGGCAATGCCGGCCTTCTCGAGCCGACGGATCATCTCCCTCCAGCTGTTGTGGAGGGCCTTAAGGACATCGGAGCCGTGGCCCGAAACCTCACTCGAAGGTTCGTCCGGACGCGAGAGGTGGGACTCTATGAAACGTGCTATCGAGATTCCATCCAGCCATTCCATCTTGAGCACGGGCAGCGCATCGCCGTGCACGTGGATGCCTTGCGGCTGATAATCGAATGCGGCCGTATGCGGCAGTTCGGCGCCGGCGAGACACCGGGCCACGGCGTGGTACCGCTCGCGCTGATCGGGAACGTCCGTCAAAAAGCACTTGACGGCCCAGCGAACCCCGTGCGCGCGCATCGGAAAGACGACGGCGAACGCGCCCGTCATCGCCTCGGGGAGGCCGAGCTTTGTCATCTCCGGCTCTGCGTCCTTCAGGATCGGATCCGAGAAGACGGCTGCGGGAGATTGCACCGCTTCCTGATATTCCCCGGGCGTGGGGTACTTCATAGGATTCCTGCAGGCGGAGTAGTTTTCGGGTGGATCGGGCTCGTGACGCCGGACAGTGCGCGACTCACGTCAAAGATCGATGACGACGGCCGTAACGTCGTCGTTCCGCATCGCACCGTCGCGACGTGCGCGCTTAACGGGCTCGTCGAATCCGCTGGAGCCGACGTCATTCGCTCCTTGCTTGAGGAGCCATGCAGCGAGCGCGTCGGTCGCCAGAATGAACCGGTCGCCTGCCTCCCAGGCACCGCTCGTCTCCAGGACGTCACGCTCGTCGCCCGATTCCCTGCTCGAAACCAGATTGGGCGTCGCAGTGAAGGCGTCCGGATCGGAAATGGGCCACGACAGCAACAGCTCGTCATCTCTAAAGTGCAGGATGCAGCAGTCGCCCACGGCCTGTGCCGCCCAGACGCGTTCATCACCCGAGGCTTCCTCGATCTGGAGACCGGCAAACGCAGCGTGTGACCCTTCCTCCGATTTTTCCTCGAGGTACCACGGCAGATGGCCCCGCGTCGAAATGCGGTGAAATCCGTCGCGGAGATCGGCCAGGGCGGTAGCGAGATCTCCCGAATTCGCGTACGCCCCCGTCAGCCGGCGCGCCCACGCTCCGG
>CAZART010000177.1:0-4185 GCA_964487555.1 uncultured Rhodothermales bacterium
CGGCTGTGGATGCCCCGTTCCGCAAACCGGTCCGGCGACAACGCATCCGAAGAAATCGGAAGCTCATATTCCTCGCCGTCGTGCTCCCCGTAGATGGAAGAGGTTCGATGCCGCTTCCGGCGTCGATATTCCGACCTCGCCAGATTTCCCGCAATCGTGTACAGCCACGTCGAGAACTTTGCGATCGGCTCGTAGGAGTGCCGATTCCTGAAGACGCGAAGAAACGTCTCCTGAAGAAGGTCCTCCGATTGTTTCTGATCGTGAAGGAAATGATAAAGATAGGATGCCAGGCGTTCACGGTATCGATGCACGAGGATGTTGAACGCCTCCTCTACGCCCGCCTGCAGATGCCGCATGAGCTCTTCGTCGCCCAGCTGCTCGAGGGCCAGCCGATGCGACTTGCGCTTTCCGCCGTTCTGATTCACCATCACAGTTCTCCCATACCCCGAGTGACTGCCTGTAACATGTACGGGTCCGCCGCCGCGTTGTTTGTGTTCGATTGTAACGGAGGGGAACCGCTCTCAACGGGGTCGTAATAACTCACAATCCCGCATAATCGGCCGTCTCCGGAACATCCGGCCGTCGATCCGCTACCCAAAACTCCACCCAGCCTTTTCCTCGCCAGGCCTTCCGGAATGTTCGTAGACCGCTTCGGGCGTAAACATACTTATCTCCGCATTTCGGTGACGGAGCGCTGCAATCTCAGGTGCACGTACTGTATGCCGGCGGAGGGGGTCGACCTTTCGCCACGAGAGGCCATTCTGACGTTCGAAGAAATTGAGCGCCTGGCACGCATCTTCGTGGAAAACGGCGTCGATAAGATCCGCCTGACCGGCGGCGAGCCGCTGGTCCGAAAGCAGGTCGAGGATCTTGTGGATATGCTCGGCCGCATCCCCGGACTTCGTGCATTCGCGATCACGACGAACGGGCTCTTGCTCAGCAAAAAATTCGACCGGCTGCAGGCGGCCGGGCTTAACCAGATCAACATCAGCCTGGATACCCTTGATCCCGAAAGATTCGAGCGGATCGCGCGACGCCGCGGGCTGCCTCTTGTGCTGAATGCGATCGACGACGCCATCGAACGGGGCTACGAGCCGCTGAAGGTGAACTGCGTCGTGATGCGTGGAGTGAATGACGATGAACTTGTTGACTTTGTCGGGATGACGAAAGATCGGCCCCTCGAAATTCGATTTATCGAATACATGCCGTTCTCCGGGAATGGTTGGGCGGATGCTTTCTTCATGCCGTACCGCGAGATGGTGGAACGCATCGAGGCGGGCGGGATACGGCTGCGTGCACCCGATCGCGGGCCGCACGACACGTCGAGGACCTTTCAAATCGACGGTCACGCCGGCACCGTCGGCTTTATCTCATCCATGAGCGATCACTTCTGTGCCGGATGTAACCGCCTCCGGCTTACCGCCGACGGCTCCCTAAAGGTGTGCCTTTTTGGACAGGCGGAAACGAGCCTCCGTGATCTCATGCGAGGCGGCGCCGCGGACGACGAACTCTGCTCGGCGATTCAGGATGCCGTCTCTCAGAAGGCGGCCGCCCACGCCGGAATGCATGCCATCGCCGAGTCGGATAATCGGCCGATGATATTGATCGGAGGATGATCGCCGTCTTGATGCAGTGACGCAGTTACGTGCCGGCGTGCCGACGTGAAGACGTGCCGACGTGTCGGCGTGCTGACGTGCCGACGTGTTGATGTAGTGGGGCGCCGGAGGGGGCGGTAGCACGTCCGGTGCAGACGGCGGCGGCTAGCTCCAGGGGAGTCGTTCGATATCTACGATCGTGCCGCGGGCAACGTGCTCGATTTCTTCGGGTAGGTGGATGAGGCAGTCGGCCAGTACGAGGGAGCGCGAAATGTGAGAACCCTGGGGACCGGTCGGCGCCACGTGCAGCCCGTCACTCGTGCGCCGCAGACGGCCTCGGATGAAATGGTGGAGTCCGGTCTTCTTGTCGATGCCTTCGTCGAGCATCGCCTTTTCGAGCGGTGTAATCACGGCCGCCATGCCCTGCATCGCGGCCAGGGCCGGCCGGACGTACTGCTCGAAGCAAACAGAGGCGGACACCGGATTGCCGGGGAGGCCGAAAACCGGAATCGTGCCGATCAGCCCGAAGAGCAGTGGTTTTCCAGGACGCTGCCGCACCTTCCAGAATAGCGGCTCGAAGCCCAAGTCCTCCAGCACGGCGCGTACGTAGTCGTACTCACCCATGGACACGCCTCCCGATACGACGAGTGCGTCGGCCGAGGCGGCCGCGTCCGCGAGGGCGCCGCGCAGGCGCTCGCGATCGTCGCCCACCCGGTGCGGGCCGTCCGAAATGGCGCCGGCCATCGAGATCTGAGCGGCCAGCGTGGGTCCATTCGAATCTCGGATCTGAGAAGGGCCGGGCGTCTCTGAGGCGTCCACGAGCTCGTCGCCCGTTGCAATCACGGCGACCCGCGGCCGCCGAAAGACGCGTATCCGCGCGTGTCCGAGCGTGGCCAGCATGCCGATCACCGGGGGTGTAATTCGAAGCCCCGCATCCAGAATGCGCTCGCCGGCGCGGACATTTTCGCCGGCGCGTCGCACGTGGTCGCCGGTGGCCGGTCTCTCGCCGAAGCGCACGCGATCGCCGGATACCTCGGCGTTTTCCACCGGAATCACGGCGTCGGCACCTTCCGGCATGGGGGCGCCGGTCATGATGCGGGCACAGGACCGCTCCGCGAGCGGCGCCGGCGTGCCCCCGCCTGCCGCGATGGTGCCGGCGATGCGCAGATCGTGGTCCAAATCCGGCACGTCTCGCGCACGTACCGCAAACCCGTCCATGGCCGAGTTGTCGAAGGGAGGGATCATCTCGGTGCTCACGACAGGCTCCGCCAGGATCCGCTTGAGCGCATCGTTGAGGGTGACGTTTTCCGCCTCGAGCGGCTGCACCCCGTCGAGGACGATGCGCTGCGCTGTGGTAAAGGGGATGAGCGTTTCCATGGCGGCTTATCGATCTGATCCGGCAAAATAATGCAATCCACCGCCGAGGCTGCCTACGAGCAAGTCGATATGGCCGTCGTCGTCGAGATCGCCGAAGGCCGGCGCCGCCACAACGGGAATTTGATGGGTTATCGCGAGGTCCTGCTCGAACGCCGGCTCAGAGGCCGAACCGGTATTCCGGAAAACGATGAGCCCCTGGTCCTCGGATCCGACGATCATGTCGTAGTCGCCGTCATCGTCGATGTCTACGAAGGCAGGCACGCTCCGGCGACCGACGTCGATGTCGAGGTATTCATCCGAGACGAGTTCGAAGGCGGGAGCGGTCCGGCTGCCCGTGTTTCTATAGAAATTGACGGTGCCCGACGTTTCTCCCACAAAGAGATCGAGATCGCCGTCCGCGTCGACGTCGACGAGCGCCGGCGTACTGTGGCTTCCGCGGGTCAGCTGCACCATGCTTTCGTCGACCAGCTCAAAGCCATCGCCCGTATTCCTGTAAAAGGCGATGCCGTCGTTCCATGTGCCGAGCAGCATATCGGCGTCACCGTCACCATCCAGGTCGCCGATGGCAGGCGCATAATGATAGGAAGCGTGGAGGCGGAGGGAGTCGCGCAGGATGAATTTCGGCGCCGCAGACGTGCCCGTATTCTCGAATCGCGTAAGTACCGCGGTGTTGGAAGCTTGTGAGGAGATCTTGTTGCCCACCAGAAGGTCGAGGTCGCCGTCTGCGTCCAGATCGGCGAGATGGGGAACGCTCTCGCTTCCTACGTCGATTTGGTGGAGAAACCGCCGCGTGCGCAGCTGAAAACGTTCATCGGCGGTCTGCTCATAAAAATAGAAAGGGGCGTGTACGGTGCGGTTTGGATTAAATGCTCCGCCGAGCACACCCGCGAAAAAGTCGAGTTTGCCGTCTCCGTTGACGTCGGCAAAGGCCGGGGCGTTGTACCCGCTCGACACGATCGGATCGGGACGGGGAAAGGGTTCGGGCTCGCCGCGAAGGGCGGGCGTTTGACACGATCCCGTATTCTCGATGAGCAGCACGCTGGGTTCGAAAAAGTCGCCCCAGAAGAGGTCTTCGTCGCCGTCCTGGTCGATGTCGGCGAATGTCATCGTATTCGCACCATGCAAGCTCGATCCGAAGGAAAGGGACCCGCCACCGGGGGCGTCACCGGGCCCGCCGTTGCCACCGGGCCCGCCGTTGCCACCGGGCACGCCG
>CAZART010000177.1:4285-8294 GCA_964487555.1 uncultured Rhodothermales bacterium
GGCGTCACCGGGCCCGCCGTTGCCACCGGGCCCGCCGTTGCCACCGGGCACGCCGGCGCCTCCGTTGCCGTCCGGGCTGCCGCCCTCTCCGCTGCCGTCGGGCCCGCCGCCGTCATCGGACCCGCCGCGGTCATGGGGCCCCCCGCCGTCATCGGGCTCGTCGCCGCCATCGGGCGCGCCGCTGCCGCCGCCGTCATCGGGCCGATTCCCGCCGGGGATGTTCGGCATCGGCGGCTGGTTCATCTGGCCCGGTTGTCCGAACTGCGCCACAATCTCAATATTCTCGAAACGCCGCGTCACGAACCGGAAAACCGGAGCCTCATTCCGTTCGGCCTCGACGGCCTCGTAGCGGGTGATCGTTCCGTCGAGCCGGCCGATGAACAGGTCCGGCATCCCGTCGCAGTCGAGGTCGGTGACATTCGGGATATTTTGACGGTCTGAGAAGATGGGCTCACCTTCCGGATCGCGCAGCGTATCCGCCTTCACGACGAACTGCGGCTCCTGCGGCGTTCCGACGTTGGCATAGTATCGGATATGGCTGTATGGCTGCTCCGTAAGCAAATCGAAGTCGCCGTCGCCGTCGACATCTGCGAAACGGTACCATTCGCCTGCATCAAGCTCGCGATAATCGTCCGTACGCCAGGTGAACGACCACGCTTCGGGCGTGCCCGTGTTTTCAAAAAACATCACGTCGTTCGTGTATTCCTGCACGAACAGATCGGGATCGCCGTCGCCGTCGATGTCGATAAACTGCGGGCGCGGCACGTTGAGGCCGCCGAGGAAGGGATGTTCGTAGGGCCTCTCGAAACCGTCGACGACTTCGAACGGCCGGATCACACGGCGGAAGGACTCCGAAAACCCAGTCTCTGCTCTCATGGCGGCAGCCGGCGGTTCGGTCGACGAGCAGCCCGCGACGAGCAGCATCATCCCGGGTAGTACAAACAGCGCCGCACATCGTAATTGGTCGATCATCCTATCATCGGTCGATCATCCTATCGGGGCGGCCGCGTTCCAATTCCGGTCGGATTTTCCTCCACCTCGATGATCTTCATGATTTCGCGGGTCGACGTATCGACGACCACGACCGTGCCGTTCGGGCCGTCTCCGAAATCGTAGCGAGGTTCGTAAGAACCGTCGAGATTGCTATTCGTGACGTACACGAAGCGGCCGTCCGGCCGCGATGCGGCTCCGTCGGGCTCCGAGAGTCCGCCGCCCGTGATCACGGTCTCCGGTTCGCGTGTATTCATGTCAATGACGGCGACGGCGTCCGCGCGCTTGAGGGGGACGTAAGCGAAACGGCCGTCCGGTGTGTAGGTCGGGTTCCAGGGAGATCCTCCGAGATCCAGCGTCTTAGTCACGGTTGGAGTCATGGGATCGGTCAGGTCATAAAACAAGAGGCGGCCGCTCATCTCACCGCCCACGATCATCGTCCGCTCGTCCGGCGCGATCTCGAACTGCATGGGCATGTGATGATGATGTTCTCCCGGCATCTGATGCACCTCGATCTCGAGGGTCTCCGTATTGATGGCTGCCATCTGATCCACCGCCAGGCTGGCTACGTAGACGTATTGTCCGTCCGGCGTGACGTCGAGTGCATGAGGGCGCGGAAAGAAGACGTCGATCTCTTCAAGCTCCATCGTTTCGTTGTCGATCATTCCGATGCGATCGGGCGGATTGACGGCGCTCATCGACCGGCCGACGAACAGCATCGACTCGGCGCGATCGAGAGCGAGCATGCCAGGCACTTCGAAGGAGACGCGGCCGATGATTTCATTATCGCGGTTCAGCTTCAGGACCGTGTTATCGCCGATGAGCGATACGAACCAGTACGAGCCGTCGCGCGATACCGCGATGTGATGCGGCTTCGCATTGGCCGAAAATCCGAGCTTTTGCAGATCCACGGTGCGCACGACGAGATTCGATTCCATGTCGATCACCGAGACGACCGCGGATCCCTGATTGCACACGTAGAGGAGTTCGTCGGCGTCTTCAAACGGAACTTCACCCTCGTCGTTTCGCGCCCCGAGCTCAATCCACCGGTGGACGCGCCCGATTTCCTCCGGTGTTAGCGTGCTCCGGCGATGCTCGGCGAGCTCGATCAGAAGGCTTCGCTCCGCATCGAAGGGTATCAGCACTTCACCGTGCCTCGAGCCGTTGATGAGCGCCTCCCAGGAATCGAGACGGAGTCCCTCTTCCTCGTCGAGGAGCGGCCTGAACTTGGTCTGCAGCAGCGGGAGGATGTCGTCAGAGAAGACGATACCGCCGTTGAGGGCCGGCGCGTCAACGGATCGCCCGCTTAAGGAGCATCCACCGAGAGCGAGAGCGGCCGCAATAATGAAAATCCTCGTGCGCTTCCACATGGCTATTTGGGTCACTTACAGGCCGAGTTTCTTCTGCTTTTTCAGCAGAAAGAGACCTTCGCCGATGCTGGAAACGGCGATGGTGCCGCTCTCGAAGTACGGGTAGTTGCTCCACGACCCGGAGAAGCCGGGTCCGTTGTCGCCGACCGGCATGGTGTCGAAGTAACCTACCTCGACGGGATTCTCAGGGTCGGAGATGTCATGAATGCGGAGGCCGCTTGCGTAGTTCGACTGGTACATAAGATCGCCGAGGATGTAGAGGTTGTGGTCCGACGCCCTGGTGCCCCACATATATTCCTTCACGAGCTGCGGATCGTCCAGATCTGAGACGTCCCAGATAAGCGTCCGCGTTTCCGGCACGTTTCCGCTGAGCTCGTCGAGCTCGTCATTGACGAAGAAGTAGCGATGGTCTTCGCTGATCCATCCCTGATGCGTATAGGAGACGTTCGGGTACGCGGCGCTCGCGACGGCCACCGGATTCTGCTTGTCCGTCACGTCGGCAATGCTCAACGCCGTCTCGTTCGAGCCGAAGCAGATCTGACGTCCGTCGTAGTCCCTGTCCGGACCGCGGTAGACGAGGCACTGCGCGTCGTGCGAGTAGCCCGTCCCTGCGCGGCCTGTGCCGGGATCCGAAAAGCAGCCGGCAAATTCGGGACGGGTCGGATCCTGAATGTCGATCATGTGAAGGCCGCCGCCGCAGGTCACGCCACCGCCACTGCTACCCACGGCATACGCAAAGCCCGACTCGGTGTCGATGACGACGTTATGAGCGCTGTTGATCCTGTCATAGTGCGCCGTTTCCTCGAAGAGCACGGGTTCGCCGGCGACGCTGCGGAGCTGCGTGAGGTCGAAGATCTGCATCCCGTGTTCCCCGGCTCCATCGGCGACGACGAAGGCGTGGTTCTTGTATACCTTGATGTCGCGCCACGAGCTGCCCGGCGAGCCCTCGGTTCGTGGGAGGTTGCCGAGATAGACGGGATTCAGGGGATCGCTGACGTCCACGAAGGACGTCCCGTCGACGCGGCCCACGAGAGCAAATTCGCGATCCGTCTCCGGATCGGTCCAGCCCCAGACGTCGTTGAGCGACACGCCGCGTTTGCCGCCGATGCTGCTGATCGGCAGGAATGAAAGCAGGTCTACCTGGTGGCAATCGAACAGGGCGGCTGCGCCGCCTTCGCATCCGAACTTTTCGCCTATTATGGCTTCGAGGCCGCCACTTGGGCTCTCCAGCTCGGTTTCGATTTTCCACGTATCGCCGCTACGGCGGTAGAGAATGACGGAACCCGCGCCATAGTCGGCGCCGGACGCGCCGACGGCCGCCAGTCCTCGATGCACATCCACCGACGCGCCGAGCCTATCGCGAGACACCCGGTCTCCGCCCGGCAGACGTGTGACGTCAACCCAGTCGCCGCCGTCGTTACGAAAGGCATAGACGGTTCCGGCAGATGACGAGGTCATCGGCGCGCCGACGAAGACGTCGCCGCCGTCGATGGCGACGGCCGAGCCGAATTCATGAAAGGTGTGGGCGGCATAAGGCTGCAACACGACGGCATTCTTCCACGATCCGTTGGCCGCATCACGATGGAACGCCATCGCCGCGCCGATGTGGCCCCCATGATGCATGGCGCCGGCGATGAGGAGATCGCCGT
>CAZART010000178.1:0-8249 GCA_964487555.1 uncultured Rhodothermales bacterium
ATATGGACAGCCGGTTGAAATCCGAATACTCCTTCGATTCGTTTATCGAAGGCGATTGCAATCGCCTCGCCCGGAGCGCCTCGGTCGCCATTGCCAAGAACCCGGGCGGGACGAGCTTCAATCCGTTCATGGTCTACGGCGGCGTCGGACTCGGAAAGACGCACATCGTGCAGGCTATCGGCAACCACGTAAACGCACAGCAAAGGACAGATCGCGTTCTGTACGTTTCGAGCGAGCAGTTTACCTCTCAATTCGTCCGGTCGATCCAGGAGAATCGGGTCTCCGATTTCTCCAACTTCTACCGGCAGATCGATCTGCTTATCGTCGACGACGTCCAGTTCTTCGGGGGAAAAGAGAAGACGCAGGAGGAGTTTTTCCACGTCTTCAATGAGCTGCATCAAACCGGAAAGCAGATCATTCTCTGTGCCGACCGGCCGCCGTCGGAAATTTCGGGCATTGAGGAACGGCTGCTATCCCGCTTCAAGTGGGGTCTGAGCGCCGACATTCAGCCGCCGGATCTGGAGACGCGCATCGCGATCCTCCAGCACAAGGCTGCAAAGCATAACGTATCGCTGCATCCCGATGTCATCGACTTCGTGGCGGAACGCGTGAAGGCGAACATCCGCCAGCTTGAAGGCGCATTACTCAAGCTGTCCGCTCATGCCGGTCTCTATCGGCGCGAGATCGACCCGGATGCTGCGAAGGAAATTCTTCGGGATATGATGAATGACGTGCAGGTACGACTCGAAATCGAGGACATCCAGCGTTCCGTGGCTCAGTTCTACGGGCTCGTGCCGGAGCTGCTTTCGGCCAAGACGCGCAAGCGAGAAATCGTAACGGCACGGCACGTCGCTATGTATTTCAGCAAGCAGATGACGTCTCATTCGTTGAAGAGCATCGGTCTGCGGTTCGGCGGGCGCGACCATTCGACAGTGATTCACGCCTGCAATTCGGTCGAAAACCGTCTCGAGCTCGAACCTGCCTTCCACGAAGAAGTAGAGGAGATCAAGAAAAGCCTGGACCGGCAATCGCCGCCGCGATCGATCAGGATGCGCAACCAGATCGGCATAGCCTGAAAAAACACCCCTCATCACACCTTCTCCGAAGCCAGGCGGCCGGTGTCCCCAAAGGGGGCGCCGGCCGTCGGCGCGTTGGGGATGGATTGGGCCGGCGGCGAGCCGTAGGGCCATTGGAAACGCCACGCCCTGCCATACGTTGTGGTCTGAGCGCACGCGGAGACGCCTGCGTTTGAGTGTTTCAACAGACCCTTCATCCGTGGCGGATCTCCTCTCCATCACCCCGAGCGGCCTCTACTGCGAAGCCGGCGACTTCTACGTCGACCCCTGGCGCGCCGTCGAACGTGCAGTAATCACCCACGCTCACTCCGATCACGCGCGCCCCGGATCGAAACGCTATCTCTGCGCGGCGCGCGGTGCAGCCCTCCTGAATGCTCGGATCGGACCGGCCGAGATCGAAGGCGTTCCGTTCGGAGAACCCGTCAACATCAACGGCGTCCGCGTATCACTCCACCCCGCCGGACACATCCTTGGTTCGGCCCAGGTACGCATCGAGTATAAAGGACGGGTGTGGGTCGTGACCGGCGATTACAAAACGGACCCGGATCCTACGAGCGACGATTTTGAGCTGATCCGGTGCCACACTCTTATCACGGAGTGCACGTTCGGATTACCGGTGTACTGCTGGCCCAAACCGGCCGAGGTATTTGAGGCGATCAATGCCTGGTGGCGGCTAAATCAAGAAGCCGGAAAAACGAGCGTTCTTTTCGGATATGCGCTCGGCAAAGCGCAGCGGCTGATCGGCGGACTTGATCCCGGTATAGGTCCCATATACACGCATGGGGCGGTCGAAAAGCTCACCGATCTCTATCGAAGCGCGGGCGTAGAGCTTCCGCCGACCATCCATGTTTCGGATGAACCGGCCGCGGCCGACTGGAGCCGTGCAATGGTGCTCGCGCCACAGAGTGAAAACGGACGCGCCTGGACCCGACGTTTTGCCCCGTATTCGACGGCTTTTGCTTCCGGCTGGATGCGAATCCGTGGGAGACGCAGGCAGCGGGCGGTCGACCGTGGATTCGTCCTCTCCGACCACGTCGATTGGCCGGCTTTGGTGGACGTCATTGCAGAGAGCGGGGCCGAGCGCATCATCGCTACACACGGGTACACGGATACGGTCGTGCGGTATCTTCAGGAGCAGGGAATGCAGGCGGAAGCCATGCCGACGCGTTATAGAGCGGAAGGGGAAGAATCGTGAGGGCATTCACCGACCTATATACCGCGCTCGATGAAACGACCAGCATCAACGAGAAGGTCGCGGCGATGGCTTCCTACTTCCGCCAGGCCCCCGCGGAGGACGCCGTCTGGGCCGTATACTTTCTGAGCGGCCGCCGTCCGAAGCGCCTCGTTCGATCAAGCGATCTTCGCGCGTGGGCTACGGAGGCGGCCGGCCTTCCTCCCTGGCTTTTCGACGAATCCTACAGCGTCGTCGGCGACTTGGCCGAAACCATCGCCCTTTTGTTACCGGATGGACGGAACGGCACCGACAGGCCGTTGCATTACTGGGTTGAACGGAGACTGCTCGCGATGCGCCGAATGGATCCCGAGACCCAGCGAGAAGCAATGAGGGATGCCTGGGGCCATCTCAATTACGATCAGCGATTCGTATGGAATAAGCTGATCACGAGCGGATTCCGCGTCGGCGTATCGCAAAAACTGCTCGTCCGAGCGCTGTCGATGGAGAGCGGAATCGACGAAGCCGTTCTTACCCACCGTATGATGGGAAACTGGCAGCCGACGACGGAATTCTATCGCCGCCTGAGGGCAGAGGATACCTCCGACGCAGTCAAGAGCCGCCCCTACCCGTTCTGCCTCGCTCATGCGATCGACGGACCTCCGCACGATCTTGGCGCCGTGGAATCCTGGCAGGTGGAATGGAAATGGGACGGCATCCGGGCGCAAGTCGTCCGGCGCGGTGGCCGGGTGTTCATCTGGTCGAGAGGAGAAGAGCTCGTCACGGACCGCTTTCCAGAGGTGCGCGACAGTGCGCTCGTGCTGCCCGACGGTCTCGTGCTCGACGGCGAGGTGCTTGCCTGGCGGGACGGGCAGGTGCTTCCGTTCGCGCAGCTGCAGCGGCGCATCGGCCGGAAACATGTCGGCCGGAAGCTCTTGCATGACGTGCCCGTCGCCTTTCTCGCCTTCGACGTCCTTGAACTCGACGGGGACGACGTCAGGGAGCTTCCGCTCAACGCAAGGCGTGATCTCCTCGAAGTTGTCCTCAAGACGACGACCAACGCGCTGCAGATTCAGATCGCCCCCATCGTCGCCGCGTCAACCTGGAGGGAGCTAACCGATCTCCACGGTCAGAGCCGAGGTCGAGGCGTAGAGGGTTTCATCGTGAAAAGGATGGACGCGGCGTATGCCGTGGGCAGAAGACGCGGCGTGTGGTGGAAATGGAAAGTCGATCCATATACCGTAGACGCCGTTCTCATGTATGCACAGCCGGGCCATGGCAAACGTGCGACCCTGTACACCGACTATACGTTCGCGATATGGAAAGGCAGCGAGCTGGTCCCCTTCGCCAAGGCCTATTCGGGACTCACCGATCTCGAAATCCGGGAGGTAGATCGATTCGTCCGGGAGCACACGATCGAGCGCTTCGGCCCTGTACGGAGCGTCGAACCGCAGCTCGTGTTCGAAATCGGGTTCGAAGGAATAAGACGCTCGTCACGCCATAAATCCGGCGTGGCGCTGCGATTTCCGCGGATGATCCGCTGGCGGAAGGATAAAGCTCCGGAAGATGCCGATACGTTCGAGGCGCTGACGGTGCTTCTTCCCCAGAGTCCTACCGATCCCTGAATCGCGACCACTTGCGGTGCCCTGCCGAACGTCATCCGGCTCATTGCGCTGGTGGACATTCGGAAGCCCGACTCCCTCTGGAGTGCGCCGAAAGTTCAACCTCTCGCCTACGAAATCTACATTATTGTACGTATCTATTATGTACAGATGGGCGCAGTAGGTACAGATGGGCGCAGGTGTCGTAGAGCGCGATACTGCCGTTTCGCGACCGGTACGGCTGTTTGGCAACCGGTACTGCTGGTTCGCACCCTTTCATCTATGGATTACGAAGTCGAACTGAACTACCGGCTGACCGGCCATCTCGACCCGGGGGAGGTCGTGCTTACGACCTTGGTGTCCATTCAGCACGGCATTTACGGCGCGACGGACCGCCGCATCCTCTGTCTAAATACGGATTCGATCGGGTACCGCATCCGGGTGCACCCCTATTCCGATCTGGAACGCGTCGAGTGCATGGAAGAAAGCGGCGCCTGGTTCGTTCAGTTTTGTGCGGCCGGCCGCGAACTCACGGTGCGTGCTCGATCCCGTCGAGAAGCTCGACGATTTGTGAAGGTCGTCACGCAGCGTCTCAGGCAGCCGGAGAAACAGGTCGCTTGACCCCAAGCGTGAGGGTGAACTGAAGTGCCAACGGGCCAACACACGCACGCCGTGACCTTTTTCGGTGCCACAACGACATAGACGCGGTATGGCGGAGGAGAAAACATCCTTAAGCCCACGCGAGACGGCGATGCGCATGCTTCAACATGCGCACGACGATGTCTCCTACGAGGACATCGTTCGTCAGCTGCGCATCCTGCAGCATATCGAATGGGTAACGACGGACCTCGAGATGGGCGAGCCTTCAGCCGATCCCTCCGATCAAGTGACGGCTCACGAGGTCGAGCGACCCCGCCGCATGTCGCTTACCGCCGAGGAGCCGTCGCTCGTCCTTCGCAGCCATCCTCATTACAGCTGGCGGTCGCTTGCCGAGCGGTCGGAAGATCAGTGTGGATCCCCGTCCGACCCCGAAACTTCTGGTTCCGATCCTGCCCTTGGAGAAGCGTCCTGGAACTACTAGGAACCACGCTGGGAAAATTCCTGCCGGTTCGTCCGTTCTGACCGGACCTTACGGTTCGTTTTCAAACACACTGCTCAACACGCCGGCCACCTCTTTCACCACTTCGGGTTGATTGTAGTAGCCGTAATGGATGCGCTCCAGCACTTCGTCGGCGCGCTCGTCGGTCAAAGGTGCCGTCCCAAGAAGCGTCTTAATGATCATATCGACCTCCGGCATCTGTCGCATTTCGTCGAGGAGCTCGCGTGCCCGGTAGGAAATCACCACTCTGTCGCGTACGATGCGTAATCGCGGTCGATCGGCATCGTCGGACGGGCCGCTCTCGTGCCCGGCCAAAGATATTTCGGATCGTTGCGGCGCGACAGGCACCGGGTAGAGGCTTCTGATATTCATCGGCTCACGAATTCTTGCCGCCGGAAGACGGTGTGGAGGTGGTTCACACCTTCAGCCTTATATCGGCAGATTCCTCAAATTTCTAAAGAGGAGACCGGTCCGAAATGAGAGCGTAACAGCTTCACCACTATCTTCCGCTCGGCACGGCGGATCCGGATCATTCTCCATTCACGGTAAATCCGAGCCGCTGCCGCGCGCCCGGCCGCTCCAGTCCGCAGCACGAACCGTCACGTGATCGCCCATGCTCACATTCGCATTCGCACGAATAAGGCCGTCGAGCCGGATGATTTCGAGCCCTTCATCTTCAGGATACGGTGGGAGCGCGATGGCAGCGGTCGACCTTTCTCCGACGATTTCGATGACGCCACCCTGGCTCAGACCCATCTTATCAAAGGCCTGCTGGGTAATGCGCGCCGTGCCTTTGCCGACATCCCGTTCGTTGGAACCCGCCACCTGGAGCCGTACATCCGAGTGAGAAAACCTCGTAGCGAAGCCGGCGGAACGTGAACAAGCCGGCTCACGGAAGATTGATGGTAGAGAAGCACCCGAGCCCATTTAATCATTGAGATCGACACGGCCATGTCGAACGGACTGACGGTTACGACGAACACCTTTTCAGCGGGAGATCCGATCCCGGAGAAATATACCTGCAGGGGTGAGGATGTCTCGCCACCTTTCACAATACAGAATCCGCCGGACGGCACCGAGTCACTCGCTTTGCTCGTGGACGACCCTGACGCACCCAACAAGACGTTCACGCACTGGACGATTTTCAATCTTTCGCCGGACACGACGGTCCTTCCCGAAGGCCTCGATGTGGGTGAGCACTTCGGCGGCGGAGAGGACGTGCCGGTGGAAGGCGTCAATGATTTCGGCGGCATTGGATACGGCGGGCCGTGCCCTCCGCCCGGAACGCTGCATCATTATCACTTCCGCTTCTATGCTCTGGACGCGCGACTCGACCTCGAAGCGGGGGCGACGCGGAAGCAGATCACGGAGGCCATGGACGGCCACGTGTTAGACGAGACGGATTACATCGGCACGTTCCAGCGCTCTTAGATGCGCGCCGAAGCATCAACAAAAAAGAACTACGACTATGGATGTCCTATTCCTGCTCATCCTTTTCGCCCTGCTTGCGCTGGGCTTATGGCTCGGCTATCTCGGATTCAATGCGATGAGCAAGCGCAATACGCCGGCAAAACCGGCAGAGCCGCCCGGACTGCACCATACGCCGCCCAAAAGCACGGCGGAGGAAAAAGCCAGGGGTGAAGCGTAGCCGCCTCTCCGGGCCTGCTCAGTTCATACCCATCGACGACTCCACCGTCAAGTCCGACTCCATTCCGCGAGAACGGTGATCACCGACGGGACAATAGACTTCGTAGCTTCCCTGCTGCAGATCGACCTGCATCGTCTGAGTCTCTCCAGGCTCCAAATTCTGTGGGAAAACATGCTCATTCCCCTGTCCCTCGACTTCGAAGTTATGCTCCCCGGATCCCTGATTCGTAACACGGAAGACGACGGACCCGGCCGGCAGCGTCGAAGGCATGTTGATGTCGAAATCTACGAGGGCCACATCCACCGTATCCCCGTTCATGGCCATATGGCCCTGCATGGCGCCCGGATCGGCTTGCATGCCGCCCGGATCCATCATCATCCCGGTGGTGTCACCCGGCACGGCCGTCGTATCGTCTAGCGTCAGATCGTCGTCCGCGCGATCGGTGCAGGCGGAGAGACTCACGACCACTACACCGGCCAGCAGCACACGGCAGAGATAGCGAAGTAGTGATGAAGTGTTCATCGTGCTCATGATAATCTCTATAACAGGTATTTAGGGCCTCATAACCTCTGTACGAGCGAACCACGCCCTCCGGCTCGTGCCCGCGGAATGTCTCTCTCATAACGAGGGCACCGATCGCCCAGGAGTTCTGTTTCCCCGCGGACGCGATTTGCCTCGAGCGTTACAGCCTGTATACAACTTCGGCGCAAAGTCTTACCATGTGCAGAACGCCGGCCGGAAGCTTCGCTCGTGCGAATCGTCCTTCATATCGCAACACGGGCCGAGTTACGACACGATCATAACGGTAATCTCCGTGAGATACCGCCGTCGCCGCCGCTCAAAGCCGAATCTCTCCGACCCCTGCCTCATTCAACCATGGAAGCTTTTCATGGGCGATGTACAGTCGATCATGGAGGCTCTTCGGGGGCCGATGTGCAGTCGATCATGGAGGCTCTTTATGGGCGATGTGCAGTCCAAGCACCAGGCGCCATTCGAAATAAGCAGTGATTTGAGGGACGAAGATGAGTGACACCGTTGGCGATTTCGTCGTAAACCGTCTGCACGAATGGGGCATCGGCCGCATCTACGGGTATCCCGGAGACGGCATAAACGGAATCTTCGGCGCACTTAACCGCCACGAAGATAAAATCCGCTTCATTCAGGCCAGGCACGAAGAGATGGCCGCTTTTATGGCCTGTGCCCATGCGAAATTCACTGGAGAGGTGGGAGTATGTATGGCTACCTCCGGACCGGGTGCCATCCACCTCCTGAACGGCATGTACGATGCGAAAATGGACAACATGCCCCTGGTGGCGATCGTCGGACAACAGGCTACGACGGCCATGGGCGCCGATTATCAGCAGGAAGTCGACCTGATTTCGATGTTCAAGGACGTGGCCGGCGACTATGTTCATATGTGCCACACGCCTTCACAAGCCCGAACTCTGATAGATCAAGCCGTCCGCATCGCGAAGGCGCACCGCTCCGTGACGTGCATCATCTTCCCGAGCGATGTGCAGGAAGAGGAGATGGAGACGCCCCCGAGAAAGCACGGCGCGACGTTCACCGGAACAGGCTACTCGTTTCCTCGCGTAATCCCTGAGGACGAAGACGTCAGGCGGGCGGCCGACCTGCTCAACGCGGGCGAAAAGGT
>CAZART010000179.1:0-8184 GCA_964487555.1 uncultured Rhodothermales bacterium
TGATGCACATTCTCCGGAGACTCGGCCGGGCCGTGATGCACATCCTCCGTAGAGTCGGCCGGTAAATCGTGACCATGTCCTTCATGTTGCGCCGACGCCGGCGACGACACGAAGAGGCCCGCGATGATTAGCGCTGTGAAAACGGATTTCATAGGAGTATACAGGCTTGGCATGCTTCGAAAATCATTGTGTATACCGGCATACGCCGCGAACAGACGCAGGCTCGACAAGACGGTTACAGGCCCGGAGCGAGGGCGGCGTTGGGCGCTCCGTCTGTTCTTCCATAGGGACGCAGGCGTCCTGCACGGTTACACTTCAATTTTCGCGGCCAAACAAAAAAGAGCGAACAGCACCAGCTGCCCGCCCCCATATGGTCATTAGGTATTGCGGATTCGACTCACACGTCGAATACAGACCGGTGCGTGTGCCGCACCGGTTCGCCGGATCCGCACGTGCAGTCGATGCAGCCCTACGCGGCGCAGGTACGGCAGGTTTCCTCGAGACGCTCCCGGAGCTGTCGGCGGGCACGGTGGTGCCGAACCTTGAGATTGTTTCTCGTGATGTCCAGCCGTTCGGCCACTTCCTCCGCTTGTTCGCCCGAGAGGTCCATCGACTCGATGAGTTCGGCGTATTCCGGATTCATGGTCGGGAGCACGCTGCGAAAGCACTCACACAGCGCGGCATGCTCCTGCGGCGACGGCTCCTCCTGATCCGCAATCTCGAAGGCGTACTTTTCCAGACGACGTGCCGCAGCGGCGTGCCGACGGTAGGTGTCCGTAATCGCATTGCGGATGATTTGGTAGAGCCAGGAAACGAACTTATCTTCATCCTGAAGCTCAGGTGCCGCTCGGAGCGCCCTCAGGAGGCTCTCCTGAAGGATGTCCTCCGCAAGCTCGTCATCACCGACTTTACTGCGAATGAACCCCAGAAGCGCGTCGCGCCGCTCGAGAATCTGCCGCTCCAGCGGTCCAATGGTCCTGTTCATGAAGCACCCTAGTTCGTTATATCTGACCGTTTCCTTATACAGACGCTGCGCCGCCCCCCAGGCACATCGTACAGGGTTCGCACGACGTGGCCAGCACGTGCGCAGGAAGCTCTTCGCCGCCGAGCGTATAGGATCCGAGCCGCGCCTCTGCCATCATAAAGGCGACGATCTCGCTGTGAAGCACGGAATTGCGACTCGGCACGACCATACTCATGCCGACCGAGACCAGGCGCCCAGTCTCACGTTCGAAGTCGGCCGCGCCGAAGGGACCGCCGGTGTTCTGCAACACATTCTGCCGTGCGACGTCGACGGCGAGGCGCATGCGATCCTCATCGGTCTCGTACGTCCGCCTCCCAATCGACGTGGCGCTCGACCCACGACGGATACTCGATGCGAATACTGGGAAGCGGCATAGATGGTGGGACCTGAATCCGTTCGGAGGTGCGCGTGGTCTCCACAAAGGTAAGCAACGTGGATCTATTCGACCGAACGGTAAGATGCCGTCGTGCCATAAGGCTGCGCGATGCGCGAGTGCCTCCGGCCGGCTCACCGGCTCTGATTCTACCGCCTGGAGGCATCGGCGGCCGGCGACGTTCTCATAGCTGCCCCGTCGCTGGTCAATGGCGCCAATCCGCCGCATGTTATGGGCGAGAAGAGAAGGACTTGCGCCGAGAGGCCGGCAACCCGTATTCTTGCATGCGAGCGCGCGTCAGCTGCATTCCACCAGTCCGGATTCGCTCTCCGATGAGCCTTCCACATGATATCGGCCGCGGCGAACCTCCTGGCGGACAGTTGGGTAGGCTGGCAGCGATCTCAATGGCCTGAACCGGCTCGTAGGGTCGGGAGCAATTCCCAGGATTATGAACCATCGGCATACATCGAGAAAGCATGCCCCCGCGTTTTTCGCAGCGCTAATACTCGTACTGCTGCCGGCAGGCTTCGGCCGGGCAACATGGGCTCAGGAGTTTGAAGACCTGCCGCATCCGACGGGTTCATTGCCGCAATACGGCTTCGAGCGCATCACGATCGAAGACGGTCTGCCGGAGAACTCCGCGCGAGCCCTGCACCGCGACCGGCTAGGCTATTTGTGGATCGCGACGCAGAACGGACTGGTGCGCTACGACGGCATCAATATGCGGGTCTACCGCCCGGATGAAACGGCGCCCGTTCAATTTCTCAACTTCGATACGGTCACGGAGGACGCGGCCGGAGATATCTGGGCAGGCGCAGTCTTCGACGGCGGGCTGCTCCGGCTCGACCGGCGATCGCAGAAGTTCACGTACTTCCAGTCCGATCCGTCGAATCCGCATACGCTTAGCGGAAATACCATCTTTCTGGTGCGCGAGATCGCCCCCGGACGACTGCTCCTTTGGAGTTCTCACGTAGTGGATGAGGTCGGTGTGCAGTGCCTCGACCGGCTGGATACCTCCACTGGTCAAGTCCGGCGCATTCGCATCGGCGAGAACGGACGGATGAGCACGGCCGGAGGCTGCTTTTCGCCGTTAGCGTCCGGTCCGGATACGATTCTACGCGACAGCAGAGGACAGGTATGGGTGGCCACCGCCGCGGGGCTGCTGCAATACGATCCCGGCGCGGATTCGCTCGCCCTACACAACGCCCCAGCGCTCGTCCGCTACGAGCCATCGACGCTTGCGGCGATTGATTCGGCTCGCTCGCGGGGTCACACGCTGGCGGCCATTCTGCAGCCGGGCCGTGACGCGGATCGCACGCAGATCTTCACACTGACACGTGAGACACGTGTGCTCGTCTTCGGAATGGGCGAGATGACGCATCAAAAGACGCTGGACGCCGGCTGGATCGAGGACGAGCGCGGCCGCCGTGTCTGGGCGATGACGCGCTCACAGTCCGCGTGGGCGGGCGGCGAGGTGCGAAACCGAATGGAGGCGGCCGTGCTCACGCTCGGCCGGGGCCGCTACCGACTTCGTTACCGATCCGATCGGGGCCACAGCCCCCGCGAAGGCTGGGCGGTGCTCGCTCCGGACCGACCGCATCTGTGGGGCGTGCAGATAGTCGCGCTGCCCCCCGGTGACGACCTCAGTATCGAGTCCGTCCCCACGGATGAGGCAAGCCTTCCCGCGGACCGCGTCACGGCCGTTTTCGAAGATCGGACCGGAACGCTCTGGATCGGCACGGCCGGTGACGGCCTGTTCTTACGCAATTCCGAGACCGGTCAGTTTAGCCGGTTCGTGCCGGCGGAGATCGATATCGCGGAATGGAATGACCTCTCCATCCACACATTCATGCAGGACGAGGCGGGACGTCTATGGATTGGCACGAATGGAGCCGGACTGTTCCGGATAGACGACGTCGACGATGGAGCCGTGAGGAACTTTACGATGTCCGGCGGCGACTCGCGTTACAACACGATCCAGCAGATCGTCGAAGACGTCGACGAGAAGCTCTGGCTCGGCACGCCCAGTGCCGGACTCATACACTTTAATCCGGAAACTGGTGATGCCCGCAACTATGAACCCCATCCGGACGACCCGCATAGCCTCGGTAGTCGGCACGTCCGCGCGCTGATGCGAGATGCACAGGGGACCCTGTGGGCAGGCACCTGGCTTGGAGGCCTGAACAAGCTGGACCGCCGGCACAGCCAGTTCCGACATCTTCGCCGTATGCCGGGACGCGAGGCTGGTCTCAGCGACAACCGCATTGGGGTGATTGAAGAGGCGCCCAACGGGGTGGTATGGGTCGGTACGGCGGCGGGGCTCAACCGGTTAGAGACGCCGGCAGCGGAGTCGAAACGCTCGTTTGGAAGGTTCTCCCCGGAAGCGGAGGTATCGCGAATCCTCCGGGACCAGCCGATCCATGCGCTCGCCTTCGACAGCACGGGCGGTCTATGGGTCGGCACACCCGACGGTCTTCTGTTTCTGGATGCTGCCGGCACAGTGCGGGCCCACTATCGCCATGATCCCACCGATAGCACCAGCCTCGGTGACAATAGAATCGCGGACCTTTTGCTAGATCGACGCGGCCGTCTCTGGATTGCAACCTTTGGCGCCGGGATCAATCGACTCGAGCCCGGCACTGAGACCTTCATACGCTATCCCTACCGGCGCCATGCCCGGCCGGGCGTATCCGATAGCCTGGACCATGGTGAGGTGCACGTCCTGTACGAGGACCGTGGGGGCACACTGTGGATAGGGACGGACGACGGAGGCGTTAACCGTTTCGATCCGGAAACCGGTATTTTCGCCTCGCCGGGAAAGTCCAGATGCGTCACCGACATCTATGAGGACCGGAAGGGGCGCTTGTGGGCCTGTACATGCATCCAGGGGCTGATTCGGCTGGACGGAGAGACGGGAGCAGTCGTCCGGCGGTACGGAGAAGAGCAGGGTCTCGCCAGTAACAGCATAGGCGCCATCGTCGAGGACGAGGACGGCTATCTCTGGCTCGCGACCGGGCGAGGGATCAGCCGCTTCGATCCGGAGATGGAGACTTTTCGAAATTTTACCCGCGGAGACGGTCTTCCTTTCGTCCGTTTTGGACAAGCGAGCCGCACGAAGAGCGGCGTGATGCTGTTCGGTGGATTGGAGGGTCTCGTGGTTTTCGACCCCGGCGCACTCACACCGGACCCGAATCCCCCGCAGGTGGCGCTCGAGACGCTCTCGCGACGCGGCGGTGGGCAAGAGAACGATGTCTCCCTGTTCGGCCGCGAACAGGTCGATCTCGCGCATCACGAAAACGACGTGACGTTCAGGTATACCGGCCTGCACTTCGAGCGTCCGGACGCCATCCGCTATGCCTACCGGCTCGAAGGCTACGACGGAGGGTGGATCGATGCCGGAATGCAGCGAACCGCCCGCTATACGAGCCTGCGCCCAGGTCGGTACACCTTCCGTGTAAAGGCGGCCAACGTCGACGGAATCTGGAACGAGGCGGGTGCGGCCGTAGCGCTGCTGATCTTGCCCCCGTGGTGGCAGACTCCGTGGGCCTACGGCCTGTACGGGTTGCTCGTAATGGCCGGCCTCTTCGCCGTAGATCGGGTGCAGCGGCGGCGGCTCGTACGAAAGGAACGCGACGCGGCGCGCGAGCGCGAGCTCGAGCAGGCGCGCGAGATCGAGCTCGCCTACCACGAGCTCCGCGAGGCGAAGGACCGACTCGTGCAGCAGGAAAAAATGGCCTCCCTCGGCGCCCTAACGGCCGGCATCGCGCACGAAATCAAAAACCCGCTCAACTTCATCAACAATTTCGCCTCCGTTTCTAAGGAGCTGACGGAAGAGCTGGACGCGGAAATCGAAGCGGAGAGCCCGAAGACAGAGTTGCGGCCGTTCGTTGCCGATCTTCGGCTGAATGTGACGAAGATTGAGGAGCACGGAAAGCGTGCCGATGGCATCGTACGCTCCATGCTGGAGCACAGCCGCGGCTCACGAGGCGAGCGCGCGCCCACAGACGTCAACGCACTCGTGGAGGAATACGTCAATCTCGCCTACCACGGAATGCGCGCACAGGTGGCGGATTTCGGCGCCGAGATCGCGCGGGATTACGACGAGCATGCCGCGGAGGTGGAAATGGTCCCCCAGGAGGTGGGCCGTGTGCTGCTGAATCTGATGAGCAATGCCTTCCAGGCCGTGCACGAGAAGGCGCAGGGTGATACGGGAGACGTCAGCGCCGGATCGCCTCGGTCGCCGGAGTCCGGCTATCTGCCGCGCGTATCGGTATCGACGAGTCGCCTCGACGGACAGGTGAAAATCCGCATCCAGGACAACGGCCCCGGCATTCCCGAAGAGATCCGTCAGAAGGTTTTCGAGCCATTCTTTACGACGAAACCGACAGGCCAGGGGACGGGACTCGGTTTGTCGCTTTCGTACGACATCGTCACGCAAGGCCACGGCGGCAAGCTGGACGTCGAGAGCGATGGCCGTACGAGCACGGCGTTCGTCATCTCATTGCCGGATTAACCCCCCAAACGCCGGAGGGGCTGTCAAAGGATCTGCTCCAGACGGCGCTTCGCGTCCTCGACCTCGGCGCCTTTCTGTCTGAGCTCCACGAAACGCTCGAAATGTTGCGCAGCTCTCTTCTGATCCTCGAGGGCCTCGAAACACAGCCCCGCGAGCGCCTTCATCACCACCTCTGCAAGCTCCGGAGGCACGTCCTCTAATGGCTCGGGCTCGACGTTGACAATCGAGTACGTGACGGCGGGTTCGTAGGCACCTTTAAACGGAGGTTGTCCCACCAGCATTTCGTAAAACACGACGCCGAACGAGAAGATGTCGGATCGATGGTCGACGTCCTCGCCCCGAATCTGCTCCGGCGACATGTAGGCGGCCGTGCCGACCGTCGAACCATCCCGCGTCAGGAACGGCTCTCCGCAAAGCTTGGCGAGACCGGAATCGGTCACTTTCGGCGTCCCATCGCTACTCAGCATCACGTTCGCGCTTTTGACGTCGCGGTGAATGATGCCATGTGCATGGGCGGCGCCGGCGCCCGGGCGATACCCGTTGCGATCCTCAAGGCGTCCTCGACGGGGAGCCCGCCATTTTCGAGAACCGCCTTCAGATCCAGCCCCTCCACGAGTTCCATCACGATGAAGGTCTGGTCGCCGGTTTCCTCTATGGCATGAACGGTCGCAATGTTTGGATGGCTCAGCCTGGCCGCCACGCGGACTTCGATCGTGAGCCGTTCCCGTGCCTCGCGATTCGCGGCGGTGACGTGCGGAAGGAACCGGCCTCAGTCGGAGCCCGCCGCAAGCATCGCCTGATATTTCGATGCCGCTTCCGATTTGCCCCAGGCCGTGTAGGCGGATAGAAAGAAGGGGGCTTGACAAAAAAAGGCTCATAGAAGGGCCTCTTGAGTAGCGGCGCAGGGTACGCGGCGGCCCGCCGGGCGGGTGCCGTGGCATTGGTGAGGTTCTGGAGGGAACGTTCTCGGAAGCCGCGATGCATTCGGCGGACGTAGTCCGGGCAGGGATTGGGTGTTTTTCCCTAGCAAGGCGGCGCTTCAGTGGCGGGAGGACAGACGTGTCGGGCGGTCCTTTGCAGGGCCTGTCCTTGCGCCGCCGGGGGCGCGCTAGGCGCATTCGTATTCGAAATCGAAGGAGGTCTGAGGTCGTGGCCGCGCCGGCGCGACGGGCGGAGGACGTGAGGTGAGCCCTACTCCGTCGAGGTAGGTGCGAATCGAAGGGGGATCTATGAGCACGGCAATGACCTTCATGGTGCCGCCGCAGTCCGGGCAGACGGTAACGTCGATGCGGAAGACGTGCGCGAGGAGACGCGCCCAGGAGAGCCGGTAGGCGGGTTTGGGGGTATGGGTTGAGGCCGCGTGGGCGCAGAGCGCGTCGGAAGAGGCGTCTGCCGGCGGGGCCTGATCCGGACGCGGTCCCGGCACGATATGCTCCCGCCCGGAGGTGGTACAAGTGCGGCAAGCTTCTCGATAAGCTCCAGAGGCGAGAGAAGGAGGTGGGTGGTCCCGTCCGACCAGGGCGTCTTGAGCGTGAAGGCGAGCGTATCGACGTGCACCACTTGGAGCCGGCCTGCGGCCAGAGGGGGACGCAGCACGTATCGGCACAGCCGTTCGAGCGTCTCGCGCGCGCCGGCTTCGACGCGCGTGGCCGCGTGCAGCGAGAATCCGCGAGAGGAAAAGCACAGCGGCCTGCTCTGAATGCCTTCTTGCGGATCGATGAGCCGCCGACGAACGCGTTTCCCCGCCCGCTCACCGGTGGCCACGGTGCCCCGGATCGAAGCGGCGGTCAGGGCGGCCAGGAGCGGCTCCTCCTGCACGAGCACGTCCGGAGGCGCGTCCGGCTCGAGAAGGCCGCGGCGCTCGAGGAGGTTCACGACCCGGTGGGCCGTCGTCTCGGTGATGCGCCGAACGTCGTCGTCGGCGAGAGCAGGCGCCGGCACGAAGACGGGCGTGCCGCTAGGAGTCTGTCGGACTTAGCGTCCGGCGACTAAGATCGGTTCTCAATTTTGCGAGGTAATCAGAAGTTGGTCAGTTTCGGTCGACATTTCTTACAGGATAAAGAAGGGCGAAGCGTCGCCCTACCCAAGCAGGGCATGCATTCGCTTCAGATTCATCGCCATACAGACCAAATTCCATTCGCCGTGTACGTTTTCGAGGCCGCGGAGCATAAACTGTCGGAAGCCGAGGGCATGCTTAATTATGCCGAAGGTCGGTTCGACGGTGCTCTTTCGCCGGACGTAGAGTGCGCGGCCTTCCTTCGTAGCCAAGCGGTG
>CAZART010000180.1:0-2459 GCA_964487555.1 uncultured Rhodothermales bacterium
TCCGAGCATCGTGTAGATCGTCAGTTTCACGCGGCTCGTCTTCGGCAGCTCGAATGGGATGGTGGTTTCCGGATTGAACGGATTGGGATAATTCTGATGGAGGCGAACGTGCTTCGGCTGTTCGTCGGGATCCTTTGTCGACGTCGACGCACCCGTGCTAAACACGATCGATTCCGACCAGTCGCCCCAGCCACCGGCGTTCTCCGCGCGCACGCGCCACGAATAGGTCGCATGCGGATCAAGCTGCAGCGTAACCTCCGTCGTGGCCGCACTCGTCGTGTCCACGACGACGTCCGACGTGCCGTCCGCATTCTCCCGTGACACTTGCACCTGGTAATTGGTGGCATCCTCAACCGGCTGCCACGCCAGTGTAGCTTCCGACGACGCCAGCTCTCCGTTGCCCGCCGGCCACTCGACCCGTGGAGCGGGGGGCGGAGGACAGGCCGTCGTAAACGTGCGGGCGGCCGACCATGGGCTCGATTCGGTGTCCGCTTCGGCACGGACGCGCCAGAAGAACGCCTGTTCGTTCGCCAGCACGACCAACACTTCCGTTTTGCTTTTGCGGCTTTCCAGGACGACATTTCGGAAGTCCTCCGTTATCGAAACCTGTACCCGGTAGTTCGATGCCCCGCTCACGTCCGACCACTGAAGTAAGACGGGAGACGGTACGTCCGTGGCTTCGTCGGTAGGCCATGTCGGCGCGGGCGGGTGAAGCGTTCCGTCGGATGCCGTCGTAAAGCTGCGCGTGCCGGACCAGGAGGAGCTCTCTTTCGCGTTCGCGCTGCGGACGCGCCAGTAATACGTAGTCCCGAAACCGAGATCGGCGACGGTGTACGAGGTCGCACTCAGACCGCTCTTCTCGTCGATCAGGGTGGAAAAATTCGATGCTGCGGAGATCTGCACGCGGTAGGTCTCGGCACCGGTGGCGGCGTTCCACGACAGCGTCGGGGTCGGTGAGACGTCCGTGGCGCCGTTGGCGGGAGAGGCGAGGGTGGGCGCAGCCGGGGGCTGCGCGGAGGGAGCGGCTTCGGTGGTGAAGCTGCGCACTTCGGTCCACGCGGAGTTTCCCCCCGAGTTGATGGAGCGTACATGCCAGTAGTAGGTCGTGCCGTACTCGAGGTCGTCGACCTCGTAGGAGAGGGTGGTCAAGCCGCCCAGGTTGACGACGAATGCGGAGAAGTCGGCTGCGGTAGAGACCTGCACCCGATAATTCGTGGCGCCGGAGCCGGCATACCACGACAGCGTCGGGGATGTCGAGACCTGCGACGCGCCGGCAGCGGGCGAGGCCGGTGTGGGCGCACCCGGCGGCTGGGTCTGCGCGGTTTCGGTGTTGAAGCTGCGCGTGTCGGACCAGGAAGACGTACCCTCGGAGTTCGCGGCAAGAACGCGCCAGTAGTACGTCGTACCGAGTTCCAGGCCCGGCGACGCGTAGGACGTAGAGCTCAGGCCTTCCTGATCGGCAACGAGCGCCGAAAAGTTCGAGTTCGTCGCCATCTGTACGCGATAGCTCGCGGCACCGGACGCGGCGTTCCATGAGAGCGTCGGGGTTTTGGAGATGCCGGAGGCGCCGTCATTCGGTGCGATGAGCTCCGGTGCGGACGGCGGATCCTGCGGAAGATTCTCCGTCGTGAAGCTCCGTACGGGCGACCACGCCGAGGCCCCGTCGTCGTTGTTCGCGCGTACGCGCCAGTAGTACGTCGTGGCGTTGCCGAGCGATTCGGCGGTGAAGGACGTCGTCGTCAAGCCGCCTTGATTGACGACGAGAGCCGAGAAGTCGACCGACGTGGAAAGCTGAACGCGGTATGTGGTTGCACCGGAGGAGGCATACCACGACAGCGTCGGGTGCGTCGAGACCTGCGACGCGCCGGCGGCGGGCAAGCCAAGCGTGGGCGCGGCCGGCGGCTTCAGCGTGGCGGATTTGGTGGTGAAGCTGCGGGCACCGGACCACTCGGAGCTGCCGTCCGTGTTGACGGCGCGGACGCGCCAGTGATAGTCGGTGCTGTACTCCAGCTCCGCGGCGTCGTAGGAGGTAGTGGTTACGCCGTCCTGGTTGGCGACCAGTGTGGAGAAGCTATCGTCCGTAGCGATCTGCACACGATAGGTCTCTGCGCCGGAGGCCGCATCCCAGGATAACGTCGGGCTCGTCGACACGCCGGAGGCGCCGTCGGCGGGCGAGGCGAGCGAGGGCGCAGCAGGCGGTTCGGTCGGCGCATCTTCCGTGGTGAAGCTGCGGGCGGGGGACGAGGGGGAGTTGCCGTCGGCGTTGGCCGCGCGTACGCGCCAGTAGTAGACGGTGGCGTACTCGAGCCCGTCGAGGTCATAGGAGGTGGCGGTAAGGCCGTCCTGGTCGGTGAGGAGCGTTGCAAAGTCACTGGCCGTCGACACCTGCACGTGATAGGTCTCGGCGCCGGAGGCGGCATTCCAAGACAGGGTGGGGGTCGTGGAGACATCGGAGGCGG
>CAZART010000180.1:2559-8104 GCA_964487555.1 uncultured Rhodothermales bacterium
CGGCTCGGTCGGAGCGTCCTCGGTGGTGAAGCTGCGGGTGCCGGACCAGGCGGAGGCGCCGTCGCCGTTGACGGCGCGGACGCGCCAGTAGTAAGCGGTGCCGTACTCGAGGTCGGCGGGGTCGTACGAAGTAGCGGTCAGGCCGTCCTGGTTAGCGACGAAGGCCGAGAAGTCACCGGCCGTCGACACCTGCACGCGGTACGTCTCGGCACCCGAAGCGGCGTTCCACGAAAGCGTGGGGCTCGTCGACACGGCGGAGGCGCCGTCGGCCGGTGAGCCCAGCGTGGGACTGGCCGGCGCAAGCTCGCCCACAAGCGAGCTTAGCGCGTAGATCGCATCGCCGGCGTAGAGTCCGTCCGTGGTGTAATACGGCTGGCTCCCGTCATAGGAGTGCGTAAGGCTGCCGGCATCGGTTGAATATTCTAAGCTATTCGACGAATTCCAGACTCGATACGCAATGGCATCACCGTCCGCGAATCCGTCCTTCGCATCGGTCTGGCCATCATCGCCCCAGGCCGTGACGGAGAGATTATCTCCCGTCCACACGGCGGCACCCGCACAGATTCCCTCCGGCGTAAAGACGGCAATCTCGCTGTTCGCCGGCAACGCTCCACCGTTCGCCCACGGATCGATGTCGGCAGACACGATGATGACGGCGCTATTTCCTGTGTTTTCGCTACACTCCGTGTAGAAGGATTGAGCAAACGACGGCTGGACGACCGCGGCAAGAAGGACGGCAAGCGGAAGGAGAGCTGATCGAAGCATGTCTGGACCGACCGAAGAGTGTGATGAACTGCGGTGCGTCGGTCTTGGTCAAATCGCATGCCACCAAGTATTGCATCACGCTAATACGCATATCGTCCACATCGAGCAACATCAAACGCGCTTTCCGCATCGCCGCGTTACATTTTTTCCCGGTTCGCAGAGAATTGCGGAAAAATGTTCCGAGCTTCACAGGGGGGTCCAAATGCGCCTATCACCTATAAGGCGTACGTAGGAGATGAAGAGGGGCGCGGCCCCGCCGCTAGAAGCTCGGCGGCCGTATGAACGCTTATAGCATCAACGCTATTGCTCTTTCTCGGCTACATAGGATGCGGCACCGGAACGGCTGCCACCATGGCGTTGCGTCAAAAGCGTATCGGCCACAACGCAGATCTCACTATACTGACCCCGGTCGTTTCCCCCGCTGATCGGCTTGCCGTCGGCAGATGAATCCCCGAATTCTGTGAGCATGCGCAGGTTCACGGAGCGGCCAAACGGTATCGTCGTGAACATCGAATTGGCAGTCCTGCCCTAAAGAACGTCGTATGGCTCCGTACGGGCGATCCTCGATCGTGAACTGCCTCAAGCAGATCATTGATATCGCAATCCAGCTGCAAAGCGATCCCCGGCACGCCGACCGCGGATCAGAGCTGGAGCGGGCGGCCATCGAGGCGCTCGATGCCATCATCTTCGAGCTTAGCGATCGAGAAAGACAGATCTTCGAGCTGCGAGAATCGTTGCGGAAGGAGCGTAGCCGACGACCGGCGCGTGAGCCCCGTTGGTCTCGATTGGATGAATTGCAGGCGCCTTGATTCCCTACTCACAAGTACACCTTCAACGGTACCGGAAAAAAAACAACGGCATGGTGTTGGTGATGATGAGCCTGAAGTGGTGAACCTGTGCGCCATAAGATGACCCGGCGAACGTCAGAGGCGAATACATCTGGCGTCACAAATAGCAAGTAGGTTCATCTCCTTACCTCCGTACATAAGGAAAGGATTATGATTACTTCCGCGTACTGGAGGAGAACATTCTCCACCTTGACTGAACAATTGGGCTAGGTCATCCTGTTATGCTATCGCAACGTCAGAACAAATCGAAAGGAAGTAGGCCGGCGGCGCTCATCATCGATCGCGACGCGGATGTTCATCGATTCATCCATATCATTCTCGGAAAGGAATTCGATGTCCACCATGCATACTTTGAAAAGCTTGCCGTGTCCCTGCTGGAGCGGCAGCGTTTTAGTCTCGTCTTTGCATCGCTCGAGATGACTCAAAATCCGAAGATTAAAGCGCTTCAGCAAAAGATCGACGGTATGTCGGGACAGACGCCCGTTATCGGCCTTGCACCGGACGGCGACCGCCGCCGCCGGAAGGGCGCAACGTCCATGTCGGACTGCATCGGCAAGCCGCTCGACGAGCGGTCCGTGCGAGCAACCATGGAAAATGCCTTGAGTTCACGTCTTGCCGACGTGGCCTAGACGCAGAGCTTCCGGCCGTTGCGCCGGCGGATTATAGCCGACGGGCATACTTCCGCGTAGCAAATGTGCTAAACGTCTATTCCTCTTGAAGTCCTAGTTCGCCTTCCGTCGTGAGATCGACACCGATATTTCGGTAGACGTTTTCACATTAACGGTTCGTGAGGCGAAGACATGGACACGTCATCCTCACTGGAACGCCAGCAAGCAGTTGACTACGTCAAGGCTCGCGTAGCGCGGCTCAGCGAAAGGAAAACCCATTTGGAAATGAACTATCAGGGACCTGAGGGTCACCTGTCGGCTCAAATGGAGCTCATCGATTACAAAATCGATCGACTGCTCGACCGGCTCACCAAAATAAAGAACTCCGACGCGAAGTCGGCCGGATTCATTCAGATGTAATGTCGGCGTCGATCGCAATTCCGACCTCTTACCTGAATCAACGTCGGCTCTCCTCCCGGCTGCCTTTAACGAGACGGTTCTCCGGTTGCGCTCCGATCCGGATATCGAATCGCAGAATGCGGCGCCTTCAGCGCCTCTCGGCCGGACTTTCCACGCACTGAGGCGTTTCGTGGATCGTTCCCTGGATGATTGTGCTGCCGGCCGGCCGAAGCAAACCCTGCGACTTTGGACGGACCGCGCGTAACCGTTATCTTCGCGCATCGATAGATCAGTACGTTGCGGCGGTCACGTAGCCCGATCTGCAATTGCGTCCGTGTGAATATGGCCGATTCGAACCGGCGCCAAGAAATTCTGATAGGTCAGGCTCGGCATCTAATCGACGAGCTCGATGCATTGCGCGGCCAAATCGACGCCGTGCCGGATGAGATCCTGAGCACCCGCCCGCTGGAGGATGAGCCGTCCATAAAAGAGCTCTATGCGCTGATCGGTCTTTACGACTGTGAGGTCTATTTGCCCGTCCTCGAAGCCATGGTCGAGGGAGAGCAGCCGCTCCCGCCGCAGAGAAAAGACGTTGTGCTGCTCGAATCTGCGTCGTGGAATGAACGTCCGTTTCCGGACGTCTTAGAATTCGTCAGGCAATCCCGCCGGAAGCTCGTTCAATTCCTCGAGACATTAGGGCAGGACGATTGGAACACGAGCGGCGTGGTGGGAGATCGCAACCTCACGGCGTTCGACCTCGTCTACGGCCTGGTCCAGCATGAGGCCGACCTGCTGCGCACGGCGGCTCGGCTCTTCCACGACAGCCGCCTTTCACCGTAACACATTCCGGCACAAATCCTACGAACTAGAGACAAACCTCCACAAGTTGCCCCGAACACGTAACAGTGAAGATCGGGATAACGACGCAGACGCTTGCGGCGTATATTATCCAGCAGAGTCGGGGCCGGCGGAGGCTATCCGGCCGGCTTTATTGACTTTGAAGAATACTAGAATAGAAATTGCTGCGTTGTAAGACGGGCAGCAGCTAGGGCGCAATACGAAAATGTGCCCTATCTTAATTAATTCTACAGTCCGCTGAGTAGACAGGGCCGGATGGCAGGCAACAACCAGACATACGAACAGCTAGTGACCGCGTTCCGGCATCGTAACTTCAAGCCGCTCTATTTTTTGTACGGCGAAGAACGATTTCTGGCGGACGAGCTGCAGGCGGTTCTGCTCGAGCACGCCCTGGCTCCGCATGAAAGGGACTTCAACCTGGACATCGTCTACGGCAGCGACGCAGCGGCCGCGAACGTCCTGGCAATGTGCGGATCCTATCCAGTGATGGCCGAACGCCGTCTGGTGATCGTCCGTGACTTTGAGAAGCTTGAGGAAAACCGTCTGTTCAAAGAGTACGCCGAGCGGCCCAACCCGACGGCCGTCGTGGCCCTCGTATGCGGCTCGAAACCGAATCTGTCGACGCATCCGTACCGCGCGCTGAAAGAGCATGCCGTGTCGGTGGAGTGCAAGACGCTCTATAGCAATCAGATGTCGGGATGGCTTCAGAAGCGGGCCCAGGCGCGAGGCTACAAGATCACCCCCGAAGCCGTTCGAATGCTGGCCGAATTCGTCGGCACGAACATGCGGGTGGCTGCGGAAGAGTTGGAGAAGTTGACGACGTTCACGGCGGGTCGAGAGACTATTACGGCGGACGACGTCGTCTACGCGAGCGGACAGACGCGAGAGTTTAACGTGTTTGAATTGCAGAAATCGATCGGAGAAGGGCGGGCTCGCGACGCGTTTCGTATTGCGGAACGGATGTTGCAACAGGCGGGCAACGCCCGCGGAGAAGCGCTGATGATCGTCGCGATGCTGACCTCATACTTCACCAAACTCTGGAAGCTGACGGCCGCCCATGGCCGCGTGCCGGAGAAGGCGCTGGCGGCCCGTATCGGCGTGCCGTCGTTCTTTATAAAAGAATACGTCGCAAGTTTGCGTCGTTATACGTTGCCGTCGATCGAGGAGGCCTTTTCAGCCCTCCTGGCGGCAGATTATGAGTTGAAGGGCGGTGCCGGTAGAGACGAAAAGCTAGTGACGTCCCTGATGCTCAGGCGCGTGTTGAGCGCGTCGGTATAAATCGGGCCCTTTCCATAGGGCATACCGTGAAATAAGCGGGGCCGTGCCCCACTTTTACATAGAAGGAAAAGCAATATGGCAGAGATCTCAATGGAGCAGAAGAAGGTTCTCAAGCGCCAGCGGACCGTACAGAAACGGACCAACCCGAATAACCGGCATCTCGATACGCTCAGTCAGATGACGGACGAAGACCTGATGTCGCAGTTTCAGGCGGGTACCGTCGAAGCGTTTGACATCCTGGTCAGCCGGTACAAAGATCCGCTGACGAATTACATCTACCGATTCCTCGGCGATATGAAAGAGTGCGAAGACCTGCTTCAGGAAACGTTCCTGCGTGTCTATCGCAACCGTCACTCGTATCGCCGCATCGCCAAGTACTCGACGTGGCTCTACACCATCGCCGGGAACCTGGCCCGTTCCGAATACCGGAAAAGAAAGCGCCGGCGCCTCTACTCCCTCCAGTCCGTGAACCGCGACGATGAGGAGTACGAGGTCGAAGTTCCGGACGAAACCTTCTCTCCGGACAAACATACCGAAAGTACCATTCAGGATCATTACATCCAGGAGGCGTTAAAACAAATCCCGGAGGAGTTCCGAGAGGTGGTCGTGCTGCGCGACGTGCAGCAGCTCGCGTACGAGGAGATTGCCGAAATCACCGGCCTCCCGATGGGGACGGTGAAAAGCCGCATTAACCGCGGAAGGACGAAACTCCAGGTGCTCCTGAAGGATATTTATTCGACGCAGGAGGAATAACGCTTCTCCCACAACGGATCACGGTGAGGGGTCGGC
>CAZART010000181.1:0-5459 GCA_964487555.1 uncultured Rhodothermales bacterium
TCGGCCAACATTTCGACCGTGAATCCGCTGTTTGCCCAGCTCGGCATCGACGGACGCGCGCACGCGCTTCAGGAATTCGGCGTCTTCGGACCGGATTGAGACGTCGCTCGGTCGGACCATGACCTCGCCGCTAAACCGCTTTCGAAGTGCCCGGCGTACTTCGATCAGGTTCTCGACCAGCACGAGCAGATCGTTCGTACTGAACAGCTTCTATTTACTCGTGACGCCGCCATTAGTGAGCGAGCATGAGGAAGCCGGCGTTCGGTCGTCCTCGGAACGAGGTCTCCGGCGTCAAGGACGCCAAAGTGTGTCACTATCGCGGCGTCGCTTTTGTGGAGTTCGATGCTAAAACCGTCGATCTACGAGCCGTGCAGAAGCTTTCCGAAGCACTTGATTTCGCTGCAGGCGTTCAGCGGCGGTCCGCTCAGTCCGCGCCGATATTCTCCCCCTAAAAGCGCGTTGATGAGATCCTGGACCGTAGCGCGTACGTCCGATGGGTCGGGCCGTTGCCGGCGCATCGCCTTATGCCGCGGAAGCAGATCTTCGATCGCATCGACGGGGAGTGCTCTGTGCGACGTCTCGTCGAGGTAGCGCGCACGCAGCGCTTGCGCCGCTTCGGTCCAGGGCATCACCTGGCATACCACCTGATAATCTTAGGGGCCCAGCAGCATATGGGGCGCGCCGGATGCGGTGAGCATTAAACGAGACGCTACCCACTCATCCTTCTTGGTCTCGATGTGGAAGGGCCGCTCCAGCCCCACCTTGATCTGCAGGCCGTGATGCTCATGGCGCGCCAGGTTTTTGACCGACAATACGTAGGCGTGCAGGCGACGCCAGACGTACTGCTTGAACTTGTGAAGCGGACCCGGCTCAGGCATGTGCGGTCAACGCTGCGAGGAAGATCATTCAGTCCACGGACAACTAACGCACCGTACGGTGTGAAGTCAACGTATGCCGCCACGACCGTGCCTTCGCCCTGGAGCCCGACCTTGCGGCTTCGCAGGCGTGGCTGGGGACGCTCGGAGCGGAGGGTCATTGACGCGTGTGGGCGAATCCGGGCTCTCGGCGATGCCGCGCCGCTATCTCGGAGAGCTCATCGAATAGCGGTCCATCGGAGGGTATGTCGATATGGAAGACTTCGGCGATTACCTGCGTCCAGCCCAGGATGAAGTAGACCCACCCGTCTACGGCCGTAACGGTTCGCCGCGAACGTACGGCCTGCTTCAGAAAAGTGAAATCGCCCCGGCAGTTGTAGTCCCACGCTGAGCCGTTCTCAGGAAAAGCGGCGGCATTCGACACATGCGAGCCAGGCAGGTCCTTGCCCATGCCGGTGCCGTTCGCCACGAGGGAACCTGGGGGCAGCTCACCAACGAGCTCGTCCGTGTCGGACGTTTCCCGTACGAGCCCGTATCGAACCTCGGTGTTGTGCTCGAGACGGCTGTGGACCTCCTGAACGTTCCGGGTTCGCGATGGATCGACGTCCGTGATCGTAATCCGATTCGGGCGTGATGCGGCGGGCAGTGACAGCAGCGACGTGGTGATTGCGACGATCGCGCCGCCGGCTCCGAGGAAGAACGCCTCGGCGCGGCTGCCTTGCCAGTACTCGCGGGGCAGGAACGCCTCGAGCGCCAGCTGCCCCGTGACCGCATCGATCGCGCGGCCGACCAGCGCGCCCTTCCGCTTCGAAATGAAGGAAATCTCGCCCAGCAGCTCCGCATACCGATCCAGACCGTCGAAGAGGTCGCGGCTTGCATCGAGGACGCCGATCTTGTGCGTCGTTACGAGCGCGCCTTTCGAAAGCCGATCCCGCTGTATGAATGCCACGACGATTCGATACGCGGATCGATCGGTATCCAGGGGGAGGTCCACGCCGACCACCCTTGCGTCATCCAGACCCACGCGCGCGGACCCACTGCGGAAAGATCGTCATGATGGACGACTGCCCGGTCGTCACGCCGATGAAATAGAGGGTCGGAAATTCAGCGGGCTGGAAATTCGTCTCAGTCATGGCGAAGAAGGATCACGCAGGGTTGGTGAGCGTGACGCAACTCTCCGGTCACGGTCGCAGGAAGTGCCGGACGTTGGGAGTTTCCGTGCCGTTAAATAAGCGCCGGCCGGCCGCAGGCGGCTTGATAGAGCGTAGGCGTTTTTCAGATCCGGCCGCTTACCCTTCCGAGGTTTCGACCAGGTCCCGATATTCGGCTGCTGTGTGGGGTTCACCCCAGGCCTCGTAGAGGGCCACAAGGCGTCGTAAGGCGGACTGCACGGGGCCATCTACTTCGCGAAGCGTCCTGTATCCTTCCAGGAGCAGCGGTTCGGCTTCGGCGAATCGTTCCTGTTTGGCGAGGCATTCTCCAAGCGCACTTTTGGCGACTCCTGTCTGCCACGTTTGTGGTCCGACGGCATCCATTTGAATCTCCAGGGCTTCACGGAGCAGCGGCTCACCCTGTAGAGGCTCTCCCTTCTGTACGTACGTGTAGCCGATACCCTGGAGGACATTTGCGAGACGCGTATGATCGGCCGGGAGAGCCTTCCGTAGGATGGTCAAGGCTTCTTCATAAGTGGATATGGCCGCATCATACGATCCCATCCGACTGAGTGTCGCCCCAAGCTCAGTCAGCGAGAAGCCTACGTAACGGTGGTCTTGCCCGAGCACGCGGCGGTCCGACGCCACGACCTCCCGGAAGAGGTCGGCGGCTTTCTCGAGATCGCCCTTATCGCGAAGCAAGCCGGCAAGTTCGTAGCGGGACGTAATCGTCTGGGGATGGTCGGGGCCGAGTATTTCTTGACGGATCGTTAGTACTTCCCGCATCAGGGGTTCGGCGGCCTCGAGCTCGGTCCGCTGGCGCAGTACGGTGGCCACGTTTTCAAGGGAGGAGAGCGTCAACGGGTGCCGCTGTCCTACGAGTTCCTGATACTGCATGAGGGCCTCCCGGAAGGCGGACTCGGCATCGTGCAGATTACCACGTTCCTGGTAGATCCGTCCCAGACCCGTCAACGAGGCGGCCCTATCCACGTGCATCGCGCCGAGGTGCGTGCGCTGGATAGCGAGCGCTTCCTTCACGAGGCGTTCGGCCTCGTCGAAGCTCCCCCTTGCCCGAAGAACGTTCGCCAGGCCCGTCAGAGACTGTGCTGTCCGCAAAGGCTCTTGTACATCGGCCTGCCGCAGAATCTCAAGGGCTGCCCGATAATGCGTCTCCGCCGCATCGAGCTCGCTTCGGGCCAGGTGAACGGCGCCGAGGCTGCGGTGGCTCTCCGCCACGTCTTGTTGTGGAACGTCATCAAGCGCCCGGCGCTGCGCCAGGCTTTGCTCCAGAATCCCTTCCGCTTCGTTATAGAGCCCGAGATTACGGTAGACGTCGCCGACCACGTTCAGCATTCCGGCCTGCAGCACCGGTTGATCCGCCAGCTCGCGCTGAACTTTATCGGCGCCGCGATGAAGGAAATCGCGGACACGCAGGGTGTCGAGACGTTCGGTCGTCGCAAGAAAGGGATCGGAGGCGTCGAAGAGGTCCCTCAGGAAGGCGGCCGTTTCTTCCGCCATGTCGCGTTCTTGCCGGGCAATGTTTCGTTCATGCGCCGTCGTCTGCAATTGGAACGTTAGCGTGATCGCGAAGCCGACCAGCAGCAGCACCAGTGCTGCGGCCGTTCCCACGCCCCATCGGTGACGTCGGATGAACGAACGAGCCCGGTAGCCGACGGTAGCGGACCGCGCCTGAACCGGTAGCCCCGCCAGGTGTCGTTTGACGTCCTCCACCAGGGATTCGGCGGAAGCATACCTTCGTTCCGGCTCGGGACGCAGCGCCTTCAGACAAATGACGTCCAGGTCACCCTTCAACCTCCGATGCAGTTGGTCGGTACTCGTCCTCCGTGAGGCACTGATTTGCTCGGGTGTCCGCGTCGCGGGTGCATCGCCGCGCCGGGATTTTGTGTCGGTACGTGTTACGGCGCTGGATGGGCGCTCCGGTACGGTTGACGACGCGGTCTCCGGATTCTCGAAAGGGCGCCGCCCCGTGAGCAGCTCATACAGAATCGCGCCAAGGGCATAAACGTCCGTAGCCGTCGTAATGGGCCGCCCGTCGATTTGTTCAGGTGCCGCGTAAGCGGGTGTCATCACGCGCCTGCCCGTTCGAGTCAGCGGCCGCGACTCTTCAGCCGTTGGGTCAAGCAGCTTGCCGATACCGAAGTCGAGCAGCTTTACCCTGCCGTCGTCGGTGACAAGGATGTTGGACGGTTTGAGGTCACGGTGGACTACGAGGTTCTGATGGGCATATTGGACGGCGTCGCAGGCTCGCTCGAAAAGTTGGAGTCGCCGGTCGATGGAGAGGCGCTGATCGTCGCAATACCGATCGATCGGCCGGCCCCGAATGTATTCCATAGCCAGAAAGGGCCGACCGTCGTCGGCCGCACCGCCGTCGTAAAGACGAGCGATGTTGGGGTGCTCAAGGCCGGCGAGGATCTGGCGCTCCCGGCGAAATCGACGAAGGATCTCGTCCGTGTCCATCCCTCGCTTAACGAGCTTGAGCGCCACTTCTTTCTCGAAGGTACCATCGGCTCGCTCGGCCAGGTAAACGGTTCCCATGCCGCCGCGACCCAGTTCGTCAAGGACGCGGTACGGTCCAACGCGCCGCGGCCGTCCGTCGTGGGCGTCGACCGCATCAGCCAGCTCCTCCGGAGTGGCATTGAGCAGCGACGGCGCGTCGGCGTCGGCTGCCAGCAGACGCTCGACGTGCGTCCTCAAGGCATCGTCTTCGCCGCAGACCTCGTCCAGGAAGCTGCCGCGTTCCTCGACGGAACGGTCCAGTGCCTCATGAAACAGGTCGTGAATGCGTTGCCAGCGTTCCGGAGAGAGTTCCATGGCGGGAAAGCATCGATCGAGGGAAGCCGTTCGGCAAGTTAGCGCAGGGCGTCCGCCAGCCAGGCGCGGGCCGTGCGCCAGTCGCGCACGACGGTAGGCGTCGAGACGTCCAACGCCTCTGCCGTCTCGTCCACGGTCAGCCCGGCAAAGAAACGACACTCCACGACCTGGGCCTGGCGTGAATCCAGATCTTCGAGTCGCGTCAGCGCATCATTGAGCTCGACGAGTTCTTCGAGTCGCACGGGCGAGCGGTAGACCCGCTCGTCGAAGTGCACGGTGATCTGGTCGCCGCCGCGTTTTTCCGCCATCCGACGCTCGGCCGCGTTCATAAGCACTTGCCGCATGGCCCGCGCCGCGATCCGAAAAAAGTGCGCGCGACTCCGCCACGACAGATCAAATGAGGGCAACAGCTTGGCGTAGGCCTCGTGTACCAGCGCCGTCGTGTTGATGGTCTGCCCGGCCCGGCCGCGCCGCACAACGTGCGCCAGCCGGCGCAGCTCGTCGTACACCAGCTCGAACAGCGCGTCGAAGGCATCGGTGTCTCCGTGCTGCGCGGCTTCCAGCAATTCCGTTACTGCCTCACCAGATGATCGGTCCATAC
>CAZART010000181.1:5559-7896 GCA_964487555.1 uncultured Rhodothermales bacterium
CAGGTGGCGTCACCATTATGGCAATGGCGCCGCGAGACAGCTTCACGGATGATCTCGTCGCGCAAACCGAAGCGATGGCCCGGAGCCTGAGTTTCATGACACCAACAGACTCCCGGTTCACCGAAGAATGGTCGCAACGGCTCAAAGGGTGTCGTCTCACCCTCGTCTCGACGACAACCTCGGACTACCAATCCAGCGGCTCTCGCACGCGCAACGTGATCGATCTCTGCCCGGGCGGCCGCTTTTCCTACCGCGGGATCTCAACGCTCACGGCGAACCTGCCGGACGGGGCCGGCGGCCACGCGCGCGACCTTAGGGAAGGGCGTGGGAGATGGGACGCGATCTCGATGGGCGCCAGTCCGGCGCTCAAGCTCTCATTCGAGAGCGGCGAGGTACGCACCTATCTGATCGGCGAGAGCGACACCGGCGTGCTTCTCAATGACCGCCGCTTCATCCGGACGTGCGATCCAAACGACCCCTATGAACCTGCACGCCCCCGATGTCCGTGACCGCGCGTGCCGCTCACGGAGCCATTCTGCTGCGAACATCAGACGACTCAAGCCATGCGATACCGTTCTCGATTGTACCACGTGCTGATTATCGTATTCCTTCCATTTTTCGCTACGAGGGCACATGCGCAGGACCAGGAGGCCGCGTTCGAACCGCTCGGAAATGCAATTCACGGCTTTACTGAAAGTCTCGCAAACGGCATATCACCTGACGGCAATGTGATTTTCGGACAGGCAAAAATGGATTTCGCGGTCGCGTTCAAGTGGCACGGCGCCGACAGTGTAGAAGTGTTGACGCAGCACCTTTCTCCTGATCCCTTCACCGGAGATCCCATGGGTGGGGATCCAACGGCGGTCTCCAGGAACGGGCGCGTGCTCGTCGGAAGTGCCCGCGAAACCTTCACATCGACTACGGGCTCAACGCTTCTCCGCGAGCAGGCGGTCCGGTGGGTCGACGGCGCCCTCGAACCGCTTGGCTATCTGGACGATCCTTCACAGGGGACCGTCAATAGCCGCGCGTTCGATATTTCCGCCGACGGTCGGATCATCGTGGGGCGGTCCACTTTTCAGGCAAATTCATCCGCTTTTATGTGGGAGGACGGCGTGATGACACCCATCGTGCTGGAGGGCTCTACCAGCAGTAGTGCATGGGCCGTCTCCGCCGATGGCCGGGTCATCGTCGGGAATGTGTTTAGAAGTGGTGAGGATAGGCTATTCCGATGGGAGGCGGGAGCGGCTACCTTCTTCGGAGGAAATAACATTTTCGATAACGTTTACGATCTATCGGCGGATGGTAGCGTAATCGTAGGGCAGCTCGATGGTGAAGCCACGCGGTGGGTGGACGGCGTGCCGGAGCGACTTGGCGTGTTGGGTGCGACCTCTGGAGGCACCTCTCGGAGTGCTGCGACCGGAGTCTCGGGAGACGGGACCACCGTCGTTGGAAATAGCACGGTTGAGACCGGGGCCAAGGTCCCGTTTGTCTGGACCGAGGAAGACGGCATGCGCCGGCTCTCGGACGTGCTGGCCGAACGCGGAGCCGACCTGACCGGCTGGACGCTAAATATGAGAAATCGACCGCTCGGCGTGCGCGTCTCCGACGACGGCCGGGTGATCTCTGGGTGGGGGACGAACCCGAACGGAGAGGCAGAAGCCTACCGTGCGACATTGTCCGGGGGATGCGTGGATCCTCCGCCGATTTCCTGGAACCGCGAGAGCGGTCGCTTCTCCAATCCCGACAACTGGCTTGACCTCGAAGTCCCCGGCGAGGATTCGACCGCTCTCTTCGATCTTGCTACCAGCTACGCGGTCACGTTCGACGGGGACCAAACCAATCGCCGCGCTCGCTTCACCCATGGTCTGCTCGAAGTCACTGGGGCCGGCCGAACCTATCGTCTCACGGGCGACTGCGCGGGCGTCTCGTTCTCGGTCGAGGGTGAAGATGACCGCAGCCCGGCCCTGTTCGTCAATGACCTTGCCATCGAAGCCGTGGGCGACGTTAACGTCGGGGGCCCAGGTAGCGCCGTGTTCGGTCTCTTCTCAGAGTCCTCTTTAATCGTCGGCGCAGACCAGGACGGTGAGGCGGGTCCGGGCGTGCTCAACGTCGTCGGCGATATCGACTCGGCGTGGGTCGGGCTGGACATCGGTAGCGACCTCGAGACCGGCAACGGCGCGCGCATCGACGGCTTCGCCGGTTTCGGGGGCTTCGGTCGGATCGACGGTGAGGGTTACAGCTGGAGCAGCGACGGACCGGTACTTATAGGAGAGTTGGGCTTGGGAAAGGTCCGCCTCTTTAAGGAGGCGTCTTTTACAGGTGGCGTAGTACGCCTGG
>CAZART010000182.1:0-7875 GCA_964487555.1 uncultured Rhodothermales bacterium
AACCACTCGAAGTCGGTATTTGCGACGTAGCCGGTCACGTGGGGGCGTAGTATTGGATTGGTTGGGGTGCAATATAGTTAGGCGGCGAACGAAGAACAGACGAGGGATTGAAGATAAAGGAGAGAGGATCACGCGCGTTGTCGTAGTGCGACGGATTGCATGATGGGTTCCTTGTCGTGCATCTTATCGAACGTTGTGAAGGCGATTGTGGTGAGTGAATCCGAGGATATTGCGTGATGGTGAACCGGCTCAGAAACGACGAATGATTTATTATTGCGGACCTGGCTTATAAGAATCTGCAAATCCGTCCGTGAATAATCTCGATCATCAAATCCGCTCGGCTGCGTTCGACTGGCTCAAGGAGCAGAGCGAGTTTCACGGAGATGTGTTCACGTGGCAGCGGCTTGGACAGGGCTTTCCGTTTCGGGGAGAGCGGATTCCGCTGGTTTCGCCGCAGGGGATTTTCAAGCCGCGCCAGCTGGAGGTGCCGCTTTCGATCAGGACATCGGCGGCGGGACCGTACGACGATGCTTTCCGTTCGGATGACCTGCTGCTGTACCGCTATCGAGGGACGAATCCGGAGCATCCGGACAATCAGGGCTTGAGGCAGGCGATGTTCGATAGCACACCGCTGGTGTATCTCCACGGGCTGGTGCCTGGGAAGTATCTAGCGGTTTGGCCCGTTTTCATCGTCGGCGACGATCCGCCCGGACTCACGTTCACGGTGGCCGCTGATGATTATTATGCGGCTGTTGAATCGGGTCGCATCGTGGCGGAGGATGCAACGCCGAGGCGGAGATATGTCACAAGTATGGTGCGGCGGCGGCTTCATCAGCGGGGATTTCGGGAGCGGGTACTACATGCGTATCGCAGTCAATGTGCTCTCTGCAAGCTCAGGCACTCGGCTCTGCTGGATGCGGCGCATATTATTCCGGATGTTGAGCCTGGCGGCATCCCGGAAATTCGGAATGGGATCTCGATGTGCAAGCTTCATCATGCTGCGTTTGACAGCTTCGTGCTAGGGATCACGCCGGATTACGAGATCAGGATCCGAGAGGACGTGCTGGAGGAGATCGACGGGCCGATGCTGCGACATGGACTGCAGGACATGCATGGACAGCGGCTCATCGTGCCAAGGCAGGAGGCGGTTCGGCCGGATCGGGATCTGCTGGAGGAGCGGTTTGTGCGGTTTAGGGGCTATCGCTGAGGTGATTGCCCTTGTGTTTCGGCGCTCGGGTGCCGAGAGAGTATGATCGAGAGGGCGGAGATCAGCGGTGGATGCTTCTGACGGGTGGTCGATCGTGGCCGGCGTTCAGGTTGGCGGCAGCCTGATGCTGGGCAGGCCGCGTGAGATGGCGGGGCCGGGACCGTTTTTGAGAAAATGTTCTCGGGGAAGTTCGTAATGTGTCAGTCCATTACCGGTCCCACCAACATGCTCGGGCGCATCTGATCGTGGACAACCATCACGTCATAAGCTCGATTCTGCGGCACGATCAGAAGCAGAATAGCTATAAGATTGCGCTGCTGCGGTCGCTGGGGGATGCGGCGCTGTCGTTTCCCGGGTTCGAGGCGGCGGATCGGCCGGTGGCGGTGCCGCTGCGGGTGCTGGCGGATTACTGGATCGCGTATTTCTGGCCGTTTGCGGATGAAGAGAGGCCCATCCTGCAGGGTCCGAGGCAGACTCTTGGGGATTCGCAGCGGCAGGACGTCGCGTTTCGAGCGGATCTGACGGCGCTGCGGCGGGAATGGAAGCGGCTCGGCGGGTCGGATATGCCGTCGGACGGATTTCTGCTGATCCACGAGCTGCGGGTGCCGCGGCGGCGGAAGACGTATTCGCCGGATCTGCTGAGGGCGTACATGGCGACGGTTCGGAAAATCCAGATCGCGATCCAGCAGCCGATCAAGTATGCGGGGCCGGGGCACTGGGAGGTGTTCGATCGGCCGAAGCGGCTTTTGGAACTGGGAACGGCTGTGACGGCACTTCCGAGTGCGAGGGAAAACGACCTGTGCGTGACGGTGTCGCCGAGCCTGTGGAGGACGCTTCAGGAGTTGTCGCTCTGGGTGGAGGCGCTGTGCATCCACGAGTGGTGCCTCTTTACGGAATCGGTCAGGCAGCCGGCGGGTCAGGCGGCTGGGAGAGGGACGATCTATACGCTGCTTACGGACCGGCCGGACAACCGCCGGCCGCTTACGTGGGAGCGGAATCAGATCGACATCCTGATCATGGAGGGGCAGCGGTTCGTGTGCCCGTGGACGGAGAAGCGGATCACGCATCCCGATGCGTACGATCTCGATCACCTGTTGCCGGTGTCGGTGTATCCGGCCAACGAGCTGTGGAATCTCGTGCCGGCGGATCGCACGTTCAATCAGCACGTGAAGAGAGGGCGGCTGCCGTCCTGGGAGGGGCTGCGGAGCGCGGAGCCGATCATCGCGAGCTCGTATGCCGTGTACTTTGAGTCGCCGGAATTGCAGAAGGCCATCGGCGAAGACGTGCGCGTTCGCTTTCGGGATCTCGCGGTGGATCCACTGTTGCCGGCAGACATCGCGGATGCGGCCTGCCGGTTCATCCATCTCGTAGCCGGTTCACGGAATATCGCTCGCTTCTGACATGCGCAAGGAATACCACAAGCTGGTCCGGGATCGGATTCCGGAGATCATCGAGGGGGAGGGGGCGCACGCCGGGGTTAGTCGGCGGCGCCGCGACTTTTATCCAGCAGATCGAGACCAAAGCTCGCGAAGAGGTTACCGGTCCAGGCGCGGCGGTCCATGCCGACGGGCGCCCCACAGCGCGCGAATTATGACGTCCTCATCGTCGAAGGTTTAATACAAGTGGCAGTCGATTTTTCGGAGATAGAGGCGGCGTAGGCCGGGGATGCCTGCGCGCTCGTACGACGTACCGACGCCAGGGAGGATCGCTAGAACGCGGAGAGCGGCTTCGAGATCGGTCGCGAAGACGTTCGGATAATCCCGGTTTTCGCGCCACCATGACTTCTCACGGTTAACCTGGCGTTGCGCGGTCGCTGTAAATCGGACGCGACGCTCTTTCAAGGCTTCTTGATTTCCCTGAGAACCGTTTCCGCATCGGTAAGGTGGCCTGCGGCGATGTCTGCATCGGATTGGTGCAGGGCCTCATGCAAGGCCGCGCGGTCCTCTTCGTCGAGCCAGTCGCCCGGATCCAGAGGGAGAAGCTCTATCTCAGTGCCTTCCGGAAGCTCGGTGGGTTCGTCGACTAACAGTCGGCCCCGTAGGACTCGTGCTTTGATGGTCATGCGATTAAGGCCGGCGGTATGCGTGGCGTTTCCAATCGTGCAACCGGCGCTATCTACAAGCGGTTCCTGCGGAAGCTGATTCACTGGAGTGACGTCAGGCGGCATACATTCTCGACCTTTCCATAACGCCGGATCGTATACGAGAGCACGGGAATCCGCGTACTGCTCCAGTTCATTCGGACGGGCAACGACTAAGTCGACCGCAAAGGGGAACCCCCGCAGATAATGGCCTGACTTCACAACGAGGACGTCGAGATCACTGTGCGGCCCCATGTCCCCGCGCGCCGCGGAAATAGCGTACCACCCCTGAATGTTTTCAAGGAACTGTGTCGGCCATTTGAACGCGCCGAAAGGGCAAAGATACGAGTTGCGGTTTCCCAGCACGGTAGCACCGTGCACATCGAGATGTGACCTTTCGGGCGTCCGATGTCGAACGTGATTTTCCGGATGGGAGATTCCGGAGATCATCGAGGGGGATAGGAAGGCGTTTGAGGTGCGGGTGCTGGATGTGGAGGCGTATCGCGATGCGCTTCGGCAGAAGGTCGTCGAGGAAGCGCTGGAGATTACGGAGGCGCAGGAGGAGGAGCTGGCGAAGGAGATAGGGGATCTGTACGAGGTGCTCGATGCGGTCATCGCGGCGTACGGGCTGAGTGGGGAGTCCATTCGCGCGGTGCAAGCGCGGCGACGGCGGGAGAGGGGAGGATTTGGCGAGCAGGTTGAGCTTGTGTGGGCGGAGTGACGTCGGAGCTTGGTTCTACACACCGATTTTTTCGGTCCAGGGTGTTGTCGTACACGATTTAGTTTTGTACAATATTATTGTACGTGATCAAAAAGTGTACGATACATGGTGGACGACCGACTAGTAACTGAGGCCCTGGAGCGTCTTCGCGAACTTCTTCCGGATCCGGAATATGGGCCCCGAATTGAATCCGGAGGGTCCCGGATTGATGATGCAGGCCATGACGCCGACCTGATCGTATCCTTCGATGGCGGGGAGCATCGTTTCCTGGTCGAGGCTAAACGCTACGTTACGACGAACACCGTGACGCGCGCCTCGCTGGAGCTTGAAGCGGCGGGTATTCCGAACGACGAGGTGCTGTTCATCGCCGAGTACATTCAGCCCGCCGTTCAGCGTCTCCTGCAAGCTCATCGATTTAACTATCTTGACACGGCGGGAAACTGCCATATCCATCGGCCGCCGGTATTCATTCGCGTGGAGGGGCGCAAGCCGGATCGGATCAAGCCGCGGCCGAAAATCCGGGCATTCGGAGGGGAGGGACTGAAGGTCATCTTTGCTTTCCTGCTCGATCCGGCTCTCGTTTCGGAGACCTACCGCGATCTCGCCGAATTGTGCGACGTTTCGCATGGTGTCGTACAGTATACCGCCCATGATCTTGAAGAGACCGGATTTCTCGACCGTCTCGGCCGAAGCAAGCGGCGTCTCAAACGGTCGGAGGATCTCATGGACCGATGGGTTGAGGGCTACGTCGAATCCCTCCGGCCCAAGCTCTCGCTCGGCCGATTTCGATTCCGCGATGCCGATATGCTGAAGGCATGGAAGGACATCGACCTCGATCCGCATCAAAACAGATGGGGAGGTGAACCGGCGGCGGACCTCATTACAGACTATCTGCGCCCCGGGTTTTTGACGCTATACACCCGGTACACTCGTTCGGACGCAATGAAGCATCTGCGGCTTCTTCCGGATGACGATGGCCGTCTCGAGCTCCTCCAAGCGTTCTGGACGCAAGAGCTTGAAAGGCGCGAACGTTCGTCGTTCGCCCGTTCGGCCGTGCCGGACCTGTTGGCGTACGCGGACCTTGCGGCCTCAGACGATCCACGTAATATGGAAGTCGCGGCGCAACTGCGAGAACGTCTGGCGAAAGAGAAAGCATAAACGCTCGGGCTCAATTCCGGTCAAAATCAACGATGCTTGAACCGTTCGAAGTCACGAAGGAAGCTTTGGGCGAGCACTATCCGGCGATCGAGAGCATAGCCGGAGCATGCGCAGAGCTGGAAATCGACTTCTTCGTCATCGGCGCCGCGGCACGGGATCTGCATCTAAGAGTCCTCTACGAAGTTGACCTCCTACGAGCGACCGGCGATGTCGACATTGGGATCGTCGTTCGGAGTTGGGATGAGTTCCATGCGCTGCTCACGTATTTCGTGGAGGTGGAGGGCTTTTCACGTGATACGATCGAGCATCGTGTAAGGAAGGGAGCCCGCATTATCGATGTCATTCCGTTCGGAGATATCGCCGACAAGGCTGCGCGCCTAGAATGGCCCGGAGGTGACAGAGTGATGTCTGTATTGGGATACGCTGAAGCGTATGAAGGGTCGGTGCGATTTGACATCCGCGACGGACCTCAGGTGCACGTGGCCTCGCTTGCGGGCGTCGTGGTTCTAAAACTGATCGCATGGAGCGAGCGGCCGGGAGAACGACGTCAAGATCCGATAGACCTCTGCACAATCATGAAGCACTATGACGAGGTCGTCGCCCTGGACCTCTACGACAAGCACGACGACGTATTCGATGACGATTTCGACGCTCGCTACGCACACGCACGAATTCTCGGACGCGACATTGCACCCCTTTTGCGCGCTGAAGAACTCAGAAAGAACGTCCTGGCCGTTCTGGACGCGAACCTCGCGGATGAGTACGACAGCCCGCTCGTGGAAGCGATGGGCCGCGATTGCTATCACGAGAGGGAGGTACGCCTCGGGTGCCTTCAATCCCTCAGGCGAGGTATTCTTGAGCGCCTTGGGGCGTGAGCCCCTCGTCGTCCTCCGCGGACGACGGGCGTGCCGAACATCATGTCAGGGTTGATCTCTATGCGTTTGTGGGTCATATCACCGTGGAATCGGCAGAATAGCCTGGTCGCGGCACGAGGGAATCGGACCACAGGAACACGATATGGAATCCAGATCAGGTCAAACAGCTGATGCAGGACGTCTGCCGCACCAATGAGCACGAGATAATTGATGGGAGACGTGTTCGAGACAACTTTCATCCCCCTGCTGCGTCACGGATCGCCTTCACGTCGTTTCTCGACGATGAGGGGCTGCGTGTAGACGGCGGCCTGTCGACGCTGCTCGCGAGCAATTCGAGCATGGAGCCTACGCGACCTTGGGGAGCAGATCCTGGAGCACAACGGTCGGTTCTTCAGGCGTGTCAAACATCGTGCTGGCCCGAAGGACTTCTATCCCTACGAGTTGTTCGCCGCCGGCAAAGTCCAGAGTGACGTCGTCATTCAATCGCACGACGCGGCACTGGAAATCCCCATCTACGAGACGGATATACAACGCGTCAGCCTCGCGATCATATGTCAGTTTCATGGCGATTCTTCCTGGAAATAGAACGTGTAGACCGTAACGACAACGATCCGGTCTGTTTCATGGACAACGACCGGCGCTACCTGTTGGATCCGATAGAGCCGTCCGTCCCATTCTTGATTGAACTCGCGGTTTAAGCGGTACAAAACTCGCCCGTGCTTTGCCGGCTCGCGATCGCCGAGACGAATCGCCTCCAGAACCTGCTCGGCCGTCGCGCTGCGCTCACGCATTCTGACTTCAGCGCGGTGCGTAAAAACAACTGGATGATCCATGACGTGAATATGTCCGCGGCGCCACAGATGTCGCCGTGCGTTTCAGACATAGACACATTCGATCCGGAATTATCACCTCGCTATCCGAAGTAATCACTCAATGCACCAGCGGTCGAGGAGCGCCGACGGTGGTTATAACGCGCCGTACGTATCCGCGCGCTCAGGAGGGCGCCGGCCCGATAGATCGCACATCGGGCGAGCCGGCGGGGCCCCGACCGTTTTCACAAAACAATACCGAAGTAACGAGCCGCGGGTAACCGCGGAATCAAGAGCTGGTAGGCCCGCCGTGCTGATCGAGGAGCCACTTGAATAACGATGGTTTCGCACGGAATGTTGTGCGAGGTAGTCGGTCGACGGCCCCTGGGATTTCAATCAAACCGCGTGTGCCGGCGTCGCTTAGTACGCCGAGGGTGCCAGTGACCTTTAGACCGCGCTCCGCCGCGACGGCGCGTGCCGGTTGGTCATCCAGTATAATGAGATCGGCCTGAAGGATTTCTGCGAGTAGGATCGCGTCGCGCTCACCCGGGTGAAGTCCTGTCAGTTGCGGCAGTTCGTGCGCCGAAACCTCGTCGACATGAAGCCAATCAGGTGGATCGGTGATCCACGAACGGACGAGTGCGGGAGCATTGGCGTCCGACAGCTCCCGCCGAACACGATCTGGAATCCAGATCAGGTCAAACAGCTGATGCAGGACGTCTGCCGCACCAATGAGCACGAGATAATTGATGGGAGACGTGTTCGAGACAACTTTCATCCGCCTGCTGCGTCACGGATCGCCTTCACGTCCCGCCTCAGATCGTCTTCATCGTAGTCCAGGAAGGCCCTTCTCTCGTGCAGGAAAGTCTCCGTGTCGTGGCGGGAGGCGTGACCGAGCAGACGGCCGACATCGGCCGACGAAAGGACGCCGTCTCGGTACGCCTCAGTAGCGAGGGCTTCAAGTGCCCTGCGGGGAAGGTTGCCCCAACGCGCCTGCAGCCGACTCATCATCTCTTCGGGAACGT
>CAZART010000183.1:0-7718 GCA_964487555.1 uncultured Rhodothermales bacterium
TTCTTTGAGAAGATGGCTCCAGTCGCGACGTAGCGAAACGGGTTCAGCGGGAGAGGACGGCTGACTGGGCGGTACGGTGGAGCGCCAAAAAACCTGCCGATGCAAGGTCCGCGAATCGCCGTGAAGCGCATGATTTTTTCCACATCCACACGACCTTTTCCACAGTGCCATACAGCTGACACGCCTATTTCTTAGGTTCGAGGTTATATCACACCACTCAATGTGTCTATTGAGTGTGCATCAGAACAATGTTACGTCAGATGATGCATCTCCTGGTGGATTCTGAGGTGTAGGACCAGGCCGGCGTCGGTACCGCAGACGCGGTGTTCCGAGGTGCCGGTGGACTCATGTAGAATCGCCAGGGGCTCATGTACAAACCATCCACAGCTAGGAGGTGTTATCATGGCAAGAGGAGTAAACAAAGTAATCCTCGTCGGTAATCTCGGCCAGGATCCCGAGTTGCGCTACACGGGCAGCGGCACCGCCGTCTGCAATATGCGACTCGCCACCACGGAGGCGTACAAAGACGCGAACGGCGAATGGGTCGACAAGACCGAATGGCACAACATCGTCGCCTGGGCGCGTCTCGCCGAGATCTGCAATGAGTACCTGAAGAAGGGCTCGCAGGTCTACTTCGAAGGCTCGCTCCAGACTCGCTCGTGGGACGACCGCGACGGCAACACGCGGTATACCACGGAAGTGAAAGTCCGTGAAATGCTCATGCTGGGTGGACGCGACGACAGCAGCGGCGGCGGTGGACCGTCGAACGGCTTCAAGAAAAAGAAAGAAGAGCCGGCCGGCGTCGAAGACGATTTTTCGTTCGAACCGGACGACGACTTGCCGTTCTAGGCCGGGCGTCGAAAAAGAAACAGGGGCAGCCGCGCATATCAGCGCCGCTGCCCTTTTTCTTTTTCCTCGATCCGGCATGCACCCTTCCCCTTCCCCTTCCCCTTCCCCTACTCCATCCGCAAGCTCTCGACCGGATCCGCCGACGCCGCCCGCACCGATTGGTAGCTCACCGTCGCGAGCGCACTCACGAGCGCCAGCAACCCCGCTGCCGCGAATGTCCACGGCTCCACATCCACCCGGTAAGCGAAGTCCTCGAGCCAGCGGCTGACGAGGAGGTATGACAGCGGCAGCGCGATCAAGAAACCGATGCCGACGAGGGCCACGAAATCGCGCGACAGCAAGACGACGATGTCCGAGATCTTCGCACCCAACACCTTTCGGACGCCGATTTCCTTCCGACGGCGGATAACGGCCAGCGCGGCGAGGCCGAAGAGGCCCAAGCATGCGATCAGCACCGCCAGTCCGGCCGCCGTCGCTATGATCCGGGCCAGGCGGTCTTCCTGCCGGTATTGCGCGTCAATAGCATCATCCAGAAAATAGAACTCGAACGGCAGGTCCGGCGCGACGGACGCCCACGTGTCCTCCAGCAGCTTAATGCTGCCGCGCAGGTCGCCTCCGCCGATACGCAAGGAAAGATCGCGCTGTGTCGATGAGGATATGTTGATGTCGCTCGCGCCCCGGAAGATCCAGTCGCTGCTCAGCACCATGGCCAGGGGACGCACCTCCGTGTGCAGCGATTCGTAGTTGAAATCGGGCACGACTCCGATGATCTCATGCGGAGCGAAGGAGGACGACGGCATCCGTTTCCCCAACGCCGCCTCGGCCGTTTCGAATCCCATATCTCGGACGAACGCCTCGTTTACAACGAGCGAGGACGAATCGGCACTCCGGGAACGTGAGAAGCCACGGCCGGCGATGACGTCGATGTTCATGGCACCGAGAAATTCCGGCGAAATGATATTGCTCACGAACTCACGGTAGCGGCCGCCGTCATCTTCAAAGCCGATGCGCGCCCACCCTTCGTCCATGGGGAACGCCGAGTGTGCGAGCGAGACCATGCGCGTATCCCCCTGCAGGGCGGTTCGCATCCGCTCTGCAATGATTTCGGCGCGTTCCGGCCCCGAGCCGGTGCGGACCACGACTACATGCTCCCTGTCAAAACCCAGATCCATAGAATGGATGTAATTCAGCTGCTGAACGATGAACAGGGTCCCGCTGATCATCAGAATCGATATCGCGAACTGTAGGACGACGAGGCCGCGGCGAAGCACACTTCGATCGGCCGATATGCCGAGACGGCCGCGGAGCACCTCCATCGGACGGAGACCCGAGAGGACGAGTGCAGGGTAGATTCCTGCCAGAAGACCTACGGCCGAGGCCACCACGACCAACGACGCAATCAATCCGGGCTCGAAGGACATGGCCAGCTCGCGTCCGGAAAGCGCGTTGAAGTGCGGCAGCACGAGGCGCGCGAGCGCGGCTCCGGCAAGCGTCGCCAGCGCGACGATCAGCAGCGCTTCTCCCCAGAACTGACGCATGACGTCGTACCGATTCGCTCCCATGGCCTTTCGCACGCCGATCTCGCCGGCCCGCCGAGCCGACTGCCCGATGGAAAGCGTTACAAAGTTGATGCTGCCGACGATGAGCACCAACAGCGCTATGGCGCTCAACAGATAGCTGTACACCGGAGTGCTTATCGGCTCGATACCGACCGGAAATTCCGGGTTCAGGTGGATGTCGGTGATCGGCTGAAAGCCGACTCGGTAGTTCGCCGCGTCCGCCTCTTCGCCGAGCACTTGCTTGAGCATGGCCGGAAGCTTCGCCTCGGCCCGTTCGTGCGGTACGCCTTCCTCGAGCACGACGTACGTCTCGACGAAAATGTTGAACCAGCTCGTTAGCGCCTGAGCATTCATAAGCTCCGGCGCTTTCGTGAACGGAATCAATAGATCGAATTGGATACTCGACTCCGCCGGCGGCTCGGCAACGATGCCGCTGACGACGTATTCGTCCGGTCGATCGACAATGTCGAGCGTGAGCGTCTGCCCGACGGCATGCTCGGTGCCGAAATATTTACGCGCGATCGTCGGCGTGAGGACGACGGTATTCGGATGAGAGAAAACGCGATCGGCCAGCCCCTCGAGCAGCGTGAAATCGAAGACGTCGAAAAACGTCGTATCCACCATGCGGACATCCTCGGTGAACCGGTTTCCCTCCGGGCCGACAAGGCCGCTAAAGGCCCTGATACGTGCGGTCTGCTCTACCTCGGGCACGGTTTCCTCCAGCGTCGGCGCCAGGATCACCGGCGTTATGGTGTAGAAGAAATCTCGCCCTTCTCCCCAATCCTCGCTGCCCCAGGCGCGATAGATCCGATCGGATTTCGCGTGAAACGCGTCGAAGCTCCATTCATGCCGCACGAACATAAAAATCAGCAGTACGCAGGCCACGCCGAGCGCGAGTCCGAAGACGTTCACGAACGTGTAGGTTTTCTCCTTGCGGAGGTTGCGGAGAGCGACGGTCAGGTAGTTACGCAGCATTTTCAGCGGAATGTTGTGGACGGCTTCGTCCTGCCGCTCTCCAAGAGGCGTGCCACGATGGAGGTGGTTATATTTTCAGCGGAATTCAGCCGCTACTACGAAGTGTGGCCGGTGGGAAGGTAGAGTTGGTGTTCATGACCGGCACAGCAATGTACGTATTCGAACACCGAAGATAGGCGTGCGCCCAAGGCGGCACACCGCCACCAACTCATTTCCTTTCGCCCGCCGGGAACAGAAGCCGGCGCATGGGCCAATCACAGCGGCCGCTACGCCGAGTTTTCTCAAGAACGAATATCTGAATTATGTCGGGTCGACCCTACCTTCTCGCTGAAACCAACTGGAAAGACGTCAAAGACACCGAATATGAGGTGGCCGTGCTGCCGTGGGGTGCCACGGAAGCCCATAACTATCATCTTCCCTACATCACGGACGTCGCCGAAAACGACTACATAGGTGCGGAGTCGGCACGTATCGCATGGGAGCAGGGAGCACGCGTCATCGTGCTCCCGACAGTGCCGTTCGGCGTGAACACCGGCCAGCTCGATATCAAGCTGGACATCAACCTGTACCCAAGCACGCAGGCGGCTATCCTCAATGACGTCGTGGACGCGATATCTCGTGCCGGTGTCCTCAAGATCGTCCTTCTCAATGGGCACGGAGGGAATGATTTCAAGCAGATGATCCGAGAGACCCAGGCGCGACATCCGGGAACGTTCATCTCTCAGATAAACTGGTATCAAATCATGGACCTCGCCGCCTACTTCGACGAGCCGGAGGACCACGCCGGCGAGATGGAAACGAGCGTGATGATGAAGATCGCGCCTAACCTCGTCCGACCGCTCGAAGAAGCCGGCGACGGAGCCGCGCGTCGCTTCAAGATTACGGCGCTGCGAGAGGGCTGGGCCTGGGCTGAGCGCGACTGGAGCGAGGTGACGGAGAGTACGGGCGTCGGCAATCCGTACGCGGCGACACCCGACAAAGGCGATCGATATCTGAAGGACGTCACCAAGAAGATCGCCTCGTATTTCGTCGAACTCGCCGCGGCGCAGTTGGATATGCTTTACGAGTGAGCGGCGGGTGGGTGGTGGCTGGTTGGGACTGCGAGATCGCCATTCTCTTCTCCATCCCTGCCGAGGTCCGACCGAGCACCAACTGAACCTGTCGGGCTCCATCTCGGCGGTTTCAATGATCTATGTGTATGCCCCTCCACCGGCCTGGCCCGCGCAGCCGGCATCTCCGAGCCTCTCGCAACATCCGGGGCTCCGGCAGCAATCGGCATTCGACGACATCGCAAACCCGTGAGCCTCTACACGATCCGCCTTCGATCCCCGATCCCCATCGATCCGCCATCCCCATCAATCCGCGATCCCCATCGATCCGCCATCCCAGATCCTCAATCCTCGACCCTCGATCCTCGACCCTCGCCCCCACCCCTCGACCCTCGATCCTCAATCCTCGACCCTCGATCCTCGCCCCCTCCCCTTCCACAGATAGATTTCGAATTTCGGCGTACGAATGTATAAATTCGAGCTGTGTCGCGGCGGCTCCCGGTGCGCGCATCCATTTCGAACCAATTAATGCATCCCCATCCTATGGCCATTTCACCGGCAGACCGCGGGCAGTGGACCTCGAAGCTCGGATTCGTACTCGCCGCCGCAGGCTCCGCGATCGGGCTCGGCAACATCTGGCGCTTTCCATACGTAGCCGGAGAAAGCGGAGGGGCCGCCTTCGTCATCCTCTACCTGCTCTGCATTGCGCTGATCTGCCTGCCCTATCTGTTCGCCGAGCTGACGATCGGGCGCTTCAGTCAGAAGAACCCTGTCGGCGCGATTAAGGCGATCAGATCCGGCACGCCCTGGACACTCGTTGGCGGCCTGGGCGTACTTACCGGCGTATTCATTCTCAGCTACTACGGCGTGATCGCGGGATGGGCTTTCGGATACATCTTCAAAGGCATCGTCAGCCCGGGAACGGAATTCGTTGCATTTATCGCCACACCCGGGGTCGTCATCCCTCTTTTCGCGCTGTTCATCGCGCTGACGATGCTCGTCGTCATCGGCGGCGTGGAGCACGGCATCGAGCGATGGGCCAAGGTCCTCATGCCCGTACTTCTCGTGCTGATGTTCGTGATCATCATCCGGTCGGTCACGCTCCCGGGGGCCGGGGCGGGACTCGAGTTCTATCTGAAGCCCGATTTCTCGAAAGTCGACGGCTCGGTGATGCTGGCCGCCTTAGGACAGGCGTTCTTCTCACTCAGCCTCGGGATGGGCGCGATGATCACGTACGGCTCTTACTTGCCGAAAAAGGAAAACATCCTCGTCGCGGGCGGAATGGTGGCGGTTTTCGACACGATGATCGCCATCCTAGCCGGCTTCATGATCTTCCCGGCCGTATTCGCCTTCGGCCAGGACCCGGCGAGTGGGCCGGCCCTCATTTTCGTCGTGCTCCCGGAGATCTTCGACGCCATGCCCCTGGGCACTCTAATGAGCATTCTCTTTTTTCTCCTCCTCTCCATCGCCGCTCTGACGTCGACCGTCTCCCTCCTCGAGGTGGTCGTCTCGTACGCCGTCGACGAGAAATCGTGGTCGCGGAAGAAATCCGTCTGGGTGATCGGTCTCATTACGTTTGTCATCGGGCTTCCGTCGGCGCTGAGCGCAGGAGCCTCGTCGGCAATGACCGACATGACGTGGCTCTTTGGTGAGGGAGGATTCCTTGGCAAGACGGATTATTTGAGCATCATGGATGCTATTTGGGGTAACATCTCACTCGCACTGGGTGCGCTGCTGATTAGTATCTTCGTTGGATGGGTATGGGGTTCGGACAATGCGTCGGTGGAGATCCGGGAGGGAAGCAATCTTACGATAACGGGGCAGCGGATCTGGTCGTTTTTCATCCGTTATGTCTGCCCGATCTTTATTTTTTACGTACTGTTAAACATCCGCACGATCCTCGCTGGGTGATTTCGCGTCGCAGAGGCCGGTCTCCGGAGGCGTCATCACGAGGAACTCACTCGAGAGGCTGCGCGTTGCGCAGTTTTTTCCCTTGAGGCACGTAAAAGCGTACCGGGCGGCCGTCGAGCTTGTCTAACAAATGGAGGGACGTTCCTCATCCGACTTTGGACCCTGACCCTGCTCATTCGCCCGTCCTGTCCCTTCTTCTCCAGCACGCCGCCGCTCCGCTTTCGAGCGAGTTTATTGCAGGCGGAATCCTGACGCTCGTGATCCTCCTACTCCTGTCGGCCCTTTTCTCGGGTTCGGAGGTGGCGCTGTTCTCGTTGCCCGGGTCCACCCGCGAGGCGATGGCCCGGCAGTCCGATCGCGCCAGCGGGCGGGTCATCAAGCTGCTGGAGCAACCGCGTCAGCTCCTCATCACCATCCTCATCCTGAATACGGGAGTAAATGTTGCGGCGGCGGTTCTTGCGGCGGTACTGACCGCAGCGGTCGCCACGGCACAGCAGTGGAACCCCACGATCACGCTCGTTCTCGAAATGGTGGTGCTCACCTTCGTGATTCTGGTGATGAGCGAAATTACGCCCAAGCTGATCGCGACGCGGCATGCCGCAGCGTACGCACGGACCGTATCGGGCTTGATCATGATGCTCCACCGCCTGTTATACCCGCTATCCGATCTGCTGGCGAAGTCGACGAAATTGATGCAAAGCCGCATCAAACCCGGCACACGCCGCATCTCTTCGGAAGATCTAAAGACACTGGCGGATGTCGGTGAAGCGCACGGGACGCTCGAGGAGGAAGAGCGCGAATTGATTTATTCCATCGTCGAGTTCGGTGAGACGAGCGTTCGGGAAATTATGGTGAGCCGTCTCGACATCGTCGCCCTTCCGGTCACGGCCACGCTATCCGAAACGCTCGACCTGATCCGCGAGAGCGGCCATTCCCGCATTCCGCTCTACGTCGATCATCTGGACAATATCCTGGGGATTGTCTATGCCAAGGACCTTTTGCCTCATCTGAACCGGGAGGACAGCTCGGCGCGTCTTGATTGGACGCGGATCGCCCGTCCGGCGATTTTCGTCCCCATGGGAAAGAAGCTTCACGATCTGCTGAAGGATTTTCAAACGAAAAAGACCCACATCGCGATCGTGGTCGACGAATATGGAGGCACGGCGGGCCTCGTCACGCTCGAGGACGTGCTGGAGGAGATCGTCGGCGAAATCCGCGACGAGCATGACGAGTCGGAGGAGGCGCTATACGAACGCGTCGACGAGCACGTCTACCGATTCGACGCCCGCATCAACCTGGACGACATCAACGACATCGTCGGCGTCGAGCTCGACACGGAGACCTACGACTTCGAAACGCTTGGCGGGCTGATCTT
>CAZART010000184.1:0-7701 GCA_964487555.1 uncultured Rhodothermales bacterium
ACAGCGTGTTCATCAGCGGCATCGGCTGCTCGAGCCGGTTTCCGTACTACATGAACACGTACGGACTCCACTCCATTCACGGCCGTGCACCCGCCATCGCGACGGGACTGAAAGCAAGCCGTCCCGAGCTCGACGTTTGGATCATCACGGGAGACGGCGATGCCCTATCGATCGGCGGCAACCACCTGATCCACCTGATGCGGCGGAACCTTGACGTTCAGTTGCTGCTCTTCAACAATCAGATATATGGCTTGACGAAGGGTCAATACAGTCCGACGTCGGAACAGGGGAAGATTACGAAGAGCACGCCCTTTGGATCGATCGACCACCCCTTCAATCCCATCACGCTGGCCCTCGGGGCGGATGCGACGTTCGTGGCGCGCTCAATGGACCGCGATCCGAAACATATGAGGGAAATCCTGCGCCGCGCGCATGCGCATAAGGGCACGTCGTTCGTCGAAATCTATCAGAATTGCAATATTTTCAACGACGGCACCTTCTTCTCCTTTACGGAGAAGGACTCGAAGGCGAAGAGCACCGTGTTCATCGAGCATGACCGGCCGCTCCTTTATGATGGGGGGCGCAGAGGCATCCGGCTCGACGGTTTCAGATTGAAATCCGTGGACCTGACAAACGACCAGTGGTCTGTCAGCGACTGCCTCGTCTACGACGAGACGAGCACAGAACTCGCGAACATGGTCGGACGCATGTTCTGGCAAGACGATCTACCGCGCCCGTTCGGCGTCTTCTACCGCGGCGAGCGCAGTACCTACGAGAATCTATTGCACACGCAGATCGGTGGCGTCACTGAAAAGCGTGGCGCGGGCGATCTTGAAAAACTCCTGAACTCGGGCGATACGTGGGTGATTGAGGACCAGTAGAGCGTAGAGTTGAGGGCGACACTAATTTTTCGCCCACCTCTCCACCCTGTCACCCCTTCCAATCCCCCCGGGCGACGGCAGGCACAAACGCGTCCAACCCGTCCGGCTTCCAGGCGATCGTTCGCTCCTGCTCGGCGCTCATGTAGGCTGTCATGAGCAGCTCAACGACCTCCAGGCCGGCGTGGAAATCGAGCTGGGGCTGTTCCCCATCGAGGAAGGCCCGAACAAAATGACGGTTTTCGCCCTCGTAGCCATATTCCGAGGCTTCATTGCCGACCACCGGCATTAAGCCCTGCTCCGCGTTCTGCTTTTCGACCAGGTCTTCGCCTTCCTCTCCAACCACGCGTCGACTGAAAAACACCTTCGTATTCGCATCGAGCGAATTTTTGAAAAGAGAGTATTCCGGACCAAACAGCTCCGAACTCAAGCGCAGACCGGCTCCGACGAAGCTCCAGGACGTCGTCACTTCCGAAATTAGCGTCCGGCCGTTCTCATCCTCATACTCGATCGTCGCGCGCGCGAAGTCCTCGGACGGCGACTTCGCGTAGTCCACCTCACTGCCAAAACGGTCCTTAAGATCTTGCACGTACTCGGGGCGCGACCATTTTAACGAAGCGATCTGAGCAGATATTTTCTTAAGGCGGATGCTGTCGCGAGGAGCGCCGGGCCTGGTCAGGAGAAAGCGGGCTACCTCGACGCTGTGGCACATCATATCATTCAGGACGCCGCCGCCCTGCTGACTGCCGATCCAAAACCATGGCGCATGCGGACCACTATGCTCTTCCGCGGCGCGAGCCAGATAAGGCCGTCCTGCAATCGACGCGCCGCGACTCCAGATGATTTCGTGGCCGCGGACGAGGCCGGGCTCGAAGAGCTGATCCTCAAGATAACCGTGGAGCACGCCGGCCTCCTCGATGAGATCCACCACACGCTTTGCCTCCTTCACGTTGCGGGCGAGTGGTTTTTCGCACGCAACGCCGACGAGCTCGCCGCGAGCCGAGTTCAGCGCCTGTACGATCTCTTCGAGGTTCTCGATCCGCTTGTGATTGGGACCGCAGATCCAGATCGCATGAATGTTCGGATCCTCCACCATCTCGGTTATCGAGCCGTACGCCTTCGTATCGCCGATGCGAAGATCGCGCGCGTAAGCTGCCGCCGATTCAGCATGCTGGCGATTGGGGCTCCATATGCCGATAACATCCGCATCGCGGACGGCCTGCCACGAAAGCAGATGAAAGCGAGCGATGAATCCGCTTCCGATAAATCCTACACCGAGACGTTTTTGTGCCATCGTAATCGCTGAGTAATTGGACCTTTTGCAGTGGGACGCAAGGTAGGGCAATCCGCCTCACGACTCAAATTCACGGCATGGCGGCGTTCTTCATTCGAACCCCGCGTGCAAGGCCCTGCAGTCCGTGCAGGCCGCGTCACTATGACGCGACCTCCTCAAGGATAAGTCCGGCGTGCTTGACGCTGCGCAGATAATAGACGGCGCGAAGCACGTTTCTGTCATTTTCGCTCAGATCGCCGTGCATATCCTGACGCCGAAGGCGATCCTGGCGCGCGTGATACATAGCTACGGCGGCAGCAACGGATATGTTGAAGCTCTGGACGAATCCCGACATTGGAATGATGCAACGCTGATCGGAGAGATCCACCATCTCGGGCGAGACGCCCTCATTTTCATTTCCGAAGATCAGCGCCGTTTTCTGAGTGAAATCGATCTCGTCGATACCCAGCGAGGTCTCGTCGAGGTGCGTTGCGACGATCCGATAACCTTCGCCCCGAAGGTGGGCAACGCAGTCCGCCGGCGTCTCCCAATGGAAGACGTCCAGCCATTTTTCCGCGCCCTGCGAGGTCCGCTTAGAGTTTTTGAAGGCCTCGCCGCCGGTTATCACGTGGAAAGCTTGAAACCCCATTGCTTCCGCGCTGCGCATCACCGCGCTGACGTTGCCGACGTTGACCAGGCCTTCCACGACGGTGGCCACCCCATAGGTCCGCTCGGCCAAAACCGCCTCGATACGATTTCTCCGATCGGGCGTCAGGAATTCGGTGAGGCGTTCGATGATCTCAAGAGGCTCGTAACGTCGGCCGCCGAATACGAAGCGGTCGTCTACCTGCGGCGAGTAGGGATTCGTCCGCAGCAGCTCTTGTCGCTTTCTTGCGAGTTGCTCCATTCCGGTTTTAACGCGAGGGAAACGATTTGTAGACTGTACCATTAGGGCTCGCCCTCCGGGACGAGCCTCGACCATTCATACGAAATACGCTCCGCAAATGATCGAAGAGGAAAGAACGACTCATGAACGTCTCTGATAAAGTTGCTATCGTCACCGGCGCCAGCAGCGGCATCGGCCTGGCTTTCGCCGAGCACCTTGCAGCGGAAGGCGCGCACGTGTACGGCTTTGCTCGCGGGCTGGATGGGCTCAAAGAAGCCGAAGACAAGATCGGCAGCTCGTTTCATCCGGTCCGGTGCGACGTGAGAGCCGCGGCGGACGTCCGCCGCGCCGTAGCCGAGACTATGGACGATGCCGGGCGCATCGACATCCTCATCAACAATGCGGGGCTCGGAAAATTCGGGCGTGTCGAGGATCTATCCGTGGAAGAATGGGACGTCCAGATGGAGACCAACCTTCGCGGCGTGTTTCTCTGCGCGCGAGCGGTTATCCCCCCAATGCGGCGACAGAACGAGTCGTCCGGATTCGGCGGCCACATTGTCAACATCGCGTCCATCGCCGGTCTCCTAGGCAATCCCTCGCTTGGCGGCTACAATGCCAGCAAGTTCGGCGTGCGTGGTTTCAGCGAGGCGTTGATGAAAGAAGTCCGGGAGGATGGAATTAAGGTTTCGTGCATTTATCCCGGCTCCATCGAGACCAATTTTTCATCGGGATCGGGTACGGGGACGACCAACAAGATGACGCCGGCCGACATTGCGAGTACGGTCATGCACGTGATCGAGACGGACGACAATTACCTCATCTCCGAAGTCGTGATGCGGCCACTGCGGCCGAAAGGCTAATTTCTGTCGGGCGCAGCGGCACGATCCTTTGAACGGCCGGGTCTACTGCGTTATACTGTTTGCGTCCGAACAACTTTCATCCCGCCGTGAAACGTCGCCACTTCATCAAGACGACCGCTGGTGCGGCGGCCGCGGCCGGCATGCTGTCCGGCTGCGGAGCCGATTCCGACGCCGACGGCGACGCCCCCGCGGTGAATACGCGCGATTCCGTTCGCTGGCGCCTCGTATCTAGCTATCCACGCTCGCTTGACGCGCTTTACGGCGCCGTGGACTTCTTTGGAAAACGTGTTGCCGCGCTGACGTCGGGCCGCTTCGAAGTGCGGCCATCGCCCGCCGGCGAGCTGGTGCCGGCCACCGGAGTTCTCGGTGCCGTACAGAACGGTACGGTCCAGATGGGCCACACCGCGAGCTACTATTACGTGGGGCACCATCCCGCGCTCGCCTTCGACACCTGCGTCCCTTTCGGCCTCACAGCGCGGCAGCAAATCGCCTGGCTCTATCAAGGCGGAGGGATGGACGTGATGAGGAAGGTCTTCAGCGACTTCAACGTCATCAACTTTCCCGGAGGCAACACCGGCGTGCAGATGGGGGGTTGGTTTCGCCGACCGATCGGCTCGCTTGCAGATTTGCGCGGCGTGAAGATGCGCATTCCCGGACTCGGTGGCGAGGTGATGAGCGAGATGGGTGTCACTGTGCAGCTCATGCCCGGTGGCGAGATCTACCAGGCCCTCGAACGCGGCGCGATCGACGCTGCCGAATGGGTGGGACCGTACGACGACGTCAAGCTCGGCTTTCACGAGATCGCTAAGAACTACTACTATCCCGGATGGTGGGAGCCTGGCCCCAACATCTCCTTCATCGTCAACCGCCAGGCGTGGGAACGACTTCCTTCCCTTTACCGGCATGCCATCGAAACGGCCACCGCGGAGGCCAATCTTCGGATGCTGGCTGCCTACGACGCCCGAAATCAGGCATCCATGCAAACGGTGCTTGACGAGAGTGTACGGCTCCGGCCTTTTCCACAAGACATCCTGCGCGAGGCGGAGCGCATCTCGTTCGACCTCATGCAGCAGCGGGCAGCGGCCGATCCGTCCTACCGCACCGTGTATGAGTCCTTCCGGCAGTGGCGCGAGGATTCCTTCCGCTGGTTCAAAACGGCGGAGCATGCCCACGCGACGTTCGCCTATTCCCCCGTTAGCGAGCCATCATGAACCGACGACAATTTCTGCTGACCGGAGCCCCAACCGTCCAGACGTCGCCCCGCGTGGCGTGGCGCCTCGCCTCCAGCTTTCCCAACTCACTCGACACCATCTACGGTGCCGCCGAAGTCCTGGCCCGCCGCGTCGAAGAGCTAACCGAGGGCCGTTTTCGAATTCGCTCCTATTCGGCCGGCGAGCTCGTCCCGGCTTTCGAGGTGCTGGGCGCCGTTCAGAACGGCACGGTGCATATGGGCCACGCCGCGAGCTACTACTTCAAAGGCAAGAACCCGGCTCTGGTGTTCGACTGTACGGTCCCCTTCGGTCTGACGGCGCGCCAGCAGAACGCCTGGCTCTATCACGGCGGCGGCCTCGATCTGACGCGTGAGATGTTTGCAGACTTCAACGTGATCAATTTTCCCGGCGGCAACACCGGCGCGCAGATGGGCGGATGGTTCCGACGCGACATCGGTTCGCTGAATGATCTGCGCGGGCTTAAAATGCGGATTCCCGGGCTCGGCGGCGAAGTAATGAGCCGACTCGGCGTGACGGTCCAGGTTATTCCCGGCGGCGAGATCTACCCGTCCCTCGAACGCGGGGCGATCGACGCCGCCGAATGGGTGGGACCGTACGACGACGAGAAGCTCGGCTTCCACGAGATCGTGAAGAACTACTTCTATCCCGGATGGTGGGAGCCCGGTCCGGGCCTTTCCTTCTACGTGAACCGCAGCGAGTGGAACAAGCTGCCGTCGACGTATCAGGAGGCGTTCGAAGCGGCCGCTGCGGAGGCCAATCAGACCATGCTGGCGACCTACGACGCGAGAAATCCCCCTGCCCTGGAGCGGCTCATCGCCGAGGGCGTCCGTCTGCAAAAATTCCCGGACGACGTAATGAGCTCCGCCCGCAGCATCACCGAAGACATCCTCGAGGAGTCCGCCTCCGATCCCTTCTTCCATAAGATTTACACGGCGTTCAAGAGCTGGCGCGACGACGCGCACAAATGGTTCGGCACGGCCGAGCTCGCGTACGCCGACTATGTATACGCCTCCGACGGAACCCCTGCCAGATGAAGGCTGTGACGGCGCCGGTTGTCCCAACGTGATTACAAACTGGCGGCGCGTATGTGCGTCGAATAGCTTCCTGGTTCCGAATACCCGATTAAATTCGATCCTATGGAAGCGATGATACTGGCGGCAGGTCTCGGCACGCGGCTCCGACCTCTTACGAACGAAATTCCAAAAGCCCTCGTCCCGGTCGGCGATCGACCCATGCTCGAACACGTTGCACGCCGCCTCATCGACGCCGGCTGTGACCACCTCGTCATCAACGTACACCATCACGCCGAGCAGGTCATTCGCTTTCTGGAGGAAAACGACCACTTCGGCATTAAGGTTGATGTCTCGGTCGAACCCGATCACGCTCTTGAGACGGGGGGCGGCCTTCAAAACGCAGCACCTCTCTTTCGGAAGAAGGAGCCCTTTTTTATGCACAATTCCGACATCTTCACCAACATCGGCCTTCAGAAGCTTCGTGAGGCGCACACGTCTTCTGACGATGTGCTCGCAACGCTCGCCGTGCGTGACGTTGAAACGAATCGTTTTCTTCTGTTCGACGAAAAGGAGGATCTCTGCGGCTTCGGCGACAAAGAAGGCCAGGAGCACGTCGTACGCGAGCCGCACGGTACAATGACGCGCTACGACTTCTGCGGCGTGCAGATCATTTCACCTCGCATCTTCGATTTGATGACGGAAACCGGCGCCTTCTCCATCATTAATACCTACCTCCGTCTCTCTAAAGAGGGCGAGCGCATTCGGCCACACCGGGTTGGCGATGCCTATTGGATCGACGTAGGCAATCGCGAGCGTCTCGAAGAGGCCCGCACTCTCTACGAACAGCGTACCTGATGAAGATCGTCACCGTCTACTGCGCCTCCAGCAACGACGTAGACAGCAAGTACATGGATGTCGCCGGCGAGACCGGCCGGCTCCTGTCCGAACATAACCTGGCCCTCCTCTACGGCGGTGGTCAGGTCGGCCTGATGGGCGCCATTGCGCGTGCCGTCCATATGCACGGCGGCAGCGTATTCGGCGTCATTCCCGAGGCGCTCAAGGAGCGTGAAGGCGTCGCCTACGGCCTCGCCGACGAGCTCATCATCACCAAGACGATGCAGGAGCGTAAGTCGATCCTCTTCACCCGCGCCGACGCATTCATGGTCCTGCCCGGCGGCTTCGGCACCTTAGAGGAGTTCATGGAGGTCCTCACGCTCAAACAGCTCGGCTACCATGACAAGCCCATCACCCTCATCAACACCGACGGATACTATGATCCGCTTTTGGAGCTGTTCGAGCACTTTTTTGCCGAGCGATTTGCAGCCGAGCGTTATCGGTCGCTGTATTTCACTGCCGCTACGCCGAAAGACGCACTAGATTTCATCGAGGGAGAGTGAGAAGGGGAAGGGCGACAGATCTCGCACCCTGCTAGGTTATGATTTGCGGCTCGGCGTGTCTTATGTGCAAAGACCCTGCTACGATGTCGCGCCGAATCCGCTCGCTTCCCCTTCCCCTTCCCCTAAACGTCGTGCGGCAGATTCCCCCGATGCGACCGCAAA
>CAZART010000185.1:0-7633 GCA_964487555.1 uncultured Rhodothermales bacterium
TTCGACGCCGGTGGGAAACCCGTTGAATATGAGGCGCCCCACCTTGTTTTCAAGCGTCTGCACCAGATCCGCGAATTCTTCTAGATCCTTTTCCGTACCGTGGATCGTCGCCGTGAGATTACCTGTGAGGCTGTGGGCCACGCGCGTCATTTCGTCCCGGTCTCCGCACGATACGATCAGCGTCGACGGCCCGAACACCTCCTCACGCAGGCGTTCGTGTTCGAGAAAGGCGGACGCCGGTGCCGAAAACACGGCAGTGGACGCGGGCGTGGCCGTATTAACGTCGCTGCCTTTACTTCGTGCGATGAAGCGAACCGAGCCGGTGGCTTCGAGGGCGCCAAGTCCGTCTTCGTAACCGCGCCGGATGCCCTGATGAAGAAGCGTGCACTGCGACGTATTCGCCGCGCGCGCACCGACCTTCTCGACGAAAGAGTCGAGATCACCATTACCCATGCCTACCACCACGCCCGGGTTGGTGCAGAACTGCCCCCCGCCGAGTGTGACCGACCCGATCAGCCCCTCTACGATGGTGTCCCCTCGTTCGCGAAGCGCGCCGGGTAGCACAAAGATGGGATTGACGCTGCCCATCTCAGCGTGTACCGGAATCGGCTCGGGACGGTTCGATGCGGCGTCGAAGATCGCGCGCCCGGCCGCCAGCGACCCCGTGAAGCCGACGGCCTTGATGGCCGGATGCTGCACGAGTGAAAGGCTGATCTGCGGATTTGCGGCGTGCACCATAGAGAACGTGCCTGGAGGAAAGCCGGCGTCCCGCACGGCCTTTGTCAGCGCTTCGCCTACGAGCTCCGATGTGCCGGGGTGCGCCGGATGTGCTTTGACGACGACCGGACACCCGGCGGCAATCGCCGACGCCGTATCCCCACCGGCGACGGAAAAGGCAAGCGGAAAATTACTGGCGCCGAAGACGGCGACGGGGCCCATCGGGATGAGCATCCGCCGGATGTCCGGTTTCGGAGTCGGCTGCCGATCCGGCTGCGCTCGGTCGATGCGGGCATCCACCCACGACCCTTCCCGGATCAGCCTGGCGAACAGCTTGAGCTGTCCGGTCGTTCGGCCGCGCTCGCCCCGAACCCGCCCCGCCGGGATCGCCGTCTCCAGCGTTACACGCTCGACGAGATCCTCGCCCACCGCCTCGATCTCGTCGGCCATTCGCTCGAGCAGATCCGCGCGCTCTTCGGTCGAGTGCCGGCGCATCATGCGGTTGGCGTCGGCCGCGATCCCGGCGGCGCGGTCGATCTCGTCCGGACTTGCTTCGAAAAACGGCGGATCGAGATCCTCGCCGGTATGCGGATCACGGCCTCGCAGTGTCGATGAAGATGTCGATGACCGGTCCCCCCCGATCAAATTCTTACCGTGGAGTTGGAGTGCCATAGTCGATGAATCGAGAATAGAAGATGCTCTTCAGAATAGACGATGTTCTACAAAGGGCTAAAGACCATTGAAAGTCCTATCGGCAGGTCACAGTTTCATCCCCAAACACGATGCGGCCGTTTCGAAACGGCACCCTCGGTAAGCGAGGCCGCCGTGCATACCTTTTCACAGGTAAGCCCCTGACGGGGTGCTCATGATATGTATTTTACTGGAGGATGGGGACCCATCCGTCATCTACTGATCTCTACCAAAGGAGGATATCATGGGCATTATCGCATGGATCATATTCGGATTGATCGCCGGGATCATCGCAAAGCTCATCATGCCGGGCACGGATCCCGGAGGCTTCTTCATCACAATTCTGATCGGCATCGCAGGCGCGCTCGTCGGCGGATTTCTCGCGTCGCTATTCGGCCTCGGCGGTGTCTCCGGATTCAACTTCGGCAGCTTCGTCGTCGCCGTGCTCGGCGCGATCCTCCTGCTCTTTATCTACCGACGGATGAAGAGGCCAAGGACGGTTTAATGGATCACAACGATTGCAGGGGTCCGATCTAGTCGCCGCTTGATCTGGGCCGAGCACGGCGCCTGATGCGTTGTTTTCGGGAGAACGGTGTTGAACCTCGCTGCGTCCGAAGCCTGTGCTCGTCATCAGGTGTCGCCAACCGGCCGCGAATAGCACCGCCAGCGGCAAGCGATGCGCGATTCGGGCTGTGGCGGGCGGAGGAGCTTCGCTGAGAACCTAATGGCGTGTCCTCGCATAGCCTCCATGATTACCAGGCCGGCTGATGCTTAGTCCGTTCGTCGGGACATCCCGCTCTTCTCCTGCGGCGATGTAGACGAATCCGAAGAAGTGCTCCTGCTTCTCCGTCCCTGAGAGATACTGTGCCATGGACTCCCACGGGTGCCGCTCGGCGAGGTCCAGCGTAACGCCGAAGGGCCAGTGCCGCGACGGCCTTCCTCCGATACGCGGCCGCGCGGTAACCCGGATCCGCCGACGCGGCCCTCCACCGTCACCATGTGACGTACCTGAGCGAGCGACTCTGCACGCATGGCGTGTGGCGCAGGCACGGATCAACCCTCCATCCATTTTGATAGCCTAAGATGACGGATCAGAATCGACATCAAGGGCCGATGAATCTCCGCGGCGTCACGCGGCCGATGGCCGAGCACGAGGTGAAGATGCAGGCGCAGGAGCATGGCGGCGATCACGGAAAGCCCTACAGTGAGCAGCGCTATGAGATGCTGCAGATGCACCATCGGCAGACGCTGTGGGTCTACTGGGCGCTCATCATGCTCGGCCTGTGGACGGCGCTTGCGCCGTTCAACTTCGGCTATCTGAATGAAAGCTTCTGGGTGGATCCCTCCGGCGGACGGGGGGTCTGGTTCAGCGACGAAACGTACACGTCGCTCCGGGCATGGCTGATGACGTGGAGCGACCTCTTCAGCGGTCTGTTGCTCGTGGTGCTTGGCTGGCGCGCGCTGCGTCCGGACCGCCCTGTGAGCCTGTGGCTGGCCGCCGGAGTGGGCGCCTGGCTCAGCTTCGCGCCGCTCCTCTTCTGGGCGCCGACGGCGGCCGCGTACCTGAACGGCACCATCGTGGGGATGCTCGTTCTCGCCCTGACGATCCTCGTGCCGGGCATGCCCAACATGATCCTGTACATGAAGATGGGGCCGCCCGTCCCGCCCGGATGGAGCTACAACCCGTCAAGCTGGCCGCAGCGCTGGATCATGATCGTTACCGGCTTCCTAGGCCTGCTGGCCTCCCGCTACCTCGCGATGTTCCAATTGGGCTACATCGACGCGATATGGGATCCGTTCTTCGGTGAGAGCAGCCGCCTGGTGTTGAACTCGAACATTTCGCACAGCGTACCGGTGTCCGATGCCGGCCTGGGCGCGCTGGCCTACACCTTCGAATTCCTGATGGGCTTTATGGGGAGCCCGAGCCGCTGGCGCACGATGCCATGGATGGTCACGTTGTTCGGCATCCTCGTCATCCCGCTCGGATTGGTGCACATCTTCCTGGTGATCTCCCAGCCGGTCATGGTGGGCTACTGGTGCACGTTTTGCCTCGTGGCCGCCGCCATCATGCTGCCCATGATCCCTCTCGAAGTGGACGAGGTCATCGCGATGGGACAGCACCTCGCCCGCGCAAAACGCAAGGGCATCTCACTGTGGAAAGCCTTCTGGAGAGGCGGCCCGCCGAGCGACGAAGCCACGCCCGACGAGCGTTCACCCGAGCTCATGCTGCTGTCCGAGAGCCCCGCGGCGGTCTTGAAAGCATCGGTCTGGGGCATGAGTGTGCCATGGACGCTGGCCGCTTCGGCGCTGATAGGAGTCGGTTTAATGGCCGCGCCGGACCCCTTGTCGGTCACAAAGCCGGCCTCCTCGATCTTTCATCTCGCCGGAGCACTCATCGTCGTGACCTCCGTCGTCTGTATGGGCGAAGTGCTTCGCATCGGCCGCTATGGCAACATACTTCTCGGCCTCGTCGTGGCCGGCGCACCGTGGTTGCTTAGCGGCGCCGGCACCGCGGCACGCATCACGGGGCTCGTCGCCGGGCTCCTCGTCGCGGCCCTCGCCTTCCCGTGCGGTCCAATACGGGAACGCTATGGAAGCTGGGACCGGTTCGTGAAGTGACGGTTTGTTTTTTGGGGGAAAAACGGTCGTGACCCCCGCCGGATTGGCCGTTCGTGCGCGCCCATCACGTCTCGCCGACCTGCACGGATGCGGGCCGTGACGCTGATGACCTTCCAGCCGGTGGATGTGCACGGTGATGAAATTTCCACGAAGCAGCGAACCCTGTAGTAGACTACAGGGCGTACAAGGGATCGAACGTCGGCATACCGATGCTGGTGCGCCGGCCCGATGATGTGAGTATTACGGCGAGGATATTATGGCGAAACGAAAGATTGAAGTGTTTACAGCAGGCTGCCCGCTCTGCGATGAGGCCGTTCGGCTCGTCGAAGCGATAACCTGTCCGTCCTGCGACGTAACGGTGCATGACCTGCACGACACCCATAGTGCGCAACGCGCCGTCGACCTCGGGATACGACAGATTCCCTCCATAGTCGTCGACGGCACCCTCGCTGATTGCTGCCGGAACGGCGGCGTCACGGAAGCCGGCCTCCGTGCCGCCGGCGTCGGACAGCCGCTCGCATCATGAAAGATTCTATGACCAGAGGAGAATTGGCGGATCGCGCCGGCGTGAACGCCGAGACGATCCGGTACTACGAACAGCGCGGCGTGCTGCCGGAGGCTTCGCGCACGCCGGCAGGCTACCGCATCTATTGTGACGAGGATGTCGATCGCCTCCGGTTCGTGCAGCGCGCCCAGGATGTAGGATTCACGCTTTCGGAGATCGCCGAGCTTCTCGATCTGCGCGACGACGGCGAGGCACCTGCCGACGACGTCCGGAGGAGAGCGAGTGAAAAACTCCGCGAAGTAAACGACAAGATTCGCGATCTGCAACGGATTCGCGAAGTCCTCTCAGAGCTCGTGTCGGCGTGCCAGGAGGCGCCAGCCGGAGAGGCATGTCCGATTCTCAGGGCGCTGGATAGGAGCGACGCCGAAGCGGCTTTCTCGGCTTCCGGTGAAACTCGTTGAGATTTTTCTGGTTTGGAAATGCATCATGCTCAGCGTTTGCCGCACAGATTGTTTCATCCGAATCCTCGTCGTGACCACGATGGTCTGGGGATTTGCTCTGCCCATTGCGCACCTTGTTTGCGGGATGACGGTAGACAGCGAGGCAATTCTGTGCGATGCACACGCGCTGACGGACGGTACGCTTCACGCCGACGGCCACGAAGCTCGTGCGCACACCGGCATGCAGACGGCAGGGCACGAGGCTCCTGCGCATAACGCACCCGTAGCCCACGATGTGCATGCAACGCACGCCTCCCCGGCGCGCAACATGCTACACACCCAAACCGCCATGCAAGCGGTCCGCCACGAGGCGGCGCGTCACGGCAGCCATGACCCGTGTCCGACCCCGGAATTCAACGCCGGTGACGCACGCGTGGAATGCTGCTGGGTCGATGCGAACGCCCTCGAGCGTCGCGCGCCGCTACCGTCACTCACGCAACTGCCGGATCTCACCGGCGCGAGCACAGGCGTGGCGCCGACCGTCGACCTCCGCGAGGTTCGCGTAGTCTCCCGGACGGCCGATGCCCCCTCGTTCCCACCCGTCGCATTTCGTCTTCTCTTCTCTGTATTTCTGATCTGATCCGTCGGATCGGGCCCGCGCGCAACGTACTGCCGCGGCCTCAGGCGCTTCTTCGCGCCGCCAGGATCCGGCTCGTCATTCCGGATCGACCCCGACGACTTCGTCCGTAAGATCAGAACGACCCATGTCTATACCTGTACGGAGGTGGCAGCGCATCGCCGCTGCTCCGATCCTCGCCCTACTCTGGCTCTCTCCTGCAGCGTCTGCACAGGAGCACGAGCATCTGGGCGGTACGACACAGCGCATTTCGCTTGACGAGATTGTCGAGCGCATCGTCACCGAAAACCCGAGCGTGCGTGCGGCCCGGCTGCACGCCGATGCGCTCTCCACCGTGCCCGACCAGGTCTCGGCGTGGCCCGATCCAACCGTCGGAGTCGCCTATCAGCCGATGCCGATGCTGACCGCCCACGGCGCCCAGCGCTCGGAGTGGATGGTAGAGCAGGAGGTGCCGTTTCCGGGAATGCTTGGGTTGCGCGAAAAGATTGCGTCGCTTGACGCTGAAGTGTCACTCTATGAGAGTGATGCATTACTGGAGGAGCTCATCCTCGAGGCAAAGGAAGCGTACTTTGAACTTTACCGGCTCAATGAAACGGAGCGCCTGATTTCAAGCTTCGAAGCGGATCTCGAGGGTTATGAGGAGGTGGCAGCCGTCCGGTACGAGGTAGGACAGGGTTCGCAGCAGGCATTGCTGAAAGCGCAGCTCGAGAAAAACCAGCTCATTCTGCGGCTGCATCACCTCGAGAGTGCCCGGCGACGAGCGGCGGAGACGCTCGCGCGGCTGACGAACCACCCCGAAGGACCGCGCTACTTCCTCGTGGCCGAGCCTGTTCTCCCTGGAACGAAGGGCCTGGACTCGGTTCTGCTAACCGAAAGGGCAATCGAGGAGCGGCCGGAGTTCGCCGCGCTCGAAGCCGCGGCCGAGCAGGCGGCCCGACAGGTGGATCTGGCACGAAAAGAGGCGTACCCGGATTTCGACCTGCGACTCTCCTATATGGACATCGCCGCCCGCGACGTGCCGCCGACAGCAAACGGCCGCGACGCCGTGACGATCGGTGCTTCGATTAAAATCCCGCTTCAGCGGGGTCCCATTAAAGCTCGCATCGAGGAGGCGCGCCTTCGCCAGGCGCAGGTTGAGGCGGAACAGGAGGCACTCCGCACGCAGTTCCGCACAGAGATTGAAGAGCTGCTCGCCGCCCTCGACCATGAAGCGGAGGCGCTCGACTCGTATGAGTCAACCCTCTTGCCGCAGGCAACCTCTACGGTGGAAGCTTCGCTCAGTGCATATTCGACCGGATCCGTGGGTTTCCTCGATCTACTTGACGCCGAACGGACCATCTTTTCGCTTCGAACGGCATACGTCGATGCCGCAAGCCGCTATCTGACACTGGCCGCACGTCTCGAGCGCGTCCTCGGCGTGCGCGCCCTGACCGACCTGGAAGGTCTGTCTGCCTCAGCAGCATCCGTCATTCGATAATATTGAAAGCCATGAAAAAGCTAAATACATCCTTCTGGATAGCCGCAATAAGCGGCACGCTCGTCGTTGTGGCGGCCATTGCGATCGTGGTGCTGCTTCGCCGTGGGTCTTCCGAGGCTCAAGCTGAACCGTCGACCACGCAACAGCAGGAATCTCCATCAGCGAGCGGCCTCGCAGCCGCCGACCTGGACGGTGACGGCATCGTCTATCAATCGGGCATGCACCCGTGGATCGTCGAGGACGAGCCCGGACAGTGTCCCATCTGCGGGATGGATCTCGTCCCCGTCCGCGTGGATGAGGTCTCTGACGGCAGTATCCGCATCGATCCGGTGACACTCCAGAACACCGGTGTGCGCACCGCACCCGTGGAGATCGCGGCCATCCGGAATGTGGTGCGCACGACGGGGCGTTTCGAGGCTAACGAGCAGCAGATCGCCGCGGTATCGCCGAAGATCACAGGGTGGATCGAGAAGCTGCACATCAACTACGAGGGGGCGCGGGTAGCGAAAGGGCAGCCTCTCCTCGAGATCTACAGCCCCGAGCTGGTC
>CAZART010000186.1:0-7427 GCA_964487555.1 uncultured Rhodothermales bacterium
TTGACGTCGGTCCATCGCAGGTGGGCTCGTGAGGGAAAAGAAATCTTCCGAGCGCTTCGCTCTAACGCATGGCCGCGTCGGCTCGAGAAGCTCCCGGGAACTAACGGGGGAGCTCAGCTCGTACGGCTTGGTCGTGAGGCGATGGCACGCAAGGGAGCTGATCACGGAGGATGCGGGTCCAGCTTACAGAAAGATGACTGCATTTCCAAGCGCCGCGATCGCGCACTCGCCACCACGCCAATCCGGCGGCCGACCATGCCTGCAGGGCACCGTATCGCCATAGGTTCGGCTCATTCAGCTATACGTTACTCAAGTATACACGAATAAAGGGCCAAGGCAATAAGAGATGATCTGCCCCACATTCACATGTTGGCGAGCGCTCCACCAGCCGGCGCCGGCAGGAGCGCAACCATTGCGACTCGACGACAGTGGCAGACAGGACGTCGTCGTCCGCACGACGGGTTATTCCGGAAGGATGACGACGAACGTGGCGCCCGATCCCGGCTCACTTTCTATCCGAAGCGAACCCCCGTGGGACTTGGTGACGATGTCGTTGCTGAGCGAAAGGCCGAGGCCGGTGCCGGATCCCGTCGGCTTGGTCGTAAAAAACGGCTCCAAAATCTTCTCACGAAGCTCCGGCGGGATTCCCGGTCCGTTGTCTTCAATGCGGACCTGTACTTCGCCGTTGGCGCGGCAGGTGGCCACGCGCACTCGGGGCCGATAGTACCCATTTTCCGAAAAGGATCGCTGTTCCACGGCGTCGAACGCATTGCCTACGAGGTTCAAGATCACACGACCGAGCTCTTGCGGCATGGCCTCGACCTCGCCTACGTCGTCGGCAAGGTCCTGGACGATGTCGACGTTGAATCCCGGCGTGCGCGCCCGCTTTCCGTGGAAGGCGAGACCGACGTACTCCGAAACCAGGTCGTTGAAGCGAACCGTAGCCCGCTCGGCGCGGCCGCCCCGCGCGTGCGCCATCATGGAGCGGACGATGCCGTCGGCACGACACCCGTGTTCCTCGATCTTGGCCGCATTCTGCTCCAGGTCGTCGAGCAGGTCGTTCAGATCGGCTTCTGGGGCGCCTCTACGCAGCTCCTCTTTCAGCTCCCGGGAAAGCTCGATGGACAGCGAGGCGAAGTTGTTGATGAAGTTGAGCGGGTTCTTGATCTCGTGTGCGATACCGGCGGTAAGCTCGCCGAGGCTCGCAAGCTTCTCCTGCTGAACGAGTTGCGCCTGGGCGGAACGCAGCTCGTCGAGCGCCTTCTCGAGCGCATAATACGCCTTCGCGTTTTGCAGGGCGACGCCGACGTGCGCCGCGATCGTCGCCAGCAGATGCAGATCCCGGTCGTCAAACTGCGCTTCCGACGTCAGCGTCTGGACGCTGAGGACTCCGGCCGGACTGTTGCCGCCGGCCGGTATCGGCACGCCCAGATAGGACTTCGGCTCCTTACCGATGTCCGCCGCCTCAAGCTCTCGCATCTTGTCGGAGAAGTCGCGATTGACGATCAATGGCTCCCGGCTCAGAATGATCTTCTCGGTGATACCGTCTCCGAACGGTCGATCCTCGCTTTTGTCGCCGTACTCGTATACGAACCGGATCATGTCGGCTTCCTTGTCGTGAAGCGCGACGTACGCGATTTCCGCGTTAAACGTCTCCCGTACCTTTTCTCCGACCATCTGGATGAGCGCATCGAAGTGGAGCTGTGCGGCGAGCGCCCGGCTGATCTCGTTAACGGTAGTGAGCTCGGAGGCCATCTGAACGGATTCGCTGTAGAGCCGTGCGTTTTCGAGGGCCACCCCCATACTGTTCACGAGCGTGCTGAGCAGCCGAACGTCGCTATCCGAGAACGCATGCTCCGTATCGATATTCTGCAGGCTGACATAGCCGGTGACGCGTTCACCCCGTACGATCGGAACCCAGACGGCGGAATGCGGCATCTCGGTGCCCGGTACGGGCCTGCTTGGTTCGCCCGTGATTTCGACGATGCGATCCGCGTAGTTCTCGTCGATGATAATGGTTTCCTTCTGATCGATGAGCGTCCGCCGAACGCTCTGAACGGGCCGGCGAAAGCTCGGAAGCCGCCGCCCTTTTTCGATCGCATAGTGGATAATCTCGTGGTTGTTGTCGTAGTCGAACGTGGCGAGAACGACGATCTGGGCGTTGAACAGCGTACGGATGTGTTCGCCGATGAGCTCGTAGATAGCCGCCATGTCGAGCTCGGCCACGAGCCCCTCCTGAACACGATTGATGACGGCCAGCTCCTCGACGCGTTGCCGTAACTCAGCCGTGCGCGCTTCGACGAGCTGCGCGAGCTCGCGGCTGCGCGCTTTCAGGTGCTGGGTTCGCATCCTCACGAACCCCAGGACGAACCCGACGGCCAGAAATCCATAAAACGCGTACGCCCACGCCGATCTCCACCACGGTGGGAGGAGCGAAAACGTATAGGACGTCTCCGGCCCCGGTTCGCCGCCGGCCTGACGGGCCTGGACGCGAAAGACGTACCGACCGGGAGGCAGGCCCGTGTATCGCGTTTCCGATTCGACGGTCCAGGGCGACCAATCGCTCTCCAATCCTCCCAGCTGCGTCCGGTACTGTCGCGTACTCCCCGCCGAAGGCGATGAATAGGCGATGCGGACGCCCGTGATCCCGGCGTGGAACTGTCCAACAGGCGGTTCGCCGCCTCCGCCGAAAACCACTGCAGACTGCCCCGACCGGTCCGTCTGAATGCCACGGATTAGCACGGGTGGCGCCGGATTCACGTCGGCATCTTTCGGCGGCACGTAGTGGATGAAGCGCTCCACGCCGACGAACCATACGTCTCCGCCGGGCTGAGGAAAGCTTGCGGATATTTGAAACTCCGCCAGCCTGGCCAGTGCGCCCTGTTTCAGTACGGTCTGCCCGTCGGGAGTGGATTCAAGGACGGCGGGCGGTCCAAAGGTTTGTGAGATCCACGTGCGTTGTTGGTCGTCCCTCACAATCCAGTAATCCCTCATCGGGTGCGCCGCGGCGATGGCTTGAAGCCGCGTGTCGTCGACAAACCGGTCGAGATCGGGGTCGTAACGCACGAGACGACCGCCACGCTCACCCGCCACAACGTCGTCGCCGAGCTTCATTATGTTTAGCGTGCCGGAGGGGACACCGGCGTCCGTACCGAAATGCCGCACGGCCGCCGTGTCGATACGTGCGTGGGCCGGAGGGCGAGGAACGACGAGCGTCGCCCGCGCGAGGTGTCCGGGCCCATCCGTATACCAGAACGTTCCGTCCTCCAGATGAAGGGTGTTGTGCCGCACGTCGAGAACGCCTCGGTCGATCCATCGTCCATTCACGCGCTGAAGTACACCGGTTCCGAATGGACCGCGGGTGAAGACAAGATCATCGTCGCCGTCTGATGGCGTCAGATCCAAAACGCGATAATCCCCGTCTCGTGATGGACGTACCGGCGTCCGTGAGAGGGCGCCGTCGTCACCGACTCGGACCACATACACACCCTCATACGAAGAGACAATGACGTCCGGACCGGTCCGGAGGACGAACACCTGTCGGAGATCCATCCGCGAGCGCTCGAATCGTCTCTTGTCTCGCGGCTTCACGAACAAGCCGTCGTACGTTCCTACCAGGATGTTACCCTCGAAGTCGACCACGCTTCGGTGGCCGCTTGCGGGCAGGCCCGATTCCATACCGACCATGCGAAACGGAGAACCGAGCTCCACGCGTGCCACACCGGTTTGGAGGGCCAGCCAGAGGTCGCCGCGTTCATCCACATAGGTCCCCCAGACGCTATTCGACGAGAGCCCGCTGTGCACGTCGAGGTGATGAACCAGTCGGCCCTCTCGATCAATGATGAACGCTCCCTCAGAGCTTGTGGCGAAGGCGAAATGGCCGTTCGGCAAAACGGAGGCGTGCAGATAAATGGCCCCAGGGATAAGGCGGTCGTCTACCTCCGTTTTAAACGGGGTAACCGTGCCCCCGTCGTATAGAAAGAGCCCTTCTTCACGTGTCGCGACCAGGATGCCGTGCTCGTCGTACGGCAATAATGCATAGATACGCGTGTCGGCAAAACGCTCGCCGCCGGGGACCAGCTCATAGTCGTTTCCTCGCACGCGGACGAGACCGCGGCCCCAGATCCGGACGAACAGCTCGCCGCGGACGACATCCGAGACGTGGAAGGGGGGATCCGCCTGGATGACGTGAATGTGCGTACCATCCCACCGGTACATCCTGTCGGCTGCATTGAAGTAGACGCCGTCCGTCGTCACTTCCACCGTCCAGACCGTTCCCATCCTGCGGTGTTCCGAAGGGACCTTCTCCAGAAGGGAGACGAACGATGTACGCCCGACCGAGTCGGGAGCCAGATAGCCGATTTCGTCCTGCGCTCCGACCCAGATCCGCCCCTCACGGCCTCGTACCAGCGCCCGCGTCTCGAAGAGCGGAATGAGCTCCCATCGATCCCCGTCGAATTCGAGAATGCCGGACGAATTAGCGACGTAGACGACCCCGCGGTCGTCGCTCACGACCATGTGATTCAGCGCCTGCGCATCGTAGTCGGAAGGACCATACGACGTAACGAACGGCGTTCCGACCGCCGGCGGAACCTGATCCGCCTCGTGAGCGATCTGCGCGGCCGCGGGCGCCTGAAGGAGCGAGTAGAGGAGAAGCGAAGAAAGGAGGAACCGTCGCATAAAGCCTCGTTGCATCTCGTGCGTCGCTAACGGCGACCGGAAGGACCGACGGAAAACAATAATCCGCCGTGGGCGCTGCATTGTCAACAGCCCGCCCGGGTTATAAATCGAGGAGACCGGAGCGGCTGAGATCGCTACGGCCGCGGGCGTCATCCGGCTAGGATGAGCTCGACAGGGTAGCGCAGTCCCCGCACGCACGGTTTGCCGTGGCAGATAGCCGGATCTATCGTAATGCGTTCTATGGACCTGATGCCCGCGCCGCCGCACCACCATGGAAGGGTAACTTCGCACCCGAAGCGCACGATCACCGGAGATCGTGCATTCTCCGCATATATACAGTGAGTGTGGATGGATAATCGCGGCGAATGGACGACTAGAACTTCCGAATCCGCACGTTCCGCCATGACACCTCCCACGGCCCAACGTCGCCGACGCCGTGGACCTGGAGGCAGATGAGGCCTTCCCGGTGATCGGCGTAGACGTCCTCGTTGGTGAGGTCGGCGATAGGCTCGCCGTTGATCCACGTCCGAATGCGGGGCCCTTCTGCGACGACCCGGTACGCGTTCCACTCGCCGTCCCGGAAGGCGGTGTGCGGTTGGAGCTCTTCCGCGGGCGTCAGCCAGCCCGTATCAAGGGCCTCGCCGTAGATGTAGCCGGATTCCGCCCCTTCGGCGCCGCCGGCCTCGATCTCAACCTGTGGCCCGTAGACGCGATCACCCTCCGGACGAACATGCGAACGGATCTGCACGCCGGAATTGAGCGAGTCGTGGACCATCGTCTCGAACTCGAGCTCGAAGTCGCCGAACGTCTCGTTCGTGCACAGGAACGCGTTCTGCGAGTTCGGCGCGGACGTGCCGACGATAGCGCCGTCTTCCACGCGGTACGTGGCCGCGCCGCCATGCTTCGGCCACGCGTCGACGCTCTCACCCTCGAAAAGGGTCGTCCACTCGCCGTTTCCGGCGGCGCCGGCCTCGACGGTATCAGCCGCTTCGATGTCGGCCACGTCCGGCTCCACGTCGGTGTCTCCACAGCCGGCGACGATAATGAACAGGGTAAGAACGGGGATCAGAAGCTTTTTCATAGGGCCGGCTCGTGAGGTTGGAACGGACGATGCAATGTCGGGAGCGGCGCGCGCCACGAAGCGCGAGCGGCGACCCGATCCACGGAGAATTACGGAGGCACGAGCGTCTCGGCAGCTGCGCGCCGATCAGAAAGTTCATGCCGCAAGAGACTGAACACGCTTCACCTGACTCAACCGCGCGGCATAGGCAATGATATCTTCATGCTCGAGGTCCGGATAATCGGCCAGAATCTCTTCCTCCTTCATGCCCGAACTGAGCAGCTCGAGGATGAGCTCGACAGGATAGCGCAGTCCCCGCACACACGGTTTGCCGTGGCAGATTGCCGGATCGATCGTAATGCGCTCCATGGACGTAGCGCGCGCCACCGGATGTGAATATTGTAGATACGAAGAAGCCGCGTAATTTCCAGCGCGGATCCCGATCGAGTAGGACAGCCACGGAGGATCGAGGTGATCTCGGTCGACGGACGACTAGAGCTCCCGAATCCGCACGTTCCGCCATGACACCTCCCACGGCCCAACGTCGCCGACGCCGTGGACCTGGAGGCAGATGAGGCCTTCCCGGTGATCGGCGTAGACGTCCTCGTTGGTGAGGTCGGCGATAGGCTCGCCGTTGATCCACGTCCGAATGCGGGGCCCTTCTGCGACGACCCGGTACGCGTTCCACTCGCCGTCCCGGAAGGCGGTGTGCGGTTGGAGCTCTTCCGCGGGCGTCAGCCAGCCCGTATCAAGGGCCTCGCCGTAGATGTAGCCGGATTCCGCCCCTTCGGCGCCGCCGGCCTCGATCTCAACCTGTGGCCCGTAGACGCGATCACCCTCCGGACGAACATGCGAACGGATCTGCACGCCGGAATTGAGCGAGTCGTGGACCATCGTCTCGAACTCGAGCTCGAAGTCGCCGAACGTCTCGTTCGTGCACAGGAACGCGTTCTGCGAGTTCGGCGCGGACGTGCCGACGATAGCGCCGTCTTCCACGCGGTACGTGGCCGCGCCGCCATGCTTCGGCCACGCGTCGACGCTCTCACCCTCGAAAAGGGTCGTCCACTCGCCGTTTCCGGCGGCGCCGGCCTCGACGGTATCAGCCGCTTCGATGTCGGCCACGTCCGGCTCCACGTCGGTGTCTCCACAGCCGGCGACGATAATGAACAGGGTAAGAACGGGGATCAGAAGCTTTTTCATAGGGCCGGCTCGTGAGGTTGGAACGGACGATGCAATGTCGGGAGCGGCGCGCGCCACGAAGCGCGAGCGGCGACCCGATCCACGGAGAATTACGGAGGCACGAGCGTCTCGGCAGCTGCGCGCCGATCAGAAAGTTCATGCCGCAAGAGACTGAACACGCTTCACCTGACTCAACCGCGCGGCATAGGCAATGATATCTTCATGCTCGAGGTCCGGATAATCGGCCAGAATCTCTTCCTCCTTCATGCCCGAACTGAGCAGCTCGAGGATGAGCTCGACAGGATAGCGCAGTCCCCGCACACACGGTTTGCCGTGGCAGATTGCCGGATCGATCGTAATACGTTCCATGGACATGGCGTGCGCCACCGGGCCGTCGGCGACGCCGGTAGGCATGCCGCCAGGTGCAGGGCATCGCCGGAGCGGCTCATTCGGCGAGTCATACGCGGATGATGCCGTCTTTGATCTGGAAGGCAATCGCCAGGACGTC
>CAZART010000187.1:0-7349 GCA_964487555.1 uncultured Rhodothermales bacterium
CTCGTTTCTTTCATGAACTTGAGAAGCTCCTCGGCCGACGTTTCGTGCAGCGTCTGCAGGTGGCGGAGATGGGCGAGAACGGCCTCATCAGATTGATCTTCGTCGCGCGTTCCGGTCGCGTCCACCAGATCGACCGCGGCGGCCTTCGAGGCGGCTACTATAAGCGCCAGTGAGCGGAATTCCGGCGGAGCGGCCTCGGGCTCTGCCATGTGCTTGATAACGGATTTTAGCTCGGTTGGAAGCTCCCATTGCGTACTCACGTCGATGCCGACGGTGACGTGGTCGATTCCAAACTGAAGAAGCTCCTTGCCGAGGGTCGGGGCTGCAAGCTGGTCCTCCTCCGTCCACAGCCTGCCATACTCTTCTCCACTGTGACTCAATAGCGACAGCCTGCCGACATCGTGAAGCAGTCCCGCCGTGAAGGCTATCTCCGGGTTGGAAAGACCGAGCCTCTGACCGAGACCGAGTGAAAATGCGGCGGTGGCCAGCGAACTCTCCAGGAGGTGATGGTAAACCCGGCGCGGAACGTCGCCGTCTATTTCGGAGAAGGTTTGCGCCATAATGCCGGCGATGACCAGGTTGGCGACTGGTTCAACGCCGAGCAGGGTCACGGCACGCTCGACCGACGTGACCGTTCCACGTACGCTGTGGAATGCCGAGTTGACGTGGCGGAGAACCCAGGCTGAAACGATGGGGTCGTGCTCGAGTGTCTCCGTAAGCACGTCGGCGCCGAGGGTTTCGTCTTCGCCGTCGATCAATGAGAGGATCCGCGGGAGCGTGTCCGGCAAAGGTGGCAGCTTGATGGTAACGCTTTCATGGATCCGTCCGGCCTTCGCCGTCTCGCCGCCGGTTTCCAGCACCTTCTGCAGGATCTCGATAAGCTGGTCTTTCCTGAACGGCTTGGATACATGGCCGTTGAACCCGGTACTTAGATAGCGATCGCGGAGGCCGGGCAGCGAATAGGCCGTACATACCACCGCGGGGACGTCGACGTAGCGCGGCATCCTTCGAATGCCATGGAGTACCTCCACTCCGGTCCGCCGCTCATTGAGCGCGATATCCAGGAGTAAGATGTCGAGGTCGTATTCGCGCGCGCGGGCGAAAGCACTGTCGACATCGGCCGCGGCCACGACGTGGTAGTGTTCGCGGAGAATCCGCTCCATTACCCGGCGCGTTACGCGGTTATCCTCAACCAGTAGCAGGACGGGCTTTCCGGCAACTTCCTGTCGAAGTCCGCCGAGAGCGTCCGCAACCTCCTCATCGACGTCGCCGTCATCACTGGGAACGGCGAGGGGGAAGCTAACGGTGACCGTTGTACCTCTGCCCTCCTGCGAGTCCACATATATGCGACCGCCGGACGCGTCGACGAGGCGCTTGGCTATGGCCAGACCCAGTCCGCTGCCCCCGGTATTATCATTTTCCGCCGTGCGCTCGCGTGAGAAGACGTCAAAAATATGCGGAAGAAAGGGCTTCGAGATACCGGGGCCCGTATCGGTAATGTCCACAACGGCCTGTGAGCCCGCCTGTCGGATCTCGACGGAGATTCCGCCGGTCTCTGAGAACTTGACGGCATTCGATAAGATGATACCGAGGACACGGCGGAGCATGCCGCGATCCAGATTTACTTCGATCGTTGATTCCGGACTATCGAACTTGAGCCACAGACCACGCTCCCGAATCTGCGGCCGAAAAGCCTCCACCACTTCGCGCACCTGCCCCGCCAGCTCCAGGACCTGCGGTTCGATCGAGAGCGAACCGCTCTCGACCTGCACCAGGTCCAATACGGATCGGAGCGTCTCGACCACGCGCGTGCTCTGATCGTGGATGACCTGCGCCTTTCGCCGGCTCTCGCCCACGACTTCCTTGCTCACGAGCTTCGAAAAACCGACGACCTCAGTCAACGGCACTCGGATCTGTTTGACCAGTTTGATCAGAAAAGAGGGCTGCATAATCACGCTCTCTCTCCCTACGTCGACATCGCTCGCACCTTCGCTACGGTCTCGTAGAGAACGCGCAAACGACCCCGCTAACAGCGCCATTTCGGTTAGCATGCGCCGTTCTCGCTCTTCGAACGCACGCACCTCGACGTCTAGGACGCACAGCGCTCCTACCGTCGACCCCTCCTCGTCTCGAATAGGCACTCCCATCAAGGTGCGCAGCTGTCGACTTTCGAACGTAAGCACTTCTTGCTGGAGATCGGGGATGCCTGTCAGATCGAGTACGGTGAGCTCACCCTGTGCAAGCACGAGGCTGCAGAGATGTACGATATCCGGCGTGGGAATTTCACCGGCGCCGAGCGCTGAGGTGGTCCATCCGCCGGACGTGAGGCCCGCAAACGCCACGGGAGCGTCAAGCGACATCGCGGCCAGACGCACCACCGAAGCATACGCGCGCGGCGCGGCGGCCGACGGGGTTTCAGTCCTAGCGTTGAGCCCTCCGCCGGGCCCTTCTTTGCCTTCCATCTAGACTTCGAAAAAAGGTGGTGACTCACAGATACGCCGGGCCGGAAAATACGCTGGATGAAATCATAAATTCAGGAAAACATGCACTTCCGATGAGACGATAGAATCCAATCGCCGAATCACATTCTCCGGGCTTATCTATAATCCTGGTCCATACGCGAATTCTGGTCGATACGCGAAGATCGCCGCTAATTTAGTACGTGCTAAATTATTATTCACATCTCGCTTCTGCGAGAGTGTTACGGTACAGATACTTCTGTAGCTTGCAAATTATACGTGGCATCACTATACGTAATGAATTATTTTCACGCGGGAGCCTGACGTGGTGACAAAGCTGTACGATCCATTTATGAAGAAAGGTAGTATGTCGGATACAACGGAACGTTTGAGCACGGGAGCGAAAGGACTCGACGAAATCCTGCTCGGTGGCCTAGTCAGAGGTGGCGCGTACCTGGTACGCGGCGGACCCGGGACCGGCAAGACGACGCTCGGTCTCCATTTTCTGGCCGCCGGCGCGGCGGCCGGTGAGAAGGTATTGTGTGTGGCTCTGGGAGAACCTGTAGAGCGCATAACGAAAAATGCACGCAGCATTGGCGTGTCGACCGACCAAATTTCTTTCGTCGATTTAAGTCCTACGTCCGATTTCTTTGCAGAAGTTGAAACCTACGATATCTTCTCCCCGGCTGAGGTCGAACGAGAACCAACGACAAGACGTATCGTCGAGGCCGTAGAGAAAGTCCAGCCGGCAAGGGTGTTTATCGACTCGATGGCGCAGTTCCGATATCTTGCCAGCGACGTCTTTCAGTACAGAAAGCAGGTTCTATCCTTCCTTCGCTTTCTCACGGGCGCAGGTGCAACCGTGCTCTTTACGTCGGAGTCCAGCGACGATATGCCGGACGCAGACGTACAGTTTTTGAGCGACGGAATCATTCATCTCTCCATGAACAGCTACGGCCGACAGGTCTCCATATCGAAGTTGCGGGGCTCTTCTTTTGTGCCCGGTGACCATGGGCTTCAGTTGACCGATGCGGGAATGGACGTCCTTCCGCGACTGCGTCCCCGGCCGGGTGGTGGCGCCATACAGAAGGAGACGCTGCCGTCCGGCATACCGGGCGTCGATCAAATGCTTCGCGGCGGCCTCGAACGCGGAACGATTTCGGCCCTATCAGGGCCCAGCGGTGTCGGAAAAACGACCCTGGGTCTTCAGTTTATGAAGGAAGCCGCAGGTCGCGGGGAGGGATCGATCGTCTATACGTTCGAAGAGGAGGTCGATACGGTGATGCTCAGAGCCGAAGCGATCAATATCCCTACGGCGGAAATGATCGAACAAGGCACGCTGTCACTGATCAAAATCCACCCGCTCCAGTACACGCCCGACGAATTCGCCCACACCGTCAAGCGGGATGTCGAGCGCCTTGGCGCTCGGATCGTGATGATCGACAGCATATCGGGGTACAAGCTTTCGCTGCATGGTAGCGATCTGGTCCGCAATCTTCATGCGCTCTGCAAATACCTCCAAAGCACGGGCGTGACGGTGATCCTTGTGATAGAGACGGCCTCCATCGTCGGCGATTTCAAGGCCACCGATTCGAATCTCAGCTACCTCGCAGACAACATCATCTTCCTACGATATCTGGAAATTCACGGCGAGCTTCGCAAGGCCATCGGCGTGCTGAAAAAGCGCATGAGCGACTTCGATAAGAGCTTGCGCGAGTACGAAATCACAAAGTTCGGGCTCAAAGTAGGCGAGCCGCTCTCGGATCTGCGTGGCGTCTTGTCCGGAACACCCACCTGGGACGAAAAGGGCTGGGACGGAAACGCTGCATGACTTCTTCTCGCGTCATTCTGGTCGTGAACCGCACACCGCGTAACGCTGCGTTGCTCCGCGAATTTCTAGAGCACCGCGGCTACGGCGCCGCCACCGCAGGCAGCCTGGACGAAATAGACCAGGCTATCGACGGCGAGGCCACCTATCGTCTTGCACTCATCGACGTCAGCGGCTTTGACAAGCGGATTTGGGAGCGTTGCAGTCGCTTGCGTGAGAACGGTGTTCCGTTCCTCGTTATTTCTTCCCCTGCGACGCAGGTGGGCGTGGAGGAGGGACTGCGGCACGGCGCGAGAGGCGTACTGAGCAAGCCCCTTGCTATGAAAGAACTCGCCCATCTCATCGATTCTTTGACGTCATGACGGCCGAACCGTTGAATGGTGACGGGGATGCTCGGCGCCCGATCGAGGATCGACCGTGGTCGACGGACCGAGCACGTCTTCTCATCGTCGTAACCAACCAAAAGGAGCGGCATCTGTTGGCCGATTGGCTCGGAAAGTCGTATACCGTCGAGGCTCCGGACCCGCAGACTTATCCCATAGCAAAGGCCTTCTTCGAGCAATCGTTCGACCTCGTCCTTCTTGACGGACCGGCGCTTGCAGAGCAGCGAAATCTGATTCGCCTTCTTCGAGAAAAGGATGAGGATGTTTTCACGCCGCTTCTACTCGTCACGTCGCGCAAAAGCGTAGATCATGCTACGGAGAATCTCTGGCGTCTAATCGACGAGGTTATCCTGAAGCCCATCGAAAAAGCCGAACTGAACGCGCGCATCGCCATTCTACTGCGCGCTCGGCGCTACTCGCTTCAATTAAAGGAACGCTACTACGGCCTCGCCGAAATTGCACCGGTCGGCATCGTTGTTATAGGGCGCCACGGTACTATTGAGTATGCGAACGCACACGCACAGCGGATCTTCGTAGACGGAGCCTCACGTTTGGTCGGACGCTCCGTCAACGAACCATGGGATTTCAGGGACCCGGCCGGCCACCGATTGCCTCGCGAAGAGTGGCCGTACGCCCGCATCATGGCTACAGGTGAAGCGGTTCACGACCGGGAAATGACCTTCAGAGATTCCTCCGGTGCCGAGTTCCGACTGTCCATCAGTGGGGTACCGGTCGCTTCCATGAATGACGAGATCGGAAGCGCCTTGTTCGTGGTAAAAGACATTACACCGCAGGTGAAGCAAGCGGACGAACTTCGCCGTGCCCGCGACAAAGCGGAGGAAATGAGCCGTCTGAAGACGTCTTTTCTGGCGAATATGAGCCACGAAATCCGAACGCCGCTAACGGGCATCCTTTCATCGGCCGAGATCCTTTCCGACGAAACGGCCGGCGAGCTGCGGGAAATCGCCGACCTGATCACTATCAGCGCCGACCGCCTTCGTCGAACCCTGAGCGCCGTGCTCGATCTCGCGCAGCTCGAGAGCGAGACATGGCGATTCTCCGATACGACAACCGACATAACGGCCGTTGTTGCCAACGTCGTGGCTGAGTATCGTAGAGCGGCCGAGGATCGCGGCGTGGAGATCGCTCTCGACTTGCCGTCCTCCTTCACCGTCCGGTACGACAAAGACGCGCTCGAGCGCATCGTCGAGAATCTCGTGTCCAACGCCGTAAAGTTCACGCGGAACGGCCGCGTGCAGGTGCGCGTGGCCGCGGCTGAAGATGCCCTGGTTATAGAGGTCGAGGATGAGGGAGTCGGCATCAGCCGAGACTTCTTGCCTCACATTTTCGAGGAGTTCAAGCAAGAGTCCGAGGGCGCCGCCCGTGATTTTGAGGGTAGCGGCCTTGGACTTACGATCGCAAAGCGCCTGGTGATGCTTCTGGGCGGCTACATCGAGGTGGAGAGCACGGTGGGGCAGGGAAGCACCTTTCGCGTCATTCTGCCCGTTCGCGAACCAGAGACGGAACCATCGGCGGAACCTTAATCGGAGATTCGCGACGCCCCTTCGATATACGACGGTCGCCGCCGGAATAGCGCGTCATGCCAAGACGTTCTCAATCGATCGACATACTCGCTGCCTCCACGGAGCGATAGACATCATCCGCCCAGCGCGTCCAAGAGAATCTCCGCCGGATGCCTGGCGTGGCGCCCGGTTGTGTCGTGGATCTGCGCGCGGCAGGACGTGCCGGCGGCGGCGATAATGGTTGCGTCGGACGCAGCGCGTACCGCGGGCGCGAGACGGCGCTCCGCCATCGCAATGGATATGTCGACGTGCTCCGTCTCATACCCAAAGGATCCCGCCATCCCGCAGCAGCCGGAATCGATCGTCCGAACGTGATAATGGGGTGGGAGGGCAAGGCACGTCTCGGAGGGTCCCGTCCCGACGAGCGCTTTCTGATGGCAGTGCCCGTGCAGCAGAACGTCCCGCTCCTCGCGCGACCAGCGGACGTGGCCGAGGGCGTCGGTTCGATGCAGGTGCGCCACGAACTCCTCGAAGGTCACCGTTACACCGGCTAGCTGCTGCGCACGAACGTCGCCCGGAAGCAGGGAAATAAATTCGTCGCGAAAGGTCAGGATGCAGCTCGGCTCAAGCCCGATCACCGGCATGCCCTGCTCCGCATATGGATGAAGCGCCTCGACGACCTCGATGGCCTGGATCTGCGCGTCGCGGACGAGCCCTTTGGAAAGCTGCGGCCGGCCGCAGCAGAGGCGGGCGTCGGCAACGCGTACGGAAAAGCCGATGCGGTCGAGGAAAAGAGCGGCCGCGCGGGCCGTTTCCGGATGGTTGAAATTGTTGAATGTATCCGCGAAGAGCAGGACGGGCGGTCCGCTCGTCGACCACGTCTGCCGGGCAAACCACTTCGTGAACGGTTCGGTGGCGAAGATCGGGAGCTCACGGCGCTGGGAGATGCCCATCGATCGATCGAGCAGCTTGCGAACGACGTCGCGGCGGTTCATCCAGTTCGCCGCCCGCGCGGTCACCCCGTTGAGGCGGCGAGCTACGTGCGGCATCTTTGCAAAAAAGCGAGTGCGCGCCGGAAGACCGTGGGCCTCCCAGTATTTGGAGAGCCACTCCGTCTTGAGCTTCGCCATGTCGACGTTCGACGGGCACTCCGTCT
>CAZART010000188.1:0-7319 GCA_964487555.1 uncultured Rhodothermales bacterium
CTCTTACGACGAGAAGCCTAGCCGTTGAAGCGATATCCGAGGCCGTAGACCGTTTGGATATACTCGGGCTTGGACGGGTCGCTCTCCACCTTTTGCCGGATGACCTCAATCGTCTGATCGACTTTTTCGGTCGCGATGTCCGGATTGATCGTGTAAGCGATCAGATCTTCATCGATCCGCCATGCGTCCTGCAATAGGCGCTTCTTGGTGACAACGTAGCCGCGGTTCTGGATAAGGCATCGAAGCAGGTCGATCTCCATCTCGGTGAACTCAACGGACGCTCCATGGCGCACCGAACGGTTCCGCTTGAAATCGATTTCCAGGTCGCCGATCTGGTAGCTGGAGGGCGGTTCACCGGTGTCGTGGCGCCGGCCGAGGATAATCCTGGTCCTTGCCACGAGCTCTTCGGCGTCGAACGGCTTGACGATGTAGTCCTGTGCGCCGAGTCCGAATCCTTTTAGAATATCTTCCTGGTCGCCACGGCCCGACATCATCAAGACAGGTGAGCTCGTTCCGAACTTTTGCGACTGCCGAAGCACGTCGAATCCGCTTAGCTTAGGAAGCATCACGTCGAGGAGGACGAGGTCGAATCCATGGTCGTCCCGCAGCTGCTCCAGGGCGTCTTCGCCGTCGGATGCAGACGTCACGTCGCAGCCTTCCAACTGGAAATAGGTCACGAGCGCCTCCCGTATTTCGGGATCGTCGTCGACGACCAGAATGCGTGCGACGTCTGACTCGTCAGCGCCAGGTGGAACTAAAGATGTGGATCGATGCTGGGACATTAGCACTACCGGCTACCGTACTCCGTGAAGTTAAACTACCTGCCGGCATGCGCAAAGATTCTATGCGGCGACGCGCCCGAGGAAGTAATATGAGGACGTTACAAGTTTGAATGGGGCCCCAAACAAGGTGAGCAGCGTGTCCAATGCCGCTTTCGAACACATCGCGTTCGTGGCTCTCGGGTCTAATCTGGGAGATCGGCTCAGCCGTCTCCAATCTGCCGTGGATGCCCTTCGCGGCGACCCGGAGATCATCGTCCTGGCGGTCTCGCCCGTTTACGAGTCACCGGCTCAAGTGATCGAACGCTCCGATGCGCATCCGTATTTCTTAAATTCCGTAGCCCAGCTTTCTACGTCGCTGCTGCCAAACGCCCTGCTCGAGCGGCTCCAGCGCATTGAGGACGAGGCAGGCCGCCGCCGGGAACACGGCCTTCGATGGGCACCACGAACGCTGGACCTCGATCTGCTTATATTCGGTAATGAGGTCATTCGTGGCGAACAGCTCACCGTACCTCATCCGAGGCTGGGAGAGCGGCGCTTCGTGCTAGAGCCGTTGGCCGACCTGGATTCGGAGCGACACGTTCCGCATCCGTATGACAAGACCGTCGCTGAATTGCTCGCGGAATGCCCCGACACCGACCGGCCCGTGCAGACGCCATTCACACTCTGATTTCAGGCTAATTCCACCAGTGCACTTATGACGACCGGCGATGGCGACTTGGAGATTATGGGCGGTTCGGACATGCATACCGGGCGATCGACGTATTTCCACCTCATTCGTGAAAATTTCCGCTATATCGTCGTTGAGGGGGTGATCGGCGCGGGGAAGACGACGTTGGCTCGGATGATCAGCAGCCGCCTTGATGCGCAACTTGTGCTCGAGGAATTCGAGGAGAATCCGTTCCTGGGGACCTTCTATTCGGATCGCGATCGATGGGCCTTTCACACGCAGCTCAGCTTTCTGGCGAGCCGGTTCAAGCAGCAAAAGCAGCTCATGGCGCGTGACCTGTTCCACCAGGTCGTCGTTAGCGATTACGCCTTTGAGAAGGACCGCATTTTCGCGTACGTAAACCTCGACGGCGATGAGCTGAAACTCTACGAGACGATGTACTCCATCATGGAGCTGAATACGCCCGTACCGGATGCCATCATTTATCTGCAGGCTTCCCCGGAACTCTTGCTGAGGAACATCCGAAAGCGGGGGCGCTCCTACGAGGAGGGTATCGACCGCTCCTATTTGGCGAGTCTCATCGACGCGTACAACTACTATTTCTTTAGATATACGAGAAGTCCGCTTCTGATCGTGAACACAGAACAGGTGGATTTTGTAGAAGACCCAGGTGCCGTAGATGAAATGCTTCGGCAAATCGCGACCACGCGTTATCAAGGAACGACATATTTCCGGCCTACGACGCCGGGTCTGTTCGAATAGAGAACATGGTCTTAAAAGCACTATTCCTCCTCATCATCCTGTACTACGTCGTCCGTACGTTACGCTCTTTGCTTCGAGCAGTACGGAACGATAGCTCCGGACCTTCGCGCAGCGAGCTGAATCATGATCCGCGCCATCCCTCCGGCCGGCAGGGATCGACCAATGGGCGCGGCCGCGTCAACGAGAACGTAGAGGATGCTAAGTGGGTGGATCTGTAGGAGAGGAAGAGGAAGACGCTCGGAGGTGTACGCGTCCGCGGGCGTAGGCATCAGGGTGATTTAGACGCCGAAGGTAAAGGTCAGCGTGGTATAGCTCGGGACGGGTTTTCCGTTTTCTCGCGCGGGACGAAAGATCCACCTTTTCGCCGCCGAGACGGCGGCCTCCTCGAGGCCGTAGCCCAGCTCTGTCACCGGCGTCTTCGATCCGCCCTCTCTATCCAGGATGAACCGTTCCTCAATCAATGTTTCCTGGACGCGTCCGCGATCATCGACGAGCACTTCGACGACGACCTCGGCACGAATTCGCCTCCGCCGCGCCTCACGCGTGTACTCCGGCTCGACAAATCGAACCGCCTTCGGACCGACGGTGGTACCTCCCCCGGTGGCAACGGCATCTGTGCCTTCGGTCTCGGCTATGTCTTCGCCCGGATCCTCAAGATCAAGTAGATGGGAATCGGAAAAATCCAATTCGTACTCCTCGAGCACGACGTCGTCCGGGACAATGACGGGGATCGGCGGCGCGGGAGGAGGAGGTGCCCGGCGCGCCTGGCGGGTTGGTTGGATCTCGTCCACGTCGATGACCTCCTGTTCGGTCGTGCGGTACGCCATATCTCGATCGGACTCCGACGAGGGCTTGGGCCACAGATGGACGATCCCGACCAAAAGGATGAGTGTTGCCGCGACGCAAATCTGAATCCTCAGATGATACTGTTCGCGATTTCGATATGTAGTGCTGCGTGACATGGGATGGGAGGTCAGGGAATCGCTTCAACTCTGACTGCCGGATCGAGTTCGTCTCGCGGATTCCGACTTCAGGACTGCAAGCGCTTCCGGCCTGCGCGGGCTCAGATCGCGTGTGAAGATTGTTGAGAGTCGAGGTGGGAATGGCTATCTTTGGAACCAGGAATAAACCGTCAGGTTACGCAGTCGAACGATTGACAAGAAGCCCTTACACGCTTTGACGCATTCTGTTTTTCTGGCGCTCATTTCCGGACGAATGAGGGGTGGGGCAGTCGCCCGCGCCTGAGCTTCCCCGTTTTTGACAGGGAGGCTTTTTTTATATCCGGACGTATCCGTGGTTAGACAAGACTTTCCCGCACGTCGTCTATCCCAAGGGATCATCCCCAAAGTAAAACCCATCCGAGGGATCCAACTGAAGTAGATGTATGAATACGAACAACGAGCACAAGAGGGAGACCCCATGTAAGCTGGCCCTGGCGGACGGAACCGTCGTTCGTGGAACGAGCATCGGATTTGCCGGCGAAACAGGTGGTGAGCTCTGTTTCAACACGAGCATGACCGGGTATCAGGAGATCATGACGGATCCGTCGTATCACGGTCAGATCATGATGATGACGTATCCCCATATCGGCAACTACGGCGCGATGGATGACGACATGGAGGCGCGCCGGCCCATGATTGCAGGCTTTGTGGTGCGTCAGTTCACGCAGCGCTATTCCAACCAGCTCGCGGACGAGTCGCTCGATCGTTTCATGAAGCGCCACAGGCTGGTCGGTATCTCGGGCGTCGATACGCGCACGCTCGTTCGCCATATTCGCACGAAAGGGGTCATGAATGCGATTATCTCCGCGACCGACCTCGACGATGAAAGTCTGATCGAGAAAGCACGTCAGTGGCCGGCGATGGATGGGCTCGAGCTAGCCTCGCGCGTTACGGTCGGGGAGCCGTACGATTATCACCTCGGTGACGGCGTTCGAATCGCCGTTTTCGATTACGGCGTCAAGCTGAACATCCTTCGAACCTTCAAGGTGCGCGACTGCACGGTGCGGGTCTTTCCCGCCTCCACCCCGCTCGAGAACGTGCTGGGTTGGAAGCCGGACGGTCTCTTCTTCTCAAACGGACCCGGCGACCCGCGTGCGATGCCCGAGTCGGTAGCGCTCGTGAAAGAAGTATTCCAAAGCGACATTCCGATGTTCGGAATCTGCCTGGGACACCAGCTCATGTCGCTCGCTTCCGGCTTTGACGTCTACAAGATGTTCGTCGGTCACCGCGGCGCCAATCATCCCGTCAAGAATTTGCAGACCGGGCACGTCGAAGTGACGACGCAGAATCACGGATTTGCCGTCAGTGAAGAGTCCGTGGCCGGCCATCTCGCGGAGATTACGCATCTCAACCTGAACGATCAGACGGTCGAAGGGCTGCGATTCAAGAACCGTGTTGCGCTTTCGGTGCAATACCACCCGGAAGCTTCGCCTGGACCGCACGACAGTCATTATCTTTTCGATTCATTTCTTGAAGACATTGAAAAGCATCGGGGCGTGCCGGTGCGGAAGAAGGCTGCGGACAATGTCACTGCTTAAGCGAGCGCCCACGGCTCGTTCTGCTCAAGCCAAGACCGTTCTACAATAAAAGGAATGCCCAAACGCACCGACATCCACAAGATACTTCTGATCGGCAGCGGCCCGATAATCATCGGTCAGGCGTGCGAGTTCGATTATTCGGGCAGCCAGGCCTCGCGTGCGCTGCGCAAGGAAGGGTATGAGGTGATTTTGATCAACTCGAATCCTGCCACGATCATGACGGATCCGATGACGGCGGACAAGATCTATCTGAAGGATCTTACGCCCGAATCGATCAAGGAAATCGTCGAGATAGACAAGCCGGATGCCGTGCTGCCGACCATGGGCGGTCAAACGGCCCTCAATCTGGCAAAAGTGCTTCAGGACGAGGGATACTGGGAGGCGAAGGGCGTCGAAGTGATCGGTGTGGATATCGATGCCATCCAGATTACGGAGGATCGCCAGGAATTCCGCGATCTCATGGAGCGGATCGGCATCGATCAAGCCAGCAGTCGCGTGGCCAAGAGCCTGCTGGAGGCGAAGGAAATCACGCAGGAGCTGGGCGGATTGCCGGTGGTCATCCGGCCGTCTTATACGCTGGGTGGATCGGGAGGGGGCATCGTGTGGACCCACGATGAGTTCGACCGCAAGGTCATGCGTGGACTCGAGCTGTCGCCGGTGCACCAGGTCCTGATGGAGGAGTGCCTCTTCGGTTGGAAGGAGTACGAGCTCGAGCTGCTGCGCGACGCGAACGATAACGTCATCATCATCTGCTCGATCGAGAACGTCGATCCGATGGGGGTGCACACGGGCGATTCGGTGACGGTTGCGCCTGCGCAGACGCTGACGGATAAGCAGTTTCAGAGGATGCGCGACGCGTCGATCCGCGCGATGCGGTCGATTGGGACGTTTGCCGGCGGCTGCAATATCCAGTTCGCCTTCGATCCTCGGTCGGGGCGTATGATCGTCATCGAGATCAATCCGCGCGTCTCGCGTTCTTCGGCGCTGGCGTCGAAGGCGACGGGCTATCCGATCGCCAAAGTGGCCGCGCGGTTGGCGGTCGGGTACACGCTGGACGAGCTTCCGAATGAGGTGACCGGCACGACGAGCGCCTGCTTCGAGCCGGCCATCGATTACGTGGTCACCAAAATCCCGCGCTTTAATTTCGACAAATTTGAAGGCGTCGATGAAGAGCTCACGACCCAGATGAAGGCGGTCGGCGAGGTTATGGCGATCGGGCGGACGTTCACGGAGAGTCTGCAGAAGGCCTGGCAGAGCCTTGAAATCGGCTACAGCGGTCTCGGGGCGGATCGCGAAGACACGGACCGGCTGGAAGTGCGCGAGCGATTGAAGAAGCCGTACTGGGATCGAACGCTCCAGATTCGCAATGCCTTCAAGCTGGGCGCCTCTGTGGAGGAAATCGCCGACGTCTCGAAGGTGGATCCGTGGTTTCTCTATCAGATTCAGGATCTCGTTTCGATGGAGGGCGAAATCGCCGGGCACATGCTGGCGGACATGGACCGCGATCTCATGCTCCGCGTGAAGCAGCACGGCTTTTCGGACGTACAGATAGCGTACCTCGTTCAAGATGACGCCTCGGAGGACGACGTCCGTGCGCGGCGGAAATCGCTCGGGCTGACGCCGACGTATCAGGTCGTCGACACGTGTGCGGGCGAGTTTCCGGCGGAGACGCCCTATTTCTATTCGACGTACGAAACGTCGACGGAGAGCAGCGTATCGGATCGCGAGAAGGTGCTAATTCTCGGGAGCGGCCCCAATCGAATCGGGCAGGGCATCGAGTTCGACTACTCGTGCGTGCACGGCGTACGTGCGGCCCGCGAATTGGGCTACGAGGCGATCATGATCAACTGCAATCCCGAGACGGTCTCGACAGATTTCGACGTGGCCGACAAGCTCTATTTCGAGCCGGTCTTCTGGGAGCGCGTCCTCGACGTCATCGAGCATGAACAGCCGGAAGGCGTGATCGTGCAGCTCGGGGGCCAGACGGCCCTGAAGCTGGCTGAGAACCTGCGGGATCGCGGAATTCGGATTTTCGGGACCGCGTACGAGATGATGGACCTTGCCGAGAACCGCGGCAAGTTTTCCGAAATACTGAAGGAGGTGGAGATTCCTTTTGCTCCCTTCGGAATGGCGCGAACCGTGGGTGAGGCGATCGACGTGTCTGAACGGATCGGCTACCCCATCCTCATCCGTCCGAGCTATGTGCTCGGCGGACAGGGCATGCGCATTGCGATCAACAAGGAGGAGGTCGAGACCTACACGAAGCAGATCTGGAAGCTGCTCCCGCACAATCAGATACTGCTGGATCTCTTCCTGGAGAACGCCGTGGAGCTTGACGTGGACGCCGTTCGCGACGGTGACGAGACGTGGATTGCCGGCATCATGCAGCACATCGAGCCTGCCGGCGTGCACAGTGGCGATTCGACGGCCGTGCTGCCGCCGTACTCCCTGTCAGAGCACGTCATACACACCGTCGAAACGTACGTGCGTGAGCTGGCCGAGCGGCTGCAGGTCATCGGGCTGATTAACGTGCAGCTCGCCGTGAAAGACGAGATCGTCTACTGCATCG
>CAZART010000189.1:0-7199 GCA_964487555.1 uncultured Rhodothermales bacterium
CGGTGTTCGAATCCCTGAATGTGGAAGCCGGTCCGTTTCTGGACCCACGCGAGCGTGCGGCCCGCGGTCCGGGCGGATGGGGCTACGATCCGGCATGGGCGGGCGAATTCGAAGCACCTGAATCGATGCTATGGGAAGCCGCAAAGGAGGACGCAAACCAGCCGTTTGGTCCGAACGTCACGGCCGAAGCCTGGGTGCGCTTGCTCGAGGTCGCCGATAATCATACACTCTTGACGAACCGCGTCGGTGGGCGTGACGGGTTTACGCTCGGTATCGAGAACGGGGTGCCCTATTTCCATATCGCGGTCGGCGGCCGGTCGTACCGCGTCGACGGCGTCACCGCCGTGTCGGCAGGTACGGACGTCTGGCTGGCCGCGACGGCGGAATACGAAGCCTCGGGGACACTTGTGCTCAGTCTCTACCGGGACGGCGTGGCGGAATCCCGCATAACGACGTCCGTATCCGTCGCCACGCCGTATGTCGTGCGGCATCCCTTCTACGTCGGCACGAGGGTGTCGGGCACCGACGAATCTCCCGTCTTAATCGGAACGGTTACCGGCCTCGTCTACGCTGTCGTCGTGCGGGACTACGTAGCAGCCGACGATTATTTGAACACGCCTCCGCCTTTCGACGGCAGCACGTACTTCGGACTGCCTGATTTTCACGATTACGATGTGGGCACCTTCCACCTTCCCATGGACCAGCGAATCGACAGCTACCCTACGCCGATGAAGCAGAAGGTCTATTTGCCGCACGTGAACGACGAGTTCGTCTCACAGGGCACCGCAGTGACTAGCAACGAAACCACCGGAGAGGCTGAATTCATCTACGTGGCCTACTATCACAGAACGCGCGACAACCGGCTGCGCGTTCGCCGGTCGATTGTCGCGGAGATCGAAGCGCGGACGGGCGCCGTGCGCCGGACGTTTCGATTGACGGGCAGATTGGCCGATTCACATGCGGGCGGCATCGCCCTTGCTGGAGGAGCCCTTTTCGTATCGTCGGCCGGATATCTCGAGCGATATCCGGTCCCAGACTTCGATCCTGACGCTCCTCGGTATCTCGATCTCGGCGCCGATGACGGCGGTTCGGCGCCGGTACGGAGCAAATCGTCGTTCGTATCGACGTTCGCCGACACGCTCTGGGTCGGCGATTACCGCACCGCAACCGAGCAGCAGCCGTATCTGTACGGCTACCCGATCGACTCCGCAGGTCGGTTGATATCGGGCAGCGACCCGGCCATCTTCCCCATTCCGCGGCGCATTCAGGGGGTGGACTTTTTCACCGAGAACGGCACGACGTACGCTTTTATGTCTCGGAATCGAAACAGCACCGAGGGTGAAGTGCTTCGTTTCCGCCGTTCGGACCTCGATCCCAATTTCGTTCCCTCCTGGGAGGCCAGTCTCACGTTTCCCCACGGCATCGAAGATCTTTCCTTTACCGCAGACGGAACGCTCTGGTCCAACTCCGAATCCGGTACCGTTTTCTACCAGCGAAATGTGGAATGGTCGAGCTTTTACCCGTACGCTTTCGGGGTGGAACGGTCAGGGGTTGTTCCAACCTCGACCACGCGCGACGCGCCGCCGAAGGATGGTCTGCTCTTGGAGGCCTACCCGAATCCTGCCTCCGACCGGGTGACGATCCGCTTCACGCTCGGACGCGCGATGCACGCGCGCGTCCGCCTGATCGACAGCCTCGGCCGTGTGGTGGCAACATTAGTCGATCGAACGATGGGACGCGGGACGCACTCGGCGAAGTGGGCTGCGCTCCACGCCGCGCAGGGCGTCTATCTCGTAGTTATCGAAGCCGGTGAACGCCGGAGATTCCAAACCATTACGGTGATTCGGTGAGCATGCCGCGTCCACATCCGATCATCCTATGCGTGCTGCTGCTTTTGGCAGGATGCGGCGCACCGAGCGACCGTTCGACGCTTTCCGAGTTCGGGCCGCCCGTGGCCACCGTAGGCGGGGAACCGATCTACGCGCGCGATTTCGTTCTCAACTACGAGCTCGGATTTCCCCATTTGCGCCGCGGCGCGAATCCACGGCTCGGCTATCTCGAACGTATGATCGACGAGAAGCTGCTGGCGCTGGAAGGCTACCGGCTCGAGCTCGATCGTGAGCCGGCCGTACAACGGCGTCTCGAGGATCTACGGGTAGAACTGCTCGTCGAGGAGGTGTTTTTGCGATACGTCAACGACGAGGTCGAGGTCAGCGACGAAGAAATTCGGACTGCGGCGCAGAAGGACAGGGTGTCTTTCAAGCTTCGCTACCTGCCGCTACGTACGCTCGGACGCGCCCACACGGCGCGCGCGAGGGCCCTCGAGATCGGTTTTGAACGCGTAATCGGCGACTTTTCGGCCTCCCAGCGGGACGTTCCGCTTCGTCCGGATGATCTGGAAAGCCCTTACCTCACGTGGCGCGATATCAATCCCAGGCTGTTGTCTGCGATCGAAGATCTCGAGGTCGGTGAGGTGTCGCAACCGGTTCTTTATCACGGCACCTATCTTTTGCTGCAGGTACTCGACGTGCGGCAAGAGCCGACGGGCCGGGTCGTCAGCGACGAGGAGCGTTCACGCTACGAGCAGGTTGTCTTTCAGCGAAAGGCGCGCACGAAGGCGCGGGAATTCATCGGCTCCATGATGAAGCCGCTCAACGTACGGATGAAGCCGGTTCCTTACGTCGCGCTGCGCAATAACCTCTGGCGCTGGCATCAGGTCGCGCCGCCGCAGGAAAACCTCCTGCGCGCGTTGGAATCCGTCGACGCACCGTACGCCGACTCGATTCGCACGATGCTTGATGAGATTCTCATTACAACCAATGAGGGCGACTGGACCGTCCGACAATTCCTTGAGCAATACCCCATCGAGCGATATCCCTTGCGCTTCCGACGAGCCGAAGATTTCGAGAGCGATCTCTACGATGCCATCGGACTAATGCTTCGCGACCGCGCCTTCGTGGCGCGGGCAGCGTCGGAAGGGCTCGACCGGGCCGCCGCGGTGAAGCATGATCTTCGGCTCTGGTCCGACAAATGGGTGTACCGCGCGCTGTTGGAACGGATCAACGGGAGCGGAGGATCGATCGAGGAGAGGCTGGAGGAGCTTCGCGATCGATACCGCATCGAGATTCGCCACAGTGTGCTCGACACCCTGGATCTGCCGAATCCGCAGAGCCCCGGACTTACCCTGTTCAAAGGCCACACGATGCGCCCCGCCTTCCCTGTCGCCGACGCCGCCTGGTGATGGATCGGTTGCTTTCCACCAACTTTGATCGACCGCGCCTATGAATCGCGACGCGTTTCTAGAGCAGATTCGAGGTTCGGACGGGCCGTGGGACGTCGTCATTATCGGCGGCGGCGCCACGGGACTCGGTGCAGCCGTAGACGCGGCGGCGCGTGGTTTCCGGACGCTGCTTCTCGAGCAAAGTGATTTTGCGAAGGGGACGTCGAGCCGGAGCACGAAGCTAATCCACGGCGGCGTCCGCTATTTGCAGCAGGGAAACGTTTCGCTCGTCTTCGAGGCGCTCCATGAGCGCGGCCGGCTGCTCGAAAACGCGCCCCACCTCGTCAGGAACCTGGAATTTGTGCTGCCGGCTTATTCATGGTGGGAGCGCCCGTTCTACGGTATCGGCCTTAAGATCTACGACGTACTCGCGGGCAAGTACTCGCTGGGCAAATCGCACGTCTTGTCGAAGAACGCCGCATCCAAGGCGTTACCCGGACTCAAGACCGAACGTCTGCGTGGCGGCATTGCTTATCACGACGGCCAGTTCGACGATGCCCGTCTCGCCGTCGCGCTCGCTCGCACGGCAGCAGATCTCGGCGCGGTGGTCGTGAACTACGCACGGGTTGAGGATCTTAAAAAGGACAAGAACGGACGCACGTGCGGCGTGATCGTCCGAGAACTCGAATCCGGCGCAGAACTTGACATTTCCGCCCGCGCCGTCGTGAATGCCACCGGTGTATTTGTCGACGCCATCCGATTGAAGGACGACGCAGACGCACGCCCTATTATAAGTCCCAGCCAGGGAATTCACGTCGTGCTGGACCGCGCCTTCCTTCCGTCCGATAACGCGATGCTTATTCCGCGAACCGCAGACGGACGCGTGCTGTTCGCCGTTCCCTGGTATGACCGCGTCCTTCTCGGAACGACCGACACCCCCGTCGATCGGGTACGTCTCGATCCGCGTCCACTGAATGAGGAGATTGACTATCTGCTCGATTATGCCGGGCGCTATCTCGAGCGAGCGCCGACACGCGACGACGTCCTAAGCACCTTCGCCGGCCTGCGACCCCTCGTGAGCTCCGGTGATGAGAACGACACGGCGTCGATCTCGCGAGATCACGTCGTCCGCATCTCGAAGTCCGGGCTGATTACGGTGACGGGAGGAAAGTGGACGACCTATCGTAAGATGGGGGAGGATACAATCGACGAGGCGATTCGCATCGGAAAGCTCGATGAGCGTCCGTCGACGACGGCTGATCTCCGGTTGCACGGTTGGATACGCCCGGCGTCGACATCGGACCGGCAGGACGGGTACGGCTCGGACCGTCCCCGCGTGGAAGAGATCATCCGCGCGGAAAAAGACGGCGCCGACTTGCTACACTCGAAGTTGCCATACCGATGCGGCGAAGTCACGTGGGCCGTTCGGTTCGAGATGGCGCGGACGCTGGAGGATGTTCTCGCTCGTCGCACGCGTGCGCTCCTCCTCGACGCCGAAGCCGCCGTCGAATGTGCGCCGGCCGTCGCGGAGCGGATGGCGAAGGAACTCGGCCAAAGCGAGGAATGGAAGGAGGAGCAGACGCGTTCCTTCACGGAACTCGCCTGCGAATACATGCCCGCCGGTACGCGTAGGCAAACAGTCACGGGATCGCAAAAAGAACTTTCAGTCCGAAAATGAGCAATCGAACGGCAGCGTAGATGCGGTTAGCCGTGCGGACGGCAGCCTGCATGGCCGCCGCGCGGGAGGTACGAAGGTCGAGCGGCACAAATCGTGTACGTCGGGCATTCTAATTCGTACGGGGCCGGCGCTTTTCGAGACATCGACGGCCATTCCTCTTCTACCAGAGACGCCACGAACGAAGGCCCGGGCTTCGTTTTTCGCGATCGGAGAACCTCCTCGTTGTTCCATTTATTGACCGCACGAATTAGAATGCGCGTACGCCTCCTCGTTATTTCAATCGTCACCGTAATGGTGGTTCTTAGCGCCACGGCTCTTCTGAGTTTTTCAAATACCGAAGCTGTTGAAGACGACCGCGCCGCGCGCTGGTACAAAGGGAATACGCACGCGCACACGGTGCTGAGCGGTCATGGCGATTCGTCGCCCGAGCACGTCGCCGCCTGGTATCACGACCGTGGCTACAACTTTCTCATTCTGAGCGAGCATAACATTTTTATCGACCCGGATTCCGTCGAGCTTCCCGCCGACCGCCGAGACGACTTTATCCTCATCCCCGGCGAGGAGATCACGGGAAACAAGGTCATCCACACGACGGCCATGAACATTCATGGGTTGGTTGACTGGAATGCCGACCACGAACACAAGCATCAGATCATTCAAAGTCACGTCGACAGCACCATTGAGGCCGGCGGTACGCCGATTCTCAACCATCCAAACTTCCGGTGGGCCGTTACGACCGACGATATGCTGCCCGTCCAGCGGCTTCATCTGTTTGAATTATTTAACGGCCACCCGGCGGTGCACAATTTCGGCGATGCCGTCCGCCCGTCGACGGAGACGATGTGGGACGAACTGCTCACGAAGGGCATGTTGATCTATGCCGTGTCGTCTGACGATGCGCACGAATTTCAAAGCCTGGCGGACACGCTTTCTAACCCCGGACGCGGCTGGATAATGGTTCACGCAAATGATCTGACACCTGCCGCCGTCACGCGTGCCATTCAACGCGGCGACTTCTATGCAACGAGCGGTGTGGTTCTGGATGCCGTCGAGCGCGGAACAGACAGCTATCAAGTCGCCGTCAACAGCGAGGCCACGGAGAAGGAGCTGCAATCGCCATACGTGATCGGACATCGCGACGACGAAACGACGAGCCGCGGTTATGAGATCAGCTTTATTGGCGACGACGGAAAGGTGCTGAAGCACGTGGAGGGTGCCGTGGCCTCTTACGCGATTTCCGATGATGCTTCGTACATTCGGGCGAAGATCACCTACACCCGACCGGCGGAAGATGGGAGTGCTGAGGCGTTCTACGCGTGGACCCAGCCGGTATTTACCGACGAAAGGGCCGAGGCGGCATCCGAACTCGGCCGACGCTAATGAACCTAACCCATCATCCAAAGGAGGTCCGTCCGTATGTCCCCATTCATCGCTGAAATCGTCGGAACTGCGCTGCTGCTTTTGCTCGGCGACGGCGTCGTCGCCAATGTCCTCCTTCGCGGCACGAAGGGCGAAAATTCCGGTTGGATCGTCATCACCTTTGGGTGGGGCATGGCCGTGTTTGTGGGCGTATTCGCCGTAGCGGCATTCAGTGGCGCCCACATCAACCCTGCCGTTACCGTCGGCCTCGCCGCGGCCGGCAAATTCGAGTGGGCGCTGGTGCCGGTTTATCTCGTCGCGCAGTTTATCGGCGCAGCGCTTGGAGCATTTCTCGTGTGGCTGCACTACCGCCCCCATTTTGGTGCGACGGAAGACAAGGACCTCAAGTTGGCGGTCTTCTGCACGGCGCCGGCGATCCGCGACACGACGTCTAATTTTATATCTGAGGCCATCGGAACGTTCGTTCTGGTATTCGGCGTGCTGTACCTCGCGGCGCCCGAGGTCGGGCTTGGTGCTCTGGACGCGCTGCCGGTAGGATTGGTCGTGCTGGTGATCGGCCTGTCGCTCGGGGGGACCACCGGATATGCCATCAATCCGGCCCGAGATCTTTCCCCGCGGTTGATGCACGCGCTCCTGCCCATTGGAGGCGGCAAGCGTGACAGCGACTGGGGCTACGCCTGGATACCCGTCGTCGGGCCGATTATAGGCGGGCTGTTGGCGGCACTTGCCTACCACGGATTGAACATATCCGCAGCAATGTGAGGCGCTGTTCGATGAGGATTTGCCAAAGACCGGGGTTCGATGAGAGCCGCTTCGGCGCCGGCGCGTTGTAGTTCATCGCCATGCACCGGCACGCGCCGCGGCGACACCGGCACGCGCCGCGGCGACACCGGCACGCGCCGCGGCGACACCGGCACGCGC
>CAZART010000190.1:0-7039 GCA_964487555.1 uncultured Rhodothermales bacterium
GCGGCGTCACCGGCGAAGGGATGAAGCCGCTGAGCGACGAGAGAGGAAGAAGCGCCGCGTCACCGGCGAATGGATGAAGCCGCTGAGCGAGGAGAGAGGAAGAAGCGCGGCGTCACCGGCGAACGGATGAAGCCGCTGAGCGACGAGAGAGGAAGAAGCGCGGCATCACCGGCGAATGGATGAAGCCGCTGCGCGACGCGAAAAGGCAGCAGCCGCCGAGGCGTCCCCACGCGAAAGAGCTCGCCGTATCGCCGCCGAAATGAAGAACGCACCGTATCGCGGGCGACTCGAAAAATCTGCTGCACGGCCCGCGAATTGAGGCACTTCCCCAGGACGATAAAACAAGAAGCGTAACGAAGCGTACTGCGTCGACGGCGATCTGAAGAAGCAAATCAGGCCCATCCAAGAAAAATGCCATCCACAAAGAAGCCATCAACCATGCGATACGCTTTCGGGCGACCCTTCACCTGCCTCCTCCTCCTCCTTCTGTTCGTTACGGCCGGCTGCGGCGGTGAGCAGGGCGCCGACGGCACCCAGACGACGGGCGATATGGCCGCCACCAGCCCGATGGATTCTGCCGCGCACGAGCCGGCAATGCCCAACACCGTTCAAAAAATCAATCTAAATACGGCTTCGTCGGAAGAGTTCATGAGAATCCCGAATGTCGGAGATCGGATGGTGCACGAGTTCGAGGAATACCGGCCGTACGTAAGTATCCGGCAGTTTCGCCGGGAGATGGGGAAGTATGTGGATGCGGGCCTGATCGCGGAGTATGAGCAGTACGTTTACGTGCCGATCGACCCGAACGAGAGCGATAGCGAGACGCTGATGCAGGTGCCGGGGCTCGACGTGTCTGAAGCGGAATCGCTGATCGAAGACCGACCCTTCGCGTCTGACGGCGCCTTTCTCGAGGCCGTCTCCGAGTACGTCTCACAGTCCGAGCTCGAGACGGCGGAGAGCTTTCTCGCCGAAATGTAGCGCGGCACGATGAACGATCGGACGATCGAACAAAAGTATCGTTCGTTTCTTCTCGCGATGGCGGTAGTGCTGCTGGCGGGGATGACCGTCGAGCTTCTGTTGACGGAGCATGCGGAGAGCCTCGTTCAGCTTATTCCGTACGGGCTGGCCGGGATCGGAATCGCGGCCGCACTGGCCGTGCTGCATAAGGCGACGCCCGCGCGCCTGCGCGTGCTCCAGGTCGTGATCGCGCTTCTGGCGCTCGGCGGCGCGTACGGGATCTACGAGCATCTGTCTCACAATTTTGCCTTCGAGCTCGAGATCCGTCCGAATGCCACGGTGGGGGACGTCGTCGGTAAGGCGCTTCGCGGGGCGAGTCCGCTGCTCGCGCCCGGCGTGTTGACCGTGGTTGCCGTGCTCGCTGCCGCCGCGGTGTACCGGCACCCAAACCTGCGCAAGCGCGCCGACAAGTAGGAGCTTCTCGTCGCCACGTGCGCCGCTGAGATTGTGTCGTTACCGCCGGCGCCGGTAGACGAGCTTTGCCTCCTGCGGCGCACCGCCACGCCGGGTGAAGGCGAGGTAGACGTTCATGGTCTCGGCATCCACTCGCTCGAACGTCAGGCCTCCGAAATAGGCCGCGTCGGGCTCGAGGCGGACGAGCGGAAACACGACCTTGTCATCCTTCTCCTCCCATCCGGTGAAATCGGGGTTGAAGTGCTTCACCCAGAGCGACACGCTGCCGGCCTCCTCGACGAAGGCCATCATCTCGTAAAAAACCACCGTATCTGCTTTGGACAGCTTGAAGGCACCGGTCATGGTCGAGCCCAGGGGCGGGGTCCAGACTTCATCGATGGTGCCGCCGAGCCCTTCGCCGCGCCAGTGGCCGGCGAGCCACGCCACGTCGTGGATGGTGGCGGACGGGCGTCGGGTGCTGTCGTCGAGTTGGAGCGTATGCTCGGTGTAGGCGCTCTGCGCGGCGCACGTCGGCGCGAGGGCGCACGCCGCGACCGTCGCCAGCAGGGCGAGGGTGACGTCGAATGTTTTCATGGGCGAATCCAGGGGGTGCGCGGGCTCTCGCCCGGGTTTTCGTGATGGTTCAATTCGTTCCGATCTGCCGGACTTCGACCGTGCCGTCGTATTTCAGATGGGGGCAGTCCGCGGCGATGCGCGCGGCTTCGTCGAGATCGGCGGCGGCGATGATAAAATAACCGGACACGGCGTCCTCTATGCGCTCGATTTCCTGCTCGCGAACGGCACCGCTTCGCACCGCGAGGATGCGGCCGCCGGGCGCCAGCTCATTGCCCGCCACGAGCCGGCCGTCCCCGCCCAGCGCGCGCGCCCACGCGACGTATTCGCCGACGATCCGTTCGTGCTCTTCCGCCGGATAGCGTACGAGCGGCTCGCCGTGGAGAAGGAGCATGAATTCGCGCGTCGTGACCGCCGTGGATGGGGCATCTCCGGAAGGCTGCTGAGCGAGGTAGAAGATGACCCCGGCGGCGATCACCAGCACCGCGGCGGCGGCCATGCGGATTCGATGCCGTCGGCGCGAGGCGCGGGCGAACCCGTGCACGCCGGGCGTGGAGCCCGCAATCGCGCTCATCAGGCGCCGTTCGGCTTCGTCGAGCGCGCCCGGCGTGGGATCCGCATCCCGCGCCTGGTTCGCCATCTCCCAGGTACGCGCAAGCTCTTGCCGCTCTTCGTCGGGAAGGTCCCGCCACCCCGCCAGAAGCTCGTCGGGGATTCTATTCGTTGCTGCGTCGTCGTTCATGGCTTCAGAAGATCCGGGTCGAGTTCATGGAGGCGCCGGCGGAGTTCCTTCAGCGAATGCGTGATGTGTTGTTCAACGGTCTTGGCCGAGACGTTCATCACCGCCGCAATCTCATGGAGGCTGAGGCCCGCGAATCGGCTGAGGACAAAGGCCTCACGCCGGCGCTCGGGTAGATCGCGAATCCAGTCTTGCAAACGCGACTGAAGGAGGTGGGCGTCGGCCATGAGGTCGGGTGTCGGCGCGTTCACGGGTGGGGTCATGCCCGAGTGGATGCGCTCGCGCGTCCGGATGCGGCGTTCATCGTTGAGCGCCAGGTTTCTGATTGTCACGCAGAGATACGCACGGACTGAGCGCGCCGGATCGACCGACTTCCGCCTGTTCCACAGCCGGATGAACGATTCCTGCACGAGGTCGTCGGCGGTCGATTCGTCCGCGCCAAAACTGCGAGCGTAGCGCCGAAGATCACCGAAGCAGGCGCGGAAGAGGGCGGCGAGCGCCGTCTGATCCGAATCGCGGATGCGGCCGCTCCATTCCGCAAACCGTGCGTCCGGGTCCGGTGAGAGGGTCCGATTCATGCGAGGTCGAGGATGGATAGCGGCAATCTTCCTTCAAAGTACACGCGTACCGCGATCATCCCCTATTCGTAACGAATCGATTTCGTGGCGACCCTCGACGGGCTACTCGTGTTAGAATCGCGAATGCTTCCTGAGCTCTACTATTTTCTCTGAAAAAACGAGGTTCGACGATGGCTGACACGGCTGAACGTTCCACGCGCACATTGACCGACCGGCCGGCCAGGGGCCGGACGACCACCGAAGGAACCTCAATGGATCCACGACCGGATACCCTCCCACCGTCGAGGTTGACGGGGTTTGCCTCGGCAGCGCAAGCCCTCCTGCGCATCGGCGCAGGTCTCCTCTTCATGCAACACGGCGTCCAGAAGCTTTTCGGCGGGCTGGGAGGATTCGGCGGGACGCCGGGCAACACGGCCGAACTTTTTTCCCAGATGGGTTTGGCGGGCGTACTCGAAGTATTCGGAGGCGCTCTGATCGTGCTCGGACTTTTCACGCGGCCGGTGGCCATCATCCTCGTGATCGAGATGATCGCGGCCTATTTCATCGCCCATGCGCCGCAGGGTGGATTTCCGATCCAAAACGGCGGTGAGCTCCCGTTGCTCTATGCGCTCGTTTTCCTGATGTTCGCCGCCTTCGGAGCGGGGCCGGCGAGTCTCGATCGCCTCATCGCGAGACGATCTTGACGGTACAGGCGAATGGAGATCTCGACGGTCACAGGCAAATAGAAAAGTGCCGAAGTGAACCTACTGAATTCAATACACGTGCTCGTGGCCGGGGTTTTCGCATTCACCGTGGCCTGCGGCGATGCGCCGCGGGAGCCGAGGGCGGACGGCGACACCGCCGCCGTATCGGCAACGTCGGCCGGCGATACGGCCGCCGTACCGGCATGCATGCTTGTCGAGGAGGGGTTCGGCCCCACGGGGACAATTGATGTACGTGCTGAGGAAGTTGCGTCCGGGCTGGAAGTGCCGTGGGGTATCGCCTTTCTCCCCGATGGCGGCATGCTGGTTACGGAGCGCACGGGGAGCATCCGGATGATCAGGGACGGACAGCTTGCCGACGAGCCGGTCGCCTCCGTAGAGGCCTCCGTCTCCGGTGAGGGTGGACTGCTCGGAATCGCCGTGCACCCCGATTTTGCCGCTAATCGCTTCTTCTATCTGTACTACACCACCTCTACCGGCAATCAGGTCGAGCGGTGGCGCCTGTCCGACGACGGCTCGAGCGCGTCGGCGGATCGCCTGATTTTCGGCGACATCCCGTCGGCGCGCTTCCATAATGGAGGACGACTTCGGTTCGGCCCGGACGGAATGCTCTACATCGGTACCGGCGATGCCGGTAATCCCGATAGCGCGCAGGATAGCGGCAGTCCGGCCGGAAAGCTGCTCCGCGTGACGCCCGACGGCGACGTGCCGGACGACAATCCCTTCTCGGAGAGCCCCGTCTACGTCATGGGCATCCGCAATACACAGGGATTCGATTGGCCGGATGAGCGAACGCTCTGGCTGACCGACCACGGGCCGAGCGGGGAGATGGGCCGCCAGGGCCACGACGAGGTCAACATAGCCCGCGCAGGAAGCAACCTGGGCTGGCCGACCAGCTACGGCTGCGATACCGCGTCAGGCATGGCGGCGCCGGCGCTGACGTGGGAGGAGGCCGTTCCCCCCGGGGGTGCTGCGATCTACCGCGGCGACGCGATTCCGGAGTGGCAGGACGATCTGATCGTCGGCACCCTGGGGTCCCGGCATCTCCATCACATTACGCTCGACGACGGTCGCGTCGAACGACACGCGGTCTATCTGCGTGGCGACGAGCCCGACGGGTACGGCCGCCTCCGCGAGGTGATCATGGGGCCGGACGGCCTGTATGTGACGACGAGCAACTGCGACGGAAGAGGCACCTGTCCGTCCGACGGCGACAAAATTCTGCGTATCCGGTGACGGAGTTGCCGTTGCTCCTCAACACGCCTGGCGGAGCCCGCGCATCGCCCCTCATATTACGTACGAAATCGTGTACTACACAGCCGCAATCCGCAGACCATCTGTAGGTGTGATATGGAAATCGAAGTTTTCGTCGACAACCTCCGTTCGAAAGGCAATGGAGAAGATCCGACCGTCCTGACATTTGGAGCCCGTCCCGCCGAGGGTGACTACGTCGTCATCGATCTCGGTGCCGACGATCTCCGCACGTACCGGGTACGACGGGTCTGGCATCACTTCTTCAAACCGGAGGATGTAGACTGGGTCGCCTCCCAGGGGCTCTCGACGGGTAAACTCTGCATGGACGTTGAGGAAGTCCACGGCATCAGCGAATCGCCAAAAGTGTACAAAGTCGCGCTGAATGGCTGATCGAGCCCCCGCGCAGGTCTAGAGCGACCACCTGGGTACCGGTCACCACGTGCACCTCACCGAAGTGGCGGGCCTTTTCGCCCGTCATCCGTTATGTTGAAGGCGTCAACCGCTCGCGAACCAATCCCTGCCGCCATGCGCCGGATCGCCGCCGTCCTCCTTTTCGCGCTGTTTCTCAGCTCCACCCCAACCGCCCACGCGCAGCCGGACTTCGAGGTCGACGTACTGGTCTACGGCGGCACGTCCGCCGGCGTCATCGCCGCGTACACGGCGAAGATGTACGGCAGGAGCCTGCTCCTGGTCGAACCCGGCCGGCACCTCGGCGGGATGTCCTCCGGCGGCCTCGGCCAGACCGACATCGGCAATAAATTCGCCGTCACCGGTCTCGCGCTGGACTTCTACCGCCGCGTGGGCCGCACGTACGGCTGGTTCGAAGCCTGGCAGTTCGAGCCGCACGTGGCCGAGCAGGTCTTCGAGAGCTACGTCGATGAGGCCGACGTCGAGATCCTCTTCTCCCGCCACCTCACCGATCTCGACAAGGAAGGCACCGCCATTCGCCGCGTCACCCTCGAGTACGCCGGCTCCGGCGCGTCGTCGCCGCCGATCGTCGTGGCAGCAAATCAGTTCATCGACGCTTCTTATGAAGGCGACCTCATGGCGGCCGCCGGCGCCTCGTACGTCGTGGGACGTGAAGCCAACAGCCAGTACGGCGAGACCCTCAACGGCGTCCAGCTCTTCGATCGGCACCAATTCCCCGACGGGATCGACCCCTACGTCGCCCCCGGCGATCCGTCCAGCGGGTTGGTCGCGGAGATCACCGGTGTAGGCGTGGCGGAAAACGGCACCGGCGATCGAGGCGTGCAGGCCTACAACTTTCGGATGTCCCTGTGCCGCGGCGGAGTGCCCATCGGCGAGCCCGACAACTACGCCCCGGATCGCTACGAGCTCCTGCTGCGCCGCATCGCCGCCGAGAGAACCGATTCCCTCAACCAGCTCTTCATCATTTCCCGGATGCCCAACGGCAAGACCGACTGGAACAACCGAGGCGGCTTCTCTACCGATTACATCGGCAAGAACTGGACCTATCCCGAGGCCGATTACGCCGAGCGCGCGGAGATCTGGAAAGAGCACGAAGACTACCAGAAAGGCCTCATCTACTTCATCGGACACGATCCCCGGATGCCCTCGCACCTCCGAGAAGAGATGCTCGGCTGGGGGTACTGCCGCGACGAATTTCTCGACACCGGCGGATGGCCCCACCAGCTCTACGTCCGCGAAGCGCGCCGCCTCGTCGGCGAATACGTGATGACCGAGCACAACAGCGTCGGCCGCGACGTCGTCGAAGACGGAATCGGCCTCGCCGCCTACACGATGGATTCGCACAACGTCCAGCG
>CAZART010000191.1:0-6961 GCA_964487555.1 uncultured Rhodothermales bacterium
ATGCCATGCCCCACACCTAGTTTTTGCAGCCGATTCCGCGGTGAAATCTCATGCGCCTTTTCATTTCCCTTCTGACATTCGTCGCAATCGCGCTGTCGAGCGCATCGGCGCAGTCGTTTTCGGATGCCTATGACAGGGCCGCCGAGACGGCGTTCATCGACTCGCTGATGGCGAGGATGACGCTCGAGGAGAAGCTCGGCCAGCTCACGCAATATGCGGGCCAGTGGACAGTGACGGGGCCGACGGCATCGCAGCGCGGAGAGGAAGCGATTCGGGCGGGTGAGGTCGGGTCGTTCTTGAACATATTTGGCGCCGAGAACACGCGGCGCCTTCAACAGATTGCAGTCGAGGAATCTCGGCTCGGAGTTCCACTAATCTTCGGCGCCGACGTGATTCACGGCTATCGGACCGTGTTTCCGGTGCCGCTTGCAGAGACGGCATCCTGGAACCTCGAGGCCGTCGAGAGAGCGGCGCGAATTGCCGCTCGCGAAGCCGCGGCGGCGGGCATCCACTGGACGTTCGCACCGATGGTCGACGTCGCACGCGACGCACGGTGGGGACGCATCGTCGAGGGGAGCGGCGAGGATCCTTATCTGGGAAGTCGCATGGCCGAGGCGAGGGTGCGCGGGTTCCAGGGATTGACTATGGAAGGCCTGAAGGCCGACTCGACGCTCCTCGCCACGGCCAAGCATTTCGCCGCCTACGGTGCGGCCGAAGCGGGGCGTGATTACAATCCGGCCGATATCTCGGAGCGCACGCTGCGCGAGGTGTATCTCCCGCCCTTCAAGGCAGCGGTCGATGCCGGCGCGCAGACCCTGATGTCGGCCTTCAATGAGATCGGCGGCGTGCCCGCCACAGGAAGCCGGCACATCATGACGGAGATTCTGCGCGAGGAGTGGGGCTTCGACGGATTCGTGGTGGCGGACTACACGGCCATCCTGGAGCTGGTAAACCACGGCGTCGCCGTCGACAGCGCGGCCGCCGGCCTGCGTGCGCTGAGAGCGGGTGTCGATATGAGTATGGTTGACGGGATCTACATCCGCAAGCTTCCGGAGCTCGTTCGCGAAGGAATTCTTTCCGACGAGATTGTCGATGAGTCCGCGCGACGTGTGCTTCGCGGAAAATACCGAGCGGGCCTCTTCGAAGATCCTTTTCGGTACAATGATGTGAGCCGCGAGGCCGCGACGATTCTATCGGAGGAGCACCGCGCCTTCGCGCGCGAGATGGCCGGCCAGTCGATCGTTCTCCTGAAAAATGACGACGGCACCCTTCCTCTCTCCAAAGATCTACGGAGCGTCGCCGTTATCGGCGCGTTGGCGGCGGATTCGCTTTCCGCGCTAGGCGCGTGGGCGGTCAGCGGGCAAAAACAGGACGCGATACCGATCCTCGATGGAATCCGGCGAGCGCTTCCGGAGGCCGACGTCCGTTACGCACCCGGGTATCCGAGCGCCATTCGACCGGATTATCTGCCGTTCGAAGAGGCCGTACGCATCATGCTCAGCGAGGATACATCCGGCCACGACGAAGCTGCCGCACTTGCGCGCAGCAGTGACGCCGTCGTACTCGTTCTCGGTGAACATCGTGAGCTGTCGGGCGAGGCCGCCAGCCGTGCCGATGTCGGTCTTCCCGGCGCCCAGACGACGCTCGCGAGGCGCGTCATCGAGGCGGCAGGCGACAAGCCGGTCGTCGTCGTCCTGACGAACGGTCGGCCGCTGGCGATCCCGTACGTCGCGGAGGCTGCGCCGGCGATCCTCGAGAGCTGGCAGCTCGGCATCGAGATGGGTCCGGCCGTCGCCGACGTGCTCTTCGGCGACGTGAATCCCGGCGGCAAGCTTCCCGTCACGTTCCCTCGCACCACGGGACAGGAGCCGCTCTATTACAATCACAAAAAGACGGGACGGCCGCCCGCCGAGGGTAACAAGTACAATTCGAAGTACATCGACGTCCACTGGACGCCGCTCTACCCCTTCGGCCACGGCCTTTCCTACACCACCTTCTCCTATGCCAACCTCCAGCTCCCCAAGAGAAGCATCCGGCGGGATGAGACATTGACCGTGACCGTAGACGTAACGAATACCGGGAATCGCACCGGGACGGAGGTCGTTCAGCTGTATGTGCATGACGAATCAGCCGCCGTGACCCGGCCTGTAATCGAGTTGAAGGGGTTCGAGCGCATTGTGCTCGCCCCGGGCGAAACGCGTACGGTACGTTTTACACTGATTTCCGACGAGCTGATGTTCTGGGGGATGAACGATTCCTGGATCGTGGAACCCGGCTATTTCACCGTGCACGTGGGTACGTCGTCTGCGGATACGCTCTCCGACCGGTTTGAACTGACAGACGAGTAGCAGCGAGCTGCGAACCGGAGCCGACAGGTGCCGCCGACCGACCGCCGCCAAGCCCCTCCCGCACCGTCGATTGGCCTCGCTACCGGACGGCATCGTCGATTCGGCACGTAACCGGACGGCATCATCGATTCGGCTCGCTACCGTCGCCACCGTCGTCATCACTCGAAGCAACGTCGTGGTAATCGGGAAAAATCGCGATCAGTCCGGCATCCGGCAGCGTTTCGGAGTGGCCTGCGACGAGCTGCTCCATGTAGCGCTGGAGAAAAAAATCGAACGGATCGCTCGGATCCTGATCGATGATCTGCAGATCCGAACGGATCATAAACAGTTTTCCGAAAGCTAGCGTGCTGCCGAAGAAGAACATGTAGTTCTCGGCGGCGGGGTCGCTCGGCGGCGGGACCTCGATCGTATCCCCCGAATCAAAGATCTGGACCACGAGATCCTCTTCAATGCGGATGTCCGCGATCCGGCCGCGAATGGCCGGCGGTGGAAGAAACTCCCGAGGATCGGCGAGCAAGTCGTTGGCCTCCACCTCCATCCCGGGCGCCTCACTCAAATCGAGCAAATCCTCGAGCTCGATGCCGAGGGCCTCCATCAACCCCTTTCCGGGAATGCCGCAGATTTCCATCTCGACCGGATGCAGGCGTATACGTCCGTCGGGCGTCGCCGTCATCTCGGCCTTCATCTCGAAGGGAATATTGACGATTTTGTGGAGCGTGCCGGCCTGCACGAGGTACCCGTCCTCCGTCGACATCGCGTGCAGCGACAACGGCGCATCCGGATAATCGAAAACGTAGCGGTTAAACAGATACAACATGTTCTCGGGCGTGAGGCCGACTTCAGCCGTCACGATATCGATCGCGAAGGACTCGCTGTCTCCGAAGTCGATGACCTCATAACCCGGCAGCGGCTCCATACGCCCACGCAGCTCCCGAATCTGCAGCGGCAAAAGAGGATCGATCCTGAAGTGCACGCCCTGCATCTCGACCAGTGTGATAGAATCCGGGGCGGCCGCGCCCGGCGGGGGCGTCAGATCCTGTTCGTCCGAGGGAGGGGGCGTCTCGACGTATATCGTTTCCCCGGGATACGTGCAGCAGCATCCAACGAGCAGCGCGGCGCCTGCCAGCAAGGCGACCGCGACAATGATCCACGGAATATGACGACGGCTAGGACGCACGTTGCTCCATAATACATGCCCGACAGCGTGAGATGCACGTTTTGTAAAGAATCCGTGAGAGCTACCGCATAACTACGTTCGTCGAGACGGTCCGTGCGTATTCATAGTCTGGCGCTGCCTTGCTCGCCTAACGGTAGGTGTTGAGGCGAAACTGCGTACTAGATTGGCGCGTCGACCCGTCTGTCGATCTACTAATGACGTCTAACCTGACAAATTTGCACCGACATATGACGCTTCGTTTTACGGCTATTTTTGTCGTTTCCTTGTTTCTTGCTCCGCTCGTGATCGCACAGGAGGAAGTAACGCTCGAGTCTTCGAAGGATAATACCCTCTTTGAAGCCGCAGAAGGTGACCTCAGTAATGGCGCCGGAGAGCATTTCTTCGTCGGCCGAACGGCGACGGGTAACAACCGGCGCGGTCTTCTTGCGTTCGATGTCGACGGCGCTCTTCCTGACGGCGCCATCATCAATACAGCGGTTCTCACGCTGCATGTCTCAAATGTACCGCCAGGGGCTGGGACGGAGACGATCACCCTTCACCAACTTACCGCCGACTGGGGAGAAGGAACGTCCGACGCCTCAGGCGCGGAGGGGGCAGGTGCCGCGTCCGAGACCGGAGATGCGACGTGGATACATCGTTTCTTCGATACGGATTTGTGGGCGAATGCCGGTGGAGATTTCGAGGAGAGCCCCAGCGCGACGTTCGAGGTGGACGGCATTGGCACCTATGACGTGAGTTCGGACGAATTGACCGATGACGTTCGCTCTTGGGTAGGGGAGCCGGCTTCGAACTTCGGATGGATTCTCGTCGGAAATGAGAGCGAGGAAATGACGGCACGGCGATTCGACAGCCGCGAAAACGGAACGGGCGGCGACCGGCCGCAACTCACGATCACCTATATCTCAGGCACGGCCGCGGAACCCACTAATCTGCCGACGACACTTCGCCTGACGGGGAACTATCCGAACCCCTTCGCGGAATCAACGACGATTCATTTTGAAGTCGAACGGCCGCAACACGTTTCTTTGACGCTGTACGATGTGCTCGGCCGCGCCGTGAAGCCCCTCGTGCGTGGACATCGCACTGCGGGGCCGCACGAAATCGCCGTAAGCTCCAGCGGCCTGCCTGCCGGAACGTATCTCTACTGCTTCGACGATGGGGGCCGCTGCGGGCGGATGACGATCATTCCCTGAGGCCGTCAGATCTTCGAACGTCGCAATGCCGCCGCTATCGTTCCAGCGCGGCAATGACCCGACCCGGCCGCGTCCGGACGTCGAAAAAGGCCGAATCATCAGACTGTCGTTAGTCGATCCGAAGCCGACGCGCGTTGATCGCTACGACGACCGTGCTCAGACTCATGAGCACGGCGCCGGCCGCCGGGCTCAGCACGATGCCCGCCCAGACCAGCGCGCCCGCGGCGAGGGGGATAGCGACGATATTATATCCTGCCGCATACCAGAGATTCTGTACCATTTTCTTGTACGTCGCTTTGGCCAGCCGAATGATCTGAACGACGTCGATCGGATCGCTCTCGACGAGGATGATGTCCGCAGTCTCAACGGCCACGTCGGTGCCGGCGCCGATGGCAATGCCCACGTCCGCCGTGGCCAGCGCCGGTGCGTCGTTCACGCCGTCACCTGTCATCGCGACGATGCGACCCTCCTCCTGCAGCCTCCGTACGACGTCCGACTTTTCGTCGGGAAGCACCTCGGCGATGACGCGGTCGAGCCCAAGGTCTGCGGCGACCCAATCCGCGACCTCCTGACGGTCGCCAGTCAGCATCACGACGTCGATTCCTATATCGTGCAAGGCCTTCACGGCGTCTCTTGACGACGGCCGGATGACGTCGGCCAGTGCGAGTGCACCCAGTATCTCACCCTCGCGCACGACGAATACGACCGTCTTACCTTTCATCTCGAGCGCTTCTCGCGTCGCGTCGGTGGCAAGGCCTTCCTGTTTGAGTGCCCCGGGGCTAAGAATTTGAACGACGCTTCCTTCGACGGACGCCTGGACGCCTTTCCCCGTGAGCGCTTCAAAATCTTGCGCCGAAGGGACGTCGATGCCGCGCTCGGCGGCGGAGCGCATCACGCCGGCTGCGAGGGGATGTTCGCTGTGATTCTCCACCGCAGCCGCCAAACGGAGCACGTCGTTCTCGCTCGCTTCGGTTCCGTAGACGATTACGTCCGAAACTCCGAAACGGCCTTCCGTCAGGGTTCCTGTCTTGTCGAAAATGATCGTATCCACATCGCGGGCGCGTTCGAATGCCGATCGATTGCGGATGAGCAGTCCCTTACGGGCGCTGATCGCCGTCGACACCGCCACGACCAGCGGAACGGCCAGACCCAGCGCATGAGGGCACGTGATGACCATAACGGTTACGGCCCGCTCTACGGCGAACGTGAGATCCTCCCCCGAGAGGACGAGCCAGGCGACGAATGTCGCCGACCCTACCGTCAGAGCGATGACCGTGAGATAAAAGGCGGCGCGATCCGCCAGATCCTGGGTCCGGCTCTTTGTCCCCTGAGCCTCTCGAACCAGCTTAATTACCTGATTCAGATAGCTTTCTTCGCCCGTTTTTCCGACTTCGACGACGAGCGAACCGCGGCCGTTGATGCTGCCCGCGATCACCTCATCGCCTTCGGATTTGTCGACGGGTCTGCTCTCGCCCGTCAGCATGCTTTCATTTACGTCGCTTCGACCCTCCACGACGTTCCCGTCGGCAGGAATTTTCTCACTACTCTTGATCCGCACGCGGTCTCCCTTCGATAGATCGGCGACCGGAACGTCCTCGGTCGTGCCGTCTTCACGAATGAGATGGGCTTCGGCGGGCATCAGTCGAGCCAGTTCCTCGAGGGCGCGGCTCGCTCCCATCACGCTTCGCATCTCGATCCAGTGCCCGAGGAGCATCAGGTCGATGAGTGTGGCCGTTTCCCAGAAGAAGAGCTCCCCCGGCACGCCGATTACCACGGCCGTGCTGTAGATGAACGCCACCGATATGGCAAATCCGACGAGCGTCATCATCCCCGGGCGGCGTTCGCGGAGCTCGTCGACGAGGCCTGTCAGGAATGGCCAGCCGCCGTAGAGATACACAAACGTGCTGAGTGCAAGCAGCACATAAACATCGCCGGGAAACGACAGCGCTTCCATCAACCCCAGCCAATCCTGGATCATGGGGCTTAGCACCAGGATCGGGATCGTCACAGCGAGGGAGATCCAGAAGCGACGCTTGAACTCCTCGACCATCGCGGCATGATGACCATGGCCGCCATGCTCGCTATGACCCTTGTTCGAGCGGCCCCCTTCAGGGGTGCCATGACTTCCGTGCGAGCTGCCCCCTTCGTGGGGGTCATGGCCTTCGTGCGAGGTGCCTCCACCGTGGGCGTCATGGCCTTCGTGCGAGGTGCGCCTCGAATCGGCATCATGCCCCGTGCGCGCG
>CAZART010000192.1:0-1895 GCA_964487555.1 uncultured Rhodothermales bacterium
AAGCGTGACCCCAGGCTCAACCACCAGCATCATGCTCGAAGTCCACTGTGTGGCGACCCAGTTTGAGCGGATTGCGTTCGTCACAGATCGAGACGGCAATCCGGAGATCTACACGATGAATGCCGACGGCACCGGACTCATTCGCCACACCAACAACACATCGCACGAGTCCGATCCTTCCTGGTCGCCCGACGGGTCGAAAATCGCGTTTTACAGCGACCGGGATGGAAATAACGAGATCTACATCATGAATACCGGTGGTGGCGGACTCAAGCGCCTGACCGATCATCCGTTTAACGATATCTTCCCATCCTGGTCACCCGACGGATCGAAAATCGCCTTTTCGACTCGCCGTGACCGCAACCTGGAAATCTATGTAATGAATATCGACGGCACCGGACTCGTTCGCCTGACCAGTCACAATTGGATCGATAACGAACCTGTCTGGTCGCCCGACGGATCGAAGATCGCGTTCGTCTCTTACCGGGACGATAACCCGGAGATCTACACGATGAATGCCGACGGCAGCGGGCTTGTCCGCCTCACCGACGAACCGGAGTCCGATTTTTCTCCCGCATGGTCACCCGACGGGCAGATGATTGCGTTCGTCTCCTACCGGGACGGTAACGGCGAAATCTATACGATGAATGCCGACGGCAGCGGGCTTGCTCGGCTCACCGACCATGCGGCGGATGATCTCGCTCCTTCCTGGTCACCCGACGGGCAGACGATCGTATTTTTCACAGACCGTGACGGCAATTATGAAATCTACTCGATGAGTGCAGGCGGCACCGGGCTGCTCACCAACCTGACTACGGATCCGGGTGACGACGTAGTGCCTCTATGGGGTCCGTTACTAAATCGGTAAGACGATCGCCCGTCGTCTACCTCATTCGCACCCGCTACCGCGAGGTGCCGAACCTCGTGCGCATGGACGCCGGCTTCTTTGACCAGCAGCTCATGCGAGAGCTCGAGATGCTCGGCGTGGGGTACCTCATCGGCGGCAAGCTCTACGGCGACGTTCTCGAGGCAGGGGAGACGGTTGAGGCCTCCGATTGGAGCACGTACACAAACGACCATCAAGGTCACGCCGGGCGAGGGGCTGATATAACGAGCAGGCTCACCTTTACCACTTAGCGGGGCCTCATTCGGCCTATTCGGGCCTGACGCAAGTGTTCGGCTATGAAACACTCATTGTGCGCCCGCACACAGGATGCGCTCGAACTCGGTGAAGGCCATGTGTGCGCGTGCGGACGGCACTGAGTTGCGACTCGGACGCGCCGCTAGTCCTGCGCCACCTCCACGATCATCTCGATCTCCACGGCAATCTGGTCCGGCAGCGATCCCATGCCTACCGCCGACCGCGCGTGGCGTCCGCGGTCACCGAAGACCTCCACCATCAGATCAGAGAACCCGTTGATCACTTTCGGATGATCTCCGAAGGTGGAGTCTGCGTTAACCATTCCGAGGACCTTCACGATACGACTTACCTGATCGAGATCGCCGATCTCCCCCTTCAGTGCGGCAAGCAGATTAATGCCCGTCAGACGCGCGGCCGCGTAGCCCTCCTCAATAGTAAGATCCTGCCCGAGCTTTCCTGTGACCAGCGATCCGTCGGCCCCGAGCGGGCCCTTGCCCGACAAATAGATCAGATTGCCTGTGCGTACGGCGTTGACGTAGTTGGCGATTGGGGGTGACGCGGAGGGGAGATCGATGCCGAGGCGCTCGAGGCGGGCTTCGACGTCCTCGGCGCCTTCCTGGGCGTGTGCGGGCGATGTCACGGTGCAAACGAAGAATACGAGTGCAGGGGTTATGAATGTAAGGATCCGGAGGATGCGTTTCATGCGGGTGCGGGTCGTAATGGGCTCGTGACGAGCTCGTGATCGGCTCGTGAT
>CAZART010000192.1:1995-6954 GCA_964487555.1 uncultured Rhodothermales bacterium
GCTCGTGATCGGCTCGTGATGGATAAAAGGTACGATATGGATTGCACATCCGTGATATCGTCCATCCTCACAACCTTCCTCACCGGAAAGGATACGTTCCATGCCGAGCTCTTCGACGGCGCCGCCGGCCCGATAGATCGTCGCCTGCCGCTGGATGGGATCGATCAGCCAGGCGAGGCGACAACCGCGAACGCGGGTGTGGTAAGGAGGAGGTAGCGACGCCCCTCCACAATGTTTTTCAGCAGCCTATGATCGCAAGGCCTGCGCCGCGCAGCGGAATTTCTTATTTTTCTAGGCCGCCCGCGAAATGTGCGAAATTCGATATCTGATCCAAGCCTCCTCGGAAGCAGCGCCGGGGTGATAGACGCAACACATGCCAGGAACGCCTCAATCCCGCCGAGAATTTATCCAGTGGCTTGCCGGCACGGGAGTTGTCGTGGGATGCGGGACAGGCTTTCACGACGCCGTGCTCGAACCTGCCGGACGCGGCGCGGCCGTTCGACGAGCGGCCGCCTCGTGGAATGCAGAAAGGACCGATCCACACATCGGCAACCTCTATCCCTTTGTTCAGAAGCAGGCGGACCGGTCTCCACTCGAGCTTTCATTTCTGCGCCCCGAGTTCAACGATCTGGCATCGTGGCAGGAGGAGGCTCGAGCACGAGTCTTCCGGCATCTCTTCTACGAGCCGCCGCCCGTGGAACCGCAGCCCGAAGTCGTCCGCCGCACGGATCGCGGCGCCTACATCGAAGAGGTGCTCACGTTTCGTACGACGCCGGACCTGCGCGTTCCGGCCCGTCTTCTCATCCCTAAGGATGCCGAGACTCCCGCACCGGCCGTCGTCGTCCTGCATTGCCACGGCGGATTGTACCTCTGGGGCGTCGAGAAGATGCTGGAGATTGAGGACGAGCATCCGATGCTTACCGAGTTCAAAGCGAGCCTGTACGAAGGCGCGAGCATCGCCTCGGAGCTGGCGCGGCGCGGCTATGTCGTCATCACGATCGATATGTTTTACTGGGGGCAGCGCCGGATGCTTTTGGACGACGATCCTTCCGAGTATCGGGATCGCCGAAGCATGAGCCGCGAGCACGTTGCCGCCTTCAATCGGCGCTCGCAGCAGGGAGAGCAGCTCATGGCTCGGAGCCTCTTTACCGCCGGGATCACGTGGCCGGGAATCGTGCTCTGGGACGACATCCGAACGATCGACTACCTGGCCTCCCGCCCGGAGGTCGACAGCTCCCGGCTCGCATGCGTGGGACTTTCGGTGGGAGGGTACCGAAGCTTCCTGCTGGCCGCGCTGGACGAGCGCATAAAGGCGGCCGTCGACGTCGGCTGGATGACCTCGTACGCCTCGCAGATCGAGCGACACGTCGTCAATTCGATCGGCTTCACGTTTCACATCATCGGTCTGTACCGTTACATGGATCTGCCGGACCTTTCCGCGCTGATCGCGCCGCGTGCCGTCATGGTCATGAACGGATCTCGAGACGCACTTTTCGATCAGGGCGGCATTCAGGCCGCTTTCCGGAAGATCGAGGCCTGCTACGACAAGGCTGGCGTCCCCGAAGGGCAGCGCACGCGCCTGTTCGACGTGCCGCACGAGTTCAACCGCGAAATGCAGCACGAGGCCTGGCAGTGGCTCGAGCGGTGGGTTTAGGGGCCCGGCATCGCCGTCCTGCGGCGTAGCCGGATCGGCCGGATCGCACGAACACACAGCAAGATGATTTACGTTTACAACGACCTAGAATGATGCCCCTCATGCGGATCACAGCCGCTCTCATCCTCGCTTTTTTCAGCCTTCATTGCGGAGGCTCGCCCGACGACCAGACGTCCTATCCGAGCCGTCCGGTCGCGTACGTCGTTCCGTGGGCGGCAGGCGGTGGAACGGATACCGTCTCCAGGATGATGGCGACCGTGCTCCAGGATTATCTCGGGCGGCCCGTGAACGTCCTCAACCGCACCGGCGGCGGCGGCGTGGTCGGCCATCTGGCGCTGGCGCAGGCGCAGCCCGACGGCTACACCACCGGCGCGATAACCGTGGAACTGACGATGATGCATCACCAGGGCCTCACCAATCTCACCTACGAGGAATACACGCCTCTCGCCCTCCTCGTCAACAATTTCGCCGCCGTCTCCGTTCGCGCCGATGCACCGTGGGACACGCTGGATGATCTTCTGCAGGATGTGCGCGCGAATCCGGGCCGCTTTCGCGCTTCGGGGACCTCACGCGGGGGCATCTGGGATCTCGCGCGAATCGGCATGCTGCAGGAGGCAGGATTGTCGTCGTCGGACCTGCCATGGATCCCGAGCCAGGGGGCGGCGCCCGCCTTTCAGGAGCTCCTTGCCGAAGGAGTAGACGTCGTGACGGCTGCGCTTGTGGAGGCAGGGCCGCTCCTGAAGGCCGGGCAGATCAAAGTGCTCGGGGTGATGGCCGACGAGCGGCTCGATGCTTTTCCGGACGTGCCCACGCTCCGGGAGCAGGGGTTCGACTGGACGATGAGCAGCTGGATCGGCGTCGGGGCTCCTGCCGGCCTGCCGGATGCCGTGCGCAATCGCCTGTCGTCTGCCCTCGAGGATGCCGCCAAAGATGCGCAGTATGTCGAAGCGCTGGAGCGCGCCGGATTTAATCCGCAGTTTCTGACGGCCGATGAATTCGAGTCCTTCATTGCGGAGCAGGACAGCGTCAACGGAGCTTTGCTGCGCGCAGCGGGGATCTCCTCGTGAGGACGCTGATCTCCGGCCTGCTCTGCACGCTCCTCGGAGCCGCGATCTGGTTCTACAGCGGCACCTTTCCCGAACTGCCTGAGGGATATCCGGGCCCCGGGCTCTTTCCCCGTATCATCGCCGCAGGTCTGCTTCTTTCCGGTCTGGCACTGCTCGCGCAGGGCGCTCGTCTGCGTCGGCAACGAGAGGATGCGGTCCTACGACCGGTGCCGGCAGGTCTCCTTCGCCTGGCAGGAGGGCTCCTGGTGGTGGTACTCTATCCATGGCTGAAGGGTGTGTCGGGCACGATGGCGGCGCTCGCGCTGATCTGTCTGGCCGTCGCGTGGATGCTCGGAGTGAGCCTGCGCGTGGCTGTTCCGACGGCAATCGGCAGCGGGGTCCTCGTCTACCTGGTCTTCAGCGAGCTCCTCCGCGTTCCCCTCTGAGTACACCATTTAGTTGCATCAGTCGCCGCTACGCGGCTCGTGTCGCAAATACGGAACGTATCAGTGCCGCTGCATCGTGCTCCATCGAACCTTATACCGTACTTACGAGATGGTGTACTAAGCCACGGATAGAGAACCACGACCGAAGCGATGGGCACCGAGTTATTCAGCTGGCAGGGATTGGCGGCGCTCCTGCTGGGCGGCCTCTACGGCGCGGTCTTCGGAGCGATTCCGGGGCTCACCGCGACGCTCGCCGTCGCACTCTTTATTCCGATCGCCTTTTTTCTGGATCCGATCATCGCGCTGCCTGCGATCATCGCCATTTCTTCGGTGGCCATTTTTGCGGGGGACGTCGGATCGGCTCTCGCCCGGATCCCCGGAACGCCCGCCAGCGCCGCCTACGTCGAGGAACTGTACGACATTTCTCGGCGGCGCGGCCCCGTTTACGGCCTCGGCGTGAGCGCCATGGGATCCTCCGTCGGTGGCCTCATCGGCACCGTCCTGCTCATCTTCAGCGCCACAGGCCTGGCGGCGCTGGCGGCAAAGTTCGCCTCTTTCGAATACTTCTGGATCGCGGTGCTGGGATTGACGGCCGGCGTGTTCGCCTCCGGCGGAGCGCCGCTGAAGGGACTCGTATCGCTCCTCCTCGGCCTTCTCTTCGCCACGGTCGGGGTCGATCCTACGCTGGGGTACGCGCGCTTCGACTTCGGAATTCCGACGCTGCTCGGCGGCCTCGATTATATCGTAGCCATGATCGGGCTCTTCGGTTTCTCCGAGGTTCTCGAGCATCTATACCACGGTAACAGGCACGCGGCCGGAGTGCTGCCCCGGATCCGGGGCGCCGCGCCCCTGCAGTTCTACATACGGCCCCTGCGGCTCATCCTTCGGGAGAAGTGGCTCGTGCTCCGCTCCGCGCTGATCGGAGTGTTCGTCGGCTTCCTGCCCGGCGCCGGCGCCGACGTGGGGGCGTGGGTCTCGACCAGCTTCCAGAAGATGACCCGCCGCAGTGAAGCCCACCTGGACGACGAGCAGGACCGCGTCCTGCTGGCGGGCGCAAGCAGCAACAATGCGTCCGTCGCGAGCGCGTGGATTCCGGCACTGTCGCTCGGTCTGCCGGGGGACACCATCACCGCCATCGTCCTGGGCATCTTCCTCATGAAGGGCATTACGCCCGGCCCTCTCCTCTTCGAAACCAATCCGTCGCTGATCTGGGCGCTTTATGTGACGTTCGTGCTGGCCAACGTGCTCTTGCTTCCCCTCTATGGGTTCCTGACGGCACGACTGGCCTCGACGCTGGTTCGGGCACCTTCCAACGTGCTCCTCAGCGTGATCGCCGTCGTGTGCGTGGTCGGGGCTTACGCCATCAACAACAATACGCTGGACGTATGGGTGATGGCGGGTATGGGGATGATCGCTTTTCTGATGCGGCGCGGCGGATTCCCGATGGCTCAGGTGGTCCTCGGCATGGTCCTGGGTCCTATCCTGGAGCGCAGCTTTATGGTCAGCGCCATCAAGAGCCGGTGGAACATGCTGGCCTTCTTCGAACGGCCGATAGCGCTCGGCCTGGCACTCGCGACGGTCGTCGTGATCGTCGTCGGTGTGAAGGCGACGAGGCGGCGGCGCCATACAGGCGCCGGAAACGGCGCTCCATTACCCGGAGGATCGGACTGAGGCGTGGGTCAGGACCTCCTTGATGCGACGGGCGACCTCGCGCTCCTCTCCAGGTCGCATCATCCAGACCGTCAAACTGAGTCCCTCGCGGTCGCCGTTTATCTCGATGGAGGGATGCCCGTTCCGCATCTGCCCTGCCGCC
>CAZART010000193.1:0-6896 GCA_964487555.1 uncultured Rhodothermales bacterium
CGCGCATCAAGCTGCTCAAGCGAATGGCCGACCGGATCTGGGAGGTCGACAGCACGGCGTACGTCATCCTCGAGCATTTCGGTGACACGCGCGAGGAGAACGAGCTCGTGCAGTACGGCATCGACCGCGGCTTTCCCGGCATGATGGTCTGGGCGAAGGAGACCGATCCGTACAACGAAGCCACGATGGGCTACCACGATGGGGGGAAGTCCGACTTCTCCGGCGTTTATCATACGAATCGAGGGCTGTCGGTGCCTCACGGCGTCGGATTCATGGAGAGCCACGACGAGCAGCGGCTGATGTACAAGAACCTGCAGTTCGGGGCCTCGCTGGGCGGCTACAGCGTGAAGGACTTGCCCGTCGCGCTCGATCGGATGAAAGCGGCCGGCGCGTTCTTTTTCACCATTCCCGGTCCGAAAATGATCTGGCAGTTTGGAGAGCTCGGCTATGAGGTAGACATCGACTTCAACGGCCGAACGGGAGAGAAGCCCATCCGGTGGCAGTACGCCGAGGATCCGTTGCGTGACAAGCTATTCGAGACGTGGGCGGCCCTGATCAAGCTTCGAAACGAACACGACGTGTTTCGAAGCGCCGATACGGAGGTCTCGATGGATGCCTCCTTCTCCCTTAAGCACATGTACCTGTCCCATCCGACCATGGATGTTTCATTGATTGGTAACTTCCACGTGGGGCACTGGCTCGATGTGATGGCGCGTTTCGAGAAGTCCGGCTGGTGGTACGACTTTTTCAAGGGGGACTCCCTGTTCATTCAGGAACCGGGTGGAAGTGCGTACGTGAGCGCACGCCCGGGCGAATTCCACCTCTTCACAAGCGAGCGCGTTGATTTTCCGCCTCCGGGCCTGGTCACGGTGGATGCGCAGCAGCCGCCGAACGTCCCCGAGCAGATCACTCTTCATCAGAACTATCCCAATCCTTTCAATCCTTCCACCACGATCTCGTATGCTCTCCCTGGTGCCCGGCACGTCACCCTCGACGTCTACGACGTCCTCGGTCGCCGCGTTGCCTTCCTCGTCGACGCCGTCAAGCCCGCCGGCACGCACGACGTCGAGTTCGACGCACAAAACCTTCCAAGCGGCACCTACCTCGCGCGCCTTTCCGCCGCCGGCACCGTCAAGACGCGCGTCCTCGTTGTGGCGAAGTGAAACCCGCCCACTGCCCACCACCGTAGCAAACAACCCCATGAGCCCCCTCCTTCCCGCCGCCCCGCAATCGTCCGGCTCCTTCGCCAATAATCCAACGGCCGTCCCCTCCTCGGCGCTCCGCATTCCCCGTCGCCCCGCTTCCCCGCGCCCCTTCCCCTTCCTCTTCCCCTTCCTATTCCTCTTCCTCTTTCCCCTCCTCGCCGCATGCGACCGCGGCACCGTCACCGAGCCGGGCGCCGCAACGCAACAAGACACCACCGACGCCCCCACCGTCCCCTCCTGGGCGTCCGACGCCGTCTTCTATCAGATTTTCCCCGAACGTTTCCGCAACGGGGACCCGACCAACGATCCGACCCGCGAATCGCTCGAGTGGCCGATCGAGACCGTGCCGGAAAGCTGGACCGTCAAGGAGTGGACCAGCGACTGGTATGAGCAGGACGACTGGGAGCGGGAGATCGGGGGCTTTTTCGATGCCGAGGAGGGGGCAGCGCATCCTCGCGGGGCGGTCTTCGACCGCCGCTACGGCGGCGACCTTCAGGGCGTAATCGACAAGCTCGATTACCTGGCCGACCTCGGCATCAACACGATCTATTTCAACCCTGTTTTCTATGCCCGCTCGCTCCATAAGTACGACGGCAATACCTATCACCACATCGATCCGCATTTCGGACCCGATCCTGAGGGCGATTTCGAGTTGATGGCGCAGGAGACGAGCGATCCATCGACCTGGCACGACACCGCCGCCGACCGGCTGTTCTTCGATCTTCTGGAGGGAGCCCACGCGCGCGGCATCCGCGTCATAATCGACGGAGTCTGGAACCACACGGGGCGCGACTTCTTCGCTTTCGAGGATCTCCGCCTCAACCAGCAGAATTCGCCCTACAGAGACTGGTACATCGTCGAGGCGTTCGACGACCCGGCGACCGATGCCAATGAATTTCGCTACAAAGGCTGGTGGGGCGTGGAGACACTGCCCGAATTTGCCGATACCGAAGACGGCACCGACCTCCATCCCGGCCCCAAGGAATACGTGTTTGATGCGACGACGAAGTGGATGGACCCGAACGGCGACGGCGATCCCTCAGACGGTATCGACGGCTGGCGGCTCGACGTAACCAACGAGGTCCCGATCGGCTTCTGGGCGGACTGGAATGCGCACGTTCGCACCCTGAATCCGGACGCCTACACCGTCACGGAAATTTGGGAGGACGCTCGCGAAATGATCGCAGAGGGGGATTTCTCGGCGACGATGAATTACTGGGCGTTCGCCTTCCCGGTAACGGGTTTCCTGGTAGACGGCGCCTCTGAGCCCTCGAAATTCGTTGAAACGCTCAGTGAGCGGCGAGAGATTTATCCGGAGCCCGTGCAATATGCGTTGCAGAACTTGATGGATTCGCACGACACCGACCGTCTCGCCTCCATGATCGTGAACCGCGATCATCGGCCCTACGAGCAGCCGGACCGCTTCGACTACGACTGGGGCAGCACGGCTTCTCCGCGCCACAATGACTGGTACGACGTAAGTGCGCCCGACGAATCCGGCCGCGCCGTCCAACGCCTCGTCGCGCTCTTCCAGATGACCTACGTCGGCGCGCCGATGATCTATTACGGCACCGAGGCCGGCATGTGGGGCGCCGACGACCCCGACGACCGTAAGCCGATGGTGTGGGACGATCTGACCTACGCCGATGAAGTCGCCTATCCGCCGGGGCATGAGCGCGAGCCGGACGCCGTCGCGTTCGATCAGGATCTCTTCGACTATTATCGCGACGTGATCCGCCTTCGCAAAGAGCGCCCGTCGCTGCGCCGCGGTGATTTCACGGTGCTGAGCGCCGACGACGAGCGCGACATCCTCGCCTTCGCGCGCACACATCGCGACGAGACGACGATTGTCGTCTTGAACCGAAGCGAAGAGGCCCACAGTCTTCGCGTCGAGCTTCCGGAGGCGTTGCGTGCCACCTACGAGACGGCCTTCACGACGATCGAAGAAGGATACCGGGTCCAGCAGGATGAAACGGGACTGATATTCGACGTGCCCGAACTATCCGGTCTCGTGCTGTCGGCGTCTTCGGCGCCGTGACGGCATACGCGCCGGGAAAGCGCAGCCGCTTCTAAGGATTCCAAGCTCGCCTGGGTCGGGGTAACCCGGCAGGGAGATACAGAATCCCCAATGAGTTTATGACATCGATGTCCACCCCAAATCCCGCCATATCGACCGGCAGACGCCTGCTCTTCATCGGGCTGATGCTGCTCATCCCGTTCGCGTTCTTCGCGGTCGCGGAGGCGGGACTGCGCCTCGCCGGTTTCGGCGAATCGCATCCGCTGTTTGTGCAGGTCGATGGAAAGCCGGATTATCTTTACCAGAATCGAGAGATCGCGCGCCGATACTTCACGCACATCGAGAACGTGCCGTCCAGCCTGACCGACTTCTTCGAAGCGGAGAAGCGCCCGGACACGTACCGCATCTTCGTGCAGGGCGGATCCTCCGGGGCGGGCTTCCCCTTTTACTACGGCGGCGCCTTCTCGCGTATGCTCGAGCAGCGGCTGATGCAGACCTTTCCCGATCGCCATATCGAGGTCGTCAATACCTCTATGGCCGCAGTCAACTCCTATACACTGCTCGATCTGGTGGACGAGATTCTCGAGCACAAGCCCGACGCCGTGCTGATCTACGCCGGACACAACGAATACTACGGTGCGCTCGGGGTCGGCTCCACCGAATCGCTCGGACGCCATCCATGGCTCGTGCGAAGCTACCTTGCACTGAATGATCTGCGGATCGTGCAGGCCCTGAGAAAAGGCCTCGCTTCCATCGCCGCGCTCAACCGGAACCGCACGGACGGCGAGCGGCCGTCGGGCAATCTGATGCAGCGGATGATCGGAAAGCAGACGATCCCCTATGGATCGGCGGACTATCGGCGCGGACTGCGCCAGTTCCGCAGCAACCTCACACGCATTCTTGCTCGCTACCGCGAGCACGGCATTCCCGTCTTCATCGGCACCGTCGCGAGCAACGAGCGCGACCATGCTCCGTTCGAGACCGGTTTTCTGCCACATACGGATCGTGGTGCCTGGCAGAGGACCTACGATGCAGGCGTTCAAGAGGCAAGAAACGGCGCCGCCGGCGCCGCCCTTGCGAAATTCGACGAGGCGATCGCCATCGACTCGCTTAATGCGGAGGCCTTCTACGTTAAAGGCCGTCTTCTTGAACGCATCGGCCGCTACGACGAAGCGCGCGCCGCGCTCGTCGCCGCCAAGGATCGCGACGAACTCCGCTTTCGTGCCTCTGAGGAAGTGAACGACATCATCCGCGAATTGGCATCCCAAGAAGAGGCCCACGTCGTCGACGTCCGTCAGGCGCTCGCCGACGCCTCACCGAACGGAATCATCGGCAGCACCTTGATGATGGAGCACCTTCATCCGAACGTGGAAGGCTATTTCGAGATCGCCGACGCATACTACGAGGGGCTCCGCGAACGAGAGATGATCGGTGACTGGTCGCGTGCCGTCCCGCGCGGCGCCGCCCGCTCCGAGGTGCTGCTAACGCCTGTCGATTCGCTCGTCGGCGTCTACCGGATCCGGCAGCTCATGGCCGCATGGCCGTTCCAGCCCTCCGGCGTCAAGAAAAAATGGGATGACGGGATAGACGTCGGCGATCCCGTCGTTCAGATCGCATTCCGCCTCGTCAAGGGCGACAGCGGCTGGCCGGAAGCCAACGAGGCCCTCCGCCGCCACCTCGAACAGACCGGCGACTACCACGGCGCGCTGCAGGCTGCGCTCGCGCATCTTCAGGAGTATCCGTTCATTCCATCGCCGTATCTCACGGCCGGCAACCTCCTGCTGAAGCAGGGCCGCTACGACGAGGCGCTCGTCTACTTCGAAGCCGGCAACGACGTCGAGGAGACGGCAGCCGGCCACCGCATGATCGGCAGCATCCTGCTGCAGCGCGGAGATCGCTCCGCGGCGCTGCAACACCTCGAACGAGCCGTAATCCTCGACCCGCGGGATGCCACAGCGCTCTACAACCTCGGCGGTGCCTACGCGCTCGAGCAGGAGTTCGGCAAAGCCCGCCGGACCGTGCGTCGCCTCCTCGAGATCAAGCCGGACCACGAAGCCGGCCGGACGCTTCTCGCCAGCCTTCCCCAGGACTAGCATGCCCGCCCTCGACGCTCAGGAAAAACGGTACCAGGCACCAGGTACCCGGTGCCGCGCGGCCCTGGCGCCGTCGCGAATTCTCTCCCTCCTGTCGCTAATCCTCGCCGTCGCCATCGTCGCGGCCGCCGCCGGCTGCGGCGCAGACGACGACCGCATCCGCATCCGCATCTGGCACGAGAAGCGCGCCGCCGAGCGCGACCTCTTCGAGCGCGCCATTGCCGAATACAACCGGGCCCACCCCGCCGTGTTCGTCGAGACCCTCTACCGCGAAACCGAAGAGCTGCGCAACCTCTACGTCGTCGCCTCCGTCGGCGGAAGCGGCCCGGACCTCATCTACAGCCCGGCCGACAACGTCGGCGTGTTCAAGCTCACCGACGTCGTGCTGCCGCTCGACTCCCTCTTCGACCGAGCCTTCCTCGACCAGTTCATGGATGCCGGTCTCGTGGGCTACGAAGGCGAGACCATGATGATCTCCGACCAGGTCCGAACCTTCCTCGCCTTCGTCCATAATCGCGATCTTATCCCCGATGCCCCCGAAAACACCGACGAATGGATCGCCGCCCTCCGGAAAGCCACCGTCGACAACAATGGCGACGGCACGCCCGATCAGTACGGCATGACGTGGAATTACCGCGAGCCGTTCTTCTTCATTCCCTTCCTCTCCTGCTTTGGTGGATGGGTGATGGATGATGACGGCAATCCGACGTTGGACACGCCCGAGACCGTGAAGGCGATCAAGTTCGTGCTCGACCTGCGTGACAAGCATCACGTCATCCCCGGTGAAAGCGACTACGAGATGGCCGAGGCGCTCTTCCAGGAGCAGCGCGCCGCATCGATCATCAATGGTCCCTGGGCCTTCGCCGGATACGGCAACGCGGGAATCGACTACGGCATCGCGCCTCTTCCGAGACATTCCGAGACCGGCCACGCCTGCGCCCCGATGGTCGCGACGAGCGGATACGCCGTGAACAGCAACGTTCCACCCGAAAAGCTCCCGCACCTGAAAGAGCTGATCACCTACCTCACCAGTTCCGAGATGCAGGAGCAGATGGTTAATGAAATCGAAGCGATTCCCGTTCGAGAAGAGCTGCGCACCGTTCCCGCCGTACGCGACAATGAGCGGCTCCAGAGCATGATCCGCCAGGTTGAACTCGCCCGTCCCATGCCGGTCGAGCCGCAGATGCGGCAGATATGGGACGGGATGCGCGGACCCTATCAGCTCGTCATGAACGGCGCCGTCTCGCCCGAAGAAGGCGCACGCCTGATGCAGCGAGAAGTCGAGAAGCGCATCGCGGACACGTATCTGTAGGCATATGCTGGACGAGAAAGACATAGCTGCCGGCGCAGAGATCCTCGTACGCTCGAAACAAGAAGGGGAAGGGGAAGAGGAAGCGTTGTTCGTACGTCAGCCGGCACGCCCTCGGCTACTCCGCCTCTCCGAACGCGGGCGGGTGCGGCTGTTCCTGACCCTCATGCTCGGGCCGACCATCGTGCTCGTGCTGGCGGTCGTGGCCTACCCCTTTCTCTACAACGTGCTGCTCTCGCTCGGCAACATGAACATCTATCACATCCGCGATT
>CAZART010000194.1:0-6874 GCA_964487555.1 uncultured Rhodothermales bacterium
CGAATCTCCCTGCAGGTGCGTCCAGGCACGAGGTCTGGCCCGTATCGGGCTGATAGGTTCCTGCCGGGCACGGGGTCGCTTCGGCTGCCCCCACGGTGGCAACGAATCTCCCTGCAGGTGCGTCCAGGCACGAGGTCTGGCCCGTATCGGGCTGATAGGTTCCTGCCGGGCAGGGTGTCGCCTCGGTTGCCCCAAAGGTGTCGACGAACGTCCCTGGAGGCGCCGGCTCGCAAGGCTCGTTGCCGGTGGGGCTGAAGAAGCCGGGCGCGCACGCGACGTGCGCGACGGCTTCATCGGCAAGGGGAGGACTGGCGACGAAAGTGATAACGAGGAGGAAGAAGGTGGAGGCACGTAGGAACGTGCGGCGGAACGAGCGTCGGGACGTGTCCATGGTCGGGGGGCGCGGTTGGGTGGACAGCGAAGTCCCTCTTAATATGCATCATCGTGATTAGAAAAACATTGCGCGTACATCTTCTTCTGCTGTCTACTCTTCCTCCTTGAGATTTCCAATCTCACGACGTCGCATGGGATCCGACGCCACCGTTCCCCCCGTTGATCGCGGGCAGCTAACAGTGTACCTCCGGATGCTCGAAATACCCCTGCCGGCAAACTACGGCCCGGCCAACGAAGAATCGTCTCGGCCGTGAGCGGGCTCTTGCTCCAGATAGGCTTGCAGCCGGGCGAGTGCATCGTCCCACTGTCGGGCGATCTGATCGAGATAGCGGTGTACGTCCGACAGTCGCTCAGGCCGCAGCTCGAAGATCCGTTCGCGACCTACGCGCCGGCTTGCGGCAAGGCCCGCGTCCTCCAGCGTTCGCAGGTGCTTGGTCACGGCCTGGCGTGAGATGGTCGCCTCTTCGGCAAGCGCCGAGATGGACTGCGGCCCCTCGTGCGAGAGCCGCGTGACGAGTCGCAAGCGCGTTGAATCAGCCAAGGCGGCGAAGAGCGGTGCCACCGTTGCGGGGTCGGGAGCAGGATTGGCTGGAGACATCGATTCGCCGCCTTCACGTTTTCTGGACGAGATACTTCTCTATGAGGGCAAGCTGCGCCTCCCATCCCTGCTCGTTCATTTCGAAGGCGGCGGCACGCCGAGCGACGGGTATACCGTCGAAACCGGACTCGGTAACGGTCAGCAGCGTGCCGTCAGGGCGCTTCTCCAGCTCGAAAATGACGAGCGTAGTGGGCTCCTTTGAGTAGTCGACCTCCGGATCGATCGCGTACGGATGCCATCGGAAGGATAGGAGCCGCATCGGCTCGATGCGGTCGACGGTGATGTCGAAGCGGAGACCTTCGTAGGGCTTCTGACTCTCCGCCACCTCGGGGTCGACGGTGGTCGGTACGATCCGTCCCGTCAGGTGCTCTCCCGCCACAAACGGTCCGTCGAAGCGCACTCCAAACCAGCTGCCGAACGCCTGCGCATCGCTGATCGCGCGCCAGACGCGCTCGAGCGGGGCCTGGAGAAAAACCTGTTTTTCGATGCGATCGGTGCTCGATGCCATAGGCGACCTCCCGTGTATTGCGCAACCCTTCAGTTGCACGTAGCATAGCACAAACATGGGACACATGCAACTGCACAGCTGCATGTGTGGCGGACGAGTACAACACGCCCCACAAGCGCTCCCGATGAGGTTTGCGCGAGCCTCGACTACCGACGTGAGCGCTCAACAGGATCCTCTCGGATGGACCGGCGACTCTGAGAGAATCTGTTGACGTTATAATGTGTACGTACCACACTATGTACACACAATGGTGTCAATCCATTTGAGATTTCTGGATCGCGAAACAAAATTGCGGGAGCTTCGGGCGCTTAGTGAACGAGCGTCGTGAAAACATGAGCAGCAAAGCCCACGGCCCCTTAAACGGACACGGACGCTTCGACGCCACGATGGCTGCGTCCACGCCGAATGGAGGACGAGCGTGACGACACGGATGACGTTTTACAGCCGCCGGGTCGAGCAGCTGACCGACGATCTCTATCCCAGGCAGGACCTCACCCGACGCGTCATAGCGGCGAAGCATTTCATCGATCGGCACTATTCGGAGCAGATCGAACTGGAGTCGATCGCTGAAAGGGCGTTCCTCAGCAAACTTCACTTCTTGCGGCTGTTCAAGCGCTTCTACGGCCGGACGCCGCACCAGTACCTGACGGACCTGCGCATCAAAGAGGCAAAGCCCTTCTGCGCGGCGGCCTGAACGTTCAGGAGGCGTATACGCACGTCGGATATCAGAGCGTGAGCTCTTTCTCAACTCTTTTCAAAAAGATAACCGGCTCCGCGCCCTCCGAAATCGATTAAATCAGCAATTCTGGATAAGCTCCGGCCTGACGTACTCCCTACCTAGGAGTCTGTCCGAAAGCATACATCCAAATCCAGCCATGAAGATCACACTCACATCCGTACCGGTTACGAGATACGTCGGAAGAACAACGATCTGAGCATACAACAATCCACATATGGCAAAGGCAAAGCCGACGAACGTCGACGAATACATTGAAGCGGCTTCCTCGGATGCGCAACCGAGGTTGCGCGAGCTGCGGGCCATACTGAAGGATGTGGCGCCCGATGCTACGGAGACGCTGAAGTGGGGAATGCCCGTTTTCGAAGAGGGGCGTATCCTGTTCGCCTACGCCGCATACAAGTCACATCTCAATTTCATACCCACGAGACCGGCCATGCAGCCGTTCGGAGAGGAACTGGCGGGCTACGACGTCGGCAAAGATTCGATCAAGCTGCCGTACGACCAACCGCCGCCGGAAGCACTCATCCGCAAAATCGCGGAGTATCGTGCCCGGGACGTCCGAGAGAACGACGCGCGGTGGATGTACTGAGGGCCGTGGACCACGCCTCAATCGCGGACGTCGGTGACCCCCGCACCGTGCTCAGCTCGGACGATGCCCGGTTTCGAGGACTGAGCGAATAGGAAATCGCACGGCATCACGACCGCTGAGCGCGCTAAGCGTGATGGCCGCTCCGGATGCGCGCGCCATCTTCGACCAGACGTTCGGCGAGCAGCGATTTCACCCTATTGCTTTTCCGGTACAGCCGTAGGGTGGGCTGTCGCAGTCATCGAGACCCGGATATTGACCCGCGTTCAGATTACATTCGGGTCGCTCGTCCGGGCACAAACGGCCCACTCCATCGAGGAATACGTCCGCGAACCAGGGCGTGTTAACGCCAACGGAATGATTCGATGATCAGGGCGAAACAACGGCTATTGTCTCGAACCAGCCTGCCGACTATCTTCCCTCGAATCCACTACTCGCTCTCGGCACCGCTGAGCAGTCGGCCGTTGGGCAGGTATCATTTCTCGAGGATGCACATGCGTCCCTCACGGGTCCTTCTGCTGCATTTCATGCTCGGCGTGCTCCTTGCGACGTCGCAGTCTACCCTCGGCCAGCCATCAAAGACTCCTGAACGAAGTCCGGCTTCATATGAAAGCAAGATCCGCCTAACGCGTTTCGAGCCGACCGCGAATGAGCAGCAGTCCTCCATCACTCGGCGGACTGTGCGTAGATGGGCCTCATATTCTGGAAGCCGCCGGTTCACGGCGTTAACTCCGATTCTCGCGGCGGAGAGGAATTCGCCGCTTCTCACGACGGAGAGGAATTCGCCGGCTGCAGCGGAGGAATTGAGTGCATGGAACCAGCGTGAACCGAGCCACTTCCATCGAGCCGATCGCACCCGCCTACCTGTTTCGGTTCGCATCCCGAACGCCGGGCAGATGGACAATAGAAAACAGAGACGAACGTACGTGATCGTAGGGGCGGCATTGGGGGGCGCCGTGGGAGCGGTCGTTTTGTCCCGAATAAGATCGAACTTTTGTGACGGCTGGGACACGTGCACGCCTTCGCCCTTTGGCACCGCAATCATAGGCGCCGGTCTGGGCGGCGTTGTCGGAGCATCTGTGGGATGGGGCGTGTTCGTTGCCTCGCATCCCGACGGCAGATAGCCTGCTCGAAGGCCATACAGCGATGAAGTTGTCAGATCGGCAATTTGTGCTGCTATCCGCGCTGGGCATCCCGCTCGGATGTGCGTCGACGGGTGAAGTGGAGACTCCCGCCCCCGCTCGTGCACAATTTGGACGAATTCATTCTTGATAGCGTTGCCACTCCCTTCAGAAAACGTCGAAGAGGCATGCCTACTCTCTACCTTGGAACCGGCGACGGGCCAATCATCGTCCGGAACCGCGGCGGCCGCTGGCACGCGGAGCGGCCGCTGGAGGTGCGATCGGCCTCGGCGATCGCCGACGATCCCGGGCGTCCGGGACGTGTTTTTTGCGCCACGGAACGAGAGGGCGTCTGGCGAAGTGATGACGCGGGTGCCGGCTGGCAGCCGGTGTTCGTTGGGATTCCGCATGATTCGATCACGGCGCTGGCCGTCAGCGATGCCGAACGCATTGACAGCCAGGCCGTCGTGTACGTCGGTACCGAGCCGAGCGCAGTCTATCGCTCCGATGACGGCGGCAAGACGTGGCGGGAGTGCGAGGCGCTGGGGGATTTGCCCTCATCGAGTACGTGGAGCTTTCCGCCCCGACCCCATACGCACCACGTCCGGTGGATCGAGCCGGATCCCCACGAGCGAGGCCGAATCTACGTTGCCATCGAGGCCGGCGCGCTGGTCCAGAGTCCTGACGGCGGAACAACCTGGAAGGACCGCGTCCAATCGGGGCCCTATGACACGCATCAGCTCGTTATCCATCCCGGTGCGCCCGGCCGTCTCTGGTCGGCGGCGGGCGACGGATTCTACGCGAGCGGCGACGGGGGCGGGACGTGGCGCGCCTCAGAGCAGGGACTGCGCCACCGCTATTGCTGGTCTGTGGCCATCGATCCGGACAATCCCGAAGTTCTCGTTCTCTCGGCCGCGGCCGGCCCGATGCAGGCCCACGATGGGAGGCGGGCGGAGGCGCATCTCTACCGGCGTACCTCGGAAGGCGAACCGTGGCGCGAGATCACGGACGGGCTGCCGGACCCGGAGGGCACCCTCGCCTACGCGTTGACGGCCGATCCGGACGAGCCGGGAACGTTCTACGCGGGAAGTGCGAGAGAACTTTATCGCTCGACGAACTCGGGTTCCTCGTGGCAGAGGCTCCGCGTCGAATGGCCGGAAGGCTATACGGGGGCGCGAATCCACGCTATCGAGGCGTCGTCGACCTCCGTCTGACGTGATCGAAGGTGAGGTCACGTCCGCTACGGCCGGCGGGTGCCCGACGCCGGGCAGACCGATCGGGCCGGCGGGGCCGCGCCCCGCCGTCTCATGCCCGCCGAGGATCTCGACGACGCGACGGCCGGCTGGGCTACGACGATGCATCCCACTTCAGGCGCGAGTAGAAAAGGTTCTTCGGCGAACCGCCCATTCGGAATGCAGAACGGCTCTGGAGGGCGGCAAGGAATGTGGCCGCTGTAGCTTGAGTAGGAGCTCGTATCCAGACGAAAGCCTTCGGAGCCCGTTCCGGGTCCGCAGCAAAGACGTTTTTTCGGCAGAAATGCAAAAAATGGAGATCGCCGGACCCCTTCAGAACCGGCGCGCAATCAGGTGCGCGGGAGGAATTTTAGCGGTCGCCGGGACAGAGGCGGCCTGCGAGGCATCGCTCGTAGCGGGGCCGGGGACTCCCGACGCGCGCTGTGCTTCCAGGTACAGGTGCTGGTTTTGGAGTTCCGTCCGTCCCGCTTCATCGAGGCCCCACTCCGCCAGTGTATCGACGCTTGGTATCGATCGCAGTGTTCCGGTGATCGAGATCGTCTGCCCGGCGTTGATGTCATATCGTCCTTCTATCGGCGTATCCGGCGTGCGCTGTTCGATCAACAGTACGAAGAGGCGCTGCTCGGGGCTCGGGCCGATCCAGAAGATGCTGTCGCCCACGACATCCTGTACGTGGACATCGGTGAACTGGACGGTTCGCCCCTCGTAGTCGGCCGCAGACGCCGGGTCAAGCACAACGGCGATGTCGTCGAGGGCCATGTCCACGTCCGGCTCGTCCGTCCGACAGGCGGCGAACGCTACCAGTAAGAGCATGCAGACGGCTAGACGGACCAATGTCGAATTGCTCGAGCTGTTTGTCATGGCGAAGCGGTACTGGTTAACAGGTGGGACGAATCCCTATTGGGACGGTAACGGGATCCGGCCGTCTCAGAATGACCTCTCTCTCTATCTAAAAAATCCGGACTACAGTTGTGCCCGCATATTGGTAAGGGCGTGTAACGATGATCCGACGCATGCGGCTGCAGACAGACATCGCTCCGACGGCTTGCTGCGAAAGACATCTGCGACATGTCGGCTGGTCTGCTCCTTGGCTCGAGCGCGTCCTTCGGAACGACCGTCGAATGTCCAGGATGGGGCGATGCATCCGTCACAGTGGACACAGCAGATCATACGAATTCCCTGATGAGACCATGCTGGAGAACATCTAACTAATAGAATCGGCTGGTGCTACGGCAGGGCCGCATTATTTCACGCTGGATACTTCTAACCTGGCGCCTGGCGTATGTATCATCGGGCATATGGACGATCTGGAACGAATCAGATATGGGCGGTAGTTGTGAATTAAGAAAGCTTGACGCTAGCTAACAACCCACTGCAGCGGACGCCGCACGAACGGATGGCCGATGACAGCACCGGCGCTTAACCTTGCCAGTGGCAGACAAATGAGGAGCGGGGGCGCCACGTGGTTCGCCTCAGAGCAGGGACTGCGCCACCGCTATTGCTGGTCTGTGGCCATCGATCCGGACAATCCCGAAGTTCTCGTTCTCTCGGCCGCGGCCGGCCCGATGCAGGCTCACAACGGGAGGGTCCGCTACGGCCGGCGGCTCCCCGATGCCGGGCAGACCGATCCGGCCGGCGGGGCCGCGACCGTTTTCCATATATTCGAAGCAGTACTC
>CAZART010000195.1:0-2144 GCA_964487555.1 uncultured Rhodothermales bacterium
GCCCGAGTACGGGGGCGCGGATGGCGGCTGAAATCCGCGAGGCGCTGACGATCCGCGTATTCGATCCGACGTGGACTCACTCGCACACGCTAAAGCACAGCCTGAAGCTGAGAGCTGCAATCGTTGTCGAGGCGCTGACCGGAACGCGGCGGGTTCCGAAGGAAACGATGGAGCCTGTCATGGAATTGGGAGTTGTTTGAGCTATACGGATCGTTAAGGAATCCGCACTTCGAGATTCGTCAGGGCCGCACGGATGAGGAGCTTCGCATCTCTGACAGCATTCGCGGAGTCGCGAAACCTGAAGTCAGGCGATCGCCCGGATAGCGGGCCTCCACAGCACGTTCCGAGAGACGCGCTACGCCGGCCGGCCCCGCAAGCGCTCGTCGGATCTGGCCATGTAGTGCGGCTGCTCCGAGTGCAAAAGGCGTTATCACTCTCTTTCTCCCGCTTCATAGAGCACGCGCTGATACAAGGCCTCGCTTATGCGAAAACCGGTACGGTACATCAAGCCGTCCATGCAAGAACGGACGGATGGAATTAAGGCGCGGCGTTTGGCCTCGAGAAGTATACCGAGCGTGCCCGTCATTGAAAGTCGCAGTTTACGAGCGGCCAACCTGGCTCTCCGTTCGTCTAGAAGCAATAAAGCTCTTGGTGTCTCCGCCGCAAGCGCTATGGCCTCGGCTTCGCCCTGGTCAAGCCACATTCGTAGTGAGTTGACCAACCGATTGTCTTCGACGACGCGTCTTCTATCCAGTCGGACCGCTGAACCTCAGATGATCCCGGCAGATCGTCTCCCGTCGTCAGTTCATGATAAACGGCCTCAGGAATGAGGACACGGTCGTAGAGTGCTCGAAGCACATCGAGTGTTTCGATGGACGCCAGTCCTATAATGGGAGAAGTATCACTGACGACGATCACAGACGTCCCAGCTTTCTGAGGGTCTCGATGTCTTCCGTGAATTCTTCAACGTCGTAGTGAACCGGGATACCTCTGCTGGCGAGAAGATGCTGGAATTCCAACCGGTTCATCTCCGCCATGCGGCTGGCTTGGGCGAGCGTGAGCCGTTCCTTCTCGAAGAGCATGACCGCAATTTCCCGTCGAAGTTCAGTCTCCGACATTTGGGCGGCTTCGAGAACCTCGGCCGGAATGATTAGGCTCATGGCGTTATCGGTAGTCTGATAGCGATCTGATCTGTAACGCACGATCATCAAGGACGTTGCTTCCAGCAGTTACCGGATCGAGCGCGTGCGACGTACAGTCGCGACATCGTGGTCACAATACCAACAGCATCAGGCGCGCCCCGCGTTTTTACAACGGACATCCGCTGCGAAATCCCAACATTCTATTCATGCCGACGATGCCGAAGATGCCGAAGATGCCGACGATATGGTAGCGCAGTAATCGTTCGAATGCTCCCGATGCGTCGCCTTACGGCTAAAACTCACAGCTTCCCTAACGCGAGCTGGGCGGTTGGTGAAGATGGCTCGATGATCTCGTAGTCGAGCGCCTTGTAGCCGGCGCGGCGGCGGTCGTGCATGCGTGCGAGCATGGGGACGCGGGCGTCGACGTAGTCGTAGATGTGGGCGTCTTTTTTGCCGTCGTGGATGCGGTGGACGCGGCCGGCGTACTGGGCGATCGTGCCACGCCAGGATACGGGGAGCGTGAGGAAAAGCGTGTCGAGGCGCTCGTCGTCGAAGCCTTCGCCCAGGTATCGGCCGGTCGATATGAGGACGCGCGGCTCGTCGGGACCGACGGCGCCGATCGCTTCCATCCGCACTTGTCGTTGCTTCTTCGTCAGGCCGCCGTAGAGCGGGAAGACGTTCGAGACGTGATCGGAGAGGAGATTCGTAAGCGTCTCTACGTGATTCCGGCGCTCGGTGAGGACGACCGGACAGCGCCCGTTTTCTACTGCGTTGAGGACGTCGCGCACGATCATCCGATTACGATCCTCATCCTCGGCCACCATGGTGTAGACGTTCTGGATGTGCGGAGTGGGGTCGTCGTGCGGCAGCTCGAACGGCGTGGTGCGGACGAGGACGTGGTGGTCGATCGGCCGACGTTCGGCCTGCTTCCGGTCGTCGACGCGGTGGCGGATCGGTCCGCATTGCATGAAGATGATCGGATGGTGGCCGTCCTTGCGAACG
>CAZART010000195.1:2244-6829 GCA_964487555.1 uncultured Rhodothermales bacterium
GCGCGCGTTTGCCGCCGCCGATGGTGCCGATGTCCTCTGGATTCATGCTGAGGAAGCGCGTCAGCGACGCGGTCCACTGCTCGAGGAGCTGCCGCCGGTGGACGACGACGAGCGTGTTCACGCCTCTTTGCGCAATGAGGTATGCGCCGACGACCGATTTCCCGAATGCGGTCGCCGCGGAGAGGACGCCGGTGTCGTGGCGAAGCATGGCCTCCGCCGCCTTCGCCTGGTTCGGATGCAGCTCGCCGGCGAATTCCACGTCGAGATGGACTCCCTCCTGCCGCTGATCGTCTACGCTGAGTTCAATTCCGGTGTCGTCGAGAAGGCCTACGAGCTCGGCCATACAGCCGCGGGGAAGCGCAATGTGCTCGGGATAATCTTCGGCGCAGCTGATGATGCGCGGCTTACCGAAGGTGGACATCCGCATGGACTGCGCGCTGTAGAATTCAGGATTCTGGAAGGCCGCCAATCGAATCAGCCGGTTTCGTAGTGGCGGCGTCAGCACGTCTTTCGGGATGTAGATCTGGTTGCCGAGGACGACATCAAGCTGCTTGGGAAGCGGGCCGTCTAGCTTTCCAGTGGTTAGCTGTCGAGACGGCCTGGCCGACCACGGCTCGCCGCCGGCTTCGTCCTCAAGCGGCCTTCGGATGGCGAGAACATCGTCGTACGACGGCGCCTCGCTCACGACGAGCTCCACGTCCCGGCGGCTCATTCGGCCGACAGACGAAAGGAACGCCCACTGGTCGGGATAAGGCTTGAACTCCGCATCGACGAACACGCTGTTAGCGGCGGATCGCGGCCTTTGCTGGAGGGGTAGCGCTATCAGGTTGCCGAATCCGCCGTCGGGCAGCGTGTCCTGGCTCGGAAAGAAGCGGTCGTAGGAGTCCATGCCAATCTCCGGCCGCCGCTCCATCGTGCGTGTGAGAAGATACGATCCCATCTTCCTGGCGAGCGCGGCGGGCACCGGCTCGGAGAAGAAGATCCATACGTGGGCGCCGTTGCCTGACCGGGAGCGTTCGAGGGCCGCCGGGACGTTGTGACGCCGGCACGTTTCGATGTAAGCACTCGCGTCATCTTGCCAGTGGGCCTTGTCGAAGTCGACGGCGAGAAACCAGCACGTCTCGTCGAGGCGCATCGCGTAGACGCCCGCCGTGAAATCCCGGTGGGAGGAATCTTCGGGATCCTGCCCGAGCAGATGATTACGGATGACGTGCGGCGTCACGGACTCGAACGCCCGGTGATTACAGGCCTGACAGGCGATGCGCGGCTTTTCGCAGACGCTGGGGACCCACTCGTTGCGGCACACGGGCGCGTATCCGCTCTTGCCCGTCTTCCGGCTCTCGAAGCGCCGCGCGTAGACGTCATCGCGGCCACGGAAGAGGCGGAAGAAGAGCTTGATTTTCTCAGCGGCCGGGGAGTTCTCGGTTACGGACGGTGGCGGGTGAGCGGGGGTATCTTGGCCGTCGCCACTGGAGATCGGATTGGTTTCGTAATTCGCCGCTGGTTCGTGAACGTCGAATAAGCTCGGGGCTTTTCCCGCTACGGAGGATTTGCGGCTCGCCGATGCCTGAAGCAACTCTGCTTTCTCCGCCCGAAGCGTCCGGAGTTTTTCCACCAATCGATCGCGTTCGGCATCGAGGATCGCCATCTCGGCCTCAAGCGCGGCCAGCTTCCGCTCGATGTCGTTCACATTGCCCATTAGCCGGTGCTTTCAGTATCGGTGCTGCATCTGCAAAGCGGCTAAACACTTCTTGAATCGCCATGATCCAGGCCTGATGGAGCGCCAGGTAGCGACAGAATACGCACCATCAAAGAAATCGGGACACCGCGCACTCCGGAACGGTGCGTCATTGCTCTGCACGTAGCCGATCCCCGATCTCCGCAGCTACGGCTTCAACGATTCTGGCCGCGTCTGCTACAGCTTGCCCAGCATCTTCCTCCGTTATCTCAGGTGCTCCGACCGGATACCGCGCGTCCACCGCGTAATCAGAAAGTTGCGCGAGGTCGGCGCCTGCATGGATGAGCTTCCACGCATCTGGAACGAGCATACACAGGGCAGTGAGATCATGCGTCCGCGGAAATTCTATCTGCTCGACAATAAGCGCCGCCTTGATGGCCTTTTCGGCCGCTTGTTGGGCAAGCCAGGCAGCATGTCGCGGAACGGCAGTCGCCGACTGACTCATTCGCTTCGCTTCACTTAAATCTTCCTGCGCAAAGCGAAGCCAACGCGAAACTTCTGCTTGCAGGGCTTTCTTCATTGGATACGCTCGCGCTCGTAAACGACCTTTCCGTTTTCCAGGGCTTCCCGCAAGACGGTACCTTTTATCCATCCTCGCTCATCGATCTCCTGAGGTGTCGTGACGAAGATGTCCTTCGGAACGGGAAGCTCCGCGAGTTCGCGGCGCATGGCAACAGCACGCTCGCGCTTATCGCCCATCTCTGAAAAGATCACCAGAAGATCGAGGTCGCTGCCGTGACCGGCCGTACCCCTGGCATAAGAGCCAAATGCTATGATGCGGAGCGGAGCGAACTTCCCGACGAGCTTATTGACCGCCATTCGAACGTGGCTTTCATCCGGAATGGGCCACGCTTCTGCTAGCGTCGTTTTCATGGGTAGCCTTTGACTGTTGTGCCGCCGTTAATGCATGTGCCGTGTTTCACGCCGTCAGGCACGATGATGTTCGAGAGTACATTGCCGAGAGATGACCGACTTCGGGAACGCCGTCGGGCGAGACGGCATATCGAACGACGTCACCAGAGTCGTGGTCTGTGGCGGTACATGCGGTAACCGGGCAGACGCGTCGGAAATCAGGCAAATTCGAGCTCCGGGCTGCGTTCGGCGGTGAGGGGGTTTTCGGCTTCGGCTTTGAAACGAACGCCGAGAGCATCCATGATGCGTTGGGCGCGGTCGACGGTTATCGCATGGTATTCATTCCGCTCGTCGCGGGAGACTTGCGACTCGGACACGTTTAGACGCTCGGCAAGCTCCTTCTGACTCAGGCCGAGAGCAATGCGCGCACCGATCAGCCATCGGCCGATGCCGGTGAGACTCGAGATGGCGCCCAGCTCGCCTCGCTTCATCTGCTCGTAGGTTTCGACCTCTTCTTTGAGTTGCTCTCGGAATGAGATCATGGGCTGCATGGCCCGCTCGAGCTGCTCGCCAGTGATACCTATGCTCTCGAGATGCTGACGTTGCGCTTTGATGGTTGCCGCGTCCTGCTCGAGTTGCGCAAGAGCTCGGTGATGTTCAGCGTCTGTCCGAATCATGGCCTTCTCCCGTCCTATCCTTTTCTCCTTTCAGGTCGGTCCTGTAAAACACTAATATGTATAGTATAGGCACAATGAACGTTTATGTTAAGTACCACATTCTGCTCCAGGTGTTTCGGCCTCCGCGACAAAGCGTGGACATTTAGTTCGTTTTCGTGCGGCTCGCGCTTCGTAGTCCGGCACGCCCGGGACTCTATTGTCCGAAATATCGGAGTAGATCTCCGGCTACCAATGGTTGCTCCTCCTCGGTTAGCAGCACTGACAATAGGCTGGCACTCGGGACGATTATACTCACCCTTACTGGTCGCCTTTCCGGCGAATTTTGAAAACCGCGAGGTCTAAACGGGCCGGAGTATGCATAGAGACGGCAATGATCAACTCGCTTTGTTCTCGGACGAGAGGCCGCCTTCGGACACTGATCGAGACGCGGCGCCGGTTGCAGACGTGCTGGAGGATCGCCTGCTCCGTCCTGAATGGGATCTTGACACCATGCAGGACCCCTTCAACTGGTTGACGACGAGAGCCGAAGTTGAGCGCAAAAGGCAAATCATTGACGACCTGCTCGAAGCGAGCGCGCGCCGCCTTCCCGCACACGAGATCAGGAAGACCGCCCGTCGCCTCGGGCTCACAGCGCGAACGGACATTCAGGAGTACACTTCGGAAGAGCGATCGCTCATCCTCGAGTCCTGTCTGGTGACCGAAGTGTCGTTCGGAATCGATGGCACGTCGCGCCTGAGACTTGAAATCCAGCCTCCGCCTGTCGATGATGAGGATTTCATCGGTGAAGCGATGTCGAATGCCCGGCCATCCGTCTGGGAGATCGTCGAGCGCGTTCCGGGACACGGATTGCTGGTGCGGGACGCTCTGGGCGCGGTGGAAGGCATGATCGTACTGGCGGAGGAACAGGCCAGCCATGTTCGCGCAAGCACGGCTGGGTTTTACGCCCGCCTTGCGGATTTCAATTCGTACGCCATGGCGGTCGGCAGCATCGTCCCGATCGAGAGGACCGTGCATGAGCGGATAGATAACGCACTGAGCGAGGGGGATCCTAACCGAGTACTAACGGCTCAAGAATTCGCGGACATCTGCATGCGGGCGTATTTGTCCGGACCTCGCGAGGGCGGCTTGCTCCGACAGGCGGATCCTGAATGGTCGAAAGCATACGAGACGGCGGATCGCCCGCAAGCCATTCCGTCGCATCTCACGGTGACGTTCGATGAGATCGTCCTCCTCACGGACGCATACTGCAGAGAGCATCTGGATCGCGAGTACGCCGAGCTGTGCCGTGAGATGGCCGCAAAGCTCTGCCGGAAGCGTC
>CAZART010000196.1:0-3017 GCA_964487555.1 uncultured Rhodothermales bacterium
CCTGCAAATACGCTCGGTCATCTCCGCCACGCTCGAAACCTCCTCCCACCGCACTTGACGTACTTCCGTTCGGTGCGTGTAGAGCCACTGGGACAGCAAATAGATCTCGTCGATTTCTTTCTCTCGGTAGGTGTCGACTTCGGCCGGCGGCTCCATGAAACATCTTTTCAGCATCTTCTGCAGGTCGAAGCGATCTTCATCCGAAGGCGGTATGTCTACCTGCAGGGTTTCGGCATGGCGGCCGCGTACGACGGCCAACAGGCGTACCGGATCCTCACGCGACGAGCGATGGATGACCACGGCGTTGTGGGCGAGCACGCGAGCCGCGACGCCTCGCCGTTTTTCGAGCATGCGCCGCAAGGCCTTCAACCAGTCGCGGTAGGTACCCGCCTGCTCGAAATCGAGCGCCGACGAGGACTCCATCATCGCCGTCTCAATCCTCTCGCAGACCGAATCGTCGGTACCGTTTAGAAATTCGCGAACGCGGTCTACCTCGTTTCGGTATCGATCGGCACCGGCGCCGCCCTCGCAGGGCGCGGTGCAGCGGCCCATCGACGCGTAGACGCATCGCTGCCCGCGGGCGAACGTATCGTCGTCGCACTCACGCGTACGAAAGAACCGATCGATGACGTCCACCACAAACGCGGCTTCATTGCGGCTCGACATCGGACCGTAGTACTCGGCTCCGTCGTGGTGAAGGAACGCGCTCGACGTGATGCGAGGGAATGCATGCGTCGTATCGATGCGGATAAACGGGCGGTTCACATACTGCCGCTGCGCGCGGTTGTAGGTCGGCTGGAGCTCCTTGATCAGCTGCGACTCGAGCAGCATGGCCTCGAGCTCCGAATCGGTCACCTGCCACTGCACGTCTCGGACGGATTTCACCATCGTTCGGATGCGTGTAGGATGTCCTTCCACGGCATTGAAATAGCTTCGAACCCGGTCGTTCAGATTTTGCGCTTTGCCGACGTAAATGGTCTTCCCCTTTGCGTCCTTCATGAAATAGACGCCCGGCCTCTGCGGCAGTCTGCCCAGAACATTTTCGCGGACGTAGGAGACGTTTTTCGAGAGACGCCGCAATTCGGCGTATCGGCGATGCTGGAATACAAGGACGTCGTCGACGGTCTCGGCCCCATATTCGAGCTCAAGCTGATCGAGAAATCGGATCAACACCTTCGCGGTCGCCTCCGCGTCATCGAGCGCACGGTGCCGGCGGTTCATCCGGATCCCGAAAAAATCTACGAGGCTCGCGAGCCCCTTAGAACGAAGGCCCGGCAGAAGCCGTCGTGCCAGGCGCAGCGTGCAAAGGGTATCGTTGGGAAGGGCCGGCAGCCCCGCTCGTGCCTGCTCTTCGTTCACGAAACGCAGATCGAAGGCGAGGTTGTGCGCCACGAATATGCCGCTGCCCAGAAACGAAAGGAACTGGGGAAGCACGTCGCAGGCGACCGGATGATTGAACACCATGGATGTCGTGATGCCGGTCAGCCACGCGATGCGACCCGGAACGGCACATCCAGGATTGATCAGCTGCTGAAAACGATCGACGATCTTCCCCTCCTCAATACGGACCGCCGCAATCTCGATCAGCCGATCACTGGCGGCACGGCCGCCGGTCGTTTCGGTATCGACGACGACAAATGGAACACCGTTAACTGCCATGGAATGAGGTTTTTGCCGCATCTCATAATTCGCACATACCCGCCTATTTTAGGCCTTGGACACGTAAGAATCCACGGGGCGCCTGAGAACGGCGAGGGGTCGAGCTTTCTTCTCGTACTCAGCGTCGTTGTGTATCGAGGTTTTAGTGGATGCGGAGCCCGCGTGTATACAATGGAAGATGGCCGGAATTCTCCTCGGGGATTTTTGCCAAATATTGGCAGACGGCCGGCTGCGGGCTGTTTAATTAGCAACGGAAAACGAGCCGCGAATCACACGTCGTTTGGAGGATTGAAATATATGGACGCTACAAAGGTGACGGTCATCGGAGCAGGCAATGTGGGTGCGACGGTCGCGGATTGCGTCGCCCGCAAAGACATGGTCGATGAAGTCGTGCTCGTGGACATCGTCGACGGTATGCCGCAGGGAAAAGCTCTGGACATCCAGGAATCGGCGCCCATACACCTCTTCGACACGCGCGTCGTGGGTACGAACGGCTACGATGATACGGCGGACTCCGATATATGCGTCATCACGGCCGGTCTCGCGCGCAAACCGGGCATGAGCCGTGACGACCTGCTCAGCAAGAACGCCGAAATCGTTCGGTCCGTTACCGAACAGTTCGTATCCGGAAGTCCCAATGCCATTCTGATCGTGGTCTCGAACCCGCTGGATGTCATGGCGTACGTCGCGTACATGACGAGTGGATTTCCTAGCAAGCGCGTGTTCGGTATGGCCGGCGTGCTCGATACGGCCCGCTACCGCACCTTTGTCGCGATGGAGCTCGGCGTCTCCGTTCGTGACGTCCAGGCTCTCCTGTTGGGCGGCCACGGAGACAGCATGGTTCCTCTTCCACGCTACACGACGATCGGAGGGATTCCTCTGCCTGATCTCATGGAAGAAAGCAAAATCAGCGAGATCGTCGAACGCACCAAGGGCGGCGGCGGCGAGATCGTCAAGCTGATGGGTACGTCGGCCTGGTACGCACCGGGCGCCGCCGCGGCCGAAATGGTAGAGGCCGTCGTAAAGGACTCCGGGCGAGTTCTTCCGTGCGCCGCGTGGCTGAATGGGGAATACGGCTTGAACGAGCTCTTCATTGGCGTCCCGGTCCGCCTTGGACGGAACGGCGCCGAAGAGATCATCGAGGTCGATCTGGACAGCGACGAAGAGAAGCTGATGGACGACTCGGCCGAGCACGTTCGAAGCAACCTCGAGGCGCTCGAGCGCGTACAGTCGGTGTGATGCGACTGCGTCTGTAACGCGTTGGCGATCGGGACGTGTTGGCGATTGGGGCGTATCAGCGGTCGGAAGGCGTTGGCCGTCGGAACGTGTCGGCGGTCGGAAGGCGTTGGCGGTCGGAA
>CAZART010000196.1:3117-6778 GCA_964487555.1 uncultured Rhodothermales bacterium
GTCGGAACGTGTCGGCGGTCGGAAGGCGTTGGCGGTCGGAATGCGTTGGGGATCGTACCGCGTTAGTGATCGGAAAGTGGTGGCGATCGGAATGGACAGGGTGTATACGGCTATGTCTCGCTTAATGGGAGCCGTCGTCTGCCTGGTGCTTGTCGGGGCCGTGCTGACGGCCTGTGACAGTGGAAACGAGCCCCGTGTAGAGATCGAGGACCTGGTAATCGGTGACGGCGCTACCGCCGACAACCGCGACGTCGTTATTATCGATTACGTCGGTTCACTGACCGACGGCACCGTCTTCGACAGCTCTGAAGAGTGGGGAGCGCTTCGTTTCCAGTTGGAAACCGGCATCATCTACAGCCTGCCGCAGGGACAGTCCGGCCGTGTGATTCAGGGGCTCATCGAAGGCGTGCGCGGTATGAAAGTGGGAGGCGTCCGCCTGCTAACGATTCCCCCGGAACTGGCCTACGGCATGAGCGGCTATGGAAGACGTGGCGTGGCCGATATCATCCCCAAGAACGCAACGCTGGTGTTTGAGGTGGAACTGCTTGGCGTTTTGGCCTCGTGACGATCCGCTTGACCTCGTGACGATCCGCACGTATTCCGTGTTTTGACCCCGTGACGATCAGTACGTCATGCGTTCATGAAGAACCTGAAGGCGGCGATTGATGCTTTTGACCTCTTGAAAGATCGCGCCGCGCTCGTGACGGTTGCAGGCCGTGTTCAGAAGCAGGTCACGGCGCTTCTTGAGGCGAATGATCTCGTGCTGCGTAAAGGCGAGATCGTCGTTCGAAGATTTGTCAACGGGGAAGAGCATATCGCCGGCAGGACATTGCGGCCGGCAGCCGGAACGGCCGCGGCCCGATTCAGCTAATCGGTTTCTGAAAAACAATGAAATGATGTTGTGGGAGGATGTCGCGCGTTTCACGCCAATCCAGTCCGGCGGCCGACATCTCCTTGCGAGCCTGCTCGTCGGTTATTTTATAGACCGAGGCGGCAGGAATCGTGGGGTCTTCTCCCCGGTATTCGACGAGAACGACACGCCCACCGGGTTTCAGCGCATCGCGGATGTTGAGCATCATCTCGCGCGGATGGGAAAACTGCGTGTAGGTAAATACAATCAGCGCTACATCCACGGATTCCTCCGGCAAACCGGGGTTTCGGACGGTTCCCAGTACCGGTTCGACATTGTTGACGCCGCGGTTGGCGGCACGGTCCGCGATAATTTCGAGCATCTCCTCCTCAATGTCGACAGCGAACACTTTTCCTTCCGGAACGTGGGGAGCAAGCCGAAAGGTAAAATACCCCGTTCCGGCTCCGATGTCGGCGACGACGTCGTCGATTTCGAGCTCCAGTGCACGCACGACGCGATTTGGAAGCTCGTTCGTCTCGCGTTCCGGGCGATCTAGCCATTCTTCGCGGCCGATGCCCGCCACTTCCGCGATTTCACGGCCCATGTAGTAGCGGCCGGTGCCCTCTTCGCTGCTCGGATCGTTCTGGACGTACACGTCAGCGGTGTCGGTATGCACCGCCGCCTCCTCGGCTCGATCACACCCGACGATGACCCACATGACCGCTACTAGTACGCCGGTTAATGCGCGGCCATGCAAGGCGGACCGGCCACGCTCACGAAGGCTCAGGGAGTCTGTATATATCGCCATACAAGAAATCGTCTAACTTAGTAAACAGCGGCTTGCCAATACGGCCGTCGTGTTTAGCGCAAACGACCTACCGCTTTATCGAGAACGACCTACCGTTCGAGTCCAAAATAGTCCGCCACGGCCTCGTAATTGGTCAGATCGATTCCGGTCTTCGACAACGGCATTGCGTCGATGATGACGACTTTGACTTCCTGGTCCGGCTGAGCAGAGAGATCAACGGCTTCACCCGACGACGCCTCGTAAAATAGCTCCAGAAAATCGTCGTCGTACGCATATCCAAACGTCAAGGTGTAATCGACGGCCGCCAGGTCGGGCGACTCTTCACCAAATGTGTATGGCATCGCCGTCCAGGTGCCTTGCTCGCGAAAATAGGTCAAGACGGCGCCGTTGTCGACGACGTTCGGCGTGATCGCCGGGACGTCGTATTGCACCGACGCCACGGGCCCATTAATGACGGCGTCGTCCATGGAAAAGTCGACGACGATAGCGTGCACGGTGGCGTTACCTGAAGGTCCGACCGGATCGTCGTCTCCGCAGGCCGACAACCCCGCGAAGAGGACGAGTGCAAGGAGAAATGTACGTACGTTGTTCATGGCTCGGCCGCTGGTTAGGGAGGCTCCGAATGTCGGCCCATTGTTCGAATGGGATGACCTGCCTCGATAACGTGCAAAGAACAGGCCGCGTTGAAGCGTCCCCGGCGGATCTACTCATCGCCGAACATGGCGACCTGCACGTTGCCGGCCTCGTCAATGTATCCTCTGAACATTCCGTCGGTGTTAAACGGCATCGCCACGTTCCCCTGGCGATCCAGACCGATGACGCCGCCGTCACCGCCCATCTCGGTAAGCGTGCCATGGATCACCGAGGCGGCGGACTCGGATAACGACAATCCGGCATACTGCATCAAAGCGGATATCCGAAAAGCCAACACCCCCCGGATGAAGTATTCACCGGTCCCCGTTGCCGATACGGCGCACGTGGAATTGTGGGCATACGTGCCGGCGCCGATAATCGGCGAATCACCCACACGGCCCCACTTTTTAAAGGATGTTCCTCCAGTCGACGTTCCGGCCGCGAGATTGCCGTCACGGTCCAGTGCGACGGCTCCCACCGTTCCATACTTCCGCGATGCCCGATCCTCCATCACGCTGCCCGAATCGCCGGAATCTCCGCTCTCCTCCTGCTTGTACCGCTCGTACTGCTCGAGCCGTCGCTGCGTGCGAAAATACTCGTTCGGCACGATTTCCATTCCGACCTCGCGTGCGAATGCGTCTGCGCCGTCCCCGGAAAGTAGCACGTGCTTCGACTGTTCCATAACCGCGCGGGCCAGTCTTATGGGGTTCTTCACGTGTTTTACGGAGGCGACGGCACCGGCATTGCGCGTCTTTCCGTCCATGATGGAGGCGTCAAGCTCGACGGTGCCTAAACTCGTCATGACGGCGCCCCGGCCCGAATTGAACAAGGGTGAATCCTCCATCACGATGATGGCCGCGATGACGGCGTCGACACTTGAACGGCCACCTTCAAGCTCAGCGTGTCCGGCGCGCAGGGCCTCCTCGAGCTTCTCGCGATAGGCCGCCTCCCGATCGGAGGACATGTTTGCTTTGTTGATGGAGCCGGCGCCGCCGTGGATGACGAGCACGGCCTTCGCCGGAGTTTCCTGCGCCGCGCCTATATTGAGCCATCCGATAATCAGAACCCCGGACAGAATCGTCGTTACGCGGCGCAAAGTGTCCTTCATTGGATTCCCGGGTGTCCAGTGCATACGACAAAGTGACGGCGTCGCCGGTCCATGTTACAAGGTGGTTAGAAGGTCTCTGGGCGGGTTGAGCCCAAGTAAACGGTCTGGTACCTTATTTGCAGCTATTAATTAACAGAACGCTTAACGGCGAATCGGCGGACGGTTGCTGACACATTGGCACGTCCGCTCTTGATATTGACACAGGAAACTCATAATTTTAGAGAGTTTACGGTTTCACGAGAAAGGGCGTCGTGGCGGCAGG
>CAZART010000197.1:0-6769 GCA_964487555.1 uncultured Rhodothermales bacterium
CATCCCGAGGCGGAAGATGACGTCATCTGAGCCCCTCGAGCCAGCCCGGAGCCATTCCATCCTGAATTACGTGAAGCGTATCAAGGAATGCCTGGACCACCGTAGTATCTATATTCACCCTATTAGGAAATCGGAGCCAGAGCATCCATCAGATAATATCTTCGAATCCGACGCTTATTAGAATGCTAAGGTCACATGGGTTCGCAGAGTAACTGCCCTCCACGTTAGCTCCAGTAGGTCGGCTCGTTGTGATGGAATACCAGACTTCTTCGTGTTCGGCCGGGGGAATATGACCGATCGGCTCAAGAAGACGGTGGTGATTGAACCACCAGACCCATGCGAGTGGCGCGAACTCGACGTCTTCGAGCCCGCGCCACGGCCCTCGCTGACGGATCACTTCGGTTTTGTCCGGTTTATCGACGATCACCGGGAGGTTTACGGAGCCGAGCCGATCTGCAGCGTGCTGCCGATCGCTCCGTCGACCTACTACGCGATTAAGGCATGTGAGGCGGAGCCAGAGAAGCGGTCGCCCCGAGCTCGGCGCGACGAGGAGCTCGCCCCCGAGATCCAGCGCGTCTGGGATGCCAGCTTGAAGGTCTACGGTGTTCGCAAGGTATGGCGAAAGCTGCGCCGGGACGGCTTTCAGGTGGCGCGCTGTACGGTCGCCCGTCTGATGGCGGCCATGGGCCTGCGCGGCGCTGTCCGAGGCCGGTATCAAACCTTCGGTGGGCAGCCGAGGCGACTCGTAAGACAACGCCCTTGCAGAGTCGGTCATCGGCCTCTCGGTCGAGCTCCGCCTGTGCGAAATAAGCCGAGGCCTTCCGAAGAATCTCGTTGGCATGCCGCAGCTCCCGGTTCTCACGCTCGAGCTCCTTAATCCGTGCCCGTTCATCGGTCGTCGGACCTGAGCGTCGCCCCTCGTCGCTCTCACGCCGAAAGGCGGCCGACTTCACCCGTTTCCGGGTGGCCGGCCTCAAGCGTACCGGGCGGCCGACATCGCCGGAATACGCACCGTTAAGCCATAAAGCCAAATATGTGGTCCGACAACGAAGCACAAATTGACCTACTAGACTGCAAGCACCTTGTCTCCGCAGTGACAAGTGTGATCAGAAATGATGCGCTCACCCCCGTGACGATCGGGATCTGAAGTGCTGTTGTCAGCTTCCCCGTTTTTCGGCCCAGTCAAAACTAGAGGTTTCGATTGATGGAAGCAGGTCGACGGGGGCGCGGTATCCGAGCGCACTGTGCGGCCTGCGGTGGTTGTAGTCGTGCTGCCATTCGGCGGCTTTTTCGCGGACCTCATCGAGCGTCCGGAAGACGTAGGCGTTCAGGAGCTCGCGCCGGATGCTGCCGTTCAGGCGCTCGACGTAAGCGTTTTGAGTGGGCTTACCGGTCTGGATGTACGCGCGTATGATGCCGCGGTCCTTGCACCAGACGTCGAGCTTGTGGCTGATGAACTCGGGGCCGTCGTCGACACGGATCATGGACGGCAGGCCTCGGCTCTCATCAAGTTGCTCAAGGACGCGGATGACCCGCAAGGCCGGCAGCGAGGTATCGGTCTCAATTCGCAGCACCTGGCGGATGTAGTCGTCGATGACGTTGAGCATGCGGAAAGTCCGGCCGTCCCAGAGGCTGTCATGCATGTAGCCGAGGCTCCAGACTTCGTTCGGTCCATCCGGCTGGAAGAGCTGCTGCTTCACGCGCGCCGGAAGGCGCTTCTTCGAGCGGCGGCGGATGTTCAGGCCGAGGGCCGTGTAGACCCGGTACACGCGCTTGTGATTCCACGCGTGACCGTCCCGTCGAAGCCGGTGGTACGCCTGCCAGAAGCCGATCGAGGGTCGTTCTCGATTTGCTGTTCGAGTGCACCGTTCACGTCCTCGTCCGCCTTCATCGTCCGCACGTACCGGTAGGTGCTTCTGGAGAGTCTTACGGCTTTACAGCCCTGACGAACGCTCACGCCGTGCTCTTCGATCATGTGATCCACCAGCAATCGCTTCTCGTCAGGGCTTACAGCTTTTTCTTCATCGTGCCCAAGGAGGGACTCGAACCCCCACGACCTTGCGGCCACATGGCCCTGAACCATGCGCGTCTACCAATTCCGCCACTTGGGCATCGGGCGTGCCGGCGTGGTCGGGTGACCCGCGCCGGGATGCAAGTCTAAAGAATTACGACCGCCGCGCGCAAGTTCCGCGTTGCGCCGGCCGGCGAATTGAAGTCTCTTGGACCCGCAAGAACAGAACGGGATCCGTCAATATTCGCCTAAGTTCCCTTGAGCGGTCCTCCTACCACGGACACTCACGCCGCGCCGATTTCGCGGCGGCGGCGATCGAGAGGCAGTGCCGTCACTTCCTCGCGAGACGTGTTGAAACCCATAGCTGTCTCGGCTGCCGCTCAGGTGCTCTCGCGGCGCGGCCTCGGGCTTGCTGCTCGGTCCTACCCTGTTGATTAGTCCTGTCCGAGTCATATCTTCGGCGTGCCGGCGAATGGAAGCGCTTCCTGAAAGATCGGACGGCGGGCCGGGAACGTATACCGCGATGTAATCTGATACTGCGATCGGCACTTGCCTCGTTATCTCGTGCGGGATTTCCACGCCATCACGTTTGATGGACGGCGGCGTTGCAGACGCCTTAAACCAAGGCGACTCTATGCTCTTCACGTGAATTCATTGGAGTCGGACGCGACCTCCATTTCCGGCAGAAACCGAGTGACCGCTGGACTATATTACCAGCCCCCATTTCTATCGACTCTATGATATCACCAGCGTTGTTCAGCCGGTCAATTCTTCTCGCACTTCTCGTTCTTGCGCCTCAGGCCGTTCACGCCCAGGAGCAGCGGCCCATCCCCTACCCCGTCATCCCCATCCCGGCCTTCGAAAGAGCGGTCGAGCAAGGGACGCGAACGTCGACGGGTGAGCCCGGGCCCCGCTATTGGACCAACCGCGCCCGATACGATCTGCAGGCGACAATCTCCCCGTGGTCGGCGATGCTCCGCGGAACGGGCACGGCCGTGTACTACAACAACTCGCCGGATACGCTGGAGCACGTCTACGTCCACCTGCGCCAGAACCTCCACGCACCCGGCGCCGTGCGGAACCGTCCGCAGGAGCTGACCGGCGGCGTGCACGTCTCGAAGGTGGCCGCGCAGGGCATGCCGCTCGTCGAGCGGCGCTCCTCGGGCGGCGCCGGCTTCAGCGTCGACGGTACCGTGATGGACGTGTGGCTTCCCGAGCCGATCGCACCACGAGACTCCGCGCAGTTCGAGTTTGCGTGGAGCTTCGAGATCCCGGAGAAGGGCGCGCCGCGGATGGGGCACGACGGTGAGGTGTTCTATCTCGGCTACTGGTATCCGCACTTCGCGGTCTACGACGACGTCCACGGATGGATCGCCGAGCAGTACCAGGGCGACGGCGAGTTCTACATGGATTATGCGGATTACGACGTCGCCGTGACGGTCCCCGAGAGCTTTCTCGTCGCGGCAACCGGCGAGCTCGTAAATCCGGATGCGGTACTTTCGGCAGAGACGCTGCAGCGGTTGAACGAGGTCGCGTCGTCCGACGAAATCTACTCGATCGTGGGTGAGGACGAGCGGATGGCGGGCCTCTCGACGGCCGACAGCCCGACGGGCGCGCTGACGTGGCGCTTTCACGCGGAAGACGTGCGCGATTTCGCATTCGGCACTTCCGACGCTTACGTGTGGGATGCGGCGCTCGCCGAGACCTCCGACGGCCGCCACGCGCGCGTCCATACGATGTACCGCCCCGCGGAATCATCCTGGGAACGATCGGCGGAATTCGCGCGGTTCGCGATCGAATTCCTCTCCGAGATGCTGATACCGTACGTGTATCCGCAGATGACGGTCGTCGAAGGCATCATCGGCGGCGGAATGGAATATCCGATGATCACGCTGATCGGCGGCGAGCGAACGCCGAGGTCGCTATTCGGAACGACGTTCCACGAGATCAGCCATATGTGGTCGCCGATGCTCACCGGCCACAACGAAAAGCATTACGCGTGGATGGACGAGGGCCTCACCTCGTACAATACCAAGGAGGGCTCCGCCACGTTCTGGAGCGAGGATATGTGGAATCCGGACGAGGAGCGCTACTACGGCTACGCGGGCACGGGCGACGAGGTCGAGTCGATGCGCCACGCCGATCAGTATCCGTACGGCACCGGCGCGCGGAGCATCGCGTCCTACAACAAGCCCGCCGTCGCGCTGCACGCGCTCGAATGGGTGCTCGGCGAGGAGACATTCGACCGGGCCTACCGCGAATACTTCCGCCGCTGGGCCTACAAACATCCCTATCCCTACGATCTCTTCAACACGTTCGAAGACGTCGCGGGGGAGGATCTGGACTGGTTCTGGACGAGCCTCTTCTTCGAAACGTGGACACTGGATCATGCCGTCGCATCCGTCGAATCGCGCGACGGCAAGGTGATCGTCACCGTCGAGGACCTCGGCCTGACGCCCCTGCCGGTGGAGGTCGAAGTCACTTACGACGACGGATCGACGACTTCGCAGGTGATTCCCGTCGCCGTCTGGCTTACCGGAGAACGCCGGTCGGCCGTCGGATTTCCGCCCGGCAGCGTGACGCTCGTAGCACTCGACCCGGGAGAATACCTCCCCGACGTCGATCGAACCAACAACGTCTGGAAAAAGGGCTCCTCCAAGTCCCGCTTAAAATAGTCAGGGGGATCGGCTGTCGAACTCCGAGCGGGAACCGGACGGAGGTTACCATTCTCTCGTGCCTAATGAATGATCGGTGGACGGCGCAATCCGCTTGGAGAACTGCCGTCACTCTCCGCGAGTAAACGTCGAGGGCCTATCATGTACGCGCCGACGAAAATCGTGGAAAGCGGATGGGGGCCGGATTCTCGTGATGGAGCCGATCCGCAGCGAAAACGGCGGCCGCGAAACGACTTTTACCGGCGAAGCCACCGTCCAACGTTGACCTGATCACTCGGTAATCCTCAGACCCTTCAAGAACGTACGACATGCTGCAGCGGGATTTCATCATGCGTCAGCTTTATCAGGCCCTTCAGGTCGTGATGCAGGCGCTCACCCGCGTGCTCAAATTGAAGGCCGAGGAGCGATACGGGGAGGCGATCATTGAAATCAACCAGGTTTTCAGCGGGATCGACCTTTCGCCGCGGCCGGTGGGCGAGCTCTCGGCGGACCAGATCGTCGAGATGTGCCGAACGACGCGAGGCTTCGAAGCCGATCTGGCACTCAGCATCGCGGATCTCATCACCGAAGAAGGCGAGATCCGATCGCTCCAGGGCGACGAGGAGCGTGCGCACGCTTGCTACGAAAAGGCGCTGTCGATCTATCGGCAAGCGTTGAAGGCCGAAGGCGCCGCCCTTCCGCTGGACATCGGGCGGCGGATGGATCACCTGGAGGCATTGCTGGAGCGTTCGTGACGCCGCCGCTAGCTTTCGTTGATGGGACGGATGTGGACCACGCCGTCGCCTCGATCGGCGTGCATCGGCCAATCTCTGCGCGGTGAGGTTTTGGCGGATTCGGGGGTCTATTGGATAGTGGATGGCTGCCTGGTGAGAACAGCCGGTAGGATCATCGAGTAGACAGGGAGGATGACGCATGTACGCGACCCCGAGAACCATGGAGATGACGAAGGACGCTCCCGTTCCGCATACACCGTATCGATTTTCCGTGGATGCGTACTATCGGCTGGCCGAGGTCGGCATCCTGGACGAAAACGACCGCGTCGAGTTGATCGACGGGCAAGTCCTCGTCATGGAGCCGATCAGTCCGGAGCACGGCGGCCACACGAAGGCACTGAACCATCTGTTCACGTCCCGACTTCGAGACCGAGCGATTATCGGCGTGCAGGATCCGATCCGTGTGGACGAATACAACCATCCGCAGCCGGATGTCCCGGTCTGCAAACCCCGGGACGATTTCTACAGACGCGAACATCCCGGACCGGAGGACATCTACTTGCTCGTCGAAGTTGCCTGGACGTCGGCGGCGCGCGACCGGCGGCTGAAAATTCCACTGTACGGACGGGCCGGGATCGCCGAATTCTGGCTGGTCGATATTCCGCAGCGGACCCTGGAAGGGTATACCGTTCCGTCGGAGGACGGTTACGACCGCGTGTCGCGCCTTCGCGCCGGCGATACGGTTCGTCCAGTGGCGTTTGGCGATGTGGAGATCCGGGTTGAGGACGCGGTGATGCGGTAGGTGGTCGGCGGTGGACGATAGACGGTGCCCCGGTCGGACGTGGGTGGTGCCGATTGCCGTTCCGGCAAGAGCACGCGGAACGCGGCTGCGCAAGCGTCTGAGGCGGTTATAGGGGTGATGGTGGGGACGCCGCTCTCCCACTGGATATCGGCCGGCGGATGGACCGATTGGAAGCATTGCCGCACGGCAACTGGCCCTTCACTGCCCACCGCCATTGCCACGGACGCGTTGCAGTGCGGACGAGGTTAATTTCGTGCCGAAGGAATCTCCGTCAAGAAGGAGAACGCGATGAAAGATCGCGTCCCGACGAGATCCACATCGTGCCGGAGACTCCAAATTGAAAACCGGATCAAGACCTTGACTCCCCCGCCGCTGCGCACCTATTTTGGCCGCCCGCCGACGGAACCCGCCCGGCGCGGCGAGGTTTAGAAGCGGCGTGCTTATCGGCGGCGCGGTTGTGAATCTGTACGAGCGTACGTACAACTTCACGAAAGACCGCCGGACAGACACATTTTCCTCGGTAGCTCAATGGTAGAGCATGCGGCTGTTAACCGCAGGGTTGTAGGTT
>CAZART010000198.1:0-6719 GCA_964487555.1 uncultured Rhodothermales bacterium
ATCGACGAGGACGGCCTCTTCGAGATCTACTTCGGGATTCCTACGCTCGACGACGCGGACAAGCTCTTCATCTTCGAGCAGGACGCCGACGGGACCTTTCCCGAGGAACCTACGACCCAGTACGATCTCGGACGCACCGCCGAGGACGATTTCCGGCCTTCGGGCATTCACCTCGCAGATGTCGATGACGACGGGGTTATCGAACTGGTCGTAGTCTCACGGCAGTTCGGCAACCGGGAGATGGTCGTGAGCTCGCTGGCGGGAGACGACCTGAGTGCCTTTGCCTTCTTTACGATAGAATACGAGGTGGGTGATGCGATTCTCGGGGGCGGCTTCGTGACGGACGTCGACGTGGTCGATTTCGACGGAGACGGCCGGAACGAGATCTGGGTCAACACCTGGGACAACTTCACATGGGCCGTTTTCGAGGCGACCGGCCCCGACACCTACGAGCTGTCGGCCGAGATCGATGGAGGCATTCCGGTGAACGATCCCGGCACCTGGAACCGCAGCAAGCACCTCTTCACCGATGTGGACGGCGATGGGAGGCTGGAGCTCTATGCCGCAATGACGGATGGCAAGCTCTACTTTCTGCCGAGTCTCGACGATGTCTCGGCGCTGACGGTTGACGATTTCCATACGGTCGGTACCTACGAAGAGAACCCTCCGGTTCGACTCGGGAGAGGCGCCGACGTCGGCGACTTTACCGGCGACGGTAATGTCGACATCGTTGCAAATCATGCCGAGGCCGAGAAGGTCTCGCTCATCTCCTATGACGGAGAGGGCGATCCGGCCGACTCGTCGAGCTACACGTGGTCAATCATTTTCGATGCGGAGGACAGCGGCAACTGGTTTTATCCGATGCGCATCACCGATGATCTCGACGGTGACGGTATGAATGAGATCGTGATGACGAACCGCAACGCTTCGGAGGAAGGGCAGCCGCTGCTCTTTGTTCTGGAGTGGACGGGAGAGGGGACCGTCTCGGCGGAGAACCCGACAGAAACACCGGCGGCTGTTACTCTCGAGCAGAACTATCCGAACCCGTTCAATCCGACCACGACGATCGAATACGTGCTGTCGACGAGCGCACGCGTAGCCGTCCGGATCTTCGACGTGATGGGCCGGGAGATCGCTACGCTCGTTGATAGTCGAACGCATGCCGCCGGCCGTCATCGCGTCGAATGGAACGGGCGCGACGCGTCGGGTAAGCTGGTTTCGAGTGGGCTCTACTTCTACAGCGTGGAAGCCGCAGAGGAGAAACGGATGAAGAAGATGGTGCTGATGAAATAGTCGTCGCCCAGGGGCACGTTACGCCGCCGCCTGGTCCGAGACGCTGTGTCCCTGTTGCTCGTGGCGGCACTTCAGGTCCTTTTCCACGATGATATGGAGCTGCTGGTCGCCGTCGATGTCCTGCATCGACTCGAAACGGACCTCTTCGGAAGGGTTCCACCCGTCGATCCAATCGCGGGGCATGACAAGGGTCAAGGAGTCACTCTCGTAAAGAGCAGTAATCAGCTCGGCGTCGTTGCTGGCTTCGATCGAATACGTAAACCGCCGATCGGGGCCCAGTCCCATCCAGCACTCGAGACGGCCCTCCCAGCGCAGCCGGTTAAGGTCGGCTTCGGATATGCGAAGTCGCAGCGAATTGCCGTGGATACGAAGTTTCATAGATCTACTGGTCCTGTGAATAGATGACTCAGATCACACTTGCGGGGATGGGAGCGGTTCCGACGGCGACGGCGCAGCGGGGCTTCGGGTGACGGGAACGGATTTCACATCCAACGGTCGTGGCAGGATAGAGAGGGGCAGAGAGAAGGTTCTTTCAAAGACGAAGAATACATCTTCAACATCAAGCTCGATTCCGAACAGTGTCTCGAGAATCGGCTCATCGTCCTCCGACGTCATCACGACCTTGTCGGCATCGATGAACTCGTAGTCGAAATCAAAGGTACGAGGAAATTGGGTGGATAAGAGATCGATCTCGCGATCATCGCTGTCCACGCGGAAGGTCCCGTTGAAAATGTCGTCGTCAGGCGAGCCGCTGACGTCCAGGATCATCGTGAATTCGTCCTGGTCGGCAATAAACGTCACAACGATTTCGTCGTACCGCGCCAGGACGAGCGCGGTAAATTCCGTCTGCCGTGAGCCCGCTTCCACGAGCCGCCACGTGCCGTTGAATAGCGCGGCGTCCGTGTCGATCGTCAGCGCATTCGGACGACCGGCCGCGTGTAGACCGATGCGCCGGTTCTCACGACCAGGAAGTAGACACCACCGGCGACGCCTTGACCGGCGTGATCGGTGCCGTCCCATGTCACGGCGTGGGAACCGGGCGGCTGGATTTCAGAACGCAGGGTCCGCACGTGCCGCCCAAGGAGGTCCTGCACGGTAACGCTGACCTGCTCTTGCGTGCCAAGCGTGTACGAGAGCGTCGCGAACGTGTTGAACGGATTCGGAAAAACAGGGTCTATGGAGGATGCAGGAATGGCCGCATCCGCAACGCCCGTCGATGCCGGACCTGTAAATTTATGAATCGTGCTGCCGGCGGCGTACCCGAGCGAGTCGCCAATAAACCGGAATCGGTTGAGCCGAAGGCCGATCTGCGTCGGCTGCCACGTCTCGCCACCGTCGGTCGTCACGTACGGTGGATCGAAGCTGTTGCCGCCAATCCACCCGGTCGTCTCATCGACAAATCCGATGCCCTGCACGAAATAGTGAGAGCTGCTGAAGCGTTTCTCGTCCCACGTTTCGCCTCCATCCGACGTCTTCACGAAAAAAATCGGCGAGCGGGTGTTGCGCTGCAGGGAAACGTACCCGGTCCGGCGCGTGGGCCACGACATCTTCCAGAACCACTCACCGGTCCGGCTCGTCGTGAAGCGCTTCTCCCACGTCTCGCCGCCGTCCGTCGTAGCCAGCACGACGCCGCGTGACCGGTCGTGATCCGGATCCGTAAGGCCCACCGCAAATCCGGTGTCGGGGTGTGAAAAGTAGACGTCGATCAGTCCGGCTGCATACGCGCTCATATCCTTCGAATGCCACGTGAGCCCGCGGTCGGTGGTTCGCACGAAGGCGGCCGGCCCACGCACGCGCCCGACCGCCACGACAACGGAATCGTTGACGACGAACATGCCGCAGAGGCCCCTCGGCGTTCGTCCGTGAAATATCCCGACGGGCGTCCACGTTTTGCCGCCGTCGTCCGTCTCGTAGAGGGCCGTTTGGTCCGTCGTGCCGAATTCTCCCTGACCGACATTCCCGGCGAAGCCCCGCCGCGCGTCGAGGAATCCGACGGATCGAAGATGGCTTTCGCTCTGGAAAAACTGCCTGGTCCACGTACGGCCGCCGTCGTACGTGCGATGGATCTCCGCGGCCCCGCTTACCGCCCAGCCCGTGTCCGGCGACACGAAGTACACGTCGTTGTGCCGCTGCGTAACCGGTGCATTCGAGAGGGTCTCCCACGACTGCGCGTAAAGTAGAAGGGGGACGCCCGCGAAAAGGAAGGTGAGGAAGAATCGAAGCATAGAACGGTCGTCGTGACGTTAGTGGGGTTGCATGATAGGCCTTTCGACCTGTCGCGTCCACCCCTCCACCCCGGCGGCTATCCCGGCAGAAAGAGACGAAAGCCCTCGATTTCATAACGCCTCGGCACAAAAACATCACGAAGCGCTTCGAGAATGGATTTCGCGTGTTGGAATTGCGACATAGCGCCAGGCTGGGCGATGGTGACCGTATCGACCATGAACATGCTTTTCGGATGCCATCGTTTTCGAGTGGCGCAATGGCTTAAGGTGGCGCATCTGCGCATGCGCATCGCCGGGGATCTTCACGTCGACATAGTTCGCAAGCTCGGCGGTATCGTTCTGCTGCATTCACGATCCGGTTCTCGCTCATCGTACACGACGCGCCCTACGGCCCAGCGATCGCCAACCTGCTTGCGAAATCACGCAAATACGTGATGGCGCCGTCGCGATGGTTTGCATAATGTACCTATACGAATCGTCGCGTTGCGACGAGCACCATCGATACATCCAAGATCACAGGAGCAATATCATGAAATGGATCGCTTTAAGCTTCGGAACACTTGTCCTCATCCTCGTCACAGGCTGTAAGTCACCTCTTACATCGTTCACGGAATCCGCCGTAGAAGAGCCTTCGCCCGCCCAGAGCTCGCTGGCAAAGAACGGCAACAGCAACGCGCACGGCAAAGCGACCGGCGGAATTACGTTTGAAGGAGACGTAGGTGAAGGTCGCGCGACATTCCAGGCACATGACCTGGGACCCGATCCACGCGGTGATCGCGGAAGAATAACCGTCAGGGGTCCGCAAGGCTCGCGCACCGTAAAGATCGATTGTGTCAAAATTGACGGCAATACCGCGATTTTCGGCGGCGAAACCGTCAAGGTAACGTCACCGGGGCCGGGTCCAGGTACACGATTCGTATTCCAGGTGGTCGATAACGGCACACCCGGCCGGAATGGAGACACGTACATTGCTTCGAGGGAGACGGGGCCAAACAATTGCCCGGCGGGTGTTGCAAGATCTCCTCACGACGTCCTCAAGGGCAACCTCGTCGTCCATTAGATCGAGAGAGGCCCTGCCCTCAAGAGATCCGTCCCCCGTCCCCCGTCTCCGCATCGCAAAAGCGATCCCGCTACGCGATCGTGACGGCATCATCCAGATACACATCCTGGATGGCATTCAGAATCTCGACGCCCTCGGCGGTCGGCCTCTGGAACGCCTTGCGGCCGGAAATCAGCCCCGTGCCGCCGGCCCGCTTGTTAACGACCGCCGTGCGCACGGCCTGCTGCAGGTCGTTCTTGCCCGAGCCGCCGCCCGAGTTGATCAGCCCGGCCCGGCCCATGTAGCAGTTCGCCACCTGGTAGCGGGTGAGATCGATCGGATGATCCGTCGACAGCTCGCTGTAGATCCGCTCGTCGAGCTTGCCGTAGGACGACCCTCCCATGTTCAGCGCACGCAGCCCGCCGTTCTGCTCCGGCAGCTTCTGCTTGATGATGTCGGCCTCGATCGTCACGCCCAGATGATTCGCCTGGCCGGTCAGGTCGGCGCTCGCCTCGTGGTTCACGCCGTTCTGCGTGAAGGCGGAGTTGCGGACGTAGCACCAGAGGATCGTCGCCATGCCGAGCTCGTGGGCCCGCGAGAAGGCGGCGCTCACTTCCTGCAGCTGGCGGCTCGATTCCTCCGATCCGAAGTAGACCGTCGCGCCGACGGCGACGCAGCCCATCTCCCACGCGTCCTCGACACGCGCGAAGAGAATCTGATCGTACGTATTCGGATACGTCAGCAGCTCGTTATGATTGAACTTCATGATGAACGGAATCTTGTGCGCGTACTTCCGCGCCACCGACCCGAGGACGCCGAACGTCGACGCAACCGCGTTGCACCCGCCTTCGATGGCCAGCTCGACGATCTTCGCCGGATCGAAATAGGCCGGATTCTTCGCAAATGACGCGCCGCCTCCGTGCTCGATGCCCTGGTCGACCGGGAGAATCGAGACGTAGCCCGTGCCGCCCAGACGACCCGTGTCAAAAATCTGCTGCATCGAACGGAGCACGCGCGGCGTCCGGTCCGATGCCGACGACACTCGATCGACAAAGTCGGGCCCCGGCAGGTGAAGATTCTCCTTGGGAATCGTGGTACACTTGTGATCGAGAAGACTCGATGCCTCTTCGCCTAGGATATCGGCGATGCGGGATGTTGCGACTTCAGCCATCGTTTTATGTCGGTTTATTCGAAAGATGTTCGGCAAGACGGAAACGCGATGGAGCCGCCTACTCGGCACCGACTCCCTCCCCATCCTTAAAAGGTATTAAATCCCCAGGCGTTCCTCATCATCCGGAGATGATATCCTCGCGGCGGGAAAGGGCGAAGCGCTTTTCTTCATGAGTTCTCTGAGGATGGGTGCCGCTCGTAACAAACCCGCACAAACAGGAACGCCGCAGTGCCCGCGGCCGTGTTGAATCACGTCTACCCTGTTCAACGTGCCTAGGACCCGACCCATGGGACGCATCATCCTTTTCGACGTAAACGAAACGCTGCTCGACACGAGCGCGCTGGACCCGCTGTTCGAGGAGATATTTGGAGCGGGCGATGCGCGAAAAGAATGGTTCTGGACGCTCAAGGAGCTCTTCCTGACGAGCCAGATCACGGGAGACTACGTCGACTTTACGCGCCTCGCCTCCGCCGCGCTCGACATGACCGCCGAGCGGCGTGGCGCGTCGATCGACAGTGCACAAAAAGAGCAGATCGCCCATGCACTCACGGAGCTTCCGGCCCACGCCGACGTCGAAGAAGCGCTGCAGATCTTGCGGGAGTCGGATTTTCGCATCGCAGCCCTCACGAACGGCACGCTCGAATCCGTCGTAGCCCAGCTCAGCAACGCCGGGATATCCGATTATTTCGATGCCGAGTTCTCGGCCGACGAGGTCGAAGCCTACAAGCCCGCCGCCGCGCCGTACGAGATGGCCGCCCACCGTCTCGGCGTGCCGATCGATGACGTTTGGCTGGTCGCGGCCCACGCCTGGGACATCGCCGGCGCCGCCGCGGCAGGCTGCCGGACGGCGTTTGTGGCTCGGGAAGGAACGGTCCTGAATCCCGCCGGTCCACAGCCCGACATCACGTCGGAGGATCTCATCGACGCCGCACGGCAGCTGGTCGAGCACGAGAAGAGCGTGCCGGCCGGGGAATAGCTGAGCGGTCGCCGC
>CAZART010000199.1:0-6615 GCA_964487555.1 uncultured Rhodothermales bacterium
CCCCGGACTATGTCACCTTTCAGAACTGCGATCTGCAAATTGCTGGACGACAAAACCTACCGCCTGGATTATGGCGCGGCAGCGTTGTTGAAGGATATCGGACGGGTGACAAGGAGGTGGTTCTTCGTCGACAACCAAATCTAGCATGAGGTTTGGATTTGCTTCGAGTTCCATACCACGTCGCCATCCCGATAAGACAAATTTTGCGATGTTCGAACGACTACGAACCACAACAAGTCCCTCCGCAGGCTCGAATTCGAGAACCTCAACTTGCGACGGAAGACGGAGCTGCGGTCGGATAGCAGATGCCAATGCAGCAGCGACATGAAGCCGTCGGTGACGATCCTTGCGGGCCCAGTCGTGAAGAATTGATAGGGCGCGATTGAAGTTCAGTGGCAGATGTGCAGGTTCAAGATCGGCCGGCTGATTGTAGGGCTGTATTGTCTCTACGAATTCACGCTGATCTGCAGTCAGCCCTTCAAGCCTGCCAGTCGATTTCTTGAATTCGGCGTATGTCGGGCAAACTGGAAACTCTAGTTTACGCGCATGAGGTGGTGGTCGTCGTCCGGTGTTTAGACAAGCCGCCTCGTATACAACCGCATCGAGGGCTGCTCTGGCATGGTATAGGAATTCGCCCAGATCTAGCGCAATAGCTTGAGGAAACGATCTGACCTGTTCGATCCACAAACTTCCAGTACCGTCATCCTTTACAAATGCGTGCGATTCGAAAGGATCGCCATCGATATAGTCGTTCCACGCGCCAGCGATGTCGTTGAGTCGTGCTGAAGCACGCTCTATTCGCGAAAGACAGACTTCGAATGCGGAGAAGTCCACAACGTGTAACCTGATCTTCAGCGATTGGATGCGAGCATACGGATTCGAGCGTTCGGGGCGCACATAACGGCTTGGCAATAAGCGGTAGGCCCAATGCCGTCGCCTGGGAAGTTTATGGAAGCGAGGCACTCGGTGCAGCGGAACGGCTGTGCGCCTGTCCGCCTTCATTGCATTGTTAGCACGCGCACTTCCAAAAATTCGACAGGCTAGGGGTGCGACGTTGCGAACCGCAAGAAATCGGAACCGAAGTCATTAAGCAGTGGCACAATACTGAATCCAGTACTGTTGGAGTTTTCCTTCCGGCACGTCTCCATTAAGATCATAAATGCGACTCAATTCTCTACAAATGCATCTCTTCACTGCCTCCGTTGCGTCATCAATTTCCGAGGGGAGATACTCCTCATCGTTCAGAACTCGTTCATATCGTTTCCAGCAGGTATTGACGCGTTCGATCATCTTGTCTAGTACCGCCCCGGGGATTAGCGATTCCAGAATTTCTCCCTCCCGCACGACTTGGGGATTCGTCTGCTCGGCGCGCATCGTCGATGAAAATCGATTCGCCGCAGCTCTACTGTCTCGAACAGCAACCCAAGTCTGAATGGCTTGCATTACCGCCGCGACGCCAGCAATAAAAGTTGCAGGATCCATTTCCTTGTTCCTCTTCCTTCCAAATGGCGAAAGACTAATTAATCTCGATACTACATCACGTATCACCTTTCGGATTAACGATAGGAAACCACCATATGTATCGAACCTATCGTCTATCTGCGGCATATCGGGACGAGATCCGCCTCAAAAAACATACGTGTGGAATATAGGTCTGACACATCCCGGATCCAACGGCCCTGTAGAATGACGTATGCTTAGTCTGCACGCAAATATACTTGGGCGGACAGTCTAGAGAACCGTGCGCAGATAACCTATGTACGCAGATTTGACCGGATGCCAGTTGTGGTCTGGCTGTATCCGTCCGCTGAACTACACCTTGATGGTCTTCCAGCGGTGCGGTAGCATCTCACCAATGAGTTTGTGCGGATGGGTCGGTATGCGGGTCAGCACGTCGGTCATCCAGGCGTGAGGATTGACCTCGTGCTTTTTGCACGTCGCCAGGAGTGAGTAGATCACGGCCGCGCGCTGGGCAGCCTCGTGGGATCCCGCGAAGAGGTAATTACGCCTGCCGAGGGCGATCGGCCGGATGGCATTTTCCACCAAGTTGTTGTCGATTTCCACGTGGCCGTCTTCGGCGTAGCGGGTCAGCTTCTCCCAGCGGACGAGGCTGTAATAGACGGCCTGGCCCCACGGACTCTTCGGCAGCCCGCGGTTTGTCTCAAGCCATGCCTTGAAGCGCTCGAGGATTGGCACGGCGCGCTCCTGACGAACCTTCCGCCGGTTCTCCGGAGAGGGATCCGTCTCGCGTAAGAAGCGCTCAATCTCGTAGAGCTCCTGGATTTCCTCGAGCGCGTGGGGCGCTTTGTCCGGGGCGTTTTTGAGCGCATCAAAGAAGTAGCGCCGCGCATGAGCCCAGCACGCATACGTCGTGATGCCGCTTCGAAGGTCGTAATGATCGTAGACTTTATATCCGTCGCTCTGCAGAGCGCCCGCATACTTCTCAAGCAGTTGGCCGGGGCCTTCGCTGTCCCGCCCCCGCTGATAATCCATCACCACGAGCCCGTCCCGCGGCGCATGGTAGACCCAGTAGTATCCCCGGTGCGTCTGGCTCTTCTTCGCGGGATCCTGCACCTGGATCGGCGTCTCGTCGGCCTGGATGTAGCCGCTCTTGAGCACCTCGGCGGTGAGCGCTCCGTAGAGCGGTTCGAGCAGGTCCGCCGCTGCGGCAACCCAGCCGCCCACCGTCGAGGAGGCGAGCTTGATGCCGTCCCGTTTGAAGCGCTGGAGCTGCCGGTAGACAGGCATATGGTCCACGTACTTCTCGATGACCACGTGGGCGAGGAGGCCCGGTTCGGCGATGCCCTTATCGATCGGGCGAGCGGGAAGTGCCGCGATGATGACGCCGCGGTCTTCGTTCGCAGGATCGACGTATTTCGGCCGCACCCGGCACTTGACCACCAGCTTGGGCGGCCGGTAGTCGAGCGTCTCGGTGACCTCTTCGCCGATTTTCTTGAGAAGCGCGACGTCCACGTCGGGCTCAATCACGACGACTTCCCGCGGCAGATGGGCCGGAAGGTCCTGGCGCACGGGCTTGCGCCGAGCGCGCTCGTAGGCGACCGTCTCCTTGGCAACCGGTGCCTCTATCTCAACGGACCCTCCCTCGAAGAGCGGCAGCTGGTCGCCCGTCGCCTCCGGCACGAAGCGCTCGCTCTTCGCGCCGAAGAGAAGCCGCTTGATCTGATCGAGTTCGTGGCGCGTCTGCGCCAGCTCCTCCCGCAGCTCGCGCGCCTCGTCTTCGGCGGCCACGACGCGCCGGTGAAGCGCCTCGTTTTCGCTTCGTAGGGCCATTAGTTCTGCGTTGTGCGCGTCGACGTGCATGACAGAAGATACATCGGAGTTGCGGATAGTAGCACTCAGAATCGCATTATTGTAGCATGTTTATTTATCCACAAGTGGTTGCATATATCGCTTGCGATAGCGGATAGATTTAAGCGCAACGCCCTCGAGCATGAAGACAAGCTGTTGCCACGTAAGCACACCGTCGCGAGCCCCCGAGGGGAGTTCGAAGGTGCCTTCCTCAAGACGCTTGTAATAGAGCACGAACCCGCTGCGATCCCACACCAGGAGCTTCACGTGCGTGCGGCGGCGGTTGAGAAAGACGAAGACGTCGCCGGAGAGCGGATCGCGCTTCAGGCCGCCGGTGACGAGCCCGCAGAGGCCGTCGAACGACTTGCGCATGTCGGCCGGCTCCCGGTAGAGGAAGTAGCGCTGCGCAGGGCCGAAGGTGATCATGCGATGCGGCGACCGAAGCTGAGGAGGCGCTCTAGATCCGTCGGCGCCGGCGTCGCAAAGAGCCGAAGCCGAACGCCGTGCGGATAGACCAGCTCCATCACGGCGTGATCGGCGGCCGCCACCGGCGGGATGATCTCCACAAATGCGCCAGCCTCGGGCGTTCTCTCACGCCGGTATTTGCTCAGCCAGTAGCCGAGCACCGTCTCCGATATGCCGTGCGCTGCGCAAAATGCCTTCTTCGTCTGATCGCGTTCGAGATACGCCTCGATAAGCGGATACATCTCCGCGGAGGTTCTGAATTTTGCCATGGGATCTCCTTTTTGATCCCAATCTCGGATCAATCGAGGACGGCGAAAAGATGGGGTTCACCGTGCGGATACGTCTGGCTGCGCGTTTCAATAGTCGTGCTAACGGCTGGCACTCAACGGCGCCGCCGCTAATTCGTTTAGTTGAAGAAATGTAGACGCCAACCTCTCTCGAGGCAACTCCGCTCATGGCGGCGTCCGATTGAAGTGCATGGTTAAGCCGCGGCGTGTCCCAGGTTGCCAAGTGTAAGGTTTCTAAAAGAGCTGCACTTCACGCCTACGGCTTCTATCAGACGCATAGTTCTCGCTCGGTCGAAGTAAACCGCAGATGCGCATCAGATCACCTGATGGCAGCACGTCAACGAATACAGCGAGCGCCGAAGCGCCGTCGCCCGGAGGACGCCAGCCATGACCGCTCTCAAATGACAAACAAATCGAGCGCCCGCAGCGTGTCCGGCACTGAACCATCAGAGGCAGCCCGGCGGGCACGACGAGGTCTCGAGGTCGTGCCCAATCGGGCATGCCGAAGCGAGGCGCTTGGATGGCAGGCCGTATCAGCGCTCCCCAACCGCCAAAGTCACCCGAGCACCCACCGACGTTTCCGCACTGCCTCTCAGACGGGCGAGCCTCCGTCCGGTGCCGTGCTCTTGACGGCAGATCCTGTTCGGATGGCCGCCATCTTCAGGACGGCGTTCCGGGCACAACGTCAAAACTTGGTACAGGACACGAATCTCGTAGCGGCTTAACATGTCTTCAACCGCGCTCGTTTCCAGCGCTGTCGGCACTTTTACGGTAGCTAGGGGAAGGAAATATCGCGCTGACGAGGGCGAATGGCAATCGACGGAAATATCCAGGAATGAGGAAGCTGGATCGGTGTAGCGGCGGGTTGAGTAGGTGCCGTTTCCGAATGGAATCGCGGCGAACGTGCTGAATTGAAGGGGATTGTGCCGTGTATCGTTGACGGATGGCGTCGCATATCCGGAATCGGGAGATTCGATTCGCGCGCATGCGGCGTGCGCGAATCGCTGAGACGAGATCGCTGATGATATGTGCCGGCGCGGCGATGGAAAGCGGAACGGCGCCGCGGGGGAGGCAGCTCGAATGTAGACGACGGCGCGGACCTCGACCGATCAGGCCGGCGCCTGCCCGATGACGGGCACGCCGGCCAAGCCGGCGGGGTTCAGAACCGTTCTACCATAAAATCACTCGTAGCGGAGCGATTTCACGGGATTCATGGTCGCGGCGCGGATGCTGTGGTAGCTCACGGTCGCCATCGCGATGAAGAGGGCGGCGAGGCCGGCGGCGGCGAAGATCCACCACGATACGCTCGTGCTGTAGGCGAAACCGCCGAGCCACTCGCGCATGCCGAAGTAGGCGAGCGGCAGACCGATGACCGTCGCGATGCCGACCAGAAGGGCGAACTCCCGCGCTATGAGCACGGCGATGCCGGCGACGGTCGAGCCCAATACCTTGCGGATGCCGATCTCCTTCGTGCGGCGCGCGACGCTGAGGGTGGCGAGGCCGAACAGCCCCATGCAGGCGATCAGAATTGCCAGCAGAGACGAGTACGTGAGAATGCGGCTCCAGCGCTGCTCGGACTCGTACTGGGCAGCGAGATCTTCGTCGAGGAAGCTGAACCGGAAGGGCTTGGCTGTGAAGGTGCTCTTCCACACGCCCTCCAGGAAGGCGATCGTCTCCTGACGCTCAACGGGGCGGATCTTCAGCAGCATGTGGCTCATGCCATGGTAGTAGTTCGGATGCATGTTCAGCACGGCGGGCTCAACCTTCTCGTGCAGCGAGCGGAAGTTGAAGTCCTTGACGACGCCGACGATCGTCGGGTTGACGTCGCCGAAAAAGCCGGGACCGTTGAGCCGGTGGCCGACGGGCTCCTCGATGTCGTATTCGCGCACGAAAGCTTCGTTCACGAGGACACTCTGCGTCGAATCGGTCGGGAAGCGCGGATCGAAATCGCGGCCCGCGACCATCTCCATCTCCAGTTCCTCGACGAAGTCGTAGTCGATGCCGAGCATGTGCGCGCCGATCGTGCGGCCGGTCGGATCCTGCCAGGAGGTGCGGTCGAAGCTGTGGGTGAAGGCGTATCCGGTACGAAGGACGTTTACGATGTTCGGATTGGCGGCCGATTCGGTGCGCACGACGTCGAGAATCTGATTCTCCTGCGCCGTATTGAGACCCGGCGTATGCAGGACCAGAAGCTGGTCGTCCTCGAATCCGATGTCTTTGTTCAGCATGAAATCGAGCTGGCGGTACATCACGATCGTGCTGAAGATCAGTCCCACCGAGATGCAGTACTGGACGACGACGAGGCTTCGCGACAGGATGCTTTTTCGCGTCGTTACGTCCCCTTTCAGCACGTCGGCAGGCCGGAAGGCGGATAGGACCGCGGCCGGATAGGCGCCTGCCGCCACGGCGACGAGTCCGATGATGGCGGCGAGGCCGAGCACGGCGGCCCATCCCGTGGACCCGAGCAACGTAAGCTCCTTGCCGGTCAGGGCATTGAACTCCGGCAGCGCGAGGCGAACGACTAACAGGCCGAGCAGCAGGCCAACCGCGGTCA
>CAZART010000200.1:0-6487 GCA_964487555.1 uncultured Rhodothermales bacterium
GTGCATCTGAACGTAGCTTATCGGGACGAACCGGGCCAGCGCCATCACGACGATGGCTCCTGCGACGAACCGCGTCAACAATCGTCCGGGTAGCAGCCCGCTGCGAACGATCGCGACGGCGAAAGAGCAGGCGCCAAAGGCGAAAATGGCGGCGCTGCCGAAAAGGGTCGGAATGAACCAGGGATAGACCCCGTTCTGTATCGCGGCCGCATCGGCTCCAATACTGACCGCCGAGAGCGGGGCGAATTCCATGGCCGGCAGTAGCGCGTATAGCACGCTTCCCATCACGACGAACGGGAGACCGATGACGCTCCACCGCTCCTCTCCGCTACGGCGGAGCCATGCCCGGAGGGCGAGGAAGGCGAGTGCGATTAGCCCCGACCCGACGGCGACCAGATAGTGTGCGACGCCCCAGCGCAGCGTGTCCGCCTCGACCGCCGCCGCGAGGTTCGCCAGGAAGTCGGGATCGGTTGGATTGCCGATGTGCGGATGATACAGTAGCCCGGCGAGCATCACAGCCGGGGCGAGCACCAGGATCGCCGCGCCGAACCCCTTTCTGACGGAATCCGGAAGCGCGCCGCGCTCCGTCGGGGGCGCGTCCGACTCATGAGATGCACTGGGTTGCCGCTTTTCGTGCTCAACTCGATTTCCTGTGTTCATGGCCTACTCCTTCCTTTTGTGATACGGTCGGGGAGCAACGTAGCATGCGCCGGCACCTCACGCATCGGGCAAACCACGCATATAGCGGGAGCGGACGAAATGGGTGTTTCCACGCAGGACGCGCGGAAGTGCTAGATGACCGCCGGCTTCTGCCGGTGGGGATCGCATCGCCGCCTCAAATGACCTCTGCTTCGTTCTGCAATCGCGTCCAGGGATCTTGTAGACCGAGATCACCTGCCCATCGATTCAAGTAATCCAGATCGAGGTGCTCGTATTGTACCTTAAACACGCGGAGCGCATCGGTGAAATGCTTCTGGCTCTCTCCCATCTGACCGGCCCAGAGAAGTTTCATCAGAATGGTGTCTTCGGGTGCGGAAACGCTGAGCCGTTCGCCCATCGCCTCTTCGGCGTATCTCCTCGAAAAGCGCGTGCGATCGAACGGCTCTCCGGTGAGCATCCGGAAATCGACGTTGTCGCCTTCACGAACGTCTATCAGATTGAACATCGACTTGTGGGCCATCGCGTCCTTCGCTGCAGTCGCGTCGACGTAAAAATCAGGCCGGGAAACGCATCGACAAGACGGTCGACGTCTGATGATCGAAGTGGGGACGCGAGGGCGAGGTCATCGGGGTGGTCGGCGACTTCAACTACGAGTCGCTGCGGCATGCCGTGGATCCGCTCACCTTCCGGGTTTCGCCGTGGCTCCGCTATCTCGTGCTCGAGACGGCGACGGCGGATGCCTCCGATGCGGTCGCCGCCGTGCGGGCGCGGTGGAGTGAGCTGGCGCCGTACCGGCCGTTCCTGTACAGCTTTCTTGGATGAGTCATTCGATGCGTTGTATCGTTCGGAAGCCCGGTTCGGCGCGCTTTTCGGCACGTTCGCGGCACTGGCGATCTTCATCGCCTGCCTCGGCCTCTTCGGATTGTCCGCCTACTCGGTTCAGCAGCGGACGAAGGAGATCGGCATCCGCAAGGCGCTCGGCGCATCGGCGGCGAGCGTGGCGGGGCTGTTCTCGAAGGACTTCCTGAAGCTCGTGCTGATCGGATTCGTCGTGGCGGTGCCGGTGTCATATCTGGCGATGAGCCGCTGGCTCGACGGCTTCGCCTACCGCATCGACATCGGCTCGGGCGTCTTCCTGCTCGCGGGCGGTGCGGCGCTGCTCGTGGCAGTCATGACGGTGAGCTGGCAGAGTGCGCGGGCGGCGGGGTTGGATCCGGTTAGGACGCTGCGGTATGAGTAGGCTTTGAGCGTGAGGGTGAGAGCGTGAGAGGGTGAGAGCGAGCATGAGAAGGTGAGAGGGGTGAGAGGGTGTATCTAGAGGTCATCCACAGAAACCAAACCTGCTCAGCGGACCTTCACGAGACGCATCGTGAGCCAGCGCCCCGTCGCGTATCGATGAAATAGATTGAACGCCGCCTCCAGAAAGCTGACGTCGTACTTCTCCTCGAACGCCTGCGCACCGCGACGGTGCGACTCGCCGTGGTGCGCGCGGCAGAGGGGTACGCACGTGTAGTCGCTCGGCTTGACAGATTGCCCCCGCTCACCCAACGCATGGTGCGCCTCGGCCGGATGCTCGCACGCGAGGCATCCATACCGTCGAACGTATGCGCGGTAGCCCTCGTCGCGAACGGAGGGAAGCGGCGCCTCCTTCAAAAGCAGCAGACCTTGAAACGTCTGGCGGATGCCCTCGAGCGCGCCGGCAACCTCTTCGTCCAGTGTCGAGCGACGGTGGATGAGACGTTCGGCCGCGTCCGCGCCGAACTCGGCATCGCGAAGGTCATACCGGTCGGCCGCCTCACGGCCGATGATCGCCGGATTGTTTCGGCCTCCGAGAAGCTGATCCGTCACGGTCCTCCAGGATACCGGCCGGCCGCGCGCCGCTTCATTCATGCGGATCCATCGTTCGAATAGATCGAGCTTTCCGTCGAAGAGCAGGTACACCCGCCGGCACTGGTACAGCAATGTGGTACTCACAGAGATGTTATGCGCTTCCCGTACGCGCTCAGCGAGTTCTTCGATGATCTCGCGCCGCTTACCGCGAGGCCTCTCCGTGTGGACGACCACGAGTCCGAAACACCAGTTGAGACGAATCCGATACTCCTCGACCGCCATCACCCGCTGCTGGACGTCGCGAATCATGGCGGCCGCCTCGTCGAGCGTAAACTTCTTTTCGGGCGGAGCGAGGTGGAACGGCAGATCGGGCAGCGCGGCTTTCATGGCGGTCGTCGATGTGCATGAGGATGGTGTCTCTACTAAAGACACATCGGCGGAGTATTTATAACCGCCGACCCGCGATTTTCTTGCGCGCTACCAGCTGCGAATTCGTGCAACTTCCGCCGGGGACTTGTCGGCGAGACCGCTCACTATGGGCCGGTGAGGTTCGACTCGGTCGGGAGACGGTCGGGGAGATAGAGGGCGCACGGTCGGCTATTCCCTCGCCCGCGCTGCGAAATACCTCCTTGAACGGGCCCACGATGGGGCGGGGGAGGCCTCGCGTGCAGTGCGAATGATGGCCGGGAGGCCTCGCCCGCAGTGCGAATTGTGAAGTTGTACAAACGTTCGGACAAATTCATAGTGCAATAACGGCCCTATGGTCCGCGGAGGTCTGATGGAGCGCGTGTGTCCCGACCATCCGTACAAGCCTAATCGTGCAATAGCGCCTCTAAGTTCGGCGGCCCTGACGAGGCTACGTGAGGGAAGCGGTTTTCCCTTCAAGCGTTTGCAGGTGGATGCCGGCCAAGAAGGCTCCGACGGAGCGGACAGCGTCCTGGAGCGATAGGCCTTCACCCATCAGCCGGCGGGTCAAGCGGATGTCCGGCGTGCGATCGGCCGGAACCGGCGCTAAATCGACATGGTCCAGACGAAGATCATGAGACGCCTTCAGCATCATATTCGGTACTGTCTGTCATCCGCTTTTTCGAGCGGCGTGGCGGCCGTGCACGATGTTGAAGAGGATCCGTCCCGATAGGGACTCGCGTTTCCGAACGAGTTTTTTGAGCCCACTTCTGCATCGTGCGGGAGTGGGTTTTTTGTTTGTACGAGCCCTTCTATCAACGTGGCGGCGTGGCCGAGTGGTAAGGCACCCTGGGTTCGCAGGTTCGATTCCTGTCGCCGTTTCTACTGATGCAAACACCCGCACGCATGTGGCGTGATGATCGAAACATAACATCCGATGAAGCGAGCCGGGCGCTCTTGAACGGGCTCTTCGCCGAGATCGAGCCCTTCGCGGAACGCCTGCTCCAGGAGGATTTGCGAGAGCGCCTATCCGAATGGCCGGGCGACGAGCGGACGCGTGTGGTTGTGCTGCTGGGCATCGTCGCGTGGGAGATCTTCTCCAACAATAATGAGGTGGTCGGTCCCGAGGATGAGATCTACAACCTCGGGCCGTGGCGCTCGAGCGGCGGATCATCGCCGACGTGTTGAACGACCGGCTCGGCGAACGTCTGTTCGATTACCTCGATTTCTATATGGGATTTCTTGGGCGGGACCGGGGCATTTGACCGCTGTTCGCCCGGATGTTCGGATACCTGCGCGAGCACGGCTGCCGCTGACGCTATGCGCCTCCGGCCATCTTCCTGGTCTCTCTGAAGGATGCGCGTGGCGAATCGGACGATCCAGAGGCGTACGATCCGGAATCCGCCCTCCGTGGGCGCCTCGAGAGGGAGCACGAAGACGACGATCTTCACTCCGGCCTCGACGAGATCAACCGGGACGCCTTCGAAAAAGCGCTCCACTCGCCGCCGGTGGTGGTACTGGCCTATGAGGAGGTGTACGGGATGCGGCCGGCATACATCCACTATGATATGTGATCGTGAGCGCCGCCGCCGTGTGAGGCGGCGGGGTTGAGGAGCGTTTTAAGAAAAATTGAGCGTCTGAATGCCGGAACGCTGTGGATAACTTCCACGCATGGCCCGTGACATAGGGATGACACAGCATCTTGGCTATGATGCGGAAACCCCTCTGTTGCAGTATCCCGATCGTACCATGGCCGCCGCTCCGACCAGCCGACTGACACTCTTCGATCACCTCTCCAATCTTTCGTTCAACCAGGCGGCCAAGCTGCTCGGCCCCGACGGCAATACGCTCATCCTCCGGGGCGGTACGTACGCCGTCGACGTGCAGGAACGCGCCAGGCTGACCGACGAAGTCTTCCGGCTGGACCTCTACGGTTCGACCGTCTCGCTCTCGCTGGACGACGCGGCGCGCGACCAGCTTCGGTGGGACTGCTCCTCCTGCGCCGCGGCGTGCGAGCACGTCGGCGCCGCGTTTTCGCTCATCCTGGAGGAGAAAATGCTCCTCGGGCTCGCCGAACCTCCCAAGGAGCGCGAACCGATCGAGAGCCTCAGCGAGGAGGAACTCGTCGCCCGGGCGCTGGCTGATCGTGAGGAGCGGGCGCGCGAGGAAACGATGCGCCTCACCTCCGGCAATCCCGAGGAGATCTGGACCGACTACACGGTCACCAGTGCCGTCTCCGGCAAGTCGTATCGGGTCGCCCTGCGCGGGTGGGATCGGGGCGAATCGTACTGCTCGTGCCCCGATTTCCGGAAGAACACCCTCGGCACGTGCAAGCATATCCTCTATAGCCTCGATCGGGTTCGGCGCCGGTTTCCCGCGTCCAAGCGGAACAGCCCGTACCGGCGGCGCGGGATCTCGGTGCATCTGGTCTACGGTGAGGATCTCGAGCTGCGGGTCCGGACGCCGAAGGAGGTCGATGGTTCGGTAGGCCACATCATCGAGCCGATCCGCGACCGGCCGATCACCGATCTGTCGGACCTTCTGCGAAGAATCCGTCGCCTCGAGCAGGAGGGGCGGACCGTCACGATCTATCCGGATGCGGAGGAATACATCCAGCACGGGCTTCTCCGGCAGCATATCGCCTCGAAGGTCGAGGAGATCCGGCGCGATCCGGATTCCCATCCCCTGCGCACGACCCTTCTGAACGCGGAGCTCCTGCCCTATCAGCTGGACGGCATTGGCTTCGCTGCGGGGGCGGGGCGGGCCGTGCTGGCGGACGACATGGGCCTCGGCAAGACGATCCAGGGCATCGGACTGGCCGAGTTTCTCGTTCGGGAGATGGGCATCCGCAAGGTGCTCGTCATCGCTCCCGCCTCCGTAAAAGCGCAGTGGCGCGGCGAGATCCGGCGGTTTTCGGACCGCGACGCCCACGTGGTCCTCGGCAGCGCTGACGAGCGGGCCGCGCAGTACGGTGACGAGGCGCTGTTTACGATTTGCAACTACGAGCAGGTCGTCCGCGACATATCCCACATCGAACGCGTCCGGTGGGATCTCATTATCCTGGACGAGGGCCAGCGCATCAAGAATTGGGAGGCGAAGACAACGCAGATCATCAAAGGACTTCGCTCACCCTTCGCCCTCGTGCTCTCGGGGACGCCGCTGGAGAACCGGCTCGACGATCTCTTCTCGATCGTGGAGTTCATCGACGAGCGCCGGCTCGGCCCCGCTTTTCGGTTCTTCAACCGGCACCGGGTGACGGACGAAAAGGGGAAAGTGCTCGGCTACAAGGACCTGGACGCGCTGCGGGAGCGCCTCCGGCCGGTGCTGCTCCGGCGGACGCGCGGCTCGGTGATGAAGGAGCTACCGGAGCTCACGACGGAGATCGTCCGCATTCCGCCGACGGAGGAGCAGCTTCAAGTCGAGAACGATCAGATGCGAATCGTCGGCCAGATCGTGAGCAAAAAGTACATCTCCGAGATGGACCTGCTCCGGCTTCGGAAAGCCCTCCTCATCGCCCGGATGAACGCCGACAGCACCTACCTGGTCGACAAGCGCGAGCCCGGCTATTCCACGAAACTGGATCGACTGGCCG
>CAZART010000201.1:0-1806 GCA_964487555.1 uncultured Rhodothermales bacterium
AATGTCGGTGTCGAGGGGTGAATCGCGGCTCGGGGCGGACGAGGATTCCGCAAGGTGCGATAAGGACTCGGCAGGTGCGATAGGACTCGGCAACTGACGGAATATGAGTCGGCACGTGCGAACGAAAAGTCGCCAGGCGCGAACGTGCGAACGAAGCGTCGGCAGCTGCGAACGGAAAGCCGGCAAGGTTGCCAACGAAAAACCGGCAAGGTTGCGAACGAGAAGCCGGCAAGGTTGCGAACGAAAAGCCGGCAAGGTTCCGAACGAAAAGTCGGCAGGTTGCGACTGAAATGTCCGCAAGCGCGGACGAACAATCCGCAGGCACGGACAAGTCCTTTCCTTCGTCCGTCAATGCCTCACATATTGCCCACCATCGCCTCCGCAAATTCGCTCGTTTTCAGCAGCGTCGCATCCGGCATTTGCCGCTCGAAGTCGTACGTCACCCGCTTTTGGGCGATCGTTTTCTCGAGAGAGGAGACGATGAGATCGGCGACCTCATCCCATCCCATGTACCGGAACATCATCTCGCCCGAGAGAATGAGGGAACCCGGATTCACCTTGTCCTGATTCGCGTACTTTGGCGCCGTTCCGTGCGTGGCCTCGAAGATCGCATGACCCGAGATATAGTTGATGTTGGCGCCGGGGGCGATCCCGATGCCGCCGACCTGGGCGGCCAGGGCATCCGAGATGTAATCGCCGTTCAGATTCATCGTGGCGATCACGTCGTACTCGTCCGGACGCGTAAGAATCTGCTGCAGGAACGCATCCGCGATCACGTCCTTGATGATGATGCCGTCCGGCAGCTTGCACCACGGTCCGCCGCCGAATTCTTCCGCACCGAATTCCTTCTTGGCCAGATCGTAGCCCCAATCGCGAAAGGCGCCCTCCGTGAACTTCATGATGTTGCCCTTGTGCACCAGCGTCACGCTCTTCGATCCACGCTGCCGGGCATACTCGATGGCCGATCGAACCAGCCGCTCCGTTCCCTCCCTCGAGACCGGCTTGATCCCGATGCCGCTCGTCTCCGGAAAACGGATGGACGTCACGCCCAGCTCATCCTGCAGAAACTGGATGATCCGCTTCACCTCGGGTGTGCCCTCCTTGTATTCGATGCCGGCGTAGATGTCCTCCGAGTTCTCCCGGAAAATCACCATGTGGATTTTTTCGGGCTCCTTGACGGGGGAGGGGACCCCCGCGAAATGCCGAACCGGACGCACACAGGCATAAAGATCCAGAATCTGCCGAAGCGCCACGTTGAGGGAGCGAATCCCGCCGCCGACCGGCGTCGTCAACGGGCCCTTTATCGCCACGTGGTGATGCCGGATCGCAGCGAGGGTGTCGTCCGGCAGCCAGTCGTCAAACTTGTTCCTGGACTTCTCACCGGCGAACACCTCGAACCAGATGATTTCGCGCCGGCCGCCGTAGGCCTTTTTTACGGCGCTGTCGAAGACGTGCTGCGAGGCCCGCCAGATATCGGGCCCCGTGCCGTCGCCCTCGATGAATGGAATGATCGGGCGATCAGGCACGTCGAGCTCGCCGCCGTCCATCGTAATCAATTCGCCGTCGGCCGGCGTCGTCAGGTGCTTGTAATCAGGCATATAGCATCGATGGTTTTCTGGTGCGTCCGGAACCGAAAACGTAGTCTACAAAAAAGCCGCTCGTCCCTTCGATGGAAACCGCGAGAAAATCCACGCCTCGCGCGGCAACCGCTAAAAACTCGCCCGGGCCCCAAACGAACCACAAACCCACACCTCCAAGATCCACGCCCGACAACCCGTACAACCGCCCGACAACCCGTACAACCGC
>CAZART010000201.1:1906-4631 GCA_964487555.1 uncultured Rhodothermales bacterium
CGACAACCCGTACAACCGCCCCAGCCCGTACAACCGCCCCCAACCCCTACAAGCGCTTCAACCCTACCACCGCCTCAACCCCGACAACCGCCTCAACACCTACGACCGGCGCAACACCTGCAACCGCCGCAACCCCTCCATCCCCTGCAAACTCTCACGACCGTCCCAGCCCCTACATCCGCCATAACCATTTCAACCGCCTCAATCCCTACAGCCGCCCCAACATATCCCGAATCCGCAGCTCCCAAACCTTCAGCGCCGCCTCCCGCACGATAGCCCTACTCATCTTCGACTGCCCTTCGGTGCGCTCGGTGAACACGATCGGCACCTCGAGGAGGCGAAATCCGCTTCGCCAGGCGCGGTATTTCATCTCTACCTGGAAGGAATACCCGTTCGATTTCACCCGATCGAGATCCAGCGCTTCCAGAACCCGGCGATGATAGCAGACGAAACCGGCGGTAACGTCATAGATCGGAAGGCGGGTGATCGCCCGCGTGTAGACCCCCGCGCCGTACGAGAGGACGAGACGGCCGAGCGGCCAGTTCATCACGCGGACGCCGTCGACGTAACGGGATCCCACGACCATGTCCCCCAGGCCCTCGCGCACCGCGGAGATCAACCGCACGAGGTCGGCAGGATTGTGAGACAGATCCGCATCCATCTCGCAGACGTAAGTGTATCCACGCTCGAGCGCGAACTTGAAACCCGTGATGTAGGCCGAACCGAGGCCGAGCTTCGCGCCTCGTTCGATGAGCTCAAGGCGGCCGGGAAACCGCGTCGCAAAATCCTTCACGCTATCCGCCGTTCCGTCGGGCGAGCCGTCGTCGATCACGAGAACGTCGATCCGCTCGGGCAGATCTGCCACCTGCTCCAGGACGGCCACGATGTTCTCCGCCTCATTGTACGTTGGAATGATGACGAGCGAGCGTCCGCGTGAGACGTCCGTCTCTAAATCTGATGTGGCTTCCAACGTAATAAGGGCAGCTTGCGGTCTGGAACGGTTCGTGTCTGACGGATCGCAGCGCGATTATGAGGCTGCACCAAGAGGGCCGTAGTGTGTAAGCGCTCGGAAAGCGTGAGTTTCGCGGCCGCAAACATCACCCTGCAGCGCGGCTTGTGTAATGGGGGCGCTCCATCGCACCGGCACCCTGAACGTGTTTACGTCCGCTCACCCCCACATCGCACCCTCACTCGCACATCGCACCGGCACATCCACACCGCACCCTCACGCGTACATCGCACCGGCACGTCCACACCGCACCCTCACGCCCACATCGCACCCTCACTCGCACATCGCACCCTCACAGCCGCGGCCGCGCGGATCGTCACACACATCGCGTACAGTTGCCGGCAGCACTCGCGGCTCGTCCACAGGCATGTTCGTGCCACGGTAGATCACGTCCATCTCGTGCCGAATGTCGCCGATCCAGATACCACGCTCGTACTTCTTCCAAAAGTTCACGTACCGGCAGGCGTGTACGTCCGGAGTGACAGGCATCGGCGGGCCGGTCGGGTCACGGTCGATGCGTAATTGTCTCACGACGTTGGATCGAATTCCCGTGTCGACTCCAGGCCTATCCTCACTGATTCACCACCATGCAGCAAACTTTGCGTTATCTGAGTCAATGTGAATTTCCAATACCTGGCCCGGCTGTAATTCGACGTCGATAGTCACGCTTCCCGTGCCTTGGAGGTCTAGGCTTCCTCCTGCGCTTCCCGCAGCGTTGATCGTAATATTTCCGATGTGGGCGATGGTTACTGTCCGCGTACGGGGAAGTCCCGTCCAGTTGGCCAAGATGGTCTTGGTGGTGCATTCCGGTCCCGTGCCGCCGGACTTCGGTACAGTTCCCTTGATCAGATCGCCCAGAGCCCCGAGATCGAAACCATCCTGATCAGGCGGTGGCGGTGGAGGCGGAGGCGGAGGCGCAGCCAAGATAGGCGGTCCCCATACCGCGCAAAATGGGGAAGGGTACGACGCAAGTACCGGGGGCAGATTCCCGTGAGAGTAGCTCTTGCTTAGATGCTCTCCGAGCTTTTGTTCGAGCGACTCCATTCTTTCCTCGAGAATGGTTGTACGTTCCTGCTTGGTTGGCATGGTTACGTTCCGGTTTGTCTCAGCATGTAGTGGAAATATATGTCATCGTGCCGCCCTAGATGCACATCCGTGATCCGCCGCGACGAGTAAAACATGCCGACCTCATGACTCCGGTCGCTTCTTCGCAGCAAGGGCCCACGCGAGACGCGTCTGACACATGAGCATTTAGAGGCTGACTGTCAGGGAATAGGTCAGTACCAGGACGTCCTTCATTCGCCGAAAAATCGAATATAATCGTCGAGCGGCCAACCTGCGCGGCTACTGATTGATGGACAGCGGCTTACGATGATGAGCTCAATCAACTCGACGTCGTTTGCTGTGAGATCGTAAAGCTGCGCAACCAGCTCCTCGACTTAGATGTCGGCCACACGAAATCTACGCCGCGGGATCTCGCTTTCGCGTTGCGAGGATGGCGTTGCGAGTCTCTGACGGAGTTCAAGCATCTCTTCGACTCGAGTCGTCAATAGATTATGCAGTCGGAGATCATTCTCGTTCTCGAAATCAATCACTCGGAATGGCATCACTTCGAGTTCATTCGTGCCTACGTTACTGTTGGCGCTTGTAAGTTTGAAACGTCACTGGAAGAGCTCGCAATTTAATAGCCCGAGCAACCCCATATCGCACCGGCAC
>CAZART010000201.1:4731-6486 GCA_964487555.1 uncultured Rhodothermales bacterium
ATCGCACCGGCACGCAGAACGTCTTCACGCGCCGTCCTCGCCATAGCGCCGCCGGCGCAGAAAATCGATCGTCCGCTCGACCACCTCCGGCGGGATGTCGATGTCGTCCGTTTCGCGCACGAGGCGGGTCGTCTCGCGGTACTGGTCGACGAACAACCGGCAGTTCGGGCAATTTTGCAGGTGCGCTTCGAAAGCGATGCGCGTCGGATCGTCCATCTCGCCGTCAAGATAGTCAAGGATGAATTGATTCACCTGCTGACAGGACAGCGGTTTGGGGCGGACGAAGTCTCTGAATTTAGCGAAAATGCTCATCGAGTAAGTGGCGTAATGCCTGTCTGGCGCGGTGCAGCCGTACGCGCACCGCGCCTTCGGTGATGTTCAGGATGGCGGCCGCTTCAGCCGTCGAAAGTTCTTCAATGTCTCGGAGCGTGACGATCGTCCGGTAGTCGTCCGGCAGCCGGTCGATGGCGGCGTGGACGATGCGCTTGCGCTCCTCCCGTTCGGCCAGCTTTTGTGGATTCCACGCGTCAAACGTTTCAACGTACATCCCCCGGCTGAAGGTGGGCTGCATCCGGTCGAGCTCCGCCTCGTCCAGTCTCGTGACGCGCTTCGCTTTGCGAAGGGCGGCCCGCGCCAGATTGATGCCGATGGCGTAGAGCCACGTCGTGAACTTCGACTCCCGGCGGAACGTGCTGAGACGCTTGAACGCCTGCAGATACGTCTCCTGCATCACGCTTTCCGCCTCCGCCGCGTCGCCGACAATACGAAGAATGACACGGAAGAGCCGCGGGCTCTCCCTCAGGACCATCTTCTCGAACTCCTCCCGGTCGCCGTCGAGGAGCGCGTCGAGGTCCGGATCCCCGTTAGCGATGGTGTGCCGCTGATTATCCATCGAGCGCCAGTCTCTCGAAAACTGAAATCTTTGTCAACTTCACGGTGAACGAGGTCCGACCGGCGCCGACGGGGCGCGATTAAGAAGATTTCTTCTTAGCTTACGAAGCTGCCGTCGCGGCTGGATATGTTAAACGTTTCACCTGGGCGCCGTCCGCCCGGAGGCGCCGCGCGCGGCCGCGTCCTCGAAAGGACGTGAGAATTCAGCTCCCCTTGGAGCTTGCGCGAAACCCCGCGTACGCACCGTTATACAATCGTGGTATGGGATACGCGCGTGTCGCTGTTCGGAAACCTCAAGTTCGTGGAAAATGGCCGAAACAAAAAATAAGAAGAAATCGCCGAAAGGACAGAATGCTGCAGGGGACGGATCCGACAAGGCCCACCCCGACAAGGCCCACCCCGGCCAGGCTCAGAAGAGCCTCGCGAACGGCCACCCGGTCCAGGTGCCCGACATTCTCGAGGTCGAGAGCTCATTTCAGACGTACGTCGCCGGCGATTACACGCACGAGGACGTCGGGCTCTCCGAAGATCAGGTGACGGCGATGTACCGCAACATGCTGCTCCAGCGCCGTTTCGAGGAACGCGCCGCGCAGATGTACGGACGACAGAAGATCGCCGGATTCCTTCATCTCTACATCGGACAGGAAGCCGTTTCCACCGGCGCCGTCGGCGCGATCAACGTCGGTCAGGATTCCATCATCACCGCCTACCGCGACCACGGCCTCGGCCTGGCCCTCGGAATGACGCCCGACGAATGCATGGCGGAGCTCTTCGGCAAGATCGACGGCTCCTCGAAAGGAAAGGGCGGTTCGATGCACTACTTCAAGAAGGAGCTCAACTTCTACGGCGGCCACGGCATCGTCG
>CAZART010000202.1:0-6457 GCA_964487555.1 uncultured Rhodothermales bacterium
GCCGCAGCGGCCGCGCTCTTGGGGGGGGCGGCGAATGGCGGCGGAGGGCGATGGCGGCGGGGGCGGGAATGCGGCTGATCTTACCGAAAATGGGGATCCCCGGAGAGAGGCGCCCCATTTTGTGACGGAAAGCGAAGGCTAGCGAATGCGCGTTCGTTCATCCCAGTATGGAACGAGGAGTTCGTAGTCGCCGAGGCCATTATCGTCGATAAAGATGAATCGGCGGCCGATGCGGTAGTAGAACCAGACCTCGTACGGCTTGACGTTGAAGTTGTAGGGATGCCGTTCGACGAAGTCGGGCTCGCCGAAGAGGACCATGATCTGACCGCGGTCGGTCTTCCAGCCGTCCGTGAAGTTGCCGTACTTCCGGTTGGCGTAGGAGACGCGGTAGTAGTACTCCTCCATGCGTTCGTTGCGATCGCTGCCGGGCGTCGGATCGCGGCGCTTCCAGAACTCACGAAATCGCTCCAGTCGCTCCTGCTCGGTGCGGCCCTCTTTGATATACGAGATGTCTTTTTTCTTGGCGATATAGCTGAGCTGTGCGATGGCGTCGTCGAGATCACGCACGTGATCTGCGAGGCCCGTCCACTGCAGTACGAGCGGCTTTTCGGCGCGACCGAGAAGGGTGCCGATCGTATTCGCCACGGAGACGCGGGCGACGTATTCTCCTACCTTGAAGTCGTCGAGGGGGATCTCTATGACGAACTGATTGCGGCCTCTCTTCAGGGTGCGGGGAGCGATCTCCTCATAAGAGACCTCAGCGTTTTCGATGTCGTCGCTGCGGCCGAAGCCGAGCAGCGACTTGACCGATGGCGGGCCGCTGCTCTTGCGCACGCGGACGACCTCGCGGTGGACGCGTACTTCCTGGAGGTCATCGGAGTAGATTTCGTAGAACAGCCTGAAGCTCTGCTGATCGCTCCCGATCTGATTGGAAACTGCGGGCGTGATGCTGTTTGCGGATGGATCGTAGGCTTCGATGAGGATCAGATCGCTGATGGCGGTCGAGCCGGAAAGATCCCTGACGTGGACCGGCATCTCGTCGACGAAGGTTTCGGTAGAGTTCTGATCGTCAATTTGAAATTGGACGAGGTACTCGCCCGGGGTCAGCTCCAACGATTGGATGGTCCGATCGTACAGCTTGTCGGTGCGTGTTTGCGCGAATTCGGTTGCGGTGACGGTCTGCTCCCAAAGGCGCGTCTGGACGAGGTTACCGGCATCGGAATCGCCCTTCAGCTCGTGGACCTCGATCGTCACTCCGTAGCGCGCTTCGAAGCCTTCGTTTGTCGTGATGAAACGCAGTGACGAGTAGGGAACGCGGGTGTAGACATCGAGGCGCGTTTCCGAACCGTTGTTGGCGCGGGCCGATACGGCGTCGACTTCGAACTGGGGGCCCGTCCGCTGGGCTAATGCGTTAGGGGTCTGGATCATTCCTGCAAGAGCCAGGACGATCAGACCTGCCGCCAGGTGAATAGTCTTTCTATAGAAACGACGAGCCATGCTGCCTTCTCACTAGATTCTAAACGTGCCGGGATGACTCCAGACGCCGGTGCCCATTTTTCCACGTTGGCGATTGACCCTCGCCACGCGCGCCGAGCCAAAGCCTCCATTGCCGGATCTCACAGTTTTCAATATCGGCATTTGCACCAGTCGAGTCGGCAGAGCGGCGGCAGATGGTATAAAACACACTTTGAACGGTTCAATTAAGTTTCTGAACCGCAGGTAATAACGATGTTTCGAGCGCTCTCCTCCGGAGGTGAACCGCAGGTAACGGCGTTTTCGGAGCGCTTCCTACCGGAAGAGCGCCTCGACGAATGCGGTGCGATCGAATACCTGCAGATCACCGATGCGCTCTCCGACACCTATGTATTTTACGGGAATCTTGAACTCATTGGAAATACCAATCACAATGCCCCCCTTCGCCGTCCCGTCCAGCTTCGTTAAGACGAGGCCCGTCACGTCCACGCTCCGCGTAAATTCTTCGGCCTGGCGGATGGCGTTTTGGCCCGTGGAAGCGTCGAGTACGAGCAGCACTTCATGTGGCGCGTCTTCGATCTGCTTGCTCATCACTCGTTTGATTTTCGAGAGCTCATCCATGAGGCCGCCTCGGGTGTGCAGGCGGCCGGCCGTATCGATGATCGCGACGTCCACGTCGCGGCTCACCGCCGAGGATACGGTGTCGTACGCAACGGCTGCGGGGTCGGCGTTGGCGGACTGCTTGATGAGTGGAACGCCCGCACGCTGCGACCATATTTCAAGCTGCTCGATCGCGGCCGCCCGAAACGTATCGGCGGCGCCGAGAAGCACGCTCTTTCCGGCCTCTTTGTACCGGTAAGCCATCTTGCCGATGGTCGTGGTCTTTCCCACGCCGTTAACGCCCACGACCATAATGACGTGCGGACGGTTGGGAAGCGGCGCCTCGAATTCCGCCGGGCGCTCGGGCTCGCTTGCGAGCATGAGATCGGCGATCTCATCGCGAATGATGTCGTTGAGATCGGTGGTCGAGACGTACTGGTCGCGTTGCACCCGCGCCTCGACCCGCTTGATCACGTCGAGGGTCGTCTTAACGCCGACGTCGCTCGTCACGAGAGCCTCTTCGAGATCGTCGAGGACTTCATCGTCGACGGTGTCTTTTCCGAGGACGATCTTATTTAGCTTGCTGAAAAAGCTGCTTCGCGTCTTTTCCAGACCTTCTTCGAGCTTCTCTTTCTCGGCCTGTTTCTGTTCGGCCGTTTTGAATCGATCAAAAAAACCCATCTATTTCCGATTGATGAAGTCGCGTGGTGAGGGTCGGGCCCCGGGACGGCGTTCCTCTCTTCCGGGTTCTAGCTTATGTGTCCCGCTTCTTCGCGCACAGACTCGGTAGACGCGTCGCCTTCACGAGGTGAGGTCACCCCCTCCGGCAGCGTGCCCGATCGCATGAGCCGGAACCAGCGGCCCGCGTAGAGGGAGAACGAGTAGAGCAAAAGCCCGGTCGAAACCCAGACGCAGAAGCTCAGCACGGGGGCATCGGCCCGCATCAGGGCCGCCAATACGGTGATGGAAAGCGCCGTCACGGCCACTTTGCCCATCCAGACGCTCATCACGACCTGTCCGGTCCTGCGGGCGAGAATGATGCCCCCGAGCACGATCGCCGAATCGCGCGCAACGATGACGACGAGGAACCACAAGGGAAGGATTCCGCGCACGGTAAGGGCCATGACGATGGCTGCGGCGGCGACTTTATCGGCGAGAGGATCGAGCACCTTGCCCCATTCCGAGACCGTCCGCGACCAGCGTGCGACTCGGCCGTCGAACCAATCGGTTACGAGAGCAATGAAGATGAGCGAGAACAGCCAGACGAGGGAGCCGTCCGTGAGGATGAGGTACGTGATGGGGATGACGAGGATCAGCCGCGCCATGCTGAGCGCGTTCGCGAACGTCCAGAACTGCCCCAAAAGTCGGGAGAGCTGGACCTTATGCAGCGGTTGATTCTCGGACATCTTCGGCCTGCGGAATGCGTGGTGGCAGGGGCGGGGCGAGCCGTAGAATAGACCCGCCACACCTCGAGCAACGTTCGGCCAAGGATACGCCTTATCGGGTGAATGGTTTGCCAGCCGGGCAGCGGCCGGCGGTCGCCGCGTGTTCTACATCGTAATTTTGCATGGCGCACGACCCGTTGATTTCCTGGCGGCATCCGCATGCGGTATTACTTCGAGTAAAACGACGCTCGCGCGAACTCGCAGTGGCGACGGGTTTTTTGGTAATTGACGTCACGCACACGTGCAGCGAACATTCGGTTCATAGCCGGACAGGTCAACAGCGTGTCGGACCGCGGGGACGTGCCGGATTTACGTCATTCGTTCGGGGCATCCTCGACGTGGCACGCGAGGTGGCGGGAGGGTCCCCACGAGCCCTTCTCGATGGTCGTGGCAACCTCTCTGCGCTCAGGATGCCGGTTTGCTGATGACGGGCAGGCCGTTTGAGGAGGGCGTGGCCGGGACCGTTTTTTTACTCCACATTTTTACTCGACTTCGCCAGCGCGGGTCTTGCCTCAATCGGTGGCCATGATAACGTGCAGCGGACCCGGTATCTATCCCTTAACGGCTCCGAGGGTGAGGCCGCCTACGAGATAGCGGCTGAGCACGACGAAGAGCAGCACGACCGGTATCGAGACGAGGAGGGCGCCGGCGGCGTAGAGGCCCCACTGGGTGACCATCGTGCCCTGGAACAGCTTGAGACCGAGCGGCAGCGTGAAGAGCTCGACGTCCTGCAGCACCACGTTGGCCACGACGAACTCGTTCCAGGCCGTCAAGAACGAGAAAAGGGCCGTAATGACGAGGGCCGGGGCGGCCAGGGGGAAGATGACCTTGTAGAAGGATTGCCATGGAGTGCAGCCGTCGATACGGGCCGCTTCTTCGAGAGAAAACGGGATGGTGTCGTAGTAGCCCTTCATCTGCCAGACGCAGAACGGCAGAGCGGTCGCGGTATAGATGATGACGATGCCGATGTAGGAGTTGAGCAGCTGCAGCTGAATCAGCATGACGTAGAGCGGGAGGAGGAGCATCGTCGCGGGAAACATCTGGGTGACGAGGAGTCCGCTGAGCATCGAGCCGCGGCCGGCGAATTTGTAGCGGGAGAGGGCGTATCCGGCCGTGGAGGCGAGGGCGACGCCGGTCACCGTGACGACGAGCGCGACCAGCGTGGAGTTGAGCATCCACCGGAGGAAGTGTGTCTCGGTGAGCAGGACGCGGTAATTTTCAAGCGTGGCGCCGTCAGGGATAAAATCCAACGACGTGGAGAGGAGGCGGTCGCCGGGACGCAGCGAGATGGTGATGATGCGCGTGACCGGATAGACGGCGATGAGGGAAAACCCTAGTAGCACGGCGTATGACGCGATCGTGCTGCTGAGACGTTTAAGGCTGGGTGTCGTCATCTCTTCGGACGGGTGGGGGCGTGGGGTGTCAGTAGTCAGGGGGCAGACTGCCACTCTTGAGGGCATCGCCGTTTGAAGGCGCAGGGCTGGAGGCGCGGTGGATCATTCGCTGCAACATTCCACTAATTTCATCCCATTTATTCGAGAGGGCTTCGTAGAGCGCATCGTCTATGTACCCGCACGCGAGCGCATGGTCGAACCACGCTTTCGTTTCGTAGACTTCGCCCAGCGCCTGGTTTATACAATTGATGAAGGCGGCATTGTAGATGCGGCGGGCCCACGCCTCGGCAATGAGTGCTGCGACGGCGCGGGACGAGCGACGAACCTGATTCGAAAGTGAATACAGCTCCGCGGGAGGCCAATGTTGTGTTATCTCGAACACCTCTCGGGAGGCCTCAACGGCTCTCATGTATACGTTCAATTCTCTGAATGTCTTTGCCATGGCCTTCGGGTCTCTAGTTTTACCCTATAGACACATCGCGGCGAAAAACATAACGTCTGACACGTGACCACCGACCACGGACGCCCGTCGGTGAACGGCTTCGGTTGCTTGACTCCGGCAGAAATTCGGGCGGTGACCAGCGTTCAAAGAGCTCTATAGGTTCGTTCGGCGGGCTCGGCCGAATAGGATATGATCTTTCCTGTTCGTAGTACCTCAGCGACGTCTTCGTAAGAAATCCGACGTTCCGCGATGCGCCGAGCTGCGCGCTGTGTAATTCGTCTTTTAGCAAAGGGCATTTCGCGTCAGTAAACGGCTTCCGTCGCTTTTGTGCGCGCCAGCAGCACCTGCGTGAACACGAACAGGATGAAGAAGATGATCATCGAGATCGCGGCGGCCCAGCTGAAGCGGTACATGGTGAAGGCGGCGTCGTAGACGTAGGAGACCAGGATGTGGGTCTGGTCGTTGGGCTCGCCGCCGTTGGAGACGAGCCAGACGACGTTGATGTTGTTGAACGTCCAGATGACGCCGAGGGTGATGGCGGGGATCATGACGGGTTTGAGAAGCGGCGCGGTGACGGTCCAGAATTTGCGCCAGGCGGAGGCGCCGTCGACGTCGGCGGCCTCATAGAGCTCCTGCGGGATGGACTGGAGGCCGCCGAGGGCGACGATCATCATGAAGGGGAAGCCGAGCCAGATGTTGGTGAGGATGGCGGCGGCGAAGGCTTCGAAGGGCGAGGTAAGCCACTGGACCGGGGGCATGTTGAGGAACTGGGTGAGCATGAGGTTCACCGATCCATATTCGTAGTTAAACATGCCGCGCCAGGTGAGGGCGGTGATGTACTGGGGGAGTGCCCACGGAAGGATGAGCAGCACGCGCCAGGCGTTTTTGCCGGCGATAAATTTCTGGTGGAGCAGCACGGCCAGAAAGACGCCGAGGCCGACGTGGAAGACGATGTTGACGGCCGTCCAGACGAGGGTTTTCACGAGGATCGACCAGAAGGCGGGCTCGCGGACGACGGCGAGATACTGGCCGAAGCCGACCACATCCCAATCGCGGATGTGATAGATGTTCATGTTGCCGAGCGAGAGCAGCACGTTGTAGAG
>CAZART010000203.1:0-6456 GCA_964487555.1 uncultured Rhodothermales bacterium
CTTCGGGCCGGCGTTGTCGTCGTCGACGACGGCGCGGCGCGGGCGGCCATGATCACGCTCGACCTGATCGGCGTCGGGCAAGCGGAGACCGAGGCCATTCGGGAGGCCGTCTCGTCGGCGGCCGGGATCGCCGAGGACCACATCCTCGTGGCATCGTCGCATACGCACGGCAGCCCGCGCCTCAATGCCGAGACGGACTACGGCCGCATCGTGGCCGCCAAGATCGCCGGCGCCGCGGCCGCGGCGGCGGCTCGGCTCGAGCGGGTGACGATCGGCTTCGCGGAGGACACCATCGAATTCTGCGTCAACCGGCGGCTGCTCAATGACGAGGGCACGGCCGAAATGCGGCCGAATCCGGACGGCGTCGTAGACCCGCGCGTGCGCGTGCTCCGCATCGACGGCGCCGCGGCCGACCCGCTGGCCGTCGTGATGCACACCGCCTGCCACGCCAACGTATTCCGCAACGAGAACACCCTGATCACGGCGGACTTTCCCGGCGTCGCGCAGCACTTCGTCGAGCAGGCCTACGGGGGGAACACGCCCAGCCTGTTCCTGCAGGGAGCGGCTGGAGACACCCGGCCGAATCTCCCTTCCAACGACGGATTTCGGAGCGGGACCGAGCAGGACGTCATGGCCATCGGCACGGAGCTCGGCGCGGTCGCCGTGGCCGCCGCGGCGCGCGCGGGAAGTGCCGATGCCATGGCCCTGCGCGATTCGTCCTACGCGATCCGGGCCGCCGTTCGCACGCTCCAGCTTCCGGGGAAGGACGGCGGAACCGTGCGGGCTGACATCCAGGCGCTGCGCATCGGAAGAAACCTGTTCCTCACCATTCCGGGCGAGCCCTTCACCGCCTTCCAGCTCCAGGTTGAGGACGCGCTGACGGCGGAGTCCGACGTCCATGTGTTCGTCGTGGGCTATGCGAACGGGGCAATCGGCTATCTAACCACCGAGGACTCGCACCGCTTCGGCGGCTACGAGCCGGGCGTTTCACATTTGGCTCCGGAAACGGAACCGATCCTGGTCGACGCGCTGGTGCGTCTCGCCCGGGAAGTGCTCTGACCGGCTCAACATCCACACGCATCCACACGCGCCGTTCCCGCCACCTACGCGGCCTACGTGGCCGAGCTGTCCGACGGGTCCGTCGTCAGCGGGCGGATCGTCCGCGAGATGCCCGGCACGCTGACGTTCAAGAATGAGAAAGGGGAAAGAACGGTGCTGCGAGCCGCCATTCCCAGGCTGAGGGCGGCCTCACATTCCATCATGCCGGACGATTACGGACGCCGCCTCAGCGCCCGCGGGACCTGTCCGACGTCATCGCCTTCCTCCAGGCCGGCGCCGGGAGCTAATGTCTCACCGCGTAAGCCACGCGGCACAACTTCGCGGCAGTCCCGCCACCGTTCGCTGCAACGGCGTCCGATCGATCTTGCTCATCCTCGAGCTGATCCTTTGAGGCATCGGCCAGCTCGAAGTCGGAGTCGGGCATGGCGCCGGAGGTCAGATCCATCGCGAGGTTCACCGTGGATCCCGGGACGGCCGGCAAGCCCAGGTGGGCGAGCGACAGGTTCGCCGCATCCGCGTTTCGGATCGGCTGCACGGGCGCGTCGTAACCCGGCCGGCCCATTTCGGGATGCTGCCGCGTGGAACGGTTTAGCGCATAGAGCTCGGCGCGCTCCACACCGGCACCCCAGACGTAGAACGGGATCGTGTAGTTCTCGATACTGCCGGCGTTTCCGTGGTTGTGCCAGCTGCCGCCGCCGCCGTGATCGGACGTCAGAATGACCACCGTGTTGCCGGCGAGTGCCGGACTGGAAGCAACCAGCTCGAAGATCCGGCCGAGAAGCCGATCGATCCGCTCCACGGATCCCATGTACGGCGTGCCGGAACGGGTGTCCCAATTGCGCCAATGACCGGCCGTATCCGGATCGCGCAGGTGAACGAAGGAATACCGGACGGGCGCTCGCGCCATGTCCTGCACGAACGTCTCGACGAGCGCCTCCGTATCGGCATCGTAGACGAATCGATCGATCTTGTCGCGGCCGTCGTCCTCGCCGGTTACGTCCTCGGCGCCGTTCACGTCATCGTAGCTCTGATCGAATACTACGAATTTCGATTTGCTCGCATACAGTCCGGTGCTCAGCCCGTTGTCGTGGGCCACGTCGAACACACTGGCCACGTAGTCTCCTTTGTTGCTGTGGAGGGTCTGACCCTCCTCGGGATCGCTATTCTTCGTCCAGTTGTGGCCTTCCGGTCCTTTCACACGTCGGCCTGTGAGCTGCGAAGTATGGTTCGGAAGCGTGTTACTGTAGTCGAAATCGGTCCGGGCGTTGTCGGTGAAGGCGCCTTCCTGCCGGAATCGATAAAAATTGGGGATCGACTCGGAGGACGCACGCGTGACGGCGTCGGCTCGCAGTCCATCGACACTGATGTGGATGACGTGCCTCGCCGGCCGATCGTCGGCCTCGTCGGTGCCGACGACGTCCGGAACATCGCTTGCGGGCGTACCGGCGTGCGAAAAGGCAGGCGTGCCGGCGTGCGAAAGGCCGGGCGCACCGGGGTGCGTAAAGCCGGGCCAAACGGTGAACAGCGCGGCAATTACGAACCAAAGGAACCATGGGCGGCCGCTTCTAACCAGGGCCCTTCCTTGCGTTTGACCTTGCATCGGTTTTCCTCCTGACAGCTCTTATCTCAACAAATGCTTGTATCTAATGATGTTACAAGCACTGTGCCAGACCTGTTACGAAGGCTCCCGGGGCAGGAAATGGACCTCGGCATGCGAGGAAGTGTCCACCGCATTAAACAGCCTGGAGCTACGGCCTTCCGCCTGCGGAAGCGGCATTCTCGACGCACCGGGCGAATAGCCGGGCTATTCCATCCTGCTCGGCTCCGGAATCAGATTCACCGGCTCCCAGGATCACCGGCATACCGACGGAGCGCATCGTCGGCGGCGCGAGATTCATTGACGACTACCGCGCGGCGAACCCCGTCACCGAGTGGGCGTTTGCATGCCGACCTGCCCATCCCGCGATCACCATCTTACTATGACCCAGAAAGAGCTCCTCCAATTCAAGCATCAGCTCAACGACCTGGCCGGTGAGATCCGCGTGGCGCTGGCCCAGGAGGATCCGACGAAAGACAGCATCACTCCCGACAAAGCCATCGGGCGGCTCACGCGGATGGAGGCCATTCAGGCGCAGTCCATGGATCAGGAAGGCCGTCGTCGCCAACAATCGCGCCTCCAAAAGATAGAACGCGCTCTCGAGCGCATCGAAAAGGGCAGTTACGGGACGTGCGTCAAGTGCGGCGACGAAATCCCGCGGGGACGCCTGGAGATCATGCCCGAATCCGCCTTCTGCGTAACATGTGCATCCAGGAAATAAGACGACGCGGACCGGTCCTGCCGCAGAATATGGACGTGATGGGCACGCTCCCCAGCTCCGGCAGCAGGCTCGCCTGTATGCTGTGGCTCTCATCGAGAAAGGCCACCGTTTTGTAGCGGGACGAGCAAGACGACGTCCATATCCATATAAACCATTCGGATCACGAACGTAACCTGCCGCCGCGCTATTTTAGCGTGCGCTGCCGGCTCTTTAAGCGACGTCCCGCGTCGCATCCATCGACACCTTACCTCCGAACCCGTCCGGATCAGAATCCATGCAAAACCTCCGCGCCGCCGTCGTACAGTTTCAGCACGCGCCCGGCAACAAGAAGGCGAATTTGATGACCATGGAGAAGTTCGTCGAACGAGCAGCTGAGCAGAACGTCGATTTGATCGTCTTTCCGGAAATGTGCGTTACGGGATACTGGCACGTTCGCCATCTGTCGCGGGCGGAGGTCCAGCAGCTCGCCGAGCCGGTGCCGTCCGGGCCCATCTGCGGAGCCCTCGAGAGTCTGTCCCGAAAATTCAATATGAGCATCGGAGCCGGGCTGATCGAGATCGGCGACGACGGCCACCTTTATAATAGCTACGTCGTCGCCATGCCGGATGGAAGGAGCGAGCGCCACCGCAAACTCCACACCTTCATCAGCGAGCACATGACATCCGGCGACGACTATTGCGTGTTCGATCTTCCTGACGGAACGAAGGCCGGCATCCTCATCTGCTACGACAACAACCTCATCGAAAACGCGCGCATCACCGCGCTCAAAGGCGCCGAGGTGCTCATTGCGCCGCATCAGACGGGTGGATGCCGCTCGAGAAGCCCGAGGGCGATGGGCCCGATCGACGTCGATCTCTGGGAGCGGCGAGGCGACAATGAAGATGCGCTGCGCCAGGAGTTTCAAGGTCCAAAGGGACGTGGATGGCTCATGAGATGGCTTCCGTCCAGGGCCCACGACAACGGAATGTACCTCCTGTTCAGCAACGGTGTCGGGCGCGACGATGACGAGGTGCGCACGGGCAACGCAATGATCATCGATCCATACGGAGAGATCGTAGCCGAATCGCGGGCGATCGGAGACGACATGGTCGTGGCGGAACTCAGGGCCTCCGTTCTGGAATCCTCCTCCGGACGCCGTTGGCTGAGAGCCCGTCGTCCCGAGCTCTACGGAACGCTGACCGAGCGATCCGATTCCGAAAGATCGACCCGCCAGGTCCGCTTTGAGGATTGATCGATCGCCGAAGCGCTTCCGCCGTCAAGCCCATGTGAAATCCTCGCGCTCCCCTGCAACCAAACATAAATGTTTTAGTTTGCGCTTGACAAATCCCCGAATATTGAAGTAAATTTATATCGATTCGTATAAATTTATTAGGATGGAAGTCGGATGTCTTCGGAACGAATCGACGAGATAGATGCCACAATCCTGGAGCTTCTCCAGGAAAACGGGCGGATGAAACGCAACGCCATTGCCGAGGTGGTCGGGCTCTCCGTCCCCTCAGTTAGCGAGCGGATGCGCAAGCTGGAAGAGCGCGGTGTAATCACGGGCTATCACGCGGTAGTGGATGCAAAACGCCTGCATCACGATATCACGGCGTTCATACGGGTCACGGTCGATGGATCAGCCCACTATCCCGCCTTCGTCGAAGAAGTCAGCAATCTCCCGGAGGTGCTCGAAGTCCACTCCATTACCGGCGAGGGATCGCACATCATCAAGATTCGAACGAAAAATACGACCACCCTCGAGCGACTCCTTTCGCGCCTGCAATCATTGACCGGCGTGCACGGCACGTCGACGAGCATCGTGCTGAGCACATTTAAAGAATCGCGTACGGTCGAGGCGACGCCGATGGAGCTGTTCGACTACGCGGAAGCGGAGGCGGCATGAAAGAAGGGTCGGGAAGCGGTCACGCCTCCGTGCGTCCGTACCCGGTCCCCCTCCCCCGCTTGAAAAACTCGAGACGCTAATCCCACCCAACCCTACGTATTATGACCAAGTTGATTGATTCCTACAACGTCAAGGCGGCGACGAAATTCGTACGCAACGGCAAGGCTCCGTCGCTGCCGATGGACGTCGAGAAGATCTTCGGTGAGAACACCTTCGGCCTCGAGGCAATGAAGAATCGGCTGCCGAAGAGCGTCTTCAAGAGCCTCCTCGCTACCATCGAGAAGGGGCGGCCGATCGATCCGAATATTGCCGATGCGGTCGCGATGGCGATGAAGGAATGGGCAACGGAGCGTGGCGTTACGCATTACACGCACTGGTTTCAGCCGCTGACGGGATCCACGGCGGAGAAGCACGACAGCTTCATTACGCCGAACAAGGGCGGCGGCGCCGTCGCAGAATTTTCCGGAAAAGACCTGATTCAGGGGGAGCCGGATGCATCCAGCTTCCCGAGCGGCGGTGTGCGTGCCACGTTTGAGGCCCGCGGCTATACCGCGTGGGATCCCACGTCACCGGCTTTCATCATCGAGAACGACAAGGGGTCGTACCTGGCGATACCGACCGCCTTCGCCTCCTGGACGGGTGAGGCACTCGACTATAAAATTCCGCTGCTGCGCTCGATGGAAGCGATCGACAAGGCGGCACGGCGCGTGCTCGAGCTCTTCGACGTGAGCAACGTGCACAAGGTGTACTCGACGGTGGGTTCCGAGCAGGAATATTTCTTGATAGACGAAGAATATTTCTATCGCCGTCCGGACCTCGTGACGACGGGCCGCACGCTCGTCGGGGCGAAGCCTCCGAAGGGGCAGGAACTCGAGGATCATTACTTCGGATCGATCAACGACCGCATCCTTTCATGCATGCTCGATACCGAGCGCGAACTATACCGCCTCGGCGTGCCCGTGAAGACGCGGCACAACGAAGTGGCGCCGAGCCAGTACGAGATTGCGCCGATCTTTGAAAACACGAACCTCGCCGCCGATCATCAGCAGCTGATGATGCTGACGATGCAGCGGGTGGCCCGAAAATACGGCCTCGTCTGCCTGCTGCATGAGAAGCCCTTCGCCGGCGTAAACGGGTCCGGCAAGCACAACAACTGGTCGATGTCGACGGATACGGGCATGAACCTGCTCGAGC
>CAZART010000204.1:0-6395 GCA_964487555.1 uncultured Rhodothermales bacterium
CGCGATCCTCGATCTTCAATCCTCGATCCTCGCTCCTCGCCCCTCGCCCCTCGCTCCTCGCTCCTCGCTCCTCCCCCTCCCTCACCGGTCCATATCGATACAACAACGCCGGCAACAAAAACAAATTCGCGACCAGCGCCACGGCCAGCGTGAGGGCCGTAAGTGCCCCCATGTTAACCGTGCCGCCGAAGCTCGAGAGAGTGAAGACCAGGAAGCCGCTCATCAGAATCAGCGACGTGAAGAGAATGGCCTTCCCCGTCTCGCCGAGGGTCGTACGTACGGCTTGATCGCGCATCATCCCTTCGCGGCGGAAAAGGCGGTACTTCGTAAGGAAGTGAATCGTGTCGTCGACGGCGATGCCGAAAGCGAGGGAGAAGATCAAGGCCGTAGACGGCTTCAGCGCGATGCCTGCGAAGCCCATCGCGCCGCCCACGACCAGCAGCGGGATCACGTTCGGAAGAAGGCTGATAAACGTCAGCGCCGCCGAACGGAAGAGAACCGCCATCAACAAAGAGATGACGAGGAGCGCCACGCCCAACGAGATGATTAGATTACGGATGAGGCTCTCGCCGGATCGCGTCGACATTATGGCCGTCCCCGTCACCACCACGTCGAATTCGTCGCCGCCGAAGGTGGATTCGGTTAGCGTCCGAACCGTGTCCGCGAGCTGGTTCATATGCTCCGTTCCGATGTCGGCCACCCCCAGGTAGATGCGAGTCTTGCTGAAGGTTGAATCGACGAACCGGGGAAGGTTCTCGAATAACTCCCCCTCGCTGCCACTCAGGAACCGTCCCAATGCGCTCTGCAGAAAGGGTAGTTCGTAGCTCGATGGAATACGGTACGCGCCTGGATTTCCGCCAAAATACGCCTGGTTTCCAAGTTTCATGAGGTCGACCGCCGACAAAGTCATGCCTACGGGTGCCAACGTGCCGAGCTCTTCTTCAAGCTGATCGACGCGGCGCATCGCGCCGAGCGTCTTGAACCGCCCGTCCCGGTCCGACTCAATGACGACTTCCATCGGCAGAACGCCGCCGAACTTCTCCTCGAAGACGGCAAGATCTCGACGAAGGGGATCATCATCGTAGAAATCCGAAAAGACGAAAATGTCGGTCGAGATCTGCGTGACGCCTACGATTCCTCCCACGACGAAAAGACCCGTTATACCCAGTATTGCGCCGCTGTATTTGCGCGTAAGGCGGGCCTTGGCGTCGAAGAAGTCGGAGAACCGGTCGTGCGTCGCCAGCGAGGCAACGTCGACTCGCGGCGGGCGAATACGCATGTAGGTCAGCGGTATCATGGTGATCGACAGGCCGTAGAGGATCATGATGCCGATCGCTGCGAATCCACCAAAACCCTCAAGCAGTCGGTTGCCCGACAGCAGGAGCACCGCGAATCCGATGGCGGTCGTCAGGCACGTGAGGAGTGTCGCCATTCCGACCGTCCGGACCGTTTCCACGATCGCTTCACGGCGGTCGCGCAGCACGGAGTATTGATCGAAAAACTTCGTACTCAGGTGGATGGCCGTCGCCATACCGATGATGACGATAAGCGCGGGTAGCACGGCCGTCACGATGTTCAACTTTTGATCGAAAACAGCCATCAGGCCGAACGTCCAGATGATACCCAGCACGACGATTGCGGTAGGCAGCACTACGGCTCGCCATGCGCGAAATGTGACGTAGAGAAAGATGAGAGAAATCAGAAGCGCGAGAACGGTGAACAGCGGCGCCTCGCGCGTGACGCGCCTGGCATACTGCGTTCTGAGATACGGGAACCCGGCTAGGGCTACCTCTCCCGGCAGGAGGTCCGCGGCCCCTTCTATCTCGTCGACCAGAGCCAGGCGCTCCGGCCGGTTGTTGAACTCCGGAAGAATGCGCACCATCATCACCGTGGCCGTGCTGTCGCGCGAGATCAGCAGCCCTCTAAGAAATGGCTGGTTCAGAATGCGATCCGCGGCCTCCTCCGGTCGCAGATGAGGTTCGTATACGGGCTTCGAGATCAGTTCGCCGCCGACCCGTTCCAGATAAGGCACATTTGCAAGACTGAGGACATTCTCGACACCTTCTTTCTGTTCGATGGCGGCCGTGAGTGAATCGAGCGCATGCAGAAAAGGGGGTGCGAAGGGGTCTGTCTCGTGGAAGACGACGTAGAGAATGGTCTCAGTGCGCCCGAACACGCGCCCCATTTCGCGGAACTCCTCGAAGAACTCCTCCTCCGCCGCGGCGAAGTTTCCGGCGGCGTGGTCCGTTTCCAGGCCGCTCATTAAATAGCCGAAAACGAGCGTCATCACGACGATCACTGTCCAGATCGGACGCGGATGATCGAGGATCCAGAGAGCTGCGCGAGACCAAACCGACATGCGAATTCGGATTTCTGACTGCTACAAAAATATACGCGGGCGCGAAATCAGGCGAACGCCGCCACGAACATGGCGTAGACTATCGTATTCTACGACCTAATGCGAAAAGCGCCTGCTCCAATCGCGAAGAGTGCGTTGCATTCTACGAATCGAGCCGTTAGACTAGCACCTTTTAGGTACCGGCGCCGTCGAGCACGAATGACCGGATGAAAGGGTCCGTCGCCTACGAATAAATGAAGCGCTCCCCGTACGCGGCACCGGGGGCACGTTACGCGACAAAGGTCCGCCGCAGTTGGTTTCGTAATCCCCATGGCCTCAGATTTCATTCGGGAGCGTACAGGTGCGCCGCCCTATGTGACGCCGTATCTCGATGCGCTGGATCGGATGCAAGAGCATACGATCGTGCGCCCGCAACAGCTTGCCGAGCGCAGCCGATCCTTGTTAGTGGAGCGGTTCGGGTCGCGGGCAGACGGGGCTGAAGCGGCATTCGCACACGGGGCAACGGGGCTGATCGGCGAACACACGCACTACTTCGACGGGTTCGCCGTTCTGATGTCGCTGCCCCTCGGCACCGCCGTCGCCGCTCGAATCGTATCAGAGGGACCGTCGCAGCTTGCGTTCGAAGGCAGGAAGGATTCATGGGCGTTCGACACCGCCGGGCCCTCGGACGCCGACGGTCCGTCATGGGTTCGTCTGGTCGAAGAGCTATTTCGCCGGCTGGTCCCGCCCGGCACCTCTGTCGAAGTAGCTGTCGTCAGCACGGTTCCGTCCTCATGCCTGGATGCCTATCTGGCCGGTTTAGGCATCGCTGCGGCGCGTGTCGCGCAGTCACTTTTCGCCCTTCCACAAAGTGCCCTCGAGATGCAGCACCTCGTGCGGAACGTAATCGAGGTCTGCACAGGCTATCCTTTCAGCATCGCCTATCTCGTTGCGGCCGACGCCGGCCTTCCGGAAGACTATACACTTGTCGACACCCATACGATGGAGCATCTTGCCCTCGATGCACCATCTCGAGACGTATTGGGGTGGGGATTTGTGGATGTGGGCATGGGTGTCGTTCAGGACGTCTCGTTCCATATAAAGAGGCGCGATCTCGCGGCGGAAGCCGCGGCCGTATTGCGACGGAAAGGATTTCCAAGGCTGGATTCCCTACGCGATCTTGAACATAAGGACCTGAAGGCCGGGCTCGACGTATTGCCCCGAAAGCTGAAGCCCGTTGTGCGGCACCTTGTCACTGAAAACCGGCGCGTGCAGAAACTGGTCGCCGCCGTGAGACGTAGGGACTGGCAAATGTTCGGGGCGTTGCTCCTTATGTCCCATTCATCCCACCAGAAAGATTGGAGCAGCACAAATGAGCTTCTCGATGCGGTCGTGAACGAGACCGAAACGATGAGTATTGAAGGTATGTATGGTGCGGGCGTCACGGGTCGAGGCGGTTGCGTACTCACAGCCGGTCAGCCGTTTATCGTCCCACGATGCTTGGATCGTATCCAGGTGGCTCTAGAGGAACGATTCAACATCCGGCCCGACGTAATGCTTCTCTAAACGACTCCGCTTTCGCTGCGACGCCCATCACTACCGGCAACCCAGGTATTCATGTCTTTCGATTTAGCTCACGTAAACGAGCGCATCTCCCAGGAGAGCCAATTCGTCGATACACTCGTCAGCGAAATCGGCCGCGTCGTCGTGGGTCAGCGCTACATGGTCGAGCGACTCTTGATAGGGCTGCTGGGTGACGGGCACGTTCTCCTCGAAGGTGTGCCGGGTCTCGCCAAAACACTTACCGTAAGCTCGCTCGCGAGTGCCATCGGCACGAAGTTTCAGCGGATCCAGTTCACACCGGATCTGCTGCCTGCCGATCTGCTCGGTACGCTGGTCTACAACCAGAAGGAAGGTTCTTTCTTTATTAAGAAGGGACCGATCTTCGCTAACATCATCCTCGCCGATGAGATCAACCGCTCTCCGGCGAAGGTGCAAAGCGCGCTCCTGGAAAGCATGCAGGAACGCCAGGTGACGATCGGCGAGACCACCTTTGCGCTCGACGAGCCGTTCCTGGTGCTCGCCACGCAGAATCCAATTGAGCAGGAAGGCACGTATCCGCTGCCGGAAGCGCAGGTGGATCGGTTTATGCTCAAAATCAAGGTCGGTTATCCGACGAAGGACGAGGAGCTCGAGATCATGCGCCGCATGGCGCGAACGGGTATGAAGGAGCAGGTTCGGTCGGTCATCCGACCCAAGCAGATCATAGACGCCCGAAAAGTGCTCAACGAGATGTATGTCGATGAGCGCGTCGAGCGCTACATCGTCGACCTCGTGATGGCCTCGCGCGAGCCGGCCAAATACCGCCTGTCCAGCATTGAGCCGCTCGTCGACTTCGGGGCGTCGCCTCGTGCTACCATCAACCTGAACCTGGCCTCCAGAGCGCATGCCTTTCTGCAGCACCGCGCCTACGTGACGCCGGAGGACGTTCGATCCATCGCTATGGACGTCATGCGCCACCGCATCGCAATCTCGTACGAAGCCGAGGCCGAGGAAGTCGCCAGCGAAGACATCGTCCAAAGAATCCTCGAAACGGTAGAAGTACCCTAGACGACAATATTCCGATCGCGGATAGCGCGAGACCAACGTCAAACCTGTACTCGGCACCCCAAACCCATGGCGCATCAAGCCAAAGTCTTCAAGAAGGAGTCGATCACGGTCGAATTCATGGTAGAGCAGCTTCGTACGACGGTCGATGTCGAGATCGAAGCCGTCAACGAGGTTCCTGCCGCTGAGCGCCACGTTACAGAGAGTAATCTCCACCGGCCCGGCCTCGTCCTCGCGGGCTACAAAGAGCTCTTTACGTTTCGTCGGATACAGATCCTCGGCAATACCGAGAATCAATTTCTGCAACACATGGACGACAAGGCGCGCCAGTCTGCCTTCGGCACGCTGATCGAGTTTCCCGTTCCCTGCATCGTGTTGACGGAAAACAATTCGCTTGCTCGGAATCTCGTGAAGATGGCGACTGAGAAAGGCGTGCCCGTCTATCGCACACCGCTGCCGTCGACACACTTCATGGCCGTGCTTCGCGATTTCCTGAGTGATCAATTCGCGCTTCAGCAAACGATCCACGGATCGCTGGTGGATGTCTACGGGATCGGGCTTCTGCTTATCGGCAAATCCGGAATCGGCAAGAGCGAAGTCGCACTCGATTTGGTAGAGCGGGGCCACCGCCTCGTCGCCGACGACGTCGTTATCGTGACGAGAAAGGAGGAGCAGCTGTTGATGGGATCCGGAACGGATCTGGTGCAGCACTTCATGGAAGTGCGCGGCCTCGGGCTGGTGGACATCCGGGCGATGTTCGGTATTCGGGCTATCCGGTTCCAGAAGCGCGTCGAGGTCGTCGTAAACATGCAATTGTGGGACAAGGACGAGGAATACACGCGCCTCGGAATGGTCGACGACACCTTTACGCTTCTCGGCGTGGATCTTCCCATGGTGAAGGTTCCCGTCACGCCCGGCAAGAACATCACCGTAATTTGTGAGGTGATCGGGATGAACCACCTCCTCCGGCACTACGGATACGACCCTGCCGAAGTGTTTGCAAAACGCCTCGCCGAGCGCATCCGCTCAAAAGGCCCCGGAGCGCCGGCTCGCGGCATCGAATACTTCGAGCACGACTACGAATAAAGTCCCCACCCCTCGATCCCCGATCCTCGCCCCTCCATCCTCGCCCCTCGACTTTATCTCCCCATCTTCCTGCCGATACATCCCTTACCGAGGAGCTGAAAACTCCCGTCGATGGGAAAATCTGTAATCGGAACCTACTCAAAACTTCATGGATCGTCCTGCAGAGGCAGTCAGTTGACAACCGCTTCATGTGCGGCTATATTCTTGACAATCGATCCGTAACATTATGGTTACCTCCCCTGACGCCTCATTCTAGCCGTTTTTCGAGCCATCGGGAGAGAATTTTGGATCGATATACCCATTCTGATGGTGCCGGGCGCGTTCCTCCGGTCCGTTTTTTGCAGACGGTTCACTCAGATGTCTT
>CAZART010000205.1:0-6349 GCA_964487555.1 uncultured Rhodothermales bacterium
ACACGTCTGTCCTACCGACACAGATGCGCCGCCTTCACCGGGTAAAAACACCCAACGCTTGACCGGACTACGTCCACCGAACGTATCGCGGCGTCCGAGAACGTACCCCCCAGAGCCTCACCCATGCCACGACACCCGCCCGGCCGGTCGCCGCAAACCTTGCGCCGCTACTCAAGAGGCCTTTTATTCTTCCTATCCGCCCGATCCCGTCGTCACGTACGTAGCCGAATCATCATCCCGCTCCGTGGCGCCGAACCGTCAAGCGAAGACCCGCGCGAATTGTGGGCGGTGGAGTCGCGGGTTTCGACGAGCGACATGGTCCGCATGCGCAGCCGCGTAAGTCGTCCCGCGCCCGTGTGGCGCGTATTTCCATCTAATTGGACGGCGACAGGTAGGGTGTATGGCGTCGGTTCCGCGGGTCACGTCATAAGGTGGTGAAAAATAAAGACCTGGACTTGCGGTTCTCCGTCCAATTGTCTTGCCTGTGTAATGAACCCTTCACATCTGTCTCATAAGACCTGAGAGGTCGCCATGTCTATTCCAGGTTTCAACACCAAGAAGCTGGAGGCATTCTCCACGTTCGCCGCCGAACATCCCAACGAAGTCCTGCTTGGCCTCGAGGCCAAGACAATGTGGGAAGGCCACAGCGGCGAAAGCCTCGCCAAAATCGGTCCGTGGAGCCTCGCCGATCAGCGCATCGAGAAGCCCACCCGCGACTTCAGCATCCAGTTCGGTGCCTGGAAAGAAGTCGAAGAAGAGATGGGCGTCGAAGGCGCTCATGACCGGTTGGAACCCGTTGAAGCCGCCCTTGCCGCCCTGTGTTCATGTGTGAACTGGTCCGTTTGTATCAATGCTGCGCGACAGGGCATGAGCTTCGACGGCCTGGAGGTCAAAGCGCGCGCGAAAGTAGACCCGCGTGTGTTGTTCGGCATCGTGCCCGTTGAGGAAGCCGCCTCGTGCCTCCAGAACGTGGAGCTGGACATCGAGGTCCAGGGGGATATGAGCGACGAAGACCGGAATCGCCTGCTCGAGATGGCAAAACGCTCTCCGGTGCACTCGCTCGTGAGCTATGCGAACACCATCCAAACGCGTGTCACCGCGGCCGAACCCGTCATGGCTTCGTGAGGAGCGCGCCCCCGCCCAAATTCGAGCCCGAACGATTGGATGCGCAGATCCGAAAGACGTATGCCGGTCTGGCGTCGGACCCACCCGGTAGGTATCCGTTTTTCTGCGGCGTAGACCTCGCTCGAACGCTGCGATACGATTCGCGGGAATTGGTGCAGGTGCCGGCGGTGGCGCTGGCCGCCTTCTGCGGAGCAGGTAATCCCTTTCTCGCCGGATCCATCCGCAGAGGCGATGCCGTCCTCGACGTCGGATGTGGATCCGGAGTCGACGTTTTCATTGCCGGTCGAAAGATCGGCCGCAACGGCCGTGTCGTCGGCATCGACATGACGCCGGAGATGGTCGACCGGGCGCGGGCGGCTTTGGGCGAAATATCGGCGTCGCGGGCGCTCCACCCCGTGCCGGAGGCCAACGGCGCTCGCGAAGATGAAGCTGCTCGCGAAGCCGACCTCCCACCTGTCGAATTCATCATGGGCCGCGCCGAAGAGCTGCCGTTCGAGGACGACACCTTCGACGCGGCCCTGATGAATAACGTCCTGAACATGTGTCTCCACAAGCCCGATGTCCTCTGTGAGATCCGCCGCGTTCTGAAGCCCGGTGGACGGCTGCACGTCGCGGATCTGCTGACCGAGAAACCCATCCTCGAATGGGCACGCGATCTCGTGCATCTCTGGACCGAGTGTGTCGGTGGAAGTCTCCCCACATCGGATTACCTCGAGCTGCTCCGAGCGAGTGGCTTCGCGGACGTCGGGATCATTGCTTCGCACGACGTGATTACAGGTGCGCCGGTAGAAGGGACCGCCGGCTACTACAAATCCGCCGGTTATACGATCCGAGGGCAAAAACCAGCATGACGTATTCGAATGATAGGTACGATGTGCAGCAGGTCACACTCAGCGATTCATTCCTCGTCCTCATGAACGATGCGGCCTATTCAACTCATAGTAGTTCTAACCTTCGTTCTCATCGCGATTTGTAGTGCCCGAGCTCAGCAGGCTGCGCCGCCGGAGGCGCCCGAGCTGCCGGCGCCCTCTTCGCTCGCCCCCTCGCTGCGATTCAGCCACCTCACCGTCGATGACGGGCTATCGCAGGCGACGGTCCACGATATCCTGCAGGATAAACAGGGGTTTATGTGGCTGGCGACGCAGCGAGGGCTTAATCGGTACGACGGCCGCCGCATCACCGTTTACAAGTCCATCCCCTTCGATACGACGTCTCTAGAAGGCGACTGGGTGGTGACGCTGTTAGAGGGCCGCGACGGCCGCATCTGGGTTGGGACGATGGACGGCCTTTTTGCATTCGATCCTACGACAGAGCACTTCGTGCGATTCGGGCATGATCCGGAAAATCCGACGAGTCTGGGCCACGACCGGATCGGTGCGCTGTACCAGGATTCTATCGGTGCTCTCTGGATCGGAACGCGGGATGGTCTGAACCGCATGGATCCGGGCACCGGCGAGTTCGCGCGCATCGAACACGATCCGGCCGACAGCCGAAGCCTGAGCAGCAATATGATTCATGCCATCGACGGCGATCCCTCGGGGGCCTTATGGGTGAGCACAAACAACGGACTCAATCGGCTCGACGCCGACGGCACCGTCATGGGCCGATATTTCTACGATGCGTCGGCGGCCAATCGTGGCCTCCTCACCCTGGGTAATCCCGCCGATCCGTCGGTTCGAAGCAGCGTCATTACCGACGTCTATGCCGAGGACTCCGACGCCTTATGGGTGGCGACGGAGAACGGCCTCGTTCGTTTCCACCCGGATACGGAGCGGCACGTTCGCTTCCTTCCTGATCCCGGCGATTCGAATTCGAATCTGCTGAGGCGAATTCTTCCCGAGCCCCGGGACACTCATCGATTGTGGATCACGTCGGATGGAGGTGGGCTGTACCTCTTCGATAAGCGTACCGAGCAGTTTGCGGCCTATCGCAACGACCCGCAGGATCCCTCGTCCATCGGCGACGACGAGCTTTTTCCTATCTATGCCGACCGGTCGGGCGTCATCTGGGTAGGCTCCTATGTGAGTGGATTGAGTCGCTTCGTACCGGCGCGCAACGCGTTTCGCCATTATCGAGCCGTTCCCGGAGATCGCGGCAGTCTCAGCCACAATGCAGTCTGGGGCATCTATGAGGACAGGACCGGGGTCCTCTGGATAGGCACACAGGCCGGCCTGGACCGTCTCGATCGGAAGACGGGAACGGTCACTCACTGGCCGTTAGATTCGGAAGATCCCGAGGGGCTCCACGGCAGCGCCTGCTGTTCCGTCCTCGGAGACGGAATCGGCATGTTCTGGGTCGGTACGTATAACGGCGGTCTACATCGGATGGATCGGCGAACCGGACAGTTTACGCACTTCAGACATGATCCGAACGATTCGACGAGCATCAGTGGGGATTTTGTGGCGGTCATTCGTGAAAGTCGAACGGGGGAGCTTTGGATCGGCACCGGAACGGGTTTGAATCTGTTCGAGCCGAAAACAGGACGCTTCAAGCGATATTCCGCACCGGAGGGCGCAGCTCAGCTCGAATCCAACTTCGTTCAAGACATCCACGAGGACGACCGAGGCAACGTATGGATCGCTACCAATGGCGGCGTGCATCACGTCGACAGGACGACCGGGGCCTTCCTCTCCTATCGACACGATCCGCGCGATCCACGCAGTCTGAGCAGCAACGCCGCGTTTGCGTTTGTCGAGCGGCCGGAGGAGCCCGGCGTGCTCTGGATAGGGACGTCCGGAGGGCTGAACAGGCTCGATATGCCATCGGGCGACATCACGCACTTCACGGAAGAGCACGGCCTGCCGGATAACTCAATCGTCGGACTGCTGGCCGACGAGGAGGGGTACGTATGGCTGAGCACCTATGACGGCATCGTGCGCTTCGACCCGGAAACTCGGCGCTTCCTGCACTACGGGGTCGATCGCGGCGTCCAGGCGAAGGAGTTTAATGCGTTCGCCTTTTTCAAGAGCCCGCGCACGGGTGAACTGTTCTTTGGGGGCATCAACGGCTTCAATGCCTTCTTTCCGGATGAGCTTGAGGCGAATCCGACGCCTCCTCCGGTGGCCCTGACCGAGCTTCGCCTGATGAATGAAGAAGTGCGGCCGGGCGAGCACTCGCTGCTGAGGAAGCCGCTCTCGATGACCCCCGAGGTCCGGTTGCCGTATTGGCAGAAGATGATTACGCTGGAATTTGCGGCCCTGCACTTCGTGAACCCGGCGCTCAATCAGTATGCGTATCAGCTGGAAGGTTTTGACGCGGACTGGGTCCCGGCCGGGACGAACAATACGGCCACCTACACGAATCTCGATCCGGGATCGTACACGTTCCGAGTGAAGGCGGCCAGCGCCGACGGGGTCTGGAATGAGGAAGGAGCCTCCGTCGCGCTCGTTATTCTGCCGCCGTGGTGGCGGACGACGTGGGCGTACGTATTCTACGTCCTCCTCTTCGTTGCGGGCGTCGTGGCCGTCGACCGGATTCAGCGCCGGCGGCTCATTCGCAGAGAGCGGGAAAAGGCCCGCGAGCGTGAGCTCGCACAGGCGAAGGAGATCGAGCGCGCCTACCACGAATTGGAGCAAACGCATGCAGACCTCAAGGCAACGCAGGCGCAACTCATCCAGCAGGAGAAGATGGCCTCGCTCGGTCACCTTACCGCCGGCATCGCACACGAGATCAAGAATCCACTCAATTTCGTCAACAACTTCTCGTCGGTCTCGGCCGAACTGGTCGAGGAGGTGCGGCGGGAAGCATCCGCGCGTCCCGAAATAACCGTAGCGGAGGTGTACGACGTGTTGGACGACCTCTCGCTGAACCTCGAGAAGATCGAAGAACACGGCCGGCGGGCCGACGGCATCGTGCGGAGCATGCTGCTCCACTCACGCGGCACGTCGGGCGACCGCCGCGAGGTGATCCTGAACGAGCTGCTCGACGAGTACGTGAACCTCGCCTACCACGGCATGCGCGCTCAGCACGCCGACTTCGCATGTGAGATCGAACGTGATTTCGACGAAGAAGTGGGAGCGGTGGAGGTCCTTCCTCAGGAGATCGGCCGCGTGTTCATCAACCTCCTGAACAACGCCTTTGACGCGGTACGGGAACGCGTCGGCATCACCGACGGGGCGTCGCCGAAGCGGCCGGTGCCGAACAATGATGCGGCGGATGCGGCATCTAACGAAACGGCGGTGGGCGAGCAGCCGCAAGAGCGGAACCGATCGTCCGAAGGCGTAGAGCAGGCCTTGACCGGTATGGATGAGTATCATCCACGCGTCACCGTCTCCACCCGTCGCCGCGGCGACCGCGTCGAGATTGTCATCGAGGATAACGGTCCGGGCATCCCCCCGCAAGTGCGGGAGCGGATCTTCGAACCGTTCTTCACGACGAAGCCGACCGGCTCCGGCACCGGCCTCGGTCTCTCCCTCAGCTACGATATCGTGACGCAGGGCCACGGCGGCGAGCTCGAGGTAATGAGCGAACGGGGCCAGGGCGCGGGGTTCGTGGTGCGCCTCCCATCTACGAACATAGCCGAGTCGCGTTAATTGGCTGCTCGTTTATGATCGCCCTGAGGTCATGAGACGTCGATAATGAGGACGATACGCAAGGGAATAAGGCCTCCCCGATCGAAGGACGGCGCGTCGCACACTACGAGATTCAGGAGAAGCTCGGCGGCGGAGGGATGGGTGTCGTTTACAAGGCTCGCGACCTGAAGCTCGACCGCACGGTGGCGCTCGAATTCTTGCCGCCCCACCTGAGCATCGACGACGAAGCCCAGATCCGCTTCACCCGGGAGGCGAAGGCCGCCTCGGCGCTCGATCACCCCAACATCTGCACGATCTATGAGATCGGCGAACACGAAGGGCAACTCTTCATCGCGATGGCCCATTACGCCGGCGAGACGCTCGATCAAAAGATCGCGCGTGGGCCGCTGCCGTTGAAGACCGCCTCCAGATCCCGGGTCCAGACATCCATGGAAAAGTCCTTTGCGTCCCAGTCCGACAGGCCGCACCCCCTCTCATCATACCGCACCAGCGTATGGTGTCTGGAGAGTCCATGGAGCCAATGGCGCCAGACGGTACTGCCCCAATCGAAATCCAGGTGGCTCAGCCAATTGGCGACCTTCACGAAAGGCGGACCTGCCCCGGCTGTGGCGAAGGCGATTCGGACACCGTCCGGTGCATGGCAAGTCCGGGGCGGATCTTCACATCCCTCAAGCGATCTGCCAGACGAACAG
>CAZART010000206.1:0-6187 GCA_964487555.1 uncultured Rhodothermales bacterium
ATTTACACCTGGAGCTCCTCGTCAACGGCGATGTCCGCCAGAAGGCCCACACGGCCGACATGATTTTCTCGGTGGCCGACCTGATCGCATACTGCTCGACCATTTTCACGCTGCTGCCGGGTGATCTGATCTTTACCGGCACCCCGGAAGGCGTCGGATCCGTCGCGGATGGTGATCAGCTGGAAGCTCGGTGCTCCAAGATTCCGGATCTGCGCGTGAAGGTGACGCGCGAAAAAGTGACGCACGAAAAGTAGGGCGCTCCGCTCTCCGACGCACCGTCGGAGCTTCAACGCGGCCGAGAGCATCGGTACGCGGGTCGTCAGGCACACCGGCCGCTACGGAACACGCACCACCGCCGCATCCATCGCTTCTTCAACGAGCTCGAGATGCGTTCGTCGCCGCCGCACGAGTTGGAACTCGCCGTCGGCCGTCAGCAGCGCCTCGGCCGGAAGCGGCCGGAAGTTGTACTCCGACGCCATCGCCATCGCATACGCACCGGCATCAAGGATCGCCAGCACGTCACCTTCTCGGATCTCCTGTACCTGACGGGTCCTGGCAAATACATCCCCCGACTCGCAGATGTTACCTGCCACGTCGTACTCCGCGGGCCGTCCTTCCGGGTTCGACAGGTTGTAAATCGCATGGTACGCTCCATAGATCGCCGGACGAACGAGGTGATTCATGCCTGAATCCGTACCGGCGAAAACGCGCCCACGGTTCGTCTTCAGCGTGTTTACGCCAACGAGGAGCACGCCGGCTTCGGCGGTGAGGAAACGGCCGGGTTCAAACCAGAACGACAGGCCTTCGGAGGGATGACGATCCGAGAACGCCTGAAGGGGCTCGACAATCCTTTCTCCGAAGTCGTTCAGGTTGATAGGCCGGTCATCGGGGCTGTAAGCGATTCCTAGTCCTCCGCCGAAATTGAGGAAACGGATTTTCGCGAAGGAATCGGCCGCCTCCAACAGCACCGTCATCGCTTTCCAGAGGGTCTCGGCACTCATGATGCCGCTGCCGATGTGCTGATGCAGACCCACGATGTGCAAGTCGTGACAACGTACGACGTCGTGAATGGCGTCGATCTGCTCCACGGGAATTCCAAATTTCGAGCGCTCACCGGCCGTGATCACGTGTTCGTGGTGACCTGCTCCCACCTGCGGATTTAACCGCACGCAAACGGCGCTTCCGGGCGCGTATCGTCCGAACTTTTCAAGACGCGAGAGTTCGCCGATGTTCAGCAACACCCTGAGGGACGCCGCATCCTTCATCTCGGCATCCGTCATGTTGTTGGCCGAAAAGAGGATGCGTTCGGGCGGAAATCCCACCCGAAGAGCCAGGTGGAGTTCACCCGGCGATACGGCGTCGATTCCAAGCCCTTCGTCGAGAAGAATGCGGAGCACGGCAGGGCAGCTGTTCGCCTTCATGGCGTACAGAAGGCGAAAGGGGATGCCGCTCATATGCCGGCGCAGTGATTCGCATTGACGGCGGAGCACACGCTCGGAGTAGACATAAGTCGGTGTGCCGAATGACTCGGCGGCCCGCAGTAGCGCGGCGTTGTCGAAGGTGGGCTTCACGTGGGTGTTGAGAATCGATTCGCTTCGGTAGTAGGATGGTGAAGGGTATGACCCTTGCTCCGGCTCACTTACGTCACGACGGCGGCCCCGTAGAGGCGGTGCATCGCCGACAATGCCTTTTCGATCTGCTTCGCGTCCACGTCTCGGTGCGTCGTGGCACGGATCGTCGTAGGTCCGAACGGTACCATGAGTACGCCCTCATCCTTTAGCTGCGCGAGAACGCCTGAGGCATCGCCTTCCACAACGTCGAATATCACAATGTTCGTCTGAACGCGGTCAAGGTTGACGCGGAAGACGGAGAGTTCGGCGATACCCTCTGCGAGACGGCGCGCCTTCACGTGGTCGTCGGCAAGGCGCGGCCGCTCGTACTCGAGGGCGTAGAGTCCGGCGGCGGCGATGATGCCGGTCTGTCGCATACCGCCGCCAAGCATCTTTCGGTAATGCCGGGCCGCCGCAATCAAGTCCTCGCTCCCTGCCAGGACCGATCCAACCGGCGCACCCAGCCCTTTCGACAGGCACACGCTTACCGTGTCAAAGGGCGCGGCGTAGTCTCGCTCCGACACGCCGGAAGCCGCCGTGGCATTCCATACCCGTGCCCCGTCCAGATGGAGGTTTAACGCGTGTTTGCGAGCGGTCCGGGCGACGTCCACGATCGCTTCAAGCGGATAAACGATCCCGCCGGCTTTGTTGAGCGTGTTTTCGAGACACACGAGCCGCGAGGGCGGATCCCAGTAGTTCCCGGGCCGGATTGCGGCCTCGACGTCCCCGCCGCGGAGGACGCCGTTCTCACCATCGACGACGTGCAGCTGAACGCCCGAAATCACGCCAGGTGCACCTGTTTCATAGTTAAAGATGTGGCTGGATCGGTCGAGGATGATCTCGTCCCCCGGACGCGTCGACACCTTCACGCCGAGTTGATTTCCCATCGTGCCGGACGGTACGAAAAGAGCGGCCTCCTTTCCGAGCAGATCCGCGACGCGATCCTGAAGTTGAATGACCGTCGGGTCCTCACCAAAAACGTCGTCACCGACTTCGGCCTCGTACATGGCCTTGCGCATGCCGTCCGTCGGCCGAGTAACCGTATCACTCCGCAAATCGATCATATCCCAGAAATCTAATACCCCATCTGACCCATCCGCCGCAAAATAATGCTCGTATACCTTCCCATTCGCTGCGGCGAACGCTGGCGGGGCGCGGGAATTACTGCGGCCAGCGAGGCGGCCTGATGGCGGTTCAAATTCGACGCGGACATGCCGTAGTAGTGCCTCGATGCGGCCTCCGCTCCGTAAACGCCGCTATCCCATTCGATCACGTTAAGATACAACGTGAGGATTCGTTCTTTAGGCAGGAGGAGTTCGGCGAGTATGGCGAGCGGCACCTCGAACGCCTTTCGAATGAATGAGCTGTGGGTGGTCATGAAGAGATTCTTCACGAGCTGCTGGGTGATCGTCGAGCCGCCGCGCCACGTCCTGCCCCGCCGCCGATTATCCTCCATGGCTTTCTCGACAGCCTGCCAGTCGATGCCGAAATGATTGTAGAAGCGGCCGTCTTCTGCCGCGACGACGGCGTGCGCGAGGTGAGGGGAGATGCGGCTTCGAGCAACCGGCCTGTACGAGTAGACAACCGTTCCTTCGCTCACCACACCCTCGATGGCGCGCTGGATCTGGACCCCGGTGACGGGGGGCGGGACCACATTGTATATGAGAAGGAGAAACGTACAGAAGCCGTAGTAAGAGGCCAGGACCGTCATGACGGCAGCACCGGCACGGCTCAAAAACCTGCCCGCGCCCGATCGCTTCTTCTGCCGTGACTTCTTGCTCACGTTCGGCTTTCGGGATGAACCTCGGTGGAGTGCGATTTCCGTTACAGGTTCGCGAATTTAATGCGTCATGACGGGGCAGAAGCCGCTCACCGAGAGATATCGAGCACTTCGAACCGCATCGTGCCCGCCGGCACATCCACTTCAATCACGTCGCCGATGGCCGATCCAAGCAGTCCCTTTCCGATCGGGCTCGTGATGGATATTTTTCCCGCGCTCAAATCGGCCTCGTGCGAAGACACCAGCTGGAAGGTTTGCTCGGTATCCGCCTTGAGGTTCTTGACCCTGACGTTTGAGAGGATGCGTGCCTTGCTTGCATCGACGTTTTTCTCGTCGACCAGCCGAGCGCTCGAGATGGTTGCCTCTATTTTGGCAATACGCGCCTCAAGATGCCCCTGCGCCTCCTTCGCGGCGTCGTACTCGGCATTTTCGGAGAGGTCGCCTTTCTCGCGTGCCTCCTGAATGGCACTCGCGATGCGGGCCCGCTCTTTGACCTTCAGAAACCGCAGCTCTTGCTTGAGATTTTCGAGGCCCTCTTCCGTCAGATAGACTGTCTGCTGCTGCTCCATGAATTAGGATTTCGATTGGTCGACGCACAACTCGCCGTCCGCGATAGCAACGGCAAGGTACCCATCTTCAATATAATTAGGGAACTCGGCACAAAAAGAGAACGCCACGGCCTACATCGCAGGCTGCGGCGGAATACTTTGTACCGGTGCCCTCAAAGGAAACGGCTGGATAGCGCAAGCATCCAGCCGTTCTATGAGTCAGTTACACGCTGGTCTGAATCAATGGATCCCATTGTCGTGACCCTGTCGTGACCGGCCCGCGTGCGTCCCTCCGTAAGGTGCCCGTCCGTACGAACGCGAAGAACGTGCGTCCGTCCTAATTAGACGAGTGTCAAACGAGCTACCAGCCGACGCGCTCGCGCTTCGGCCCCTCGGACGCGTCCTCTCGCGGGAGATTCGGGCGCGGTCCGCTGCCTGTAACGCGAGTGCGATCGGTGACGGACCGACCCTCCGATTCGGGCAGAATTCGCCGAGACGTCCAGTAGGAATTAGTCCAGTAATCCTGATCCAGATCTGAGGTCGTCACGCCCTGGCTGCTTGAAGCATGGGCAAAATCGCCGTCCTTCAGGTAAATCCCTACGTGTCGGGTCTTGGTCGGCAGCTTGAAGAACACCAGATCACCGGGTCGAAGATCGCCGCGCTTCACCAAAGCGCCGCGGCCGACCTGCTCGCGCGTGGTGCGCGGTAACTGGATGTTAAAGGCTCTTTCATAGACTTTCTGCACAAACGCCGAACAGTCAATCCCCTTCGCCGTCGTGCCCCCGAGCTCGTGCGGCGTCCCAGCCCATTCGGAGATCTCGGAATGGAGTCGGTACTCGACGTCCGTCAGCGAATGTTCGACAGCCGTCCGTCGCTCCGCCTGCGTTTCGACTTCAGGAGGATCGAGCGCCAGCTGATTGGTCGGCGTACATGCCGAAAGCATTAGGAAGAAGGAAAGCAGCGCCGCTAGCTCCACTGATCGCACGCATCGCTCCATCGATCGCACGGAAGAGATTGCTCGGGCGAAGCCCTGCACGTTGGGCACAGGTGAGTACATTCGGTTCATGTTACACGACTTGGTTCATGTTGCACGACGTAACGACCTCGGCATCGGCGGCATTAAGCGTCGGATCAATCATAAGCAGATATCGTACCTAATCCCAAATTAAAAAGATGTACCCGATGCCCTGAGCAATGGGGCCGCCATCCTCCCATAGGCAATACAAGAAGGCGGCGTGCCTCCTCCGGTGCTTTTCTTCTTTCATCCCTTACTAGATTTCAACGCACTATGCCTTATCCAGAAGCCCTCGTTCAGCCGATGCGCGAAGAGCTTACGCGAATCGGTGTCAAAGAGCTGCGCGATGCAGCGGCCGTAGACGAGGCCGTTCGCGCTTCGGAATCCGGCACGATGGTCGCCGTCATCAACTCGGTATGCGGCTGTGCTGCCGCGAATGCGCGTCCGGCCGTTGCAATGGCGACACGCCACGGCGTTCAGCCCGATCGCTACGTGACCGTCTTTGCCGGACAGGATCTCGAGGCTACCGCGCGTATGCGCGAACACCTTGCGGGAATCCCGCCGTCATCCCCCTTCATCGCGCTGTTTAAAGATGGAGATCCCGTGTACATCATCGAACGTCGTCACATCGAGGGCCGTAGCGCGAACGCCATCGCAACCGATCTCGTACGCGCCTTCGACACGTTTTGCGGCGAGAACGGCGAGGCACCGGAATCGCCCGAACGGCCTGAAGCGGCGGAGCGTGGAAACGGCGACCTTCCCTCAACTTTCCGTTCGATCATGTAAGCCTCACTCGGCGCCCGCTTGTCCGGGGCCGATCGTCGGCAAGAGGCGGTCTCGCCAGACAACGAGGCCCAGATAGGCGAGACCGCAGAGCGCAGCAAGGAGGGTTATTGCCCAAAGCGGAACCACATCTCGAAGCAGAAATGGTGGCAGCGCCAGGGGTATGCTGAAGCATGCATATCGCAGGTAGTCTCGAATCGCCTGCCATCCCGGTACGGACGCCAACCGCATCATCGTGCCGATGTGGAGGATTCGAATCAGGACACCGGCTGCACCTATTAGCGCCATGGTGAGGAGGGGATTACCGGTGCGCCCACCGATCACGAGGGCCGTCGTGAGGGCGAGAAATGTCGAGATGCTGATGAGTAGTTCGGTTCGCTGACGCTCCAGCACGTCGAATAGGCGGGTGAGGGGAGAAGCCACCCCGCCGGCAAAAAATGAGGCCGCCAAA
>CAZART010000207.1:0-6145 GCA_964487555.1 uncultured Rhodothermales bacterium
TCGGGAATGCGAATGAGCTTCTCGGGATTGCCCCCCGTTACACAGGCCGCGGTGGCATGCTTCATGGCAGCGGCACACCCGGCCGTGACAATCCCCCACTCCACTCCGGTTAGTTCGGCCAGTCGCCGCCCGATCCCCTCCGCCAGTTCATCATACTGCACGAAATTCTGGGACGCCGCATCCATGGCCGCACGGACTTCCGGCCGCTCGATGGAGCCACCGATGATCGTGAACGTACCTCGGCAATTGATGACCGGTTCTATCCCCAGGGAGCGGAAAATCTCCGATCCAAGGACGGACGTGGTTTCCGCATCGCTCGACGACACCGTGTGAGTGGGTCCGCCGGCGGCGACCGTCCCGGCCGCGAGGCCCAGGGGAAACGTCGACAGCATCTTTAATACGTCTCTTCTAGCAGGCATACCTCGTTCTTCTTTTTTGTGGGCTGTTTTTGCGTGCAATAACGGACTACTCTGGCGGCTCACTCATTCCACTCCGGAGCCGACAGGCCATTTAGATCCCAGACAATCCGGCCGCCGCGAATGGTCAGCTCGGCTTCTAATTTTTTATCGCCGCTCATCTTATAGCCGCCTGCATCGATGAAACCGAAGGCTCCTTTCTCTACGTCCAGGACCGCCACGTCACCTACCGCCCCCTCGCTTAAATGCCCCAGATCCTCGCGACGTATCGCTTTCGCTGCGCTCCAGGTAGCACGCTCGACGACCTCCTCCAGCCCCATACCCATATTCAGATACTTCGACATGATATTCAGCATGTCTTTCATTCCGTCGTTCATGCTTCCTCTGTGCAGATCGGTACCGAAGGTGTTGGGCGTCAGGCCCTGTTCCATTGCCGGCATGGCCAGGCTGAAATGGAAGCTGCCTCCTCCGTGGCCCACGTCGAACAGGACGCCTTTGTCTCTAGCTTCCGTCACGTAATCCCGGACTCTGCCCTCTTCGTCCAGCACGGAGGCCCGATCGTTTACGTCCCCAAACGCGTGCGAAAAGATATCTCCCGGCCTCAGGCGCTCCAGCAGTTTTTCGAGCGCCAGCTCGGGAAGATGGCATTCCAGCAGAAGCGGCGATCCGGTAGCTGCTGCAGCGTCCAGCGCCCTGTCGAACGGATCCCACGCTTCGCGCCGGAAGTGCCCCACTTTCGTCCCCACGATGATCTCGGGATACGTGTCCATTACCGACGACGTCTTCGTCGCGTCCATGTCGTCGAGATTGTGGTTGTGGGCGTCATCCCACATGCCGTGTCCTACGATGTTCAAAAAAGCCAGGACCCGGGTAGTCGACTGATCGATCACCTGCTCCTTGAATATGGGGAAATTCCTCCACCCGGAGGTGCCGGCATCTACGACGGTCGTGACGCCGGAGCGAAACGAGAAGTCATCCGGTGAGACGCTTGAGAATCCGTCGGCAAAGGCGCGGGGGCGATTCCCGACAAAAACATGGGTGTGGATATCGATCAGGCCGGGCGTGACGTAGTAGCCGGTGACGTCCACCACGGCTTCAGCATCCGAGGGCGGAAGGTTACGTGCGACCCTGGCAATCTCGCCCGCCTTGATCGCAACGTCCATCGGCGCGTCGATCCCGTTTTTAGGATCGAATACGTGTCCTCCCTTCAGGAGCAGGTCGTACGCCTGGCCCTGGGCGAACGTGGGAAATACGAACGATTCGGCTATAAGAACCGCGGCGCAGATCCATCCCGTTCGGAGGGCGCCGGGGAAAGTGGCGCAGGCCATGGGGCCTAAGCTAATTGCTCTCATTCGTCAACGCCTCTCTTACGTCCTTCACTTCTTCCGTGCTTACGGCTCCGGCTTCATTGCCGAAGTTCTGCCGTATGTAGGTCGCCACCTCGGCTACGGCCCCATCATCGAGAAAGCTGTGCTGCGGCATGACGTTGTCGAAGGGTTCCCCTCTCACCACGATGGGTCCGTCCAGACCCGTGAGGATCACCGAGATCAGCCGCTGCTTGTCACCGGTCACCCATTCGGTGCCGGCCAGGGGCGGGTATCGAGGGGCAGCACCCTCGCCGTCACGCTGGTGGCAGCCGGCACAATAGGTGACGTAGATTTTTTCCCCGGCCACGGGTTCATCTCGCTCGAGATTGTCGGCTTCTCTATCCGGCGCGCGGATGTTGCTGGCGGTACGTTTCTCCTCTACCATGCGGGCAAGCTGCGCCTCACCGAAGTCCGCTCTGTCGCCTGTATAGGTGATCCGCCAGATTTTTCCTCGGTTCGATTCGGTGACGTAGACCGATCCGTCCGTCCCGATCGCGAGGCCGACGGGTCGATGCACGGCATCGCTGGTGTTCACGATCGGATCGACCACGGCAAATCCGTTGGCGAAGACCTCCCAGTCGCCGGACGGTTCACCCTCTGCGAAGGGAACGAAGGCGACGAAATAGCCAGCCTGAGGATACGGATTCCGGATCGTAGACCCGTGAAAGGCGACGAAGGCCCCGTTCTTGTACCGATCGGGAAACTGGTCCCCGCGATAAAACATCACGTCGTTCGGGGCGAAATGGCCGGGAAAGCCGATGACGGGGTCGTCGTACTCCTTGCATCTTCCGAGGATGGTGCCGTCCCCTCCATACTCGGGAGCCAGTACCTTCTGTCCCTGCACCTGGTCGTAATAGCAGTATGGCCAGCCGAAATCGGAGCCCTCCTTCACCCGCAGAAATTCTTCCGCGGGAAGAATCGCGTTGTCGAACGGGACGAATGTATTCGGCCACAGCCGGTGCAGATCGTCCCGGCCGTGCATGACGGCGTATAGATTTTTGTCGACCGGATTCCAATCCATTCCGACGACGCTCCGTATGCCGCTGGCAAATCTGTAGCCGTCGGCCTGCGTCTGATTTTTTTCATTCTTGTTAAATCGCCAGATGCCGCCGTGGTCGTCCAGCTCCGGGCACGGATCCCGGCCGGGCACGCCGGGCGTCCTTTTCGGATCCTGGCAGGCATTGCTCGGTGCGCCGAACGGCACGTACATATTCCCTCGTTCATCGAAGGCCACCGGCTTGGTAATGTGCTCGTGCGAGCCATGTGCGTGGTCGTCGATGACGAGCGTGTCGGGACCGCCCTCCGGCAGCAGCAGGCCCGGCGTCAATCTGTAGCGATAGACGTTCAGCTGCGTACTCACATACAGATGGTCTTCGTGTATCCGCGCTTCCGTGTGAAATCCACCCCTGTCCTCGTCAAACAATCCGAACTTGCTGATCACATCTGGAATACCGTCTGCGGTCGTATCCCGCATGGCAACTATGCTTCCACCTTCCGCATTGCGTCTCAATTTGACATAAATATCTCCATTTTCTCGCACCGCCAGGTGGCGTGCCGGGCCTATGCTGTCCACGAGCACGACCGCTTCAAAACCATCCGGAAGAATTAAACCTCCATTATCTGAACTCAATTCATCAGAATCGTGAGGTATCCTGTGTTGCGTAAAAGCAAAAAGAACTAAGACGAGAAAAGTGGTCCTGAGATAACTCATATCCATCGAGAGCTTAATTACCGAGTCTCACGCTCGACCGAGCGCAGACAGACAAGATAATCGTCGATCCCATTCAATAGTCGTGCGCCTTCATTTCAGAGCACCCGTTAATTGTACCGTTGTTATGGCGCGGCCAACTTCGGCGGCCACGCTGAGGGTTTGACGTAGTCATCGCTACGGGCGACCAGAATGAGCGCGTGCTTGCAACGCGTCTCCGGAAGCGATTCCGAACGCCAGCAGGCGGTCGTTATTGCGAGCCACCAGAATGAGGTTCCGCGCACTGCCCTCTAGCGACCGAATGGCCCGAATCTCGCCCGGGCTAAAAAATCCGCTCTCCCGGCGAGGCACCGCGTCATAGCTGCCCGCAGCATTCTGCTTCAACATCAGTCCGTACCCGGCGTCGTAGGGGCCTGCCTGCGGTTTGGCTGCGAGCAGGTTGCCGCCGATCAGTAGTTCCGGAATCCCATCAGCATCCACATCTTCAGCCAGTAATCCGTAAACCGGCGCGAGCTGCGCTTGCCAGGGCAAAGATTCGATGCGGAAGCCGCCGTCGCCGTCGTTCCATCCCACGACGCTCTCCAGCTGCTCGGCCCAATAGTGCTCCGCCCGCTCCAGGTCCTCCGCGCCGAACACCTCGGTCACGGTCGCTCCCGCATAATCGGCGAAGGATGGATAACGAGGCGTCAGATACGGCAGCTGCTGAATCAGATTCTGACGGAGGGCAACCGGATACGGTCCTTCGCCTTCTCTATAGGACGCGAAAATCTGCGCTATCCGCCCGTCGCGATTGAAATCGCCCGCCCACATCTCTACGGGCCGCCGCCGGTCGGCTCGGAAGTGGGAATTGAGGCCGTGATTGCCGGCCACCAGGTCCGGTGCGCCGTCCCCGTTCAGATCGGCCAGCGCCAGGCTCTGCCACCATCCGCGGGTGCCGTCGAGCCCCACCGTTTCCGGATCGGCGCGCTCCAGCCGCCCGTCGGCGTTGAAGAAGATCGACAACGGCATCCATTCGCCGGCGATGATCAAGTCCGGCCTTCCGTCGCCGTTCAGATCACTCCACGCCGCGTCGGTCACACCGGGCGTCTTCAGCCGCTGTGGCCGCAACTGGGGCGCGAGCCGGTCGGTCGCATCCTCGAATCGTCCCGTTCCGTCATTCTCAAGCAGAAATCCTCCCACTGGAACGCCGTACCCCGCTCCCGGACCGGACGGCGTCATACGCGTTCCCACGAACAGATCCGAATCGCCATCTCCATCGAAATCAGCCGCCCGGACGACCCCTGTCGGTGTGTGCCCGTCCTGCGGCAAGGCATCTTCAAGACGCACGAGCCGATCCTCCCGCCCCATCCGGTATAGACGATCGGCGAGATGCCGACTGCCGGCGTCGAATTCACTGCTGCCGCTCGCGACGTAGAGCTCCGGCGTTCCGTCACCATTCACGTCGAAGAATTCGCAATCGGTATCCTCGGACCCGCGATCGGCATCCAGCGCCGGCTGGCGAGTCGAACGGAACTCGCCGCCTTCGTGCTTTACGAGAAGCGCGCCGGGTTCGTCGCGTGCGCCGCCGACGTACACGTCTTCCCGGCCGTCGCCGTCGACGTCTCCGACGCAGAGCGCCGGGCCTTCGGTCGATTGCATGTGGAAAAGAAGCGGTGATCCGACAAAATCATCGAAGGAAGATTCTTCGTGCCGCCAATCGAGAGCGACGGCGCGGGTTACGTCTTCCAGCAGGGCCGCGCTGCGTTTCGATGATGAGGCGGCGACGGATTCGTCGACGGCATCCCGTGCATCGACCTGGCGGACCGTGTGCCGCCGGCCGGTCTCCACGCCCGTGAGATGGCTTACGCGGCCGTCGGGCCAGCGAACCGATAGAGTGTCCACGATCGAAACTCCGGGTCCCAGCCCCACGTGCAGCGTAGGATCCATCGACGATTGAAATCCACGTTGCGGCATCTGCTCGACATACCAGCTGCGGCCGCCGGCGACGAGTTCGACCTGCGCCCCGACGCCGAACGAATTCGGAGGCGCGCCCTCCAGCGCCAATCGAATCCACTCGCGATCGGCGAACCGCTCGGCGGCCCGGTTGCGGTAGATGAAGGGTTCCATGTTGACATTGTTGACCACTAGATCCAGATCGCCGTCCCCGTCGAGATCGCCGTACGCTGCGCCGTTGGAAAAACCCGGTTCGTCCAGTGCCCACTCCGCCGCTCGATCCGTAAACCGTAAATTGCCCCGATTCTCGAACATGTAGTTGGGAAGGGGAACGGAAGGGGTCATCTCAACGAGCCTGGTGTAATCGATCCGACTTCCGGGCCTGACGGCGCCGCTGCGGATGGCATCCACGAGGTAGTCTTTGTCCGTCAGGTCTTTGTAGACGCCGTTGGGCACAAAGATATCTCGCAGTCCGTCGAGATTAAAGTCGGCGATGAGCGCTCCCCAGCTCCAGTCCGTCGCTTCAACGCCCGCATATCGGCCGACTTCGCTGAACGTGCCGTCGCCGTTGTTGTAGTGGAGGGTATTGCGCGTAAACTGATGGTGGTAACCCATCTTCACTTCCGACTGATACCGCTCCCACTCGAGAAAATCTGCGACGGTTTTTAGCCTCGCTTCGGTTCCGGGAAGCATATCGGTCACGAAGATTTCGGGAAAGCCGT
>CAZART010000208.1:0-6127 GCA_964487555.1 uncultured Rhodothermales bacterium
TACCGCCTCGTGAAAAAATTCCCCTCCCGCACGCTGGCGTTTTTGAATGGACGGCTCGTTGAGGTCGATCCCATGACGCTTTAGGAAGGGAAGGGGAAGGGGGAGGTCGCGGGCTTGCCGATTCTTACGCTTCGGACCCTCACCTGAGGCTTACGTTTCCTTTTCCCCTCCCTCTTCCCCTGTTTGCGACGCTGGCGAGTGGCCGCTATATTGGCCCCGGCAAAAAACGCCGCCCATGCCATTCTCGCGGATGTTCTCCTATGTCGGAACGGGGTGCGGCCAGTAGATCTGACCACTCAATATCGATCCCACCTACATGAGTTCGCTTGAACAGGTCGTCGGCTGGATGGAAAGCGCCGTCTGGGATTTCGGCCCGACGGTAGGAGGCGAGACGATCCCGCTCGTCGTCATTTTTCTACTGGGGACCGGCATCTTCCTGACGCTTCGCCTGAAGTTTGTTCAGGTGCGCCACCTCGGACACGGATTTGCCGTGACGACCGGCAAGTACGACGATCCTGATGAGCCGGGAGACGTTCCGCACTTTCAGGCGCTGACGACGGCGCTGTCCGCCACGGTGGGTATCGGAAATATCGCGGGTGTGGCGATCGCGATACACTGGGGCGGTCCCGGCGCACTCTTCTGGATGTGGGTGACGGCATTTCTCGGAATGGCGACGAAGTTCACCGAGGTCACATTGGCGCAGCGGTATCGCGAGGTCATCGCGACCGAGGACGAGCCCCGCTGGAAGGGCACGGTGTCCGGCGGACCGATGTACTACATCGAGCGCGGTCTCGGCAAGAAGTGGAAGCCGCTGGCCGTCTTCTTCGCGTTCATTCTCGGGATCACGGCCTTTTTGACGGGCAACGGCGTGCAGGCCAACACGGTGGCCGACGTGATGTCGTCGGAATTCGGTATCGCCGTCTGGATCACCGGGCTCGTCACGGCCGGGGTCGTCGGGATGGTGATCATCGGGGGGATTACCCGCATCGGCAGAGTGACCAGCATCCTCGCGCCGGCGATGGCGGGCATTTACGTGCTCGGGGCGCTCGTCATCATTATTCTGAACATCGATCAGCTTCCCGGTACGATCGCGTTGATTTTTTCGGAGGCGTTCAATCCCAGCGCAGGCGTGGCGGGGACGGGCACAGGGGCTTTCTTGATCACGCTGATGTGGGGCGTTCGCCGCGGCCTCTTCTCCAACGAGGCGGGCCAGGGTTCGGCGCCCATTGCGCACTCGGCGGCCAAAACGGACGAACCGGTCTCCGAGGGGGTCGTCGCGTTACTCGAGCCTTTTATAGACACGATTGTCATCTGTTCGATGACGGCGTTCGTCATCCTCATGACGGGTGCCTGGACGGAACGGGTACCGACGGCATTCGATCTGACTTCAGGCGACGCCAGCTACGTGCAGCCGGGCGAGCAAGGATTGTTCGCGGGGGTCACGCCGCCGGAGCGCATCCTTATAGAAGACGGGCTCCCGCAGGGCGGACCCACCGCGATTCAGTTTGCGTGGCACGACGTGCCGGTCGAAACGCTGTACCTCGACATCAACCGAACGCAGCCGTTTACAGGCGAGCTGATCCCGGGCCAGCAGCGTGCTACCGACGAGGAAGGCAACGTCTACAGGGTACTCTACGGTGAGGCGGTAGAGAATGGCGCACCGCTCACGCAGCTGGCCTTCCAGAAGGGACTTGCGCCGCTCGGCGGTTGGGGCGGCTACATCGTCATCCTGAGCGTGCTGCTGTTCGCGATCTCGACGGCGATCGCGTGGAGTTACTACGGCGACCGTTGTGCTTTCTACCTGTTCGGCGAAAAGGCGGTGCTGCCCTATAAGTTCGTATACGTGTTGATGCACTTTGTCGGAGCGACGCTTGCGCTGGCGACGATTTGGTCGCTCGGTGACGTGTTCCTCGGTATCGTCATTCTTCCGAACCTGCTCGCGCTGATCCTCCTTTCCAAAAAGGTTCGCGAGGACACGAACAGCTATTTTTCGCGGCAGCCCTGGAAAGAAAACCTCGAGGTGCACAAGCGCGTGGTCGACTCGAAACGCAAGCAGGACGAGGAGAAGCGGAGAGGGAAGAAGGGCGGAGCATGAAGAACCTGACGGTCGTCGATCATCCGCTGCTACGAAGGGATCTGACGATCCTGCGCGACAAGTACACGCCGCACGGCCTGTTTCGGAAGACGATTTCCGACGCGGCCGCGATTCTGGCCTACGAAGCGATGCGCGACCTCGAGACGCGCGAGGTCGAGATCGAAACGCCCCTCGAGGCGGCGCAAGGCCATCACATCGCTCTCGAAGTATTCGTCGTGCCCATCTTGCGCGCGGGCCTAGGCCTTGTGGACGGGTTCGTCCGTTTCGTTCCGGAGGCGAGAATCGGCCACCTCGGCATGCGGCGAGACGAGGAGACGCACCGTCCCGTCGGATACTACCGGAAAATCCCGGCCGGCATCGAAAATGCCAGCGTGTACGTCGTCGATCCAATGCTCGCCACCGGCGGTAGTGCGAGCCGCGCGATAACCGAGCTGAAAAAGGAAGGAGCCCGCCGGTTCAAATTCGTCTGCCTCGTGGCGGCACCGGAAGGCGTAGAGATGCTGAGCAGCAACCACCCCGACGTTCCCATTATCACGGCCACGCTCGATCGCGGGTTGGACGACGACGCATTCATTCGCCCCGGCCTCGGCGATGCCGGCGATCGCATTTTTGGAACGACGAAGTGAAGATGCCCACGCCGGCCCTGTGCGTTCGATTTCCATGCATCGGTACGCTTTGGTGGCGGAGGCTACTCGCTCTCGCCGCGCCGCTGCTTCTCTTCGTGATTCTTCCGCAAGCGGCCTCGAGCCAGGTTTACACGTTCGACGTACCACGCGTGGCTCTTGCGGGTCACCCGTTCAACGTCACGATCAGCGGCGCCCCGGCCGATTCGGCGGCAACCTACGTGCTCCGAGTGAACGGACGCGAGGTCGCGCCGATGCAGCTGCAGTCGGATGGCGCGCTCGTTGCCGAGGACGTCACGATCGAGGCCGCGGGTGGTGCCCTGATCGAGCTCGCGCACAATGGTACCGTGCGGGCGGCTCACGAGACCAACGTTATTCCAGGCTGGATTTCCATCCTTCCACCCGTGCTGGCGATTGCCGTCGCACTGATCTTCAAACAGGTCATCCCCGCCCTCTTTCTCGGAATATGGGTCGGCGCATGGGCCGCTCTGGGGCTCGATATGGCGGGATTATGGGTCGGCCTCCTGGAGACATTTCAGGTCTACGTGCTTGGCGCTCTGGCCAATCCCGATCATGCCGCCATCATTCTCTTCTCGTTGATGATCGGAGGGATGGTCGGCATCGTCTCGCGCAACGGTGGTATGCAGGGCGTGGTGAACCACATCATCCGCTGGGCCGATTCCGCCAGAGACGGCCAAATCGCCACGGGCCTTCTCGGGCTCGCGATTTTTTTCGATGATTACGCCAACACGCTCGTCGTGGGCAACACGATGCGTTCCGTCACGGACAAGCTCAGGATCTCCCGAGAGAAGCTGGCCTACATCGTCGATTCGACCGCGGCTCCGGTCTCGTGTCTGGCGCTCGTTACGACGTGGATAGGATACGAGGTGGGCCTGATCGGCACGGCCGTCGCCGGCATCGAAGGATTCGACGAATCGGCGTATTCGATATTTCTGCAGTCGATCCTCTACAGCTTCTATCCCATCTTCGCCCTCTTTTTTGTCTTCAACGTCGCGTGGTCGCCCAAGGAGTTCGGGCCGATGCTCAAGGCCGAACGAAGGGCCCGCCGGACCGGGGAGGTTCTGTCGCCCTTAGCAAAGGTCGACACTGCGGCCCTCGACGACGAGGCCGGTGAGCTCGCTGCGAAGAAGAACGTCCCGCACCGCCCCATAAATGCCATTATCCCCGTACTGGTGCTGGTCGTAGCGGTACTCGCCGGGTTGTACGTAACGGGCGAGGGCGATACGCTGCGCGACGTCATCGGAAGCGCCGATTCGTACCGAGCCCTCCTGTGGGCCTCGCTCCTGAGCGTCATTACGGCCGCCGCCCTTTCGATCGGCCAGCGTGTTTTGAGCCTGAACGAGACCGTTGAAGCGTGGTATGCCGGCCTGAAAGCCATGCTCTACGCGATGATCATCCTGGTGCTGGCATGGGGTCTGTCCGATATCACAGGCGTGCTTCACACCGCCGACTACCTGGTGTCGATACTGGGCGATTCGCTGCCGCCGGGCGTGATCCCGGCCCTCATTTTCATCATTGCCGCCGCGACAGCGTTCGCGACCGGAACCAGTTGGGGCACCATGGGCATCCTGATGCCGCTCGTGATTCCGCTCACCTGGGCCGTGCTGGAGCTCAACGGCATTGCCGACCCTGCCCATTATTACATCATCTACTCGTCCGTCTCCTGCGTGCTGGCGGGCGCGGTTTGGGGCGACCACTGCTCGCCGATTTCCGACACGACGATCCTCTCGTCAATGGCCTCCGGCTGCGACCACATCGACCACGTGCGGACGCAGTTGCCGTACGCGATGCTGGTGGGAATCGTCGGCATCCTGGTCGGCACGCTGCCGACGGGGTTCGGATTTCCGTGGTGGCTTTCGATGCTGCTCGGCGCCGCGATCCTTTTCGTAGGACTGCGGGTGCTTGGGGAGGACGTCGTGGAGTATGTTGGCTGAACCGTTCGGCAAAGTCCAGACCTTGAATCAATAATTAAACGCCTTATGATCGAATCTGACAACAGGCCCTGGGGGCGCTGGGAGGAATACCTGAATGAGCCGGGTTATCGCGTGAAGCGGATTCTCGTGCACCCCGGCAAGCGGCTGTCGCTGCAGAAACACGACCATCGCGAGGAGTTCTGGGTCGTCGTTCAGGGAGAAGGGCTCTTTACACGGAACGACGAAGAGATCCGCGTAAGGAGGGGCGACGCCCTGCACATCGCACTCGGGGACGTTCACCGCCTCGAGAACGATACCGACGAGTATCTCGTCATCATCGAAACCCAGCTAGGTGTGTGCCTCGAAGACGACATCACGCGACTTGAAGATGATTTCGGAAGGATTTGATGAGCGGAATCAGCGTTTTTCTTCTTCGATGACGATGCGTTCGGCGATGGCCTGGGCGAGTGCAGGAGCGTTGCCCCAGGCGCGGTTATTGGCGATCACGTTGATGAGCGCGCCCTGCGCTTCGGCCTGGTAGACGAGGGCGGCGACGTCGAGGACCATGTTTCGAGCCTGATCCGTCTCGCAGAGCTCCGGCATGGGCTTGTCGAAGGGATGCGCGAGAGCATAGGCGTCCGCGTACCTTTTGTTGATGGGCGTTAGAAGCCGGGCCACGACATTGCCGTCGGCGGCGGTAAAGCGCTCGCCGCACATCCGCCATTGTTTTCGGATCGGCGGAAGCCACGTCCAGTGGCTGAAGACGAAACCGATCCTCCGATCGGCCAGCCAGTCGAAATAGGGCGGGGCGAGGAGGTGCTCCGATCGGAGCTCGATGTGCGGCTGCACGTTTTTCGGCAGCTCGGCGAAGAAGGCATCCAATTCGGCCACATTGTCTTCCGGTGAGGGGCAATCGGCCTTTCTCCGGTATTCCTGTTCGAAGATCACGCCGGCAAGCCGTTCGCCGAGTATCTCGACGGCAGGTTCGTGGAATTGGCGGGCGTAGTCCTCTGCGTTGAGGAATTCCGGGTTGTCGACGTACGCTACATTCTTGCCACTTCCGCGGCGGAGCGTGCGCGAGAAGTACGTCTGCGGCGCTTTCAGGAAGACGGTGCCGTTCGGCGGGATGTGATCGGAGTACTGCGCGAGGACGAAGTAATTGGAGGTGGGTTCGCCGCCGGCGTCTCTGAGCGGCCGGTAATAGGTGTAGTCGATCTCCAGCGTCTCGAAGTGGCGAAAATAGTCCTCAACGGATCGGACGGGCAGCGTCCGCTCCTCGAATGTGCGGCCTCCGAGTTTCCGCTTGCGCGAGCTCACCTCCGACGCATACTCCTCCGGATAGATCTGTCCGATCCAGCCCGCATACCGATCGCTTGCCGTCCCGAAGCGAACGTGGGGGTGGATGTTGTGGAAGTTGAAGTCGCGGATCTGGTCGAGGAGGGGCATTGGGCGAGGATCGAGGGGGGTGGGAGGAG
>CAZART010000209.1:0-6072 GCA_964487555.1 uncultured Rhodothermales bacterium
GCCGGCGAGCTGCGCAACGGCATCATTGCGGCCGATGGTGGCTATAATGCCGGGATGGAGCAAGGATTGGATCTAATGGCAGCATAAAACAGCGCGTCAGGATTCATTCTTCCTTCCTCGCGAATACGACGCAAAACTTGAGTTTGCCGCATAACTTCAATGTTGAGGTCTCGGGTTTTATCAGAGCGCATCGTTGCGTTTGATTGGAATGGCCCCTGTTTGGGGATCCAATGTGGGCACTTCAGTACGCCATTCCCGGCAACAACGGCATACTCACGCTAGCCGCGAGTCACGCATTCATCACGGTGCCAAGCACGCGCGCCGCGGCGTCCAACGAAACGCTTGGTTATGTCCTGCAAGTCCGGTCTATTCTATGGGCGTGCGCAACCGGCAGGAGACGTCGTTAACGGCAGCTTCATCACTCGAGACGAAGGCTCTCGGCGGGGTCAGTCATCGCGGCGCGGACGGATTGGTACGCCACAGTTGCGAGCGCGAGCAGCATCGTGATGACGCCGACAATGGCGAATAGGCCGGCATCGATATCGATCCGGTAGGCGAATTGCTCCAGCCAGCGCTGCATCAGCAGGTATGCGAGCGGCAGGGCAATCACGACGGCGACAATGACCAGCTTCAGGAAGTCCTTCGCCAGCATGCCGACGAGGCCGGACGGTGACGCGCCTAGAACCTTGCGAACGCCGATCTCCTTGGTCCGCTGCTGCGTCGTAAAGGAGGCGAGGCCGAAGAGGCCGAGGCAGGCGATCGCGACGGCCAATCCCGCGAACAGCGTGAAGAGCCTCGCAAAGCGCTCCTCGTTTCGATACTGCTGATCGAAGGCTTCATCCAGAAAGGCATACCGGAACACGTCACCGGGAAACTGGCTTTCGTAGACGTCCTCTATCGTGGAGATCGTGCCGGGGATGTCGTCGGTGTTGATGCGCAGCGAGATCTGACGCCCGGCGTCGAAGCGGCCGAAGAAGATGTTTTGTTGCGGCTGGTGGGCGGACGTCCAGTTGAAGTCCTTGTAGACGCCGGCTATCTGAGCATCATGGCCGCCGATGTCGAGCGCGTGGCCGACGGCTTCCGATGCAGAATCGAAGCCGAGGGTGCGCACGGCTGTTTCATTGGCGATCACCATCCACGGCGCGTCCGACGAATCCGATGTCGGTGCGGTTATGTCGGAGAATCCGCGCCCGGCAATCAGCTCCAGGTCGTAGAGCGACGCGAAGCTCGTATCGATGTAGGTGGCGACGCCGCGGATGACGCTCGAGGGCGTGTCCTTCGCCCGGCGGACGCTCGCGCCGTTCCAGTTAAATCCATACCCCGGCAGCGAAGTCGACGTGGCGACCTGCTGCACCCCCGGCACTCGCTGCAAGCGATCGACGAAGGTGCTCATCGTCGTCGCCTGATCCATTCCCTCCGGCAACACGCTCGGACCCGTGAGCGTGAGGACCTGGTCCAGATTGAGGCCGAGGTCCATTCGTCGCATGTAGCTCAGCTGATCGTAGACTACGGCCGTCCCGCCGATCAGCACCACGGATGCGGCAAACTGGAGTACGACCAGGCCGCGCCGCAGCCAGAGCTGCCCTCCGGCCGATCCGGTCTTCCCCTTGAGGACAGAGGCCGGCTTGAAGGATGACAGGACGAACGCCGGGTAGAGCCCGGCCATCAGCGTCGCCATGGCGAACGTCATGAGGAAGGCAGCCCAGAACCACGGGCTGGTCCAGAGCGTGCCGGTGAGCTGCGTGCCGGCCAGGCTGTTGATGACGGGCGTCAGAGCGACAGCGAGCAGCACTGCGCAGACGGCGGCGATGGCATTGGTGAAGGCGGATTCCGACAGAAACTGGACCAGGAGCTGACGGCGCTGCGCTCCGATGGCTTTTCGTACCCCCACCTCGCGTGCCCGATCGAGTGCGCGAGCCGTCGCCAGGTTCACGTAGTTGACGAGCGCGATCAGCAGCGTCACGAGACCGATAACGGTGAAGAAGTACACCGTTCGGGAGCTGCCCATCACTTCGTTGGCCGGTCCGGTAATTTCCGCATTCAGGTGGATGTCACGAAGGGGCTGTGCCTCGATCTTGACCTTGCGTCCCTGCTGGCGAAGGACCTCGCCGCGACGGGCGGTATAGACGTCCGCCATCTTCGCTTCGACGACGGCCCGCTCGGCATCCGGATGGAGCTGCACGTACGTGGCAAAGTTGTTCCAGCTCCATCCGCCCTCCGGCTCCTCGCTGTAGTCTTCGCGGATGAGGTCATCCGCCGGGAGCAGCATGTCGAACGCGAGGTGAGAATTGGCGGGCACATCCTGAAAGATGGCCGCCACGTGGAATTCACCTTCGACGTTGCCCGTGACGCGAAGCGTTTGGCCGATTGGGTTTTCCGATGGGAAGTACTTTTCCGCCGAGGATTCGGAGAGGTGAATCGTACCCGGATCGAGGGCCGTCTCCGGAGCGCCCGCCGCCAGCGGGAAGGTGAACATGGCCAGGAAAGCAGGATCGGCGTAGAGGGCCCGCTGCTCCTCGAAGACCCTGTCGGCGTGCTCGGGATTGGACACGATCGTCCTCCCACCCGGATGTACCCGCGTCACGTGCCGAATCTCCGGTACGTCCTCTTCGAGTGCGGGACCAAGAGCGAATCCCGTGTACGCGCCGCCGGGCCCGAACTCCTCAGCCGTCAGGGGAATCGACTGGAGCACGCGGTAAATATCGTTTCGGTTCTCGTGAAAACGGTCGAAGCTGAATTCGAAGACGACGAACTGGAAGATGATGAGGCACGAGGCAAGGCCGATGGTGAGGCCTGCGATATTGATAAAGGAATAGCCTTTCTTGCGCGCGAGATTGCGGACGGCTGTCCTTAGATAGTTCTTGACCATCTGAGGTGTTGATGTGTCGATCCTGAGAAGCGGCGGCACGCGGGTTCCTGCACAGCAGAATGCCCGTCGACGGCCGTACGAGTGTGTCACTCTCCGATTCCAACATCCGTGCCAGTGCGAAACCGCTCGGGACGACGTGCAGGCGTCGTCTCGCTGCGTTCGCGGGCGGACACGTGCGTCCCACGAATGAACATAGCCGATCAGGACGTTAGAGGGATATCGCCACGAGACTAGTACGACCAGCGCCTGAGCGACGGCCGTCGCGAACGACGCGCCTACCATTCCATGTTGCTATGTTGCTATGGCTCGGGCAAGGCGCATCAAAGGCCCAGACTCCTGCCGCTCGTTTCCACCTTCCAACCAATTCTAAACGTTCAATGTGGTTCGAATCCCTCACAGGCTTCAGGGAGGAATCGCCCGACCAGGTTCGATCAAACCTCGTCTTGACGGACACGTCGATCACCTCCAAGGTGAACGGCAGAACATTCGGGTGCGGCCGCCTCGAGACGCCGACGCTGGCGGACCTTCGCGCGAATGTGAACGGGCCCGCCGGAGGATGGCTGCGGCGGCGTGCCCGGGCGTGGGCCGGATCAAGGTCCGCCGCCCGCCTGAAGCTGCGCGAGCTGGAAAGGCGAGAAGAGCCTGAAGGAGTCGAAGCGCCCGGGCGTCCGGTGAATCGTCATCGGCCGTTTCGAGGCGGATAAAGGCAGGGGCGGGCGCGAACACCTCCGACCCCTCGAGCATGAGGGCGCGCTCCGGCGCGAGGAGCCCGGCCTCGCCCCGCTCAAAAAAATCGATGGCGCGGTGCACGAGAAAATCGTAGAGCGTCGGGCGGAGGGGGCGGCTTTCCGGTGCCTCGACGAGGACTGCCTCGAAAGCGTCCACCGGGACGGACTGAAGCGTATCGGAGGGCTCGACCGAAGCCAGATAGTGGCGCATAGCCTCCCGTATGAACGTCCGAGAGTCCCACGTCCGCATGTCGTCTTCACGGATGGTCGTGACGGCCGTGCGGTTCCAGATCTGCCGGCGATGCTGGCGATAATATTGCGTGTAAAGCTCCGCCAGAATCGAATGCAGGAGCGCCCGAGCCGGCGCCGGCGCCTCGCCGATCGCCTGGCGGAGGTCGGCGACGACGCTGTCCGCAGACTGCTCCTCGAGGGACGACGTGTACCGGACACGGTGGAGTAGAGCCCGGATCTGCTGCGGCATGTCGCCGGACGCGCGCGCCAGTCCGTAGATCGAGTCGGCAACCGCGGCGGCCGAGCGCGGCAGGCCATCCCTTTCGAGCGCGGTGACGCGTGCCCAGGCGTCTTCATGCCTTCGTGTGTCCTCCTGCGCCATTGCCGGCGACGAACCTATCGCAGACAGGAGGAAAACAAGAAGGAGAACCCGATACATCATAATCCGGGGCACGAGACACGCTGTCGGTCAAGAACGATGGGCGGAGCACGTTTATTATGTCCCGGCCATCTAGTTCCGGACCGACATTGGCACCGCTACGTCGACCTCCATCATGGCATGCGATGGAATACGGTGACTTCCTCGAGGATCGGCGGCGGAACGTGGCTCTGGTGACCCGTGAGGGTTATGACCTCCTCCAAGACCGGGCAGCCGCCCACGTTCGATCTCCTTCTCCAGCGTCTCGCCCGTGTAGTAGGGCATGGCGATGAAGATCTGGTCCTCGTCCGTCTCATCGACCTCATAGATGGCGCAGATGTTGGGTGCGTGTTACCCGTAGACGGCGCTAAATAGAGGGATTCTTTCGACTGTTTCGCGGGGCTGTTTTTCTGTTTTTATCGGAACATATAGTATCGCTATAGAAATAATAGTATCTAGTACGATACTATAGCGCATATGAGACCGATAGCCACAGATCAAAATTACGTTCGATATCCACTGAACGACCTCCTGGGTACGCGCGCAAACGTCAGACTGCTCCGCCTGCTCGCCGAGGAGGTTTCGGGTCCCATAAGCGTGTCGGAAGCAGCCGAGCAAACCGGTTTAACAGTCGCCGGCGCCAGGCGCGCTCTTCAAAGCTTGGCCAGAACCGGATACGTGGAGCAACTCGGGGGAGGACGATCCCAGCAGTTTCAGCTCCGCAATGCAGACGCCCTCTCGGCGCAATTGCGGGCACTTTTCCGGACGGAGCGGGACCGGTACCAATCGCTAGTTAACCGTCTCCGCGAACTGTTTGGATCATTTATCGAGATTCAGGTTGCGTGGATCGACGACCTGCCGGCCGAAGTAGGGCAGCCATTACACGTCGGAGTACTTGCCGTTTCTCGGGCGCTCGCCTACTTGAGCGATCAAATTCGTCAACGTCTCATCGGCATCGAAGAAGATTACGACATCACCATCGAAATTCACCTTTTCTCTCGTGCGGACGTCCCAGACGTTGCGTGGAGCCGAACCACATTACTAGCGGGGCATGTAAACGACCGAGAAGGTGAAATACGATCGAGATCGCGTCATTCGGATCGCATCGAAAGGGCCAGGAAGGTGAGCGAAGCTATTGCTGAGATGCTGGATCGCGACTCTTCGCTCAAGAGACGAGCTGAGCGGCATCTCGATATGCTGTTGGATCGTGATGAAGGTGCTGCGTCGCACGATCTTCGCGAATGGCGTGATATTCTCGCTCACTATTCGCATCAGCGCATCAAAGACTTTCTGGTCTCTGAAACGCCCCGGGCCCAAAGACTACGGCAGAGCTCTCCGTTTTTTGCCGTACTCACAGCAGATGAGCGCGAAGAGCTCTTGGACACCGTGGAAGGGAAGCATGACATATGATCAGCTAGAGCACGCGATCCGGGCAGCATGCAATGTGTCAGGCGATACCGATCTTTACATCTTCGGGTCGCAGGCGATTTTAGGAGAGCACCCGGACGCCCCTCCCGAACTGCGCACATCGATTGAGGTCGACGTGCAACCGCAGAACAAACCTGAGACTACCGATAAGATCGACGGAGCATTGGGCGAACTCTCCCAGTTTCACAAAACGCACGGATTCTACGTCCATGGCGTCTTAATCGAGGCAGCTACACTTCCTGCCGGCTGGAGCGACCGAACAATACCTGTATCTCATCCAATAGCTACGCACGGAAATACAGGGCATTGTCTTGAAGCCCATGACTTGGCGGCGAGTAAGTTGTTTGCGTACCGTGAGAAGGACCGCCAGTTCGTTCGAATTTTGCTCATGGAAGGAT
>CAZART010000210.1:0-5891 GCA_964487555.1 uncultured Rhodothermales bacterium
ACGATGACGTTCTTCTTGCGAACCGCACGGCCTCCGCGACCGCCTCTCTGTTGCTGCCTTTTTGCCATATCTATAGGTTTCGGGTGCCGAGTTTCGGGTGCCGGGTCTCTGAATCAACCTCGGCCCTCAACCCGTCACGACTAGCGATTACTTCCGAGGTGCCTTCTTCTTGCCGGCCACCGTCTTACGACGGCCCTTCCGGGTGCGGGCGTTCGTACGCGTCCGCTGTCCATTGACGGGCAAACCTCGACGATGACGAAGACCACGATAGCAGCCGATATCCATCAGCCGCTTAATATTCATCTGTACCTCGGAACGCAGCTGGCCCTCGACCTGGTAATCGTCTTCAACGATGCGCCGCACGCTGCGCGTCTGCTCCTCCGTCCATCCATCGGGATGGGTATCGTATTCGATTCCGGCTCGGTCCAGGATATCCTGTGCGCGTGAACGCCCGATGCCGAAAATCGAAGTCAGCGCAATTTCACCGCGCTTCTGCGGCGGTACGTCAACTCCGGCTATCCGTGGCATATGATCTAATGTCCTGCGAAACTTATAACGTAGGGCGCCTTCGTCGAGTCACCCGTAAATGAGGTTGACGCGCATGCCCGGGGCCATCGGTACTCGGACCTGGCTCCGGATGGGGCAGCGTCACTATTTTAAAGCACACCTGCACGGACCTAGCCCTGGCGCTGCTTGTGCTTGGGATTCTTTTTATTGATCACGTAAAGGCGTCCCTTTCGGCGAACGATCTTGTCCTCCGCACTCCGCTTCTTTATGCTGGCTCTTACCTTCATGGTCTTCTCTTAATCTGCATCACATTCTGACGATGATCGTACCGATGCGGCCGGCTTTCGACGTCCAAAGCAACCCGTCGGCGTGGTATTCGCCGCCGCGGGAGCGGCCGTTTCGAGCAAAGCCTTTAAATAACGTCGCCTTATGCTATAAGTTCGTCAAATTTGTATGGAGGCTCTCATGCCAGGCGGCAAGCCACATCGCACACAAGGAATGGTGCCGGTTTATTTATTGCGGAATACGATCCGACCCCTCGACAAGTCGTAGGGTGAGAGTTCAACTTTCACCCGGTCCCCGGGCAGAATCTTGATAAAGTGCATGCGCATTTTCCCCGACAGCAACCCGAGGATCTCGTGCCCGTTTTCCAGGCGAACTCGGAACTGTGCATTGGGAAGCGCTTCGAGGACTTCCCCTTCTTGTTCAATGGCCCGTTGCTTCGCCATGGGTGATCTCGCCCTTGTACGGCGCTTCTATGACTTCCTCGATGTATTCGAACGTACTCAAGATTTCCGGCTCGCCGCCTCGCACTACAATCATGTGCTCGTAATGCGCTGAAGGAAGCCCGTCTGCCGAACGAATTGTCCAGCCGTCGGCGTCGGATTCGACCTCCCACGTACCGCGATTTATCATGGGTTCGATGCAAATCGTCAAGCCGTTCCGCAGCTTCCGTCCCGTACCCTTTCGGCCGAAGTTGGGAATCTGCGGATCCTCGTGGAGGCTCTTTCCAATGCCGTGTCCGACCAGATCGCGCACGACTCCATATCCGCGCTCTTCGCAGTAGGTCTGCACCGCGTGTGCAATATCTCCCACTCGCCGTCCGGCGATGGTCTGATCTATTCCCTCGTAGAGCGATGCGTACGTCACCGTGCACAACTCACGGTTTTCGGGAGAGAGCTCACCGACGGCAAAGGTGTAAGCGCTATCGCCGTAATATCCATTCAAAAGCACGCCGCAGTCTACCGATACCAGATCGCCTTCCTTCAATGGATCGTCTCCTGGAATGCCGTGAACGACCACGTCATTCAGTGAAATGCAAAGTGTGTTCGGAAAGATAAGCTGGCCCACTTGGTACCCTTTGAAGGCGGGCGCGGCATTGTGCGTCCGAATGTAATCCTCTGCGACGGCGTCGAGTTCGGCTGTTGCAACCCCGGGTCGGATGTACCGCGCCACCTCCGCGAGCGTACGCCCGACAAGGTCTGCGCTCTCGCGCATCCGGTCAATCTCACGTTGACTCTTAAGGTGGATCATGGCTTTAACGTGGAGAGTGGCGGGTAGAGCGTACGTACTCTCCGCGCTCTACTCTCAACTATCTACATATATCGTCCTCGCACCCGGCCGCTCTTCATAAACCCGTCATAGTGGCGCATCAAAAGATGACTCTCGATTTGCTGCAGCGTGTCGAGTGTCACGCCCACCAAAATCAGGAGACTCGTCCCGCCAAAGAACATGGCGAAGCCGCCCGAAATACCCGCCTGCATGGCGAACGCCGGCAGGATGGCTACGAAGCCAAGAAAGATCGAGCCCGGCAGGGTGATCTTCGTAAGAATGTTATCGATGAACTCACTCGTCTGCTTGCCCGGCCGGATCCCCGGAATGAAGCCGCCCTGGCGCTTCATCGTGTCGGCCATCTCTTTCGGATTCACCGCGATGGCCGTATAGAAGTAGGTAAAGAAGACGCAGATGAAGAAGAAGACGGTGGAATAGCCCGCGCCGGCGATGTCGGAGAACCAGCGCCCGAATTCTTGCATGAAGGCGCTGTCGGGGAAGAACGATGCGATCGTCGCCGGGACGAACATAATCGACTGCGCAAAGATGATCGGCATCACACCGGCCGCGTTGACGCGGAGCGGCAGATACTGCGTCGTCCCGCCATACACTTTCCGACCGACGACACGCTTGGCGTACTGCACCGGAATTCGACGCATGCCCTGCGTCACCAGAACGACACCGAGCGTCACCATGCCCCAGATGGCGATTTCCAGCAGGAAGATGAACAGGTTATTCGTCAGCGAGAACTCATTGAATAGCGCCTGCGGGAAGAACGCAATGATGCCGATCATGATGATCAGCGAGATACCGTTGCCGATGCCGTTCTCGGTAATTCGCTCGCCGAGCCACATGACGAATACCGTGCCGGCGGTGAGTACGATCACCGTCGTGACCATGAAGAACGTAGCGTCGATGACGATGGCTTGACCGGTGGCGCCGTACTGCAGATTGATGGCATAGCCGATCGATTGGAACCCCGTGATGCCGACGGTGCCGTATCTTGTCAACTGCGTAATCTTGCGCCGTCCCTCCTCGCCTTCGCGTTGCAGCTTCTGGAAATACGGGAGAACGGCCCCGAGCAGCTGGATGATGATCGACGCCGTGATGTACGGCATGATCCCGAGGGCAAAGATCCCCGCCTGACTGAACGCCCCACCGACGAAAAGGTCGAGGAAACCGAAGATGTCGTTGGGATCGGCCCCGGCGTTTACCTCCGCCAGGATGCTTGCGTCCACGCCCGGGAGCGTGACGTAGGCGCCGAGCCGGTAGATGATGAGCAAACCGAGCGTATAGATGATACGCCGACGCAGCTCGTCGATCTTCCAGATGTTTCGTAGGCTCTCGCCAAGAGTCGCCATAATTCGAGAATGGATTGTCGCGGACGCGGGGTCCGTCTATGTTACTGGATCGCCTACTTAATCACAGTGGCGGACCCGCCGGCCGCCTCGATTTTCTCTTTGGCGGACTTGCTGAACGCGTGGGCGGTGATCTTCAGCCCCATTTTCAGCTCGCCTGCGCCGAGAATTTTAACCCGTTCGGACTTTTGAGCAAGGCCGGCCTCGACAAAAAAATCGGGGGTAACATCACTAGATGCATCGAGACGGCCATCTTCCACAAGCTGCGAGAGGCGAGAAAGATTCACGGCGCGGTATTCCGTGCGAAACGGATTCTGGAAGCCGAATTTCGGGACGCGACGCTGCAGAGGCATCTGTCCCCCTTCGAACCAGGCCGGAATACGGGCGCCCGCACGGCTCTTCTGTCCTTTGTTGCCTTTCGTGGAGCTATGGCCGCCGTAACCGGAGCCGACGCCACGCGCGATGCGCTTTTTCTTGCGAGTAGAGCCTTTTGCCGGTTTGAGATTGCTGAGATCCATGTCGTTGTGGGCTAATGCGCCCATCCCGAAGGATGGACTCGCTGTTCAACTTGCCGATACGCTGGTGCTGCTTGCTAAGCAACGGCCAGCCGATTACCTATTTCGATTCTTCGACATCGACCAGATGCCGCACCTTATTAATCATGCCGCGCACCTGGAGCGAATCTTCATGCTCGACCGACTGGTGCATGCGGCGGATGCCCAGCGCCTCCAGCGTTCTGCGCTGGCGCCCCGGGAAATCGATGGCTGATTTCGTCTGTTTGATCGTGAGCTTCTTGGCCATGACGCTATCCTTCAAATACTTTCTTGAGGGGAATCCCTCGACGCTTCGCGACCTCCAGAGGATCCTCGAGGCTTTCGAGTGCATCCATCGTAGCCGCCACCTGATTGTGCGGATTACTCGATCCGAGGGACTTTGAAAGAATATCCCGGATGCCCGCGCATTCCAGGACGGCGCGGACGCCGCCTCCGGCAATCACGCCGGTTCCGGCTGCCGCAGGCTTAAGGAGCACCTTACCGGCGTCCTGGCGCCCGACGACCGGGTGCGGGATCGAACCCTCTTTCAGGGGCACCCGAATCAAATTTTTCTTCGCGTCATCGGTGCCCTTCGAAATCGCATCTGCTACTTCGTTGGCTTTTCCAAGTCCGGCACCTACGGTGCCGTTGCCGTCCCCTACGACGACTACCGCATTGAACGAAAAGCGGCGACCGCCTTTGACGACCTTCGCTACACGGGAGACCGATACCAGGCGCTCTTGCCAGTCCTGGCCTTCACCAGCCTCCCGTCTGCGATTTCTTTTTCCTTTCGCCATCTTGTTGGTGCTTAAATTGGTTCAATTCTAGCGGAGCGCCGTGTTACACGATCAGGCCCCCTTCACGTACGCCTTCGGCCAGCGCCTGAACGCGGCCGTGATACCGGTAGCCGTTGCGGTCAAACACCGCGCTCTCAATGCCCTTCTCCTTCGCTCGCGCAGCGAGGCGCGCGCCGACGGCCTTGCCCACCTCGGTCGGCTTCCCCGCGTCGACGTCGTCTTCCAGGCTCGATGCCGCGGCTACGGTCTGACCACCGCGATCATCGATCAGCTGCGCGTAAATGTGCCGGTTCGACCGAAAAACGGTTAGCCTTGGCCGCTCGGGCGTTCCTTCCAATTTCCCGCGGATGCCGCGTTTCACGCGCCTTCTCCGCTCTTGCTTTCTATTTCTTGCCATGATGCTGCTGTATTAAGTTCGGCGACGCCTGCACGACGCCGGGGGCTCTTATCGGGCGGCCGTTTTACCTGCCTTCCGTCGAACGTACTCGTCGACGTAGCGAATGCCTTTGCCTTTGTACGGCTCAGGCGGACGCAGGCCGCGGATTTTAGCCGCCACCTGGCCGACCATTTGCTTATCCGATCCTTCGATTACGATCACCGGGTTCTTGCCTCGCTTCGCATCGACGTCGACGCTGACGCCCTTTGGAGGCACGAAGTAAATAGGATGCGAAAATCCCAGTGCGAGCTCGAGTACGCCGTTGCTGACGGCGGCACGGTAGCCGACGCCAATGACTTCGAGCTCCTTTTTGTAGCCTTCCGTCACACCGACCACGGCATTATCTATAAGGGACCGATAGAGCCCATGAATGGCCTTGTGGCGCTTCTGCTCCGTAGGACGGGTAACGAGTACCTGTCCGTTCTCGAGCCGAATACCGATCTCCGGATCAATCTGGACCGTCAACTCCCCTTTGGGTCCCTTCACGGTTACCAGATTGTTCGCGGCGACGTTGACCGTCACCTTATCGCCGATCTCAATCGGCTGGTTGCCAATGCGAGACATCTTTCTTCTTTTCTTAAGTCTGAACTGGTGACGATGATGCAGCGCGCTACTAGTAGACGTAGGCGAGCACTTCTCCTCCGACGTGCACGCGGCGAGCTTCCTTGTCCGTCATCATTCCACGCGAGGTGGAGAGAATGGCGACACC
>CAZART010000211.1:0-5874 GCA_964487555.1 uncultured Rhodothermales bacterium
CTGAATCCGTCGTTGTCGTTCCACCCCTCGCCGCTTAGACCGGCGTGATAACAGCCGTTGCCCGGTCCGACCCGAGCCACCGTCGTTTGCGACTGTGGACGCTGATAGGTGAATTCGCGCCGCTCGCCGGCCTCGAGGCCGGCGACGTTCTGGCTGGCCACTTCCTGCCTTCCGTAGAATAGCTTGATCGTGAACGGCCCCGTCACGTCGACACTCGATGAGTTGTCCACACCCCACCGAAGGTCCGGAACCGTGATCTGCTGCGTGTTCGAGGTCGGCTGGTTGGCGCGATCAATCTCTCCTTGCGGGATCCCCTGGCAAAAGGCCGAGTCGTTGAAGGGGTCGAGCGCCGTGAAAATGTCGCCGTTGGCGTCCATCGTCGTCGCCGCGCCCACGACGTAGGGTGTACCCACAAACGGCATCGGTTGCAGGTCGGGCCGCGCGGGCGTGCGGCCGCCGCGCCGCGGCGGTGGGGCCGGTGCCCGTCCTCCGGACGTAAGCTGCGTTGCAGCCGCCTGTACCGACCAGTTGAACTCCGGACCCATCATGCGGCCGACCTGCAGCCGTCCCGTGCCTCGGCCGTCGGCACGCACGGCGGGCACGTCGATTTTAACGTGGAGATAATCCCACAGCGCTCTCCCAGCCTGTCCCGATCCTCGACTCTCGATGGTTGCGGTGGCGCCGCGGGGGAGTCCGGTAATCGACGTAACGGCAATCAGACCCTTGCCGCGAAACGTGACGTTGTTCGTGCCCGAATGGAGCGGGAAATCCTGCGAGGGGGTCGCGATCGGGATGCCGTGATATCCCCCGGTATATCCGGTGATGACATTCTCCAGCTCGAGCGTTCCGACCAACGCCGCCGCGATCTGATTGCCGGTATATCCGGCGCCTTCAAGTGAGCTCTGGATGGCGGCATCCGATGCGTCGTAAAGGGCGCGCAGAAGTTCTGCGAGAGCGGACGCACTGGCATTGAAGCCGTCCTTGAGGGCGAGGGCAACCTCGTTCATTCCATAGCCGGCCGCTTCAAACCACTGCCCGGCCTGCTCCATGGAAGCACCGTATGTCTGTTGCAGAGCAGCGACGAGCTGCCCGGCTGAGTACCCGGCCTGCCTCATCCAGGTCGTCGCTTGCTGGGCGCCGGCATTGAACGTGTCCTTGAGCGCCTGCAGGGCCTGTCCCGCCGCCACGCCGCCCTGCTCAAAAAATTCGGCGATCTGCTGCCCGGACGTGTTGTAGACCTCATTCAGGGCGTCGGCGATGGAGGAAGCCGTGTAGCCGGCCTGCATCAGCAGCGCGAAGGCCTGGGCAGCCGACTGGTTGTAGCGGCTTTGCAGAACCTGGACCAGCTGACGAAAACGATCGCCCGAACATCCCGCTATGCCGCACACTTCGAATTGAAGCGCTTCGATGAACCCGGCCGCGGTGAGATTAAACTTCGTCTGAAGCGCCTGGGCAATCTGGCTGATGCTGAAACCGGCCTGGTTCAGCCATTGGGCGGCTTGACCCGCGCCGGCATCAAACGCATCGATGAGTCCCTGCGTAACATGCGTCGCGTTATAATTGGCCTGCTTCAGCCATGTCGCCACCTCCTCGCCGCTCGCGTTAAACGCGTCTTTGAGGCCCTGTGCCGTATAGCGCGCCCAGACGCCGGCCTGCGACATCCACGCGGCCACCTCCTGGCCGGAGGCGTTGAAGGCGTCCTTCAGTCCGCCGGCGATCTGCTCGGCGGTGAAACCGGCCGCCTTTAAAAGCTCCGCTACCTGGGCGCCGGTCTGGTTAAAGGTCGAGATCAGCTGCGCGGCTATGTCCTCGACGTCGACCCCCGCCTCTTTCAGGTTTCCGACCAGCTGCTCCGGCGACGCGAAGCTCTGGGTACCGCACTCTGCGTTGTAGAGCGTCACCCCACTGCCGTACTCGCCGGATGCCGGGTCGCGGGCTCCGGAGGAATTGAGCGTCACCCACTTCTTACCGTAAGGAAACCAGAGATTGGTGATCTCGACGTCGACCGGTGTATTTTTCCTGTTTTCGATGTAGAGGATCTGCGACTGGCTGATCGCCGTCGATTCGCCCTCATCAAGATAGACGGTAGCACCCGACTCACTGTTCGACGTGCTGTACCTGTAGTACACTTCGCATTCATTGGCGGCGAGGGCCGGCGGTGCCACGGTCATACCGATCAGGCAAACGGCAACGAGGCTCGCCATCATGGAGGCTGTTCGTGCTTTCATGGCTCTATTATTTGTAGTTGAACGACTCTGTGCCCTATTCACGGCCGGCCGGATCATCGGACGGCTCTTCCGTCTCGGAGCTCGGGAAGGATCTCGGTATCGCACCTTGCCTGAGTACGATCCCTTAACCTTTCTATCGCAAAAGCGGCGTGAGGCGTATCAAACCAACGGCGGGCACGCCGACATCTCGGGAATCCACCCCCGGAAATCTGCCGTAGCCTCAAGCGGCGCTCGCCGGCACGCCGGCCTTCCTCGCATCGAATCACTCGATCACGCGCATCAACGGCTCTAACGCTACAGGTTCGGACGTGGGCCGTCGACATCGAGGCATTCGCTTGATATTTGTAGGCGTTATCTGCTTCTTCTTCCATCTGCCTCAGTTTTTTATGCAATTCGGAGATGAGTCATGCACATTCGATACAGCCTTCTCGCCGCTCTGTTTGCGTGTCTCGTCCTCGCGACTTCGGCCCGGAGCCAGCATGCTCAGGAAGATCTGGATCTGTTGTCAGGCCGGCACCCGGACCTTTTACAGGATCTTAGAGCCGAGCGACCGGGCATAAGTCTGATCTACGGCGCACACCCCGGGCACGCACTATGGAGCACGGGCGAGAAGATGCGCCCCGGCACGTATGCCGCGAGCGCGGCCCAGGTCTGGCTTTTGTCAGAACAGTTGAGTCAGCAGTGGGACGTCGCCGAGGGCGTGTGGATCGACGAATCCCGCGTAACAATATCTCGCGACGAAGTCGGATTTGAGACCGAGCTGCTGATCGAGGATTGGGAGGCGGAGACGGAATCGTGGGCGCCGACCCTGCGCGTGACGACGGAGCGCGATGCCGACGGTCGAGCCGTTGAAATTTTCTACGAAGAGTGGGAAGCCGGCGCGAATGACGGAGAAGGGGACTGGTTACCGAGTCTGCGGAATGAGTTTAGCTACAACGCGCAGGGCAGGAGATTGATGAATACCACGGAATTCTGGGACGAGGACGCGGAAGTGTTCGAGATCATATTTCGCACGACGCGGACGTATGACGATAGTGGTGAAATCGTCCTCGAGCGGCTGTTCGAGTCGGCGCTATTCGGCACTCTCGAGCCCAGCATCTTGCGCAACTTTACGTACAACGACGACGGCCGCGTCGTCGAAGAGCTTATCCAGAATTACAATACGGCGGCGGCGGAGTGGGAAAACTCGGGACTGGAACAGAATACCTACGACAATAACGGCGCTGTCGTCGAAGAGCTCGTGCAGGCTTGGGATCCGGCGGCAGACGGCGGTGCGGGCGGCTGGGTCAATGAGGATCGTACGCTGACCAGGTACACACCCGATTCCGCTAATCGTACCGAAATTGAGGAAACGGATCAGATATGGGATTCGACCGCCGAAGGCGGCGGGGGCGCCTGGATCAACGACGAGCGTAATGTGATCACGTATTCATCGACCGAGATTGTAGACACGGATCAAATTTGGGACCCGACGGCCGACGGCGATGCGGGTGCCTGGATTAACGAAGAGCGTTCGATCGATCGCTTTGGCGCCGCAGGCGAGTACCTCGAAACGATCGATCAGGTCTGGGATGCCGCGGCCGGTGGCGCCTGGGTCAACGAGGAACGCGGTACGGTGGAGCGAGACGAGAACGACCTGGTGGTCGTAAACCTCTGGGAGACGTGGGACGGAACGGTCTGGGTCAACGAAAGCCGTCTATTGATGACCTACGAGGACTTCACGCGGACGGCGGTTGAGGACGAGGATCCGAGGGGCCTCTTCCGGCTCGATGCGAACTATCCGAATCCCTTCCGCGATAAGACGACCCTTCGTTTTACGCTCTCGGCCCCGGAGCACGTCACCCTTGAAGTTTTCGACCTGCTCGGACGCCGCATCACCACGCTCGTCGATGCCTTCACGCCGACGGGCACCCACCAGGTCACGATGGAGGGTGCCCACCTGGCCGGCGGGCTCTACGTCTATCGCCTTCGCGGCGAACACACGCAGGCGTCCCGAACGATGCTTGTCGTGAAATAGGCTAATCCAACAGAAGTAGTGCCGAGCCTTGCCTCTTATCGCCCCTTCCGCGGCGAGGAGGCCGGCTGCACACGGACATCGGTCTGTACTTCGCCCCGTCGATCGTCGCCGATGCGCGCCGTGAACGTCACGGATGTCGTGCGCGTCATCTCGCGTGCGGTTCGCAGCGAAATGGTCTTCTCGTGCTCGCCCTTTTCAAAGCGAACCTCCCGGGGCACGCTCACCGCACGGGCATCGCTGCTCTCGAGCGACACGACGATAGGTTCCGGTGCAGGCTCCTTCAGCCGCAGCAGCAATTTGAACAGTTCGGCAGGATGGAGATCGACGCGATCCGGCTCCATTCCCCCCAGTTGTAGGACCTTGGCACTCACGGTTAACGTGGCGGTTTTCGAGCTTGTGCCGAGCCGGGCCTCGATCGTCGCCGTCGTGGGAGCCGCAATCAGAACCGTCTCGATCGTAAACGATTGGGTCGCTGCGCCGTTGTTGTTGGCGGTGACCGTAACGCTCGCGGGTACGACGGCGGCCACATTCGAGCTGCTGAGCTGCACGTCGGTGGTCTGATTGGGAGGCAGGAGCGCCAGGTAGACGGTCGCCGACGTGGACGAGCCGCTACCGACGGTGTTCGGGTTGATCTCTAGAGCAGTAATTTTCGGTGCCCTTACGTCGAACGACCGGACCTCCGTGTGCGCTACCAGGGCCGTCGAGCCACCGTCTTGCAAAACCCGCACCATGACCTCATGCGGGCCGCCCTGCGTCAGGGCCAGAACGACCTGGTTGGGCATGCCCGGCGAAGCCGGCACGGCCTGAAATCCGCTGGTCGAAGGTCGCTTCCAGCTCCACTCGTACGTGTACGGCTCGGCTCCGTGCGACGCCTCGACTAACACCGTCAATCCCTGATTTATCTGAGGATACATCGTCGAAAACACCATCGGAGCGACTTCGAGGGGCCGGATCAGTCGGCCCGTCGACGGATGGATGCAGCAGTCTTCCAATTGGTCCTGCACCGAATAGCCTCGAGCGGTCGCATCGGCCTCCATCGGCATCGCGTCGTGGACGGCTCCAATGTTCTGCGTCGCCAGGAACGCCTGGAGATCCGTCTGGCTTAGATCATCCCACCACATCTTGGCGAAGGCATCGCGGCTGCCTTTTTCGCGGCACTGCTCGTAGTGGCGCAGTTCGTGAAGGATCCAGAAAAACCAGTTTTCGAGTGTCCCGCTCTGGAGCTGCGAGACGTACGATGCGTCGTTGAAGTAGATTTTGTCGCAGTCACACGTCGCGATGTCAGGGGGCTGATGGGTGCTGTAACCGAATTGCACCTGGCTGAGGTTGGCGTTCGGAAAATGCGGAGCGAGCAGTTCCTGATATAGCGACGGCAAAGAGAACAGGGTCACGCCCAGTCCCATCTGGATCAGGTAGGCGTCAAAGAGCGCATACTTGGCCTGGCAGTCCGCCTGCTGGGCGTGGCATTTTACATCGTAAACCCCACAATTCATGTTGCAGGCCGCCACGAGGGGCTGGCCGTTGGCAGCCGGTACGCTCGCGGCCGCAAACCAGAAGGTGAGTACGATGCTGAAGCAATGCTTATTCATGGCTTTTGGAGGATGTGTTGATTTGCCTTTCGTGCTCAGG
>CAZART010000212.1:0-5838 GCA_964487555.1 uncultured Rhodothermales bacterium
TCCCAAATTCAGCCGTTTTACGCAACTGAAACGGTACTTATACCGATTGAGATCGGAGTCGATCTCTCCGATACATGTCGTGCAGACGGATCAGCACGATCCGCATCCCCGACATCCCAGCCGATGTCGTCTGCAACCGACGGCTCGATGAGCCGGACCGGTCACATCCCTGGTTTCATCAGTACGGATTTGAAGTACCATCATGACTGAAGACAACGAGAGGACCGGGGCCGCAGCCTTGTTGCTGGGTCTGTTCCTCCTTTTAGCTCCGGGTCTCGCGCACGCGCAAACGACCGGGACCATAAACGGCCGAGTAACCGAAGCATTCACAGGCGACACCATCCCCGGCGCGAACGTGCTGGTGGAAGGCGCCGGCGTCGGAGCTGCCACGGATATCGACGGCAAATTCGAAATTGTTGGCGTGCCGACGGGCCACCACACCATCGTCGTCTCATTCGTCGGGTTCAAGCGCTTTCGGTCCACAGTCGAGGTGGATGAGCGCGGCTCCCTTTTTGTTGACGCTCGATTGGAAGAAGATCTCCTCGGCATGGAGGAGGTCATCGTCACCGGCCAGGGCGCAGGCGTCGAAACGCGACGTCTGTCCACGACCGTCGAGGTGATTACGGCTCGAAAGATCGAGCAAACGCCGGCTACGCGGCTCGAAGAGCTGCTGCAGGCGCAGCTTCCCGGCGCGCAGATCCGCCTGACGTCCGGCCAGCCGGGCACGGCCTCGATGATCCGCTCGCGCGGTGTCCTTTCTGCGATGAGCGCCACGACGCCTGTGATTTACGTGGATGGGATCCGCGTCGACAACCTCAATACGGCGTCGGCCTTGAACGTGGATACCGGCGGCGCCGAATCCAGCGCGCTTCCGGACATTCCCCTCGAAAACATCGAGCGGATCGAATATATCAAAGGCGGCGCTGCCACGACGCTGTTCGGCTCCGACGCCGCGAACGGCGTCATCCAGATCTTTACGAAGAAAGGGCTGGCCGGTACGCCGAGCCTGAGCTATGAGACGACGGTGGGCGGGATGGCCGGCACGACCGATTACCTCTTCTTCGACCGCACGGCCGACGCCCTCTTCAAAACCGGACTGGTCCAGCAGCATCGCCTCAGCGGGAGCGGCGGCACCAGCGACCTGACGTACAGCTTCTCCGGAATGATGTACGAGGACAACGGCTTCCGCCTCGGAAACGAGACCGTTCGCTATGGATTCCGCACCGGCGTCGCCGGCCAGATCTCGCCGACGGGCCGTTACTCCGGCTCGATGGCATTCTCCAGCAATTCCTACACCCGCGATTTCAACGCGAATGACGGATGGGGACTGTATGGCTCTCTTGAGAACGGCACGTTCGGCAACATCGACGAGCTTTCGGATGAAGAATTCGATACCGTCGTCGATTATGTCGCGGAGGCATCCGGCCTGACGGACATCAGCGCCGACGTCAAGCGATTCCAGTCGGCCCACTCCATCGAACTCGTACCGGTCAAGAACTTGGTTACGACGTTCACGGCAGGCATGGACTACCGATTTTCGCAGGAGCAGAGCATCGTCTCGCCCGCGTTCCTCGACGCCGTAGGCAGCGCGAAGCAGAGTGCCATCAACCGGGCCGAACGGCGCTACCTCGGGCTGACGCTGGAAGGCACGGGTCGCCATACGATCGATCACGGCGACTTCTCCTTCGTCACAACGTTCGGTGGGCAGGTTTTTCGTAATCAGGATCACCAGCTGCTCCTTACCGCCCGCGACATCGCCGAGGGATCATCTTCGATCAACAACAGCGCCACGCAGGGCGCCGAGGACTTCGAACTGCTCGTCGCGAACTACGGCGTGTACGTCGTCGAGAACGTCGGATTTCGGAACCGGCTGTTTCTGGAGGGCGGACTCCGTATCGACGGCAATTCGGCCTTCGGTGACGAGATCGGCGCGGTCGCGTATCCGAAGGTCGGCCTGGCCTATTCGGCTTCGAGTGAGCCGTTCCTGCAGCGGCATCTCGGCCTCGGCGGATCGCTGGTCTCGAACCTGAAGCTGCGGGCGAATCTCGGCTACGCCGGAAACTTCCCGATGCCCTTCGCCAACATCCGCGAGGTCGACACCTTTCCGTACCTCGGTCGGACAGCAGTCACTTTCGGCGCCTACGGCAACGAGAATATGCGGCCCGAGAAGGTTCGTACGTGGGAGGTGGGCAGCGACGTCGCGTTCCTCAACGACAGGGTGGCCCTGGAGGTCACCTATTACAACGCTCTGACGGAAGACGCGCTCTTCGACGTTCGATTCCCAGTCACGTCGGGCCGTTTCGAGCAACTTGCGAACGTGGGCCAGGTGCTTAATCGCGGCTGGGAGATCAAGTCGATGATCTTCCCGATCAACACATCCACCTGGGACGTGCGCCTGGGCGCCTCGCTCAACACGCTTCACAATGAGGTACTCGATATGGGTACGTCCGCGCCGTTCACGGTGGGTGGATTCACGTTCCTCGGCCAGTGGGTGATGGAGGGCGAATCCGTCGGATTCCTGCGCGGCGCACGCCCGGTCTATGACGCAGACGGCAACGTGCTCAAGATCAAGCGCAACGTGGCGCTTGGAAGCCCGCTTCCCGACGCGTACGGCAATCTCAGTATGGGCATCACCTTTCGCGATCGCCTCCGGCTGCTTGCCGTCGCCGATTATCAGTGGGGCGCCTACGGCGTGGCCGTAGACGACGTCCTGCGCTTTTTCAGCGGTCTCCAGGATCCCGACCGCTTCCCGGTAAATGCCGACGGCGAGACGCCTGCGCTGGGCCAGGCGAGCTTTGTGGATCTCGCCGGCGCATGGGCGGAGAAGACGGACTATCTCAAAGTGCGGCTCATCTCGCTCAACTACCATCTACCCGAGAAGTGGTATCTGACAGGCAAAGTCCGCCGCATCGATGTCGGATTCCGCGTGGTCAACCCCTTCGGCGCCGCAAGCTCGAGCTTCGATCCGGAAGTTACAGGCATCAACTCGGTGGCACAGGGCGGGCTGAATGTCGGCGTATTCGGCTTCGGTACGGAATCGCCGCCGCGCCAGTACCTCGTCAATCTGAAGGTTGGATTCTAAGCTCAGCCCTGCACAAGATCATATTATATAGAACCATGAAACGATCGATTACAGCCCTCATGGGCCTCTTCATCCTGGCGGGCGGTCTTGCAGCCTGCGACCTGCTCGATCCGACCCACGTCAGCAACCCCGACGTTACGGAACGCGACTTTCTGAACTCCTCCAAGCCGATGACGAGCTGGATGCATGGCATGGAGCGGCAGACCGCCGTCGCCATGGCCACCCTCATCGTGCCTGCGGAGATCGCGTCGGACAACTATGTCAACTCGTACTCCTTCTACAATCAGTTCATGGATCGCCTCGTCCTCGACTATACGGATCGTGACGTCGAAAAGGGCCTCCTGGAGATCTCCAAGCTGCGCGAGATGGCGGAGTTCGGTCTCGCCGTCGTGGCGGAGCGTGATGCAGCAACGACCGACGCGCAGCGAGCCGAGCTGTTGTTCTACAAAGCGGTCGCACACGTCTACACCGGAGAGTGGTTTCACAGTGCACCGGCCGATTCGGCCGGCCCCGCTAGAGGATCCGACGACCACTTCCGGATGGCCGTTGGCGCCCTAGAGAGCGCGCTCGAACTGAAGGAAGATGCAGGCTACCACATCCTCCTCGCGAGAGCCTATCGCAGCCTCGGCGACCGTGCGAATGCGGTCCTCGAAGCCGAAGCCGCCCTCGCCATCGATTCGGATTACCTCAGGTTCGCGCGCTTCGATCGCGTGAACGGTCCGTCCAACATCGTGCAGGAGGCGCTGTACGATCGCGGCACCTACGACGACCTTCAGCCCCTGGCACGGCTGGATTATCTGGATCCGAAATTCTTCATCAACGCGGCACCTGGGCCGGGCGACGACGAATCGTCGGATCTCGCGTACGTGAAGGCAGAGGAAGCCCACCTCATCATCGCCGAGGCGCTGGTCGCTGCCGGCGATGTAGCGAATGCCCGGTCGGAGCTCTCGAAACTTCTGTCGCTCGTAAAGAGCCGGAAGGTCGTTCAGCTCGTAGACGCGTTCGAGAACAGGACGCAGCGTGCCCCGGGGACGCGGCCGATCGGCGCCGCCTGGCGCGTCGCCTTCAGCGAGGGGGAACTGTCGAAGGCGGGTCTCGTCGTCGAGCGGACTGAGGCCGTCGACGTCTCGGTCATCTCCGGAACCTGCATAACGCAATCCGAAATCGATGCCGTCTCATCCGTGTCCGGCGCCCTCCGCACGATCTATCTACTCCGCCAGGAGATCTTCATCGCCGAAGGCCGCCGCATGAACGATCTCGGCATCCAGTGGCCCGTCCCGCTCGCGGAAGTGCTCAACAACGTGAACCTCGTCGAAGGCCCCGCCACGCAGGGTAAGGTGCCCGCCTTCCTTCCGCCGGGTATCGAATTCGACCAGTTCGTCGCCATCGACTTCGAGACCAAACGGGCGGTCCTCAAGCACGACCTCAATAAAATCCTCATCGAAAACAGGACGGCCCCCGAAGTGCTTCCGTTTTTCTAAAATCGGCGGCCAACCCTTAAGCAAAACGTCCCGGAAAGCGAGAGCCTTCCGGGACGTTTTGGTAATCCTGCCAAGGGCTGCCTCACTCCACTGACCGTCCCTTTCAGCAGAGACGTACGCCGCACCGAGCCCCTCATTCTGCCGAAGAGCTCCGACGAGGAGCCGGTCATCGGAGGCGGCGATGCTGTTTCCGAAGCCGTCGTCGTCCGACGGATCAGGCGCCGCGAGCTGTACACGCTCGCTCCAGGCACCGTCGTCAAACTTTGTAAAACGTAAGCGATGCCGGACCGGTAGCGGCTGTGGGGTTCGCCCACCAGCACTTCCTGGCCGTACACCTCTACATCGACGCCGAAATTCGAATGCCGGTGAGAAGCAGCTTACCGGATTCCGGCGAGGAGGGGTTTGACGCGGCCAGGCGTTTCAGTTGAAGAGGTACGCGCGAGGATAATAACCTTCGTGGAGCTTAGCTTCTTAGACGGGCGAAAGCGATTGAGTTGGCCTTCGCCCGGGCGCCCAACGTCCGGTTCCGTTGGCGCGAGCAATGGAAGGCGCGGCGCTGCTGGTTCGGAGAGTTCCCCCGGCGCGGCAGCGTACCCTCGGGGTATGCCGCACAGATCATCGACGAAACTCACGTCTTCGCGTGACTACACACGATAAAATACGGTGGGTCGTACGCAGAACAACCGCGTGGGCCTGTGTCCTCGTACTCGGAGCGGGCTGTGCCTCTCGAGAGGAGGCAAACGAATCCGTACATGAAGAGCTTTTCCAGCTCTTAGCGCCGGAAAAGACACGGATCGAATTTACAAACACCCTATCCGAGCAGCCGACGCCACATCGAAACGAGCTGCTCTTCGAATACTTCTCCAACGGGGCCGGGCTGGCCATCGGCGACCTCAACGGGGACGGCCTCGATGACGTCTACTTTGCGGGTAACATGACGTACAACGTGTTGTATCTCAACCGGGGCAACATGGTGTTCGAAGACATCACGGGGGCCGCAGGTCTCGCCGGAAAGAAGGATACCTGGAAAACCGGCGTGGCCATGGCCGACGTGAACGGTGACGGCCTGCTCGACGTCTACGTCTGCTACTCCGGAGATCTCCCACTCGAACGGCGCGTCGACGAGCTCTACATCAATCAGGGAACCGATCAGGAGGGGATCCCGCAGTTCATAGAGCAGGCGAGCGAGTACGGCCTGGCCCATCCCCATTCGAGCAATCAGGCCTACTTTTTCGATTACGACCGCGACGGCGACCTCGACCTGTTTCTGCTTAC
>CAZART010000213.1:0-5518 GCA_964487555.1 uncultured Rhodothermales bacterium
GGCCGGAGAGCACGAAGGAGATGTAGCGCAACTGGATCGGGCGGTCCGAGGGGGCCGACGTCGACTTCGGCATCTTTGGCCATCCGGAGCGGACGATCCGCGTCTTCACGACGCGCCCCGACACGCTGTTCGGCGCGACGTACATGGTGCTCGCGCCGGAGCATCCGCTCGTGACCCAGGTGACGACGGCGGATCACGTCGAAGACGTCCGCTCGTATATGTTGCAGGCTTCGCGGAAGAGCGATCTGGAGCGGACGGAGCTGCAGAAGGAGAAGACGGGCGTCTTCACCGGCGGCTTCGCGATCAACCCGGTAAATGGAGAGAAAATTCCGATCTGGATTGCGGACTACGTGCTGATTTCCTACGGCACGGGCGCCATTATGGCCGTGCCGGCCCACGACGAACGTGACTACGAATTTGCCCTGAAATATGACCTATCTATTCGTGAGGTTGTTTCGGGGGGCGATATCACGTCGGAGGCGTATACGGGCGGCGGAGAGCTGGTGAATTCGTCCAGCGCGGACCGCGAGATTCCCGGCATCGCGTCGAAGGGCGTTTCGTTGAATGGCCTTCCGGTTGAGGAGGCGAAGGCCGTCATCACCCAGTGGCTGGAGAGGCAGGGGAGGGGGCGGCACCGGGTGAACTATAAGCTGCGCGACTGGCTCTTCTCCCGCCAGCGCTACTGGGGCGAGCCGTTTCCGATCGTATTTGTGGATGACGAGCCGAAGCCGCTGCCGGTGGACGCACTGCCCGTTACGCTTCCGGATGTCGAAGAATTCAAGCCGAGCGGCAGCGTCGAGGGACCGCTAGCCGCGGTGGAGGATTGGGTGAACACGACGGATCCTGAGACGGGCGCGCCGGCGCGCCGCGAGACGAACACCATGCCCCAGTGGGCGGGGTCGTGCTGGTACTACCTCCGGTTCATCGATCCGTTGAACGACGAGAAGCTGGTCGATCTGGAGAAGGAGAAGTACTGGATGCCGGTCGACCTGTACATCGGCGGCTCGGAGCACGCGGTGCTGCACCTTTTATATGCGCGGTTCTGGCACAAGGTGTTGTACGATGCCGGCGTGGTCTCGACGCCTGAGCCGTTCGGCCGGCTGATCCACCAGGGAATGATCCTGGGGGAGATGGAGTACACGGTGTACGTGAGGCTGGACGGTACGTACGCATCCGCCGAGCACGTGGTGGACGGCGTGACTTCGTCCGGCGAGTCCGTCGACGCGGAGCACGTCGACGAGTCGGAGGTCGAGAAAAAGGGCGACGTCTTCGTGCTGCGGCGCGATCCGACGGTGCAGGTCGACGCCCGGGCGTACAAGATGAGCAAGAGCCGCGGCAACGTGATCAACCCGGACGACGTGGTGGCGCGCTACGGCGCCGATTCGCTGCGCCTGTATGAGATGTTCATGGGTCCGCTCGAGCAGGTCAAGCCCTGGTCGATGCGCGGCGTCGAGGGTGTGCACCGCTTCCTGAACCGGGTCTGGCGCCTACTGGTGGAATCCACGCCGGAGGGCGAGGGCTTCGACCCGGTGGACGCCCCGCTGCGCTCGGCGGTCGTCGATGCGGAGCCGTCGCGCGAGCAGCTGCGCGCGCTGCACCAGACGATCGACAAGGTGACGGCGGACATCGACGGACTGCGCTTCAATACGGCCATCGCGGCGATGATGGAGTTCGTCAATGCCGCCAACAAGTGGTCCGAGGTGCCGCTGCCGGTCGCGCGCGATTTCGTGTTGATCCTGAGTCCCTTCGCGCCGCACCTGGCCGAGGAGCTGTGGCGGAAGCTGGGCGCTTCGGAATCGCTGGCCTACGTCGAGTGGCCTTCCGTGATTGACGAATACCTCGAGGAAGACGAAGTCGAGATCGCGGTGCAGGTGAACGGCAAAGTGCGCGGCTCGGTGCGCGTGGCGCCCGACGCCGCCAAAGAGGATGTGCTGGCCGCCGCCCGCGCCGACGACAACGTCTCGCGCTACCTGATGAACGGCGACATCCACCGAGAAATCTACGTCCCCGGCCGGATCGTTAATTTCGTCGTGAACTAGAGCGCTTCGGCGCCGAGCCGATGGTAGACAGGAGATAGGATATAGGAGACGGCGTCTCGATCTTGAGTCCCTCTCCCATCATCCATCTCCCGCCCGAAGATCGCGCTGGATACGACCGCGTACATCATGCAACTAGACGTTCTCGCCCTCGCCGCCCATCCCGACGACGTAGAACTCTGCGCCGGCGGCACGATGTGCCTGTTGGCCGCGCAGGGCTATCGAACGGGCGTGGTCGACCTTACGCGCGGCGAGCTCGGCTCTCGCGGGACGCCTTCGCTGCGCGAGGAAGAGGCGGCTGCCGCCTCCGACGTGATGGGTCTGACGGTGCGCGAGAACCTGGCGATTCCAGATGGGGGGATCGAAAACACCCGCGAGAATCAATTGAAGGTGATCCGCGCCGTGCGTCGCTACCGCCCGCACCTCTGCCTGATCGGCTCGCTGGAATGCCGCCATCCCGACCACGGTGCCGCCGCCCGCCTGGCGATCGACGCCCTTTTCTACGCGGGTTTGCAGAAAATCGAGACCCTCGACGACCTCGCCGGCGATGCCGAGCAGGAGCCCTGGCGTCCGCACCACGTCCTGCACTACATGCAGGCGATTGAGTGGGAGCCCACGCTCGTCGTCGATGTCTCCTCCGTCTGGGGCCGCCGGCTGCGCGCCCTGAAATCCTTCAAGTCGCAGTTCTACAACCGCGATTATGAGGCGTCCGAAGACGAGCCCGACACCTTCGTCTCCAACGAAGGCTTCTTCAAGTGGATCGAGGCCCGCGCCCGCGCCTACGGCTACAAAGTCGGCGCCGAGTACGGCGAGCCGTTCCTGTACCGCCACGGCCCGTTCGGCGTGAGCGATTTGATGCAGGTGCTTGGAGGGGAAAAACGGTTTCGGTAGCCGCTTGCTTTTTCCGGCGTGCCCTGCATCGGGTTTCCGGCGCCTCGAGCGGCCGAGCGCCTCGCCTCGATGGATGGACGCCGGAGTACGCCGCGTGGTAGCGACGTCTCTTCAGAGAGGCCGTCTATCACCAGCACTGCTGGAACGGATGGGGCGCGACCGCAGCATGCGTGTACGTCGCAAACACATTGGCGATAAGTCCATGCGAGCGGCAAGCCATGGCGAATCGTATCTTGAGCCTGTCCGCCCTTCAACTCCACAAACCGGACAGAATCATGGAAGCTGGAGACCGACTCAGAAAGCGGGCGCGCCGCGGCTTCAAGGGGTATCCGATCGCGACGATCGCCTTCTACGGCCCCGACGATCGACTCGCCACGAAAGCCGTGGTGAGCATCGTTCGCCAGGAAGATGCGCATCCCGACAAGCTGGAGCGCTGGTTCAGCGACGGCATCGACGTCCGAGGGGACGTCACGATCCAGGCCGCGATGGGCGCCTTCATCGAGAAGAGCCGCGCCAAATCCGTTGTCATGGTAGACCGCATCATCGGATGCCCCCATGAAGAAGGCGTTCACTACCCCATGGGCGGCACCTGCCCCCAATGCCCCTTCTGGGCCAACCGCGACCGATGGACGGGGGAGATGCTGACGTGAGTTTTGCACCCGTATATGCACGCCGTTGTGCTTATCTCCGAGGGCACGAAAAAAGGGGACGTCGCGAAGCCGCAGGAATACGTCGGTCCGCTCTGTACGATCTCAGGCCAGGAGTACGCCGAGCCCACCTTCGAGGGGCTGCACGAACGGATATGCGATGTGCTCCGTGGCGATCGTCCGCGTGTAGTCGCTCAGCTCTTCGCAGCCGATGGAAAAACGTCACTCTTCTACGAAGACGGCCTGCCCCGCGACCGCGACCGGTAGCGCTTGATAGATCGTGCTCGTCCGTACAATGATGGTCCCAACGGCGAATTTCAGTGCGGGCGCGGAGCCGCGCCTTCGGCGTCGTAAGAAATGTGTGCCGATGGTCACTCAGATCGTCGCGACGCGAACCGCTCTGCCTGCTGCGTTTTCATTGTGGACAGCGACACGCGCCCGTCCGTACCACTCGAACAGTGTTTTCATGGGGGTCGTGATTAGGATATCGACCGGATCGGCTCCGCGTAATCACTTCGGAGGAGGGGGATACATGGGCGTACCGTGTCTACGTTCGAGGGACATCATCAGCTCGAGAGGACTTCGGACGCTAGTGCCGCGGTTGAGCACGTGGGTATAAATCTGCGTCGTCCGCACGTCGCTGTGTCCTAGCAGCTCCTGCACCGTTCGAATATCGTAACCTGCTTCGAGCAGGTGCGTGGCGAAACTATGACGGAGGCTGTGACAGCTTGCGTGCTTTATCACTCCGGCAGTTCGCATTGCCTGCTTGACCGCCTTCTGAACGGTCGATGGTGACATATGATGTCGATGTATCCTGCCGGATATTTTGTTTCGCGACCGGCTGCGACTCGGAAAGACATACTGCCAGTTCCATGACGAGGCCGCCTGCGGGTACTTCGCCGCAAGCGCATTCGGAAGCGGGGCGAGCCCGAATCCCGATTTAACATCGGCGAAATGACGTGTTCTCACGCGCGCGAGATGTTCGCGAAGAGAGTCGACGACGGTCTCAGAGAGCATCGTGGTTCGATCGCGCTTGCCCTTACCACGGCGGACATGAATACGCAGGTATTCGAAATCCACGTCCTTGACCCGGAGCGAGATGGCCTCGCCGACACGCAACCCCGATCCGTAGAGCAGACTTGCGACCAGTCGGGTCGGTCCCGACATGCTTGTCAGTACCCTGTGGATCTCGACGGGTGAGAGGACGACCGGCAACCGTCGCGGCTGCTTCGCCCTGGCAAAAGCACCGAAGTCGCCGAGGTCGACATCGAGAACATGCCGGTAAAGAAAGACGACGGCATTAAGCGCGAGATTCTGTGTGGAGGCAGAGACCTGCTTTCGGACCGCGAGGAAGGAGAGGAAATCCCGTATGTGTGCCGCTTCCAGCGCCAACGGATGGCGCCGACCGTGGTAGTGGATGTATTGTTTGATCCAGTGGACGTACGATTTCTCCGTAGCTGCTGAATACCCTCTCGTTCTGATGGCCGATCGCACTTGATCGATCAATCGCGCCGCTCGAGGCGCGGACGATGGTTCGGTCTGCATGGCGTCTACCTATGAGGTGTGGTGGTGCTTACCATCTATTAGACACCTCAAGACGAAAATTATAACGTCGCGCTGCTCGCTGCCGTCCCAGACTTGTTGCACCCGCCCACCCATTCTGATCCGCGAGCGATGCCATCCGCTTGACGACATTCCATAACACGCGCTACCCAGAACAGTAATCTCTACTTCCACCGGTCGGCGATCGCGAACCGTACTCCACGTATTCTTCCGATTCGTAAGAAAACCGCGATTCCAATTCCCGATTCGCCGCGAACCCCGTGTCATGCTACCGCGCGCCATCGGCCGCAGCGTCCTCCCGGCAGAACGACGCACGGAACGCCTCGATTCCGCATTTCCGCAGCCCCGTTTGCCCCATCTCCTTTAAACCCCGATATTTAC
>CAZART010000214.1:0-5349 GCA_964487555.1 uncultured Rhodothermales bacterium
GTCGCCGTGCGAACGTCGTTCGCCCACGGTCGAGCAGGTCCGAAACTCTTTCCTTCAGACGGCCAATACGGCAATCGGGTGAACAACCCGTTCGTGCGATCGAGGCCGTGAGCGTGCCAGTTTCGGAGACGTTATCGAGCAATTCGTTCGTCATTTCACGGGCGTCGATGCGGATCTGGATACAGCCGGGCAGACACAATGTGTACTCTCTCGCATCCAGATCCTGAATGCGAAGTGGCGCACACTTCAGAAGTGAGCTTTGGGAATTCACGTGGAGATCTTGACGTGACCATCTGACGCTGAGAGGATTCGGCTTGACAACCCGCGGCCTAACGGGCTCACCTCGCGCTCCGCCGCCTTCAGCCGGAGATCTGATCGTACGGTCCACCTGGAAGGCGCGCCATCAGGCCCGGGGCTACCTGATCGTTCGGGCGTCCGCGACCATCCCACGCATTCACGAACCGTTTGCCGGCTTGGCCCGGCGTTCCACCGGCCAGGACAGGAAATCCTCGATCGCGATGCCGCCGCCGATGAGCAGCAATACACTGTCCGAAACCGAACGCGCTTGTATCGTAGCCGAACGCCGCATGGCAGCGTTTACTACATTTAGCATGGCTTCAGCCAATCGGCATCATTCTCGATAGGAGGCGCTTGCCTTCGTCACACGCCGCCGCACATCCGCTATGCTCCGGAACTACTTTAAAATCGCCGCCCGAACCCTCTGGAAACACAAGGGGTTCAGCGCGATGAACGTTGCCGGCCTTGCCCTCAGCATGGCCGTCTGTCTGCTCATCATTCTCTTCGTCCGCGAGCAGATGCGCTACGACAGGTTTCACGAGAACGCCGATCGCACGTACCGCGTCGTTGCGGATGCCGTCGATCCGGATTCGAACATCGTACCGGTCGGCGCCACCCCTGCCCCCCTCGCCGCTGTGCTCGAATCCGAAGTAGCCGGCATCGAGGAGACGGTTCGGCTGCGGCCATTAAAGGCCATGGCGACGTCGGAGGGCAAGTCGCTGGGCATCACCGGACTCTATGCGGATCCGGCCTTCTTTCAAGTATTCAATTTTCCATTACAAGGAGGTCCTGCTGACGGATTACTCGATAATCCGAATACCATTGTGCTCACGAGCCGGACGGCTGAGCGATTTTTCGGGGATCGAGAAGCCGTCGGGAGGACGATGGTGTTCGAGGACGGCACCGAGATGACAGTATCCGGAGTTTTTCAGGAGGATCTCGGACCATCTCATCTGAAGTTCGACGCCGTCGCGTCGATGCTGACGGTGCATGGCTGGGCTCCCGAGCGTGCGATGCTGGACGACTGGAAGAATTACTACAGCTACTACACCTATCTGCTGCTGAAGGACGAGTGGCAGACGGATGCCGTGGAGGCCGCGTTTCCGAGTATCGTCAAGCGCTATTATCCTCCTGCGGAACGCCGGCTCTATGCTTTTGAGCTGCAGCCGCTAACGGCGATCAATCTGGGGTCCATCCGCAACAACGAAATCGGCTTCATTCTTCCGGGGCTCGTCGCCTACATCCTGGGCGCGCTGGCGGTGGTGATCATGCTGACCGCCATCTTCAATTACGTCGGGCTGGCCGTCGCACGGTCTCTCACGCGAGCTCGTGAGATAGGGATCCGAAAGGTCAGTGGGGCACGGCGACATCAGATCGTTCGCCAATTCCTTGCGGAATCCGTGCTCACCGCACTCGTGGCCGCTGCCGGGGCGTTCGCGCTGATCTCGTGGATCGTCAGCGGATTCAACAGCCTCTGGTTCGTACAGATGTCCGGAACGGCAATCTCTCTCGATTTCGGCGATCCGACGCTCTACATGATCCTGCTCACATTTGCGATGGCAATCGGCATTCTTGCGGGATTCTACCCTGCGGTTTACCTGTCGCGCTACAAGCCGGTGCACGTACTTAAGGGTTTGGCGGATGGAAAGGGGATGGCGGGCGCGCCCTTGCGGAAGGTGCTTGTCGTTTCACAGTTCGCCATTTCTGCGATTCTTGTCGTATCGATGGCAGTGCTCTTCAGGCAGCTGCAATTTATGACGGATGCCGACTACGGTTTTGACGCGGAGAACGTGGTGAACGTCGCGTTACAGGACGTGAATTACGACGTGTTTCGGAGCGAGCTCGTAAAGCATCCATCTATTCTGAATGTTTCCGCCACGTCGAAGCTGCCCGCGTCCGGATCGGTCAGTGGTGTGTGGGTGAAGACCGGCGACATGGACAGGCCCGTGCGCGGCTATGAATACGATGTTGACGAGCACTTCGTCGGGAATCTGAGCCTCGACATGATAGCCGGATCGATTTTCGGGCCCGGGGTGACGACGTGGCCGGGGAACGCAATCATCATCAATCAGACGGCCGCGAAGGAACTTGGCTTCGATTCGCCGGACGCCGCGTTGAGCGCGTCGATCACGCTCGACGACTCTGTTGAAGCTCGCGTCGCGGGCGTGGTCGAGGATTACCAGTTCGACATGCTCGATTCGCCCGTCCGCCCGCTGATTCTTCGGCATGATCCCGAAAATTTCCGCTATGCGAACGTGCGGATTCGCCCCGAGGCGGCCGGCGCAGCCCTGGCCCACGTTGATGCAACGTGGAAACGCCTCGCGCCCGAACGTCACTTCGAGCACGAATTTTTCAGCAGCCAGCTCAAAAACAGCCTTATTAACATTCTCTTCCGCGACTTTCTGCGGATTATCGGGCTCATCGCGCTGCTTGCCGTGGTGATTGCCTGTCTCGGAACGCTCGGCATGGCGGCCTACAGCGTCGAAACGCGGCGAAAGGAGGTCGGCGTGCGTAAGGTGCTCGGCGCCGGAGTCCGCGACGTCGTGCTGCTGCTGTCCATGGATTTCGTCAAGCTTGTGGCCGTCGGACTGCTCATCGCTGCACCCGTAGCATGGTTCATCAACAATGCGTGGCTTCAGGAATTTGCGAATCGAACCGACTTCGGGCCGATCGTCCTGCTGAGCAGCGTCGGCATTCTCGTTCTGCTGGCGGTCCTCACGATCGGCTCGCAGACGCTGCGTGCGGCGCTTGCGGATCCCGTCCAGACCCTCCGACAGGACTAGATAATGCTCAACGACATTCGCTCGGCGGTGCGCGGCCTGCGACGGCACCGCCGTCAGGCGATCATCAATGTAGGTGGATTGGCTCTCGGCCTGGCGGCGACGTTCGCCATGACGCGCTCGGGCAGGACGAGCTGCTGCTGGCCTCCCTGCCGGCTGCATCCATTCAAGGCACCGTGGCCACCGGTGAGCGTCCGGGGCAACGCATCCGCCGGCGGCTCATTGATCCTCAAGAAGGGATTCAGAGCGGGCCGCTGCGTTTCTCCTCCCGCGGTTTCTCACCGCATGCGGCCACGCGCATAACGGACGGGCAGCCGTCCGAAGCCGGCGAGCGCAGCCGGCTCGAACGCTGTTTCGTTATCGGCATCACCCTACGCGTACTCAGTCGCGCGTCGTGTCGACAAAGACACTAATCGCTCTCGAGAATGGTTCGATGTCGCACTTCGCAAGAAGCAGCAATAACCGGCCGAGCTCCCCTCACGACGATCGACTGCTCAGTTCCCGTTCCGCAGCACGTCGGCGTTTCGATCGTCGATGCGCTGTGCAACCCACGCGAGCTGTAAGTTCGATTGACTGTCGGCGCGAGCCTCTTCTCTCTCGACTATCGCACAAGCCCGAACGGCCGGCTGATGGACATGAGAGAACGGTTCTGGCCTCATTTCTGCATGCGACCTGCCCTGCATCGGGTCGGCGCCTGCCGTAGCGCTGCCCACACGTGGTGCGTGCGCCGTCACACTCATTCTTCTTCTTCGACGACATGATGCAAGAGCCAGCCGTCGAAGATCACCTCGAACGTGTCGTCCTCTTTCATAACGACGCGGAGATCGCCCTTTCCTTCGAGGGGAGCGTGCTCGACGGCCGTGACCTCGCCGCCCTTGATCTCGGCCTTCGTCTCGAACACGTCTCCGGCTCCGTTCCTGCTTCCGTGCGGTCCATGTTTGTCAACTCTAGGTAGCGGCTCATATTCCCCGGAAACCCGACCGTCAGTTGAACCGACGAGCTCGCCCACCAGCATCGTCCTGGACGATGGTGGGTGCATGTGGTTCGGCACGTGGGCGGCCTGCATCGCTACGCAAAAAAACGATCGACAAAATCGTCGAGCTTAGCACGTAAGGGATCGAGATCGTCTGGAAGCTCGGCCGGCGATGACGCCGACATCCGCTATCCAACGACGACAGCTGAGATCGGCTCGGACTTTCCCTTCGCGTCCAGATCCGTCTTTCGGACCGGCAGTTCGGGCGGAATGACATCCTTTGCCGCCTCGTACACCTCGCGCGTCATTACGATCTCCCCACCGGCGGCCTGCGACTGAAGACGGGCGGCGACGTTTACGCAGTCGCCGACGGCACCAAACGCTCCGGCCTCCGTAGATCCCAGCTTGCCGACACGCGCTGTGCCGGAGCTGACACCAATGCCCACCCCTATGCCTGCGTGTTGGAGCGACTCGACGGTATGGCGAATTTGTAACGCCGTCTCCAGAGCCACTGCGGCATGATGCTCCAGACGGATTGGGGCGTTGAAGATGCACATCACGGCGTCGCCAACGAACTTCTCTACGTAGCCGTGATTGTTGATGATCAGGCTGGAAACGCGGGTGAAATAGTCGTTGAGCAGCTTGGCGACTATTGCGGGCTCCGTGTTCTCGGCGATGGCCGTGTAATTACGGATATCGCAAAAGAGTACCGAGATCTCCGTGTCGCGGGGCGGATAATCTTTGTCCGCGCACATGTTGCAAAACTGAGGGTTCGTCTGGTCGGGGACGACGCCGCGCAAGCGCGAAAACAGCGAGCGTATCCCTCTAAGAGGTGCATGACAAACCATGCAGTAAGGCGGAATCCGCAGGGAGACGTCTACATCGTGATGGGAGTGATCGCCAGACGCTGGATTCATATCTGGCACCGACAAGAACAGCGAGGCCGCTTCCAGTTGATGTCAAAGTATCGCATTCTGAAACCAGTATCCAATGCGTACGCGCAAGCAACCTCTCGAGCGCGGTATGCAGCTAACCTATCTTACTTTTACTCGCGAGCGGCACGATGCCGCTCCCATACATCAACGTAGAACACGCTCGCGTATCCTGCAAGCAATTCCGTCCGAGAGACCTGATTCACGTGCCCAATTGGAAGCCATAGAAGGAGTCACCGATGGACGTAGTTGCCAGGAGATGCGTCGGCGATTACCTTGCCTTCCGCCGGCAATTTACCGGCGCCGCCGCTTCGGCTCGTTCATATTGCCGCAATTCTACATTATGCCCGGGTGCGTGTGTGAACCA
>CAZART010000215.1:0-5332 GCA_964487555.1 uncultured Rhodothermales bacterium
TTCGCCCGACCTTACCCGATTTCACGTGCTCCCAGCCGCCGACGCCGTCCGGCGGGTTGTCTCGAATGATATCGGCCACGTTGCGGTAGAGCATCATCTGCCCGTCCGCAAAGAACGGCGCCATGTCGCGCAAGTCATCGATGGGGAGAGAACGCCGCGCCGATTTTGAGAGGCCGTAGCGTCCGTCTTTTTCGTCGAGATATCCTATCGGTTCGAGGGCCCGGACCAGAACCTCGATGCCTCGTTCGGATGCGTTCGTCTTCTTTGCCAGGGTCGGAGCGTCGAGCGCATCATTTTTCAGATGCTCGAAGAGGCCGATTTCCATGGCCCCGATGAGTGCCCAGAATTCGAAGGTCGACATCCCGACGTCGATGAGCACGCTGGGGATCATTCCCTTCTTGATAAGAATTCGCTCGATAAAATTGGGTTGTAGCGGCATGGGTCTCCATGGATCAGTTCTCGATTTTGCGTTCCGTCGGTGAAGAGCATAACGTGCGCCTCGCCGGCCGGGCTATCATCGGCGCGATCAGGGAATCCCACACAGATCTCCGCGCTGAAAACAGACGCTACGGACGCTGGGCCGGGCTCGATGAGACCGCGCGTTCCAGAACTCTCTTCAGATTCTGGAACTGCTTGTTCATCTCCTTCTGCATGTCCTTTTGGATGAATCGCTGCATCACGAAGCCTGGAATGCGCAGCCAGCCTCGGGTCTGCACGTGGCTCGTTTGCCTCAATCTCGTCACCGTGGAGCCGTCCGCGGATTCGAGCTCATAGACGATCCGCAGCTCGTGCCCGCTGTCCGTCATGCTCCACTCGATTTTCTCGGGCGGTTGGTAGTGCGTCGTTTCCACGATAGCGTCGAATTTCATGCCGCCCGGTTCGTGACGCATCCGATACCTGGCGCCCGGTCCCGGCTTGTCTCCGGCTATGCGTTTTATCTCTTTCACGGAAGGGCACCACTGCGGGTCGTTTTCCGCGTCCGCAATGAAGGCGAAGACGTCCTCGACCGGTCGGTTGATTACAGTGTCGACCGATACGCTAAACATGGCGGTTCTTTTCGAAATGGTGAAACATAGCAGATTCGATTAGGGCGCACTCGTCTACCGCTCCTCCGGCGGCAGAAACTCGAGTCCGTATTCCGGAGCGAGCTTCATCACACGATCCATATCCATCTCAGGCGGATCGTCGGGGTCCGTTAAGAGCGGCGCCGCTCGGCTCATGAATTCGTCGAAGCCGGCGGGATGCAGCCAATCGTAAACGACGGCTTCTTTGTCGGACTCATTGCTGAACGTGTGCGGTACGTCTTTCGGGCAGTGGACGACGGTGCCGGCCTTCGCAACGATGGTCTCGTCGCCGACGGTGAACACGAGCACGCCCTTGACGACGTGATCGGTTTGATGCTCGTTGCGATGAATGTGCGGCGGCCCGGAAAACCCCGGCGGCACGTGCATCTCGATTAGCGTTATCGCTCCGCCCGTCTGCTCCCCGGTAATTCGGATCGTGTTCGGAAAGCCCGTCCAGTACGTCTTGCCTTCACCGACGGCCGATGCGACCGTTTGAATTACCTTCGTCATCGTGTTTCCTCCTCGTCTTTGCTCATCGGAACGTGCTAAGGGTCCTGCCCTGTCCTCTAGACCGCCAGGGTGCGGGTGACTCCGTGCACCTACTGGGGCGTGGGTACGGCTACTGAGGCGTGGGTACGGCGCCGACCTGCTGCATAAAACTGAACATGTCCGCCGCGGCCCACTCCTCAGCGATCTTGTCCTCGACGAATCGATACATGCTGATCCCGGTTATTTCCGCCGACCGACCCGTCGCGGGGACGTCGGCAAAGTCACCTTCGTGCGTGGTGCGCATGGTGTAGCGGGCCGCAATCTTATTGCCCTGCACGACGACGTCTTCGCTGGTAGACGTAGCATCCGGGAAGGCCTGCGTAAACCGGGCCATGAACTGCCGGTACCCGTCGCGGCCCTGGGGTGTGGGGAAGGGTGCATGGTGCCGGAAATCTTCGGCGACAAACTCGTCGATGGCGTCGAGGTTACCCTTGTTGTAGACTTCCTCTTCAAACCGGTAGTACGCGTCCAGCGTCTTCTTTTCTTTTCCGTTCAGCTCGGTCATGACGTTACCTCGCACAGTTTGAATGAATCGATCTCTGATGAGGTCGATATCGTTTCTCTCCGCCTTGAGAGGCGAAAAACGGGTCGACTTTTGAAAGGTGTGATGCGCCGACGGGCCGATCTCCGCGCAACGTCCTCCTATTCGGCGAATACCTTTGGGTAGTACTGCTCCAGTTCCTCGGATTCATCGCCCGGCATGACATTAAGTACGTCGACGAAGGTATTAGCAAAGGCGGCCTGTGCGACCACGGCCACAAGTTCGATGACGTCCGCGTCGTCGAAGTCGACCGCCTTGAGGGCATCGAGGTGGGCTTCGGTCACGCGCTTCGGATCGGTGGCCGCCTGTCGGGCGAATTCCGCGACGGCGCGCTGCCGGTCCGTGAACTCGGCATAGTCGCCCTCGGCGATCGCCTCGAGGTAGGTCGTCGGCAGGCCGAGAGCATTCACGAGCTGATCCCCGTGGCTCGCTGCGCAGTAGGCACATCGGTTCTCTTGAGATACGACGACGAACGCCAGCTGCTTGAGGTCGAGGCCGACATTGCCTCCGTACATGATCTCAGCAAACTGTCCCAGGCAGGCCTCGAGCACAGCCGGATTGTTCGAGAGCATGTGAGGGAACGACGGAACCTGTCCCTGCTCGTTTCCGGTGCGTTCGAGGATTTCACGGGTCTTCGCCTCCAGTTCTTCTAGGGCGGGGTAATCGATGAGTGGCATGGTCCTTCAGTCCTCCTGCTATAAAAATGGCTATCAGTAGGTAGTCTTTAGCGGTTGCCAACCGGTAACGAGCGTTATGTCGCCTCAGGGGGTCGGCTTCAGTTCATGTCGATTTCTGCGGAATCGACAGCGAGAAACCGGGCGACTTTTTCATGTTGTAATGTCTGGCGTTTTTGAATCCGGCGTCGGCGAGCGAGCCCGCCGGCTAACCGATCGAACTCATACATTCGGCCGCTGCTGAAGGGAAACAGACTAAATCCGATGAAGGAGGCCGCTGCGCGGGCGAACTTCGAAGCTCTTGACGCCGGCGAGCGCCGGAAGGACGACGGCGCCGAGCCCGCCTGCCGCCATCGCCGGTCTATTTGAAAAACCGCATTATGCCTCCTGAGTGTTGGTGACTGATTTCTAAGTGTAGAATGACTGATTGACGTCTGTCTTAGTCATGCGCTCAAGAGTCATTCCACTTTCTATAACCTCATAAAACACAGGACGAAATACAAGATTTTACGACTGCACTCCAGGTTCCTATTTTGGCATATTGCAAACAATGGAACGATTCACATATGCAAAATGCCGATCTAACACACATATACACTGCATATTGCAAATATCAGGATAAAGGGGGAGGTTAGAGGTTCGTGCAGTTGCGCCTCCGCCGAGGAACGGGCCAAGGAGATCCCGCCAACGCTATATCGCCGCGAATGGTGTTCCATCAGATTGCCGGCAAGTCACCTCGAATTTCTCCCATACCGTAAACCGCGTCCTCGAGCTCCGGGGGCCTCTATAGCTTGGAGAAGTTTAAGACACGCCGTTGTCGGCTGAGCGTGTAGCGCGAATGCGTGATTCGCGGTTGGATCGCCGCGCATGAACAAGTCGGGCTCGCTATTCCGGTAATAGACGTAGAGCCCGCCTCGGGTGACATCACTATGCCGCGTACGCAAGTATCGGGAGGCCAATTGATGAAACGTGCAATTACCTTCTTACTCCGCGCGTCACTGACAGCCCTGTTCACCTTCACGTGTGTCGAGTCTGTCTCAGCCCAAAGCCTCGCTCAGCACAACGGGAAGGCCTTGAAGGCCGAGCAAGGGGGATTCAAACTGCTAGGTGTTGGGCGCGGCTTCCCGAGCCACCAGGTACAGAGCGGATCCGATTACCACTGGATCGACGCCCTCGAACAGGTCACGGGAACCCGCCTCTACGAGAATCCCGACGCCACCCGCTTTCACGAGATGCTGCGTCTGCGCTGAATGCGATTTCACTTGCGAGCTTCCGAACCCACCCGAACCCTACGGCTTGTCGCTTCGGCTATGTGCTCGTGAGGATTCGCGCACCGCAGCGGAAGGATTTCTCAGCACTCCGTGAAGGGCGCCCATGCCGACCCGGTGGAGATATGCACCAGAATTCTGCAACATCTATTTGATCAACAGCATTTGCCTGGTCGCTTCGAAGGAGCCCGCCTGCATTCGATACAGATACACGCCGCTCGCTAACGCCTCAGGCGCAAAGGACACCTCGTGGCGCCCTGCTGCTTGGGATTCGTCTACCAGGACGACGACTTCACGACCGAAAATGTCGTATACGGCTAATTTCACCTGAGCCGTCGTCGGCAATTCATAGCCGATCGTCGTCGTAGGATTGAATGGATTGGGATAGTTCTGCTCCAGGCGGAATTGGTGCGGCACCTGCTCCTGTTCCGTCGCCACGTTCGTAATCGTGGTGAAGTGAAACGGCCCCGCGTAGACGCTCGCCCCCGCCCCGTTGACGGCCCGGACCCGCCAATAGTACGTGGTGCCACCGGCCAGGCTTCCCACCGCCAGCGAGGTTTTGGTCAGCCCCGTCGTATCGATCAGCGTGGGGGAGAATTCCTCCGCTCGAGCGAGCTGCAGATCGTAGGTCGCGGCGCCAGGGACGCCGTGCCAGATGAGCGTCACGTCCAACGGCACATCATCGCTGCCATCGGCAGGTTCGGTTAAAGCGGGCACGTTCGGGGGTCCGGCAACGACCGTGATGGTGAATCGCTGCTCGGTTATCGCATCGCCGTCGGTGGCCCGGAGCACGACGTCGTGATCCCCGACGTCGGCATTCGTTGGAGTGCCTTGAAGCAAGGCGGTACCGTCGCGGTTTTCCTGAAAGGAGAGCCAATCCGGAATCGTGGCTGCGTCGAGCGTCAGAGCGTCGCCGTCTACGTCGGCGGCCTCGGCCACGTAGATGTACTCCCCGCCTGCGGCCGCTCCGGCCGGCGGATTGCTCGTAAACAGAGGAGCATCATTGACGGGGATGACGGTCACCGTCACCATAGCCGTCGCACTTCCTCCCTGCGCGTTCGTCGCCGTGTAGGTAAACCGATCCTCTCCGTTAATGTCCGGATTGGGTGTATAGATGAGCTGATCGTTCGCCACTTGCTCAACCGTGCCGCTGTCCGGCTGTGTTACATTCGTGATCGTGAGAGCTTCTCCGGCAGGATCGGTATCGTTGTCGAGTGGCCGGAAGGTCACGGCCGC
>CAZART010000216.1:0-5315 GCA_964487555.1 uncultured Rhodothermales bacterium
TTCCAGCCAATGGGGTTCGGTGCACCGGCAGCTCCGCGATCAGCAGGTCGCGGTAGCGTCCAATGACGTGCGATTCCGCCTGGTTCGCGTTGATTCGATTGGCCAGGTGCTCTCCAAGCATGCGGTTCAGAGGCAATACCCGGGAGGCTCCGCTGCGGCTCAAAACTTCCACGGCGTGGTCCTCGTGCGCCACCGCCACCACGGGCACGTCCGCGGTAATTTGTCGTACCGTCAGTGCTATGCCTGTATTCTCCGCATCGCTCCGATTCGCGAAGACCATCCGAGCCTGGTGCACCTGAAGCGCCCGGTACGTAGCGACGTCGTCAATGTCTCCGGCTACCACTGGAACGCCTTGCTGAAAGTATTCGGCGACCCGATCAGCATCCGGCTCGATGACAAAGTGAGGGATTCCCTCGACCCGGAGTCGCCGCATGATGTCCGGCGCGATGGAATCGTACAGGCAGATGATCACGTGACCGTGTGTCTCCGCCGGCACCGAACGCGGCGTGCTCAGCCGAATCTGCGCCTCCAGCCATGGCGCATAAAAGTAGCGAATGAAGATGAAAGGCAGGACGATAAACAGGAAGATAATGCCCGACGAAGCCACGACCATCGAATAAAGGCGCCCGACATCGCTCGCAAACGTCACGTCGCCATAGCCTACCGTCGTCATAGTGGTCAGCGTCCAGTAGAGGCCCGTAATCCACGAATGATCATGGCCCTCGTAGGCCATTACGACATGGAAGAGCGCAGAGAACACAACGATGATTGCGGTCAGAAACGCCAGGTACTTCGCGAGCGTCCGGACGTTTTCACGCACACTTCTCTCGGAGAGAAACTCGACGAGTTGCTTGCGTAAGCTGGCCATGCGTTATGTCTATGCGATAGCGCACAGATGCGAATACCGCGAATTGCGCGCGCCTTGCTGCGCTGTACTTCCGGCACATGGCTACGCTTTAATCGGGCACATAATAGTAATCTCCTGAACGCGAAGTGACCATTCCCTCGACGATCAAAGATGGCTGTCAGCGCCAGGAATGTCGAGGGTCCCTGCGGCAGAATTATCCTATCCGAATATCTGCCATTGGCCATCTAGGCAGCCGATCGAATCCTTAACAGGCTGAGATCTCCATGATGATTTCAATCCACGTCAATAGCGAAGAGTCCATACTTCGCCGCGGGAGCCCCCGGTCGTCAGTGCAAATCTTCGTCCATTGGGGTGTGCGCGGATGTCGTATCCGTAGCAGCATGCGAATTCTCCTTCCACGCGAACCGGCTTGTCACTTCCGTCGGCCACAGCGGATACGAGAACGCGCCCACTATGCGGCGAAGACTGGACGAATATGATCCGTGATCCGTCGGCTGACCAGCCCGTCGGCGGGAGTAGCCTTTCGTCTCCGGAACTGTTATACAAAGTCCGTGCGGTTCCACTTCCCGAGCTGGCGATCACATTCAGGAGGAAGCCGGCTTCGCCTTTTTTGCGCTCGATGAACGCCAACTCACCTCCGTTCGGGGATAGGGCAAGCGACTGATGATCTACTTCGAAGATACCGAGGACCGAAGCCTCGGCATTGTCAATGTCAATTCTGAGGAGCTCGCTTGCGCCTCGCTGCTCGTCAGAATTTTGGAACACGTACAACGTGCCTCCCGAGGGGGCAATCTCGAACCAGCCCGGCCTGACACCGTGCAAACCTACAACCGAAGCAGCCAGCTCATCGTAGCTCCCGTCTCGCGGGTCCAACCGGTAGATCCCCCTGCGTCCCTTCACAACCGCAAACGAGACGATGGTCTCATCGTCAAGCCAACGAAAAGCAGCGTTACTCGTATGCATGGTGGATGAGAGCGGCATCTCGCTGATCTTATCCCCGGCCGCCGACCTAATTACGAGCGTCTCAACGGCCTTCGGAAAGGGATCGTGAGCATAGTAGGCGAGCCTCCGTCCGTCCGGCGACCAGTCACCAGCAAGGCTCCGGCGGGAGGGCGGATCATCAACAGCCTGCGGCGGCATTAGAACTTGACCGGCATCCAGATCTACCTCAATCGTATGTATCCGGGGCTCTTCAACCGAAACGCCGAAGACATACCCGGCGTGCGTAATCCCTAGTGGTACGAGGCCAGGCAAGTCTGCTTGTACCAGTTCGGGCTCGCCGGCCGGCTTGCCATCCCGGACGGAGAGCTGCCAGACTCCGGGAGCTCCAGATCGGTCGCTGTAGAAAAGAATCCTTCGACCGTCGGTGCTCCATCCCAGGAAACGGTCCGCACCGGAGCCGGACACAAGCTTCACCTCATGATTTCCATCGATCGAGAACGCGTAAATATCGCGGTCGTATCTTTCGAGATCCGGGCGATAGTCGTACGCCACGTATTTGCCGTCTGTCGACAGGTACGCGTTGGGGTACGACTGCTCCCCACCCGGCGCAAGCCAGCTCAGCGTTTTTATCACGCGAAGCGAGCCGTCTTCTGCCCCGACGAGGCCGAGTTGCCAGGAATAATCAGGACGCCGTAGAGCCACGAGGATGTACTCGTCAGCGGGGGACCAGTCTAGCGGATCGATGTAATCGAACTCTTCATTGGCTGCAACGAGAAGGCGGGACGTCCTATCGGAAAGATTGGCCACTCTTAGCTCGTGGCTTCCGGCCTCGTAGACGTACGCGGAGAGGGCCAGCCGCTGACCGTTTGTAGAAAACGCGGAGGACCATGCGTATCGCCCTTCGTCATAGCTCGTCCCCGTCAGCGCGAGGGTGTCTCCACTTTCAAGATCGACCAGTTCCAGATCGCCTGTGTCCCAGTTAATGTCGGAGAAGTAGCGCCCATCGGGCGAGATATCGCCCGTCAAAAAGTCTGGATCGTCTCCGGACCAAATTTGCTCCATTTGGGCCGAGGCGGGTGTCTGTAGGATCCCGAAGCCCGTGACGAGAAGTAGCGAGGCGTGAACGAGGACAAGGGGGATTTTCATGTCCGTAGACACGGCTGAATCTTCGGATGGCGAGCCGACTTACCCACGGACGAGTATCGTGCATCTTCTCGACATCATCGTCCTCAGGCAATGTCATTACGCGAAAAATTACAAAAATGCCGGTATGGAGGACAATCGAGCAGAATGAGGCTTACTCCCCCAGGTTACGCGTATCCTGTCGGACGCCTGATGCCGGGTCAACATCCACGGAAAGTACTCGTTGATCGCTGCTTGGCGGGCCGGCACGGAGACCACTCTCCCGGGTGTTGTTGTCCTCGCCGAGTTTGCGGTCGGCGTAGACGAGGTCGTCGTGGCCCGAAGGTTCTCGGAGGCGACCGTACCCGTGTGGATGCGAGCCGCTTACTTCTGACTGGCGTAGGTGGTGTCGTCGGGCGGCTCGGTCGAGCTTGTCGGCGGCGGGCTACCTCTTGCGGGCCACGATCACCAGGTAATCGTACGGGTATTCCGCCGGCCCCCCGGCCTCACCTTGATTGCACTCACGCGCGAACCGGGCGAACTCCAGATCGAACTTCGCCAGGCGATCCGGCTCCGATTCCATAAGTCGGCGAACGCCGATCACGGGTCCAAACGTAGTCGTGAATAGCTCGACGTACGCGTCCGGTCCGTCCGGACTTCTCTCCACGTACGTGCGTCGCGTAAAGTCGAGCGACGCAACGCGGTCGCCGAACAAGTCGCGCACGTGATCCTCCGTCCCCCACAGCAGAGGCGGTTCGGCGTCGGATGGCGACGGAGGGGCATATTTCCCAAACAGCTCAAAGAACGCGGCGGCGACGCCTATCGGCCGAAACGCTACCATTCCTATGGTCCCGCCGGGCCGGCAGACGCGTACCATTTCGTCAGCCGCGGCGCGGTGATTCGGTGCGAAGATGGCGCCGAACGCGGACGTGACGACGTCGAAGGTGTCGTTCTCGAACGGAAGAGCCTCGACGTCCGCCTCCACCCACTCCAGCTCGACCCCGCGGAGGGCGGCCTCTCTGCGACCCGCCTGGAAATTTTCCGGCGTAAGGTCGGACGCCACCACATGTGCGCCGGCTTCCGCGGCACGAATGGCCACGTTGCCCGTTCCTGCAGCCACATCCAGCACGCGCCGGTCGGGCTCTATCCCACACGCCTCCACGAGGATCGGTCCCACCTCCCATACGGTGCTGGTCGCAAATCGGTGGTAGTCACCGAGCGCCCACATCTCTCGCACCGCCGCTTTCATATTCGTGGGTGCGGCGACGCCCATCGTCGTTGCCTGGTTTGTTGCCATGAATCTCCTCCGGTTGCTCGTTGAAAACCTATCGCTTGATCGCATGCACAAGAAATTCGCACGCCCGAGAAAACGGCCTCGAAGACTTCTCACCCACCGCCGCCGTGCCCGCGGAATACCGGACGTCCCGTCTCGTGCATCCCTTCGCTGAAAAACTAGGTTGCTCCACGTCGGCGTCGCATCGCCGATACGGCTCATTTTTGGATAGATCGAAAAATAGCCAGATCAGGCTATGTCGCACGATCGTCCAGCAATCCGGCCTGGGCGGCGTGCGCCGCGGCGGCGGCACGGGAGGGTAGATCCAGCTTGCGGAGAATGTTCGTGACGTGGCGGTGAACCGTGTGCTCGCTTATGCAGAGGTGGTCCGCAATCTGCTGATTTGTACATCCCTCGGCTACAATGCACAGGACCTGCCGTTCGCGGGGCGTAAGGCTGGGAAGCGCGTGGTCATCGTCGGACGTCTCATCGAGCCGTTGCTCCGTCTCGACGGCGTCGAGGACGCGCTGGGCGCGGCGCATCTCCAACTCAGCGCCAAGCTCCTCCAGCCGGTCTCGCGCCGCCGTGGCCTCGCTCACGGCCTCGTCGCGACGGTCCAGTGCGACCAGGCTGCGGGCGAGCGCGATCCGGGCCTCGGCCGCCTCGAAAGGGCAACCGGCAGCCTCGTAGCGATCACCGGCATCCTCCAACTGCCGTTTCGCATCGTCGTGAAGGTCTGAGGCCGCAGCGATGACGCCTCCAACGAAATCCACCGCGGCGCGAAGCGGAACCGTTCCCGCCGTGCGCTGTGCGGCTCGCAGCTCGTCGAGGGCCGCCGTGGCACCGAGAACGTCCTTGCGGGTGACGTGCGCACGAGCAAGTAGCTCCAGGCCCGCCGCACGGTCCATAGCGCGATGTGCAGGGATGCGCCGGAGCGTCCGCTCGACGAGTTCGGCCGCCCGGAGCGCCTCCCCGCGGGCCAGCGCCACACGCGCGCGACCGAGCAGCGCCTCGCGGCCGATCCCCGCCTCGTCGAGCAGCTGCTCAGCTTCGTGCAGCCGCCCCTGCCTGCGGCGAAGCTCCGCGAGCGCGGCCAGCGCGAACGGGGCG
>CAZART010000217.1:0-5149 GCA_964487555.1 uncultured Rhodothermales bacterium
CACGCGGCAGGATCTGGGATGGCGATGGGCGCCCATCGAAACGGTGAATTGAACCCACCGCCCTCGTCCACGAAACCTACCTGAAGCTGGTCAACCAGGACCAGGTAAGCGTAGACAGCCGCGCCCACTTCTTCGCCCTCGCGGGCCGGGCCATGCGGCACCTCTTGAGCAACTACGCCCGCGACCGGCGGCGGCTGAAGCGCGGCGATCGTGTGATTCCAAACTGTTGACGATTCGTACAGTCGTGGAATGTTGCTTGCCGATGATTTCGCTTAAGCTTTCGATTTTCATGCCAGGGCGCGTTCCGATCGACATAATCGCGGCCGATAGTGTTTCTCCGTGTTGGAATGACGCCCGGAGAGACAGTCTGCGTCAGTGCCATGTCGCGTCTTCAGGCAAGAGTAAGGAGGGGTGTTCCCAAGTGACAAAATGGAGTCGCCTTCTCCAATGCCATTTTCGACCAATAGTTCGGCCGCCATGCGAGTGGCTGGTGCCGCCGGCATCGAGGTGCCCCGGGGGCGGAAGGTCTTCGTCCGCCGGTGAGATCTGATGGTGCTTCGCACGACGGCCATTGGATCGACGATCTGCAATCGAGCGCGAATTCGGATCGAGAACCTCGCAGCAGTGTAAGAAGTGCCCGCAAGGCTGATTACGGCGGAGAGGCGAAAACGGAGAAGTAGGCGATCACAGCGGAGGACAAGGCGATCACAGCGGAGGAACAAGGCGACCACCGTTGAGGACAAGGCGATCACGGTGGTGGACAAGCCGATCACGGTGGGGGATAAGGCGATCACGGTGGGGGATAAGGCGATCACGGTGGAGGACAAGACGATCCCGGTGGAGGAGGCGATATCAGGGGACGCCATCGCGGACAATCGGACGCTTGCGAACGGGATGAAAGAAGCGTACAAATAATGGTAGGCAGGTCGCATATCATGGCGAGACGCGCGCGCATAGTGGCGAGACGCGCGCAGGCCACGGTGGGCTGCTCCCACATCACAGCAGGGCGCCGGCACACGCCGCCTGCCGGCCTTCTCGTCTGCGCGGCGGCCCTTCTCGTCTGCGCAGCGGCGACCCTGCTGACGGCCTGCGCCGGGCAGACGAGGACGACGGCGCTGCCGGTCGAGCTTCCGCCGGCCTTCTCCGGTGAGGGCATGGGGGATCCTCCTGCGAGATGGTGGACCACATTTGACGACGCGGGGCTAAATGCCGCCGTTGATAGCGCGCTGGCGTCTAATTTCGATCTCAAGGCGGCATGGGAACGCCTTCGCGCGGCTCAAGCGGTGGCGGCTGGGCAGGCTGCGGCACTGTGGCCTCAGGCGGACGCCACCGCGGTGGGCGAGATCCGACGGGGATCGGGCGACGGGGAGGAAATTCGACTCGCGCTCTCGTCGTTTTACGAGGTGGATCTCTGGGGGCGGATCCGGTCGAGTGTCGATGCCGAGCGTTTTCGCGCGGAAGCCTCGCTGGCGGACTACCAGACGGCGGCGCTGTCGCTGTCCGCCGAGATCACACGGACGTGGTACCGGCTGGCCGAAGCGGCGAGTCAGGTCGCTCTGCTCGAAGAACAGGTGGCGACGAATACGAACGTGCTGGAACTTCTCCAGGTCCGCTTCCAGGCAGGAATGATCCAGGGCGTCGACGTACTTCGTCAGCGGCAGCTCGTCGAAGCGACGCGCGAGCAGCATTCGGATGGCATGGCACGGCTTCGCGTGCTCGAGCATCAGTTTGCCGTGCTCCTCGGCCGAGCACCTCAGGAAGCAATGGAGGATCCGCCCGATGATCTGCCCGAACTCGCTCCGCTCCCGGAGCCGGGCATACCGATCGAGCTCGTGCGGCGTCGCCCCGACATCCGCCGTGCATTCTACCTGCTGCAGGGCGCGGATCGCGATCTTGCATCCGCGATGAGCAGCCGATATCCGCGACTGACGCTTTCAGCGTCGGCGAGCTCGGCCACCGGAGGGGCCGAACGGCTCTTCGAGAGCTGGGTGCTTTCAGTGGCGGGTGACGTCCTCGCGCCGATATTTTACGGGGGCGAGCTGCGGGCGGAAGTAGACCGGACGGAAGCGGTCAGGCAGGAGCGGCTCTACGAATACGGCCAGGCGGTGCTGATCGCCTTTCAAGAGGTAGAGGATGCATTGATTCGGGAGGAGCAGCAGGTCGAAAGCATTCATCATCTTGAGAATCAGATTACGTCGGCGGTCCAGGCCTACGAGCAGCTTCAAATTCAGTACCTCAACGGAGCGGCCAACTACATCGACGTCCTGATCGCACTCGACGAGCATCAGGACCTCCGGCGCCGGCTGCTCACGGCCGAGCTGAATCTTGTGGAGTTTCGCATTGCGTTGTACCGTGCCCTGGCGGGATCCTTCGAGACCGTTCCACCGCCCGAGCCTTGATCCGTCCCGGCAAGGCGCGGCGTCCAAACGAGCAATCCTCGAGGAATCCGCGGGCAATCACAAATCCATCGGAATTCCTACAAGCCAGACCAATGAACCGAAAACGAACGATCATCACGTGCTGCGTCGTTCTTCTTGCGGGGATGACCGTCACGGCGCTGATCTTTCTGACGGAGCCGACAGCCGAGCGGACCGGCGCCGTCAGGGAAACGGCCATGCTGGTCGACGTCGTTGCGGTCGAGCGGGGCACCTATCGTCCGACCGTCGTAGCGACCGGCACCGTCGTTCCGTCTCAGGACGTCACGCTGAGCCCGCGCGTCGGCGGTGAAATCTTCAGCCGATCGCCGAGCTTCACACCGGGAGGGTACGCCCGTGAAGGCGAACCGCTGCTGCAGATCGATCCGTCGGACTATGAAAACGTCCTCGTGCAGCGGCGGACCGACCTGAGCCTGGCGCGCTCGGAGTACAGTCTCGAGATGGGCCGACAGGACGTCGCTCGCCGTGATTACGAGCTTCTCGGCGATACCGTCGACGAGGAAGGCACATCGCTCGCGCTTCGAGGGCCCCAGCTTCAGGCGGCGCAGGCTCGTATCGCCGCAGCCGAGGCCGCGGTCGACCAGGCGGAGCTGGACCTGCGGCGTACGACGATTAGGGCGCCGTTTGACGCGCACATCCTGCGCCGCAATGTGAACGTCGGTTCGCAGGTCGCGCCAGGTGACGACCTGGGCCGGCTCGTCGGGCTCGATATGTACTGGGTAGAGATCAGCGTTCCGCTCTCGCACCTCCGCTGGCTCGACATCCCGTCGGCCGGAAACACGAACGGTTCTCGCGTGATCGTTTGGAACCGGACGGCCTGGGCCGAAGGCGTAACGCGCACCGGCTATCTTTTCAGGCTCGTCGGCTCGCTCGAAGACCAGACGCGGATGGCCCGCGTGATCGCCGCAATACCCGATCCGCTTGCGTATCGGGCGGAGAATGCGGGCAGCCCCGCGCTGATCATCGGATCGTTCGTCGAAGCGAGCATCGAGGCCAGAGAAGTGGAGGACGTCGTCCGGCTCGACCGGGATTACGTTCGCAGCAATGATACCGTGTGGCTCATGGAGGACGGACGGCTTCTCATCCGCGATGTCCTCGTCGCCTTTCGCGATCCGACCTACGCGTACATCGCCGACGGGCTCGACGACGGGGATCACGTCGTTACGACCAATCTGTCGACCGTGGTCGAAGGGGCAAGGCTGCGGCTGGACGGCGACAGCGGGGAACCCGAGCAGGAGCCGACCGAGGAGGTGATGGAATGACCGACGGCCAATCACATGACGCTGACAACGGCATGGAAGGACAGAGGGGTCCGATCGCGTTTATGGCGCGCCGTTCGATCGCCGCCAACCTGCTCATGCTCATCCTGCTGGGTGGCGGCGCATGGACGATGATCAACATCCAGAAAGAGGTCTTTCCCCAGTACGCACTCGACGTCGTGGAGGTCAGCGTGGTCTATCCCGGCGCTGCGCCTGCGGAGGTCGAACAGGGCATCTTGCGACCGGTCGAGGAAGCGATCCGCGGGGTGGAAGGGATCAAAGAGGTCACCTCGACGGCATCCGAGGGGTCCGGCGAGGTGTCGATCGAGCTCGTGGCAGGCACCGACCGGATGAAGACGTTTCAGGACATCGACCAGGCCGTGAACAGGATCCGCACCTTTCCGGACGACATCGAGGAGCCGGAAGTGCGCCTTCAGTCGAACCAGCGTGAGGTTATGGTTGTCGGAATCTACGGAGAGGCCGACGTGTGGACGCTGCGGAGGCTGGCTGAAGACCTGCGAGACCGCCTGTTGAACCACCAAGAGATCACGCAGGTCGAGATCGGAAACGTGCCCGACTACATGACGCACGTCGAAATACCGAGGGACCGTCTTCGAGCTTATGGATTGACGCTCGGCAACGTCGCCGACCTGATCGCACGTTCGAGTGAAGACGTTCCGGCCGGCGCCGTCGAAACGAATGCCGGCGAAATTCTCCTGCGTCTAAACGAGCGCAAGCAGTGGGCGGAGGAGTTCGGCACGATCGAGGTCATCTCGTCAGGGGACGGCGGGACGGTGACGCTGGCGGATCTGGCCGTCATCACGGACGGCTTCGAGGAGACGGGCTTCCATGGCGAGTTCAACCGTCAGCCGTCGGTCGACCTGGACATTTATCGGATTGGAGATCAGTCGCCGCTTCGGATTGCCGACGCGGTCGAGACCATTCTGGACGATGCCGGAAGCACCTTTCCGCCGGGCGTTCACTACCGCATCGACAGCAACGATGCCGAAGATTTTCGCGAGCGTCTGTCTCTGCTCACGAAGAACGGCTTGATCGCCGTGCTGATCGTGCTGCTCATGCTGGCGCTGTTCCTTGAATACAGGCTCGCGTTCTGGGTCATGATGGGGATGACGATCTCCTTCGTCGGTGCCGTGATGTTCCTGCCGGTCTTCAACCAGAGCATCAACATGATCTCGATGTTCGGCTTCCTGGTCGTGCTGGGAATCGTCGTGGATGACGCGATCGTGGTGGGCGAGAACGTGCACGAGCTCAGGCAGCGCGGTATGGGTCGTCTCGAGTCCGCCATCGCGGGTACCCGCGAGATGGCCAGGCCGGTGACGTTCGCGATCCTTACCAACATCATCGCCTTCCTGCCGCTGCTTTTCATACCCGGAACGACAGGAAAGTACTGGTTCCCGCTGCCCGCCGTCGTCATCGTCGTGCTGGCCGTCTCGC
>CAZART010000218.1:0-3658 GCA_964487555.1 uncultured Rhodothermales bacterium
GCGTCGGCGTTGGCCGTGTACTCGGGGGTCTCAAAGCTCACCTGCACGTGACTCTGCGCGGCGAGGTTGTAGATCTCGTCGGGCTGCACCTCCTGGATGATCCGGATGAGGTTCGTCGAATCGGTCAGATCGCCGTAATAGAGAAAGAGCTCGACGCGCTTCTCGTGGGGGTCCTGGTAGAGGTGGTCGATCCGCTGCGTGTTGAACTGGCTGGCCCGGCGCTTCACGCCGTGGACCTCGTAGTCTTTCTTGAGGAGGAATTCCGCCAGATAGGCGCCGTCCTGCCCCGTGATGCCGGTGATGAGTGCTTTTTTCTTGCCCATAGGTGGTAATGTACTGATGGGTTGACACATTCGCGCGGGCCAAACTTAGGAGTTGTCGTGGAGATGTGGAAGCGGATTTGTCGCGCCGGGGCGGAGCAGGTCGTCGCAGGGGCCGCCGCTGAGGACACGCCCCGTCGGTCGGCATCAAATCAGGAGCCGCACATGAAGCCCGCCTGCGCATCCCATGGTAGATCGCGCGTCGGAGCTCACGAGGCTTCGGGGGCGTGACGATTCTGGATCGTGTGTTTGATTGAAGCGAGGGTCTCGTATCTTTGCAGACGTGCAGAACCTTTATTAGCCGGTAAGGACCCCGTGGGAATCGTTCGTTTTATCGTGCTCGGTCTATTCATCGTGATGGGACGTATTTGGGACGTTCGGGAGCGAACCTCCGCCGCGACTTCGCTCCGGAGAGAGCGGATGACTCGGGGGCGAATCCGCGTGGTCCTCCTGGTGATCGGGCTGGCCGTGCTGCCGCGGGGCGCCGATGCGCAGGTGACGTTTGTCGTCGACTCGGTACGATCGGGAATGTGGGTTGAGGCCGAGGTGGCTACCCTGTTCGGCAGCGACGCCGACAGCGATTCGACGGGGCTGCGCGGCACGTTCTCGCTCGACGTGGATGAACGGACGGTCCGGATCACCTCCGGCACGCTGCTGTTCGCCGACAGCCTTCGGCTCAAGTTCAGATTTGGAACGTTTACCGTCGGGTCGATCACGGCCGTAACGGAGCCCTCGGCGTTGTCTCTGGAGGTCGCGGTGCCGGGACCGGAGACCGAACTGATCGACGGCGCCTTCGCACAGCCGCAAAACATCCTGCTCTTCGAAGGGGTGCTTCAACTGAGCGGCGACGGCGTATTCGCGTCTGTCGTGCCGGATGCTCCCCAGGAGCTCGCCGCCGGCAGCACCGTGACCCTCGCCGGATCGCTCGCGCCGGAAGGCGGCACCTATCAGCTCGTCCTCCCCATCCAGTTCAGCGGATCCTTCGATCTGGGCAGCGGCAGCACTGCGGTCATCGCGCTGGACGGAACCGTCTGGGCCTCCGGCGCCGTCTCCTCCGCCGTGGAAGACCCGGCCGAGCTGCCGTCCGAGCTCGTCGTGACGGATCTCTATCCACAACCCGCCCGCGACCGCGCGAAGATGGTGGTGTCGCTCGCGCAATCGCAGCAGGTGCAGGTCGAGGTGTTCGACGTGCGGGGCCGCCGGGTTACCGAGCCGGTGGACGTCTACCTGGGAGCGGGCCGGAGCGAGCTTTCGATCGACACCTCGGGCCTGAGCAGCGGCTTCTACGTGGCCGCAGTGACGGGCGCCGCCAGGCGGGACACCGTTCCGTTCGTCGTGGTGCGGTGAGCCGGGGATCGATTCGGGCGTGCGATGTGAAATGCGATCAGACGATTTCGCGCGGGCGATGTGAAATGCGTTCAGACCATGCGGGCGGGCGATGCGTGAGCATCGGCGTTCCGCGGCCGGGCGGCCTCAGGCCCAGTCCCGTTCAAACCGCGTGGTGGAGTCCGACAGGAAGCAGTCTTCGTCGGGCTCGTAGCGGCGTTCTTCGACGATGAAGCTGTCGGCGTCGATGGTGATGATGTTGTAGAAGTTCGTCATCCGGTGCTTGCGGCGGCCGCGGCTGCTGGTGGACGTGCCGGCGCTGGCGATGACGACGCGGTGGGTTTCGGGGACGATCTCGAGGGGCTCGATGTGCGAGATGTGGAGGTGGCCGCAGAGGATGAGGTCGACGCGCAGCTCACCGGCCAGATCGAGCGTCTTGCGCGCTTTGCGCGCCACGTCGTGGGGGCCGAGGGCCTGGATCTGCGTGAGGTGATGGTGGATGACCAGGACCTTGAAGTCGTCGGCGGGCACCTCTTCGAAAAACTTCTTCATCGCGGTCCGCTCGCTTCGACCGATGCGTCCCCCTTTTACCGTGCGTCCATGCGCCGAATTAACGCCGAGCACGGCCAGGCCGGCGCGGCGGAAGGTGGGTGTTTTGTCATCGGAAATGAGACGCCGGAAACGGGCGAGGGGCTGGAAGATCCGGGAAAAAGGGTACCACCAGGGGTAGACGTCGTGGTTGCCCGGAACGACGAGGGTCGGGGCATGGAAGGCCTGCAGCATGGCCGATGCGGCCTGGTACTCCATCGAACGGGCACGCTGCGTGAGGTCGCCGCTGACGGTCACCAGATCGAGCTCGCGCCCGTTCACCTCATTGACGAGGGCGTCCACGATGCCGGGGTGGGCGATTTTTCCGAAGTGGAGGTCGGAGAGATGGGCTATGCGCGTCGGCGTCACACTGTTCTAAGGATCGAGGACGAGGGTCGAGGGTCGAGGATCGATCGAAGGTCGAGGATCGAAGGTCGAGGCGCGTTGGCGATGGAATCGATCTTCGATCATCGATCCTCGATCCTCGATTCTCGATCCTTGCCCCCCATCCCTCTCATAGCAGCATGGTCAGGGGCTCTTCGAGGTATTGCCGGACGGTGCCGAGGAATTCCGCGCCGGTGGCGCCGTCGACGAGGCGGTGATCGCAGGATAGCGTGAGCTTCATGCGTTTGCCGGGGACGACCTCGCCGTCTTTGACGACCGGAACGTCGCGGACGGCGCCGATGGCCAGGATGCAGGAGTTGGGCGGATTGATGATCGCCGTGAACTCCTCGATGCCGTACATGCCGAGATTGCTCGTCGTGAAGGTCGATCCCTCCCAGTCTTCGGGCTGCAGCTTCCGGTCGCGGGCCTTGCCGGCCAGCTCACGGGTCTCGGCGGCGATCCGGCTGAGTCCTTTCCGATCGGCGTGACGGATGACGGGCGTGACGAGCCCCTCGTCGATCGCCACGGCGACCGCAACGTGCACATGGTCGTACCGCCGAATCTGCCCTTCCTTCTCGAGATAAGAGGCGTTGACGTCGGGGTGGCGCCGCAGCGCCATGGCGCAGGCCTTGGTGATCAGATCGTTGAAGGAGACTTTGGATCGCTCCTGCGACTCGGCGATGCGATTGATCTCCTCCCGTGAGGCGGCCGCGTTCGCCATGTCGACGTCTACCGTGAGGTAGAAGTGCGGGGCCGTGAATTTGCTCTCGGCCAGGCGACGCGCGATGGTTTTGCGCATCTGCGAGATGCCCTGAGACGCGAAGCGCTCCTCGGCTTCGAGGGCTTCGGCGGGAGCACCGTCGGGCTCGGCGACGCCTTCCTCGATGGCGGCCTGCACGTCCCGTTTGATGATGCGGCCTTCCGGTCCGCTGCCCTGAAGCTGTTTGAGGTTGATTCCGTGCTCCTCCGCCATGCGGCGGGCCAGCGGCGAGGATTTCAAGCGCCCGTCGCCTTCGCCCGCGGCGGCCGGAGCCGCAACC
>CAZART010000218.1:3758-5122 GCA_964487555.1 uncultured Rhodothermales bacterium
CTTATTGAACGTACATCACGCGTTTGGCGGCGGCGATGATCTCGTCGGTTCGGGGCATGTAGTATTCAATGAGGTTTTTGGCGTAGGGTGGGGGCACGTCTTTGGCCGTCACGCGGATGACCGGGGCGTCGAGGTAGTCGAACACGGACTCCTGGATCTGGTAGGTCACTTCCGAGGAAAAGCTCGCAAAGGGGTTGCTTTCGTCGACGACGACGAGGCGGTTGGTTTTCTTGACCGACTCTTGAATGGTTTCGAGATCGAGGGGGCGGATCGTCCGCGGATCGATCACTTCCGCATGATAACCTTCGTCGGCGAGGGCCTCGGCGGCTTCCATGGCGAGCCAGTAGCTCTTCTGGTGCGCCACGATGGTGACGTCGTCGCCTTCGCGGGCGATGCGGGCCTTGCCGATCGGGATCAGGTATTCCTCTTCATCCGAAACCTCCCCTTTCATCCCGTACATCAGCTCGCTCTCGAGGAAGATGACGGGGTCGTCGTCTCGGATGGCGGATTTAAGGAGGCCTTTGGCATCGTCCGGATTCGACGGGGCGACGACTTTGAGCCCCGGGAAATTGGAATAGAGCGACTCGACCGAGGTGTTGTGCGTCGCGGCGAGCTGTCCGGCCGCGCCGTTGGGGCCGCGGAAGACGATCGGCACCTTGAACTGTCCGCCGGACATGTAGCGGATCTTCGCCGCATTGTTGACGAGCTGGTCGAAGGCCACGAACGAGAAGTTGAACGTCATGAATTCGACGATCGGGCGGAGACCGGCGAGAGCCGCTCCGACGCCGAGTCCGGAGAAGCCGCTCTCGCTGATCGGCGTGTCGATGACGCGCATGGCGCCGAACTGGTCGAGCATCCCTTCGCTGACCTTGTAGGCGCCGTTGTATTCGGCCACCTCCTCGCCGATGAGGAAGATGGAATCGTCGCGCTCCATCTCCTCGGTCATGGCGGCGCGGAGCGCTTCTCTCAGTTGTAATTCAGCCATCGTTCTTTGCTAATCAACATTTTCGGTAAACCGTGTAGGGAAGGTGGGGGATCGCAGACGAGCGAGGGTACGATGACATCGACGACCCTCTCCTACCTCCTATCTCCTGTTCGGGCCACGTGCTAACTTTCGGACGTCGCATCGCCGTTGGTCAAGTACGGATAATCCTTCTGTACGTACACGTCTTCATAGATAGAGGAGATCGGCGGGGCTTCGCTTTTCTCGCTGAACTCGACGGCATCGAGGACAATCTGCTTGACTTCGTCGTCTATCGCGTCGAGATCTTCGTTCGTCGCCATCTCACCCTCGAGCATATAGCCTTTCAGGCGGATGATCGGATCCTCCTCTTTCTTTTCATCCAGCTCGTCTTTCGTCCGGT
>CAZART010000219.1:0-5080 GCA_964487555.1 uncultured Rhodothermales bacterium
GGCGCCCACCTCAACACGGGCGCCCACCTCACTCGGCGCGGAGTGACGCACCGCGCTTCGTACCGGTTCCGGCTTAACGGAATCCACAAATTCGCGAAACCGGATCGCGCCCGGCGAAGCGACACCACGCCGGCACACCCAAACGCACGCCCACAAAAAAGCAGCGGATCGGAGGTTCTTTCGAAGCCGAACGCGCTGCTGCAAATTCCCAGGCGACAAAGACCCCGATCACCGGGATCCGTCCTCCGTCTCCCACCCCGGGCCGAAACCAGCACGGCGAGGAGATCCAACGTGGGGTGACCGATGGGAATTGAACCCACGACCTCCAGGGCCACAACCTGGCGCTCTAACCAACTGAGCTACGATCACCGTGTACAACTTGAAATTTACCGCCCGCCCCGAGCCTGTACCGTGAAGAAACCGTCCAAATGGCAGACGGCGCGGATTAAAAGATCGACCTCCAATCAGACGACCATCCCCAATATTCCATCCCCGATTTCCAGCCCGGTCAACGCGCGGCGCGAGCAACAAGCCCCTCTTTCATCGAACAACAGCCACTTTCCCGTACGCCGCCCCCTCGCCGTTGTCCCCCACGGCCACGACCAGGTACATGCCCGAAGGCACGAGAGCACCGGTCAGATCCCGGCCGTCCCAGCGAGCCCGCCCGCCCCGAGTCCGCATCCGAGCGACCACCTCGCCGTCGAGCGTCACCACGCGCAGCTCCGTCGCGTCAACGAGTCCTTCCACAAAAATCGACGGCTCGGCGCCGTCCAGGATCCGCGCGGGATTTGGATAAACTTTGAGGTCATCCGCCTGTTCCGATGCGGCAATTGCATCGCTCTCGAAGCTGATCAACCCCTGATCCGTCGCCATATACACACGGCCGGACATCGGATCCACCGCGATCGCCACGACGACACTCGAGAAAAGCGGCGAATTGCGGTCCGTATACGTCGCCGAAATCTCGTAGCCGTTCTCCACCTGCTGCACCACCGATACGCCCTGATCGGTCGCCACCCAGAGCCGGTTCGCCGGATCCATCGCCAGATCGTTGATCTTGATGCCGTTCAATAGAAACGTGCCCTGCGTACGATCGGCCAGCTGCGGCCAGATCAGCGTGGCGCTCGGATCGCGCGCCACGATGCCGCTGTTGATCACGAACGCCAGCCCCTTCTCCGTGCCGATCCACATCAAACCGTCCCGGTCCTCCACCATGGACGTAATCATGGTGCCCGGCAGCCCCTGCCCGCCGGACCCTTCACTCGAGAAGAAACGGCACCGATCATCCGTCAACTCCGACGGCGTGCCGCCGGTGTCGAGCACGAGCAATCCGATCACTCGCCGCAGGTTAAACTCATCCAATACGATGATCCACTTCTGTTCGAAGCTGTCGACGAGAATCCGGTCCGGCGTCAGGCCGCTAAAGGTGAATCCGTCACAATCCAGGCGGGGAATGCCCGTCCATTCGCCTTCCGGCGTGACGACGTGAAACGGCACCGACGAGGCGCGGCTCGTCACCCACAGCTTTCCCTCCCGGTCGCTCGCGATGCCCCCGACGAAAACAAAGTTCGGCGCGCTCTTGGGCGGTGGACGGAGCGATGAGTTGTTCGTGTCGTACGTGCGCACCGTTCCGTCGTCCGTCACCTCCGCCATCCCGTGCCCCGCCGAACCGACCCAAACGTGGCCGCGCGGATCGACGTAGATCCGCTCGTAAGAGCCCCGCCCTTCGAGGACCGGCACAGTACGGCTCATGAAATCGGTCCAGCCGCTGGACGGGTCGAACCTATGAAACCAGGATCCGCCTCCGGCTCCGGCCGCCCAGAGCGTTCCGTCGGCCCCCACGCCGATATCCGAAAATTTATTCACGAAGGGCCCTGAAGGATAGACGTCGCCCTGTACGATGCCGGCAGCCGCCGTAGACGACGTGGGCGGCTCCACGGCAATCAACCCTCCTTCCGTGTCACCGACCCAGAGCAACCCGTCGGAGCCTTCCGCAAGCACGACAGGGTTGGAATACGGGTCCATATCGAGGACGCGAGCATTGCCTCCGGGCTCGACCACGATCAGATTGAACCGCTCGGCGCCAACCAGTCGCTCACCGATCTGAAGCAAATCCCAAACCGGCCATCTGGAGCGCCCGAGCGCCTCAAACCCGCCGTCCGGAAGGCGCCGGGCCAGATCCTCAACGCCCCCTACGTACACCGTGCCGTCAAAAAAAGCGATCGACCGCGTCTCCGCCGACGGCAGGCCGCTCTGCTCGATCGTCCAGGCCGACGGATCCTGAAGATTCGGCGCGCTCAGCGGGGCATAGGCCACTCCGTCATTCGTCGCCAGCCAGAACGTATCGGCGCCGTCCGGACCCCGAGCAATCATCATGTCATGCACCGCCGTACCCGGCGCGATCGACCCGAGCTGGCTGTACGTGTCGCGCACCTCCCTGCGGATGGGGTCGAAAACGACGAGTCCGAACGAGGTAGCCACGAAAACCGAGTCCCCGTGAACCACCAGCCCGTGGATCTCCCGCGACCCGAAGCGCTCGGCCCGCTCAATATCCCGAAAGGTCTGAATCGTACCGGTCTCCGGGTTCAGGCGGTCCAGAACACCGTCCCGATAGCCGATCCAGACCACCTGGCGCCCCGCATCGTACGCGATCGCCTGCGTCTGAACGTTGTGCAGTCCGTCACTCGCCGTGTAGGACGAGATCTCCCCCGTCCCCACCTCGTAGCGGAACACGCCCCCTGTCGTCGCCGCCCAGACGGCATCCGCCGACGCACTCACATCCGTAATCTGCCGCATCGACGTATGCGACGTCCACCGAACGTCCTGAGCCTGCACGACCTCCACCGCCGGCCACATGACGACGAAAAGAGCACTTGCAAATAGAGATGAACCGATCGAACGCATAGCAACCCGTGTTCTAAATGACACGCCCCGCCGCGCAGCCGCACTCCGACCCCGACAGGCGCGATAAATCAGGCAGTAGCGATCAATCGATATGCAAACCGGAAGTGTAAATGGTAGTTATAGCTCGCGAAGCAGATTCACCATTTCGATGGCCGCTACCGCCGCCTCCGCGCCTTTGTTTCCGGATTTCGTGCCGGCCCGCTCCAGCGCCTGTTCGACCGTGTCCGTAGTTAATACACCGAAGATGACCGGAACACCCGTTCCGAGCGTCACCTGCGACACGCCGCTCGTGACCGACGAGCACACCAGCTCGTAATGCGCCGTCTCCCCGCGAATCACCGCGCCCAGACAGATCACCGCATCGTACGCGCTCGACTCCGCCAGCTTTTTCGCGATCAGCGGAATCTCCACCGAGCCCGGGCACCACGCCACCGTCACTCGATCCATATCCGCCCCATGCCGCCGCAGTGCATCCAGTGCGCCCTCGAGCAGCCGCTCCGTCACGAAGCGATTGAACCGGCTCACGACGATGCCGAAGCTGGCGTCCTGCGCGACGGCGTTTCCTTCCAGAATCTCAGGCATGTTTTGAAAAACGGTGTTGAACCCTGCCAGGCCCGGCACGCCGCGCTCGGGGGCTCCTCGAGCGGAGACCTCACGCCGCCGCCCTCCGGAGACGTTCCAGGCGCTGATGCGGAATGCTGTATCGGTTGATGTTCTCGTCCTCCTCCGGGCGGAAGCCATGATAATCCGATCCACCCGTCTCAATCAACCCACGCTCGCGCGCCACGTCCTTATACTGCCGCGTGAGCGCGAAGCTGTGCGACGGATGCACCGTCTCGATGCCGTCCAATCCGCTGCGCACGAGATTTCGGACCATCGTCCCGTTGACGCGGGTGCCCGGATGGGCCAACACGCCGATACCACCGGCCGCATGCAGCATCGCGAGCGCCTCGCTCGCCGGAAAGTGCGGCTTCGCCGCATACGCGGGGCCGTGGTCCTTCAGGTACGACGCAAAAGCGTCCTCATAGCTGGCGACGAGACCGCAGCTCACCAGCGCCTGTGCGATGTGCGGCCGGCCGACGACGCCGTCTTTGGCATGCGCCAGCACGTCGTCGATGCAGACGGTCAGACCGAGCTTGTTCAGCTGCGTGATGATCGCCTCGGCCCGCTCGGCCCGTCCACGTCGAAAAGTGCGCATATGGTTCACGAGCTCTTCGTTCGCCGGGTCGAAAAAATAGCCGAGTATATGGATCTCCTGATCGTCGGCCGTCACACTCAACTCCACGCCGGCAATCACCTCCACGCCGAGCCTTCGCCCCTCCTCCATAGCCTCCGGCAGTCCGTCGATCGTGTCGTGATCTGTGACGGCCATCGCTCGAATGCCGCGCTCATGCACCTTCCTCACAAGCTCGGCCGGGGAAAGCTTCCCATCCGAACATACGGTGTGCGTATGCAAATCGGCTCTACGGACGTCCATATATTAGGCGAATGGTGGCCCTTGACGTTTACAGCTTCGGTACAACTCGCAACGTGCCCTATTGTTTTGACCGAATCCCGCGAGGCGCCGCCTCCACACGCCGCCGTTCGAACCGCCGAATTGCCGATACCCATGAAAAGAATGTGGAGCCCCTGGCGATCGAAACACATCGATTCGCTGAGCCTGCCGTCAGATACGAAACGCGACGATCTGTTCGTGCGACTGGGTGAGTCCGACGACGACGACGATAATCTGATCGTATGGCGCGGAGAATTCGTCTACGTGGTCATGAACCTTTACCCCTACAATAACGGCCACCTTCTCATCGTGCCGTACCGACAAGTCGAACAGTTCGACGAGCTCACCAGGGACGAACAGGTGGATCTGGCCCTGACCATCGACCGGTGCATCCGCTGGCTTCGCACGGCGCTGAATCCCGACGGTTTCAACGTCGGCATGAACCTCGGCGAAGCAGCGGGCGCCGGCGTGCCCGATCACCTCCACGCCCACGTCGTCCCCCGCTGGAGCGGAGACACGAACTTCATGTCCACGACGGCCGACCTGAAAGTCATCCCGGAAGCACTGAACGACACGTACGCCAAACTCCGAGCCGCCGCACACCCCCCAGCCCGCCCCCCCCGCGCGCCCCCCCCCCCCCCCCAGCCCTTCCCCCCCGCCCCGCGCGCCGCCGGCCGCGCG
>CAZART010000220.1:0-4979 GCA_964487555.1 uncultured Rhodothermales bacterium
TGGCCGTGGTGATTGCCCCGCTCGGCATTAGGAAGTGAGCCGTCCAGGTTCCCTCGATCGAGGTCTGCGCGTTGGTCGGCGTACTCAAGAGGACGGCCAGCACCACAACGGCATAAAAGCCTCTCCACATCTTCATATCGAATCTCAAGAAGTACGTTTACGTGTTAGGAAGCAGGATCGAGGCGGGCCAGGTACGCATGAGCAGCCTGGTTTTCCGGATCGAGCTGGAGTGCTATTCGCCAAGCATCGCGCGCATCCTCCTGTTTGCCCGTGCGAGCATAAATTATCCCGAGATTAAGCCATCCGTCCACATGGTCGGGGTGGGATTGCAGAAGGCGATGGAGAACCGCGACGGCCCGTTCATTATCTTCTTGAAGCACGTGGAGCACGGCCAGATTGTTCATGAACTCAAGGTTACCGGGATCGAGATGTAGCGCCACTTTGTACGCGTGCATTGCGTCGTCATATCTGCCGGCTCGTCGAAGCAGCGACGCGAGCTGCGCGTGCGCGTAGGGATCATCCGGCACGTTCTTCACGGTGATCTGGGCTTGCTCGATCTTCGCCTCTTCCCGCCGCAGCTCCTCAGCTTTCTCGAGGTAGTCCTGCCCTTCGTCCGTACGTCCTAGACGAATCAGCGCCTGGCCCGCGTTGTAGACGGAACTGTAGTGCCAGGGACGTTCGTGAGCGACGGCTTCGAGATGCTCCAGCGCCTCTTCCCGACGGTCCGAAATCGCCAGGAGCGCGCCGAATCGATACCGCGCCTCGATGCTTTCAGGCGCCAACTCGAATGCACGGCGCGCATGGTTAAGCGCTTCGGCGACCCGACCTTCTTCTTCAAGAAGCTCCGCCATCGCTATGTACGTCGCCGCGTGCGTGCTGTCGTGCCGCAGCGATCGCTCGAAGGCGTACCGCGCACTGTCGGGAACACCGAGCTCGTCATAGATCTTTCCCAAATTCCGCCACGGAGCGGCGGCCGGACGCTCCTCGATTTCCCGCCGATAATACGTGATGGCCGTGCGGTAGTCCGTCTTGCGCGCGGCGTTGTTGCCCATGTTATGCCAGAGCCCGCGGTAGGATGGATTTAGCTCCAGCACATTCTTGTATGCGGCATCCGCGGAATCGAACTGCCACATTTCCGTATACACACGTCCCTTCAGAAAGTAGGCGTCCGGCAGTCGCGGTTGTTCCTGAAGAGCGCTGTCGGCCAGCGCGAGCGCGGCGTCAAATTCATGCATGCTCAGCGCCTGCGTTCCGGCTTCGAGGTAAGATCTCGAGCTGGTTGACATGATTCCCTCGCGTGGATCCGGATCCGCGCCACAGGCCGCCAAGCCAAGGATCAATGCCGCCGCAACCCACTGATATCGAATCATTTTTCCACCATCTAAATTTTTGCCGCGAATCGCACGGTACACGTGTTTCTCAACCTCGCCCGCGTTCACAAATCCGTATTTCTTGTGGGCCGCTACGTACGGCGGCCCGCCGCGTGGCCGTCAGGGTTCCAGACGCGAGAGATAATCGCGCGCCTCGGCGTGTCCCGGTTCGATGCGGAGCGCACGCTGCCAGGCGCTGCGTGCCGCCTCGTAATTCCCTTGCATGGCGTGAACTACGCCCAGGTTCAGCCATCCGTCTGCAAACGTGGAGTCACGGCTCACGATCGATTCGTAGCGCCGGACGGCGGCCAGCGTGTCGCCCATAGCCAGCGACGTGTTGGCGATGTCGTTCTGAATGTTGACATCATTGGGCCGAAGGTAGTGCGCCACGCCCATAGCCTGCCGCGCTTCGTCGAGGCGTCCGGCCACTAGCAGCAGCCGCGTCAATTCAAGCCACCTTGCCGGCCGGTCAGGCTGCTGATACGCCGCCGCCTGCGCGGCCGCAATTTCCGCCTGAAGATTTTGAAGCGCATCGGCCCGATCCAGGAAACGTTGTGCCTCTTCCGTCTTCCCCTGGCGCAGCAATGCCTGTCCAAGACTATAGTTCGCGCCCTCGTGGGATCGCCGTTGGGCGAGAACGCTGCGAAAAACCCCTTCGGCGGCCTCGACATCACCCGTCTTAAGGAGCGCGGAACCGAATTCATAGCGAAAATCAAGATCTCCGGGCGAAATCTCGACGGCGCGGCGGAAGCGCTCCAGGGCACGATCATTTGCCCCTTCCTCTGCATCGAGTTCTCCGAGCCACGCATACGTCGTTCCATTCGTGCTGTCAATCTTCAGCGACCGTTCGTAGGCTGCACGTGCGCTGTCGACCTGCCCAAGCAGTTTATACGCTCGCCCCTTCTGGAGGATGACCCGCGCCAGTGTAGCCGGATCATGTCGATTCGTCGCGGGCGACCGCTTCCGCAATTCGCTCAGTAAAGCCTCTTCTCGCTCGTAAGCGCGGACGGCCTCTCCGTAACGTCCCCGCATGAATGCATTGTTGCCGAGCTTGAAATGCGGTCCGGGAAACCGTTCATCCACGCGCAAGGCCTCTTCATAGGCGGCCTTTGCCTCTTCCAGCCGGTTCAAATCCGTCAGGATATTTCCACGTACGTGGTGAACGTTTGGAAGCTTCGGAGAACGGAGGACGGCGCTGTCCGCAAGGGCCAGGGCGGCCCGATATTCGCCGCTCTCCGCCTCCTCCTCTGCCGAAGAGAGGAGCTCAATGATCTCCGGATCGACCTCCCGGACCGTTCTCTCCGATCCGCGCGAGCAGCCTCCCATTGCGTAGAGCAGGATCGCCATCGCGAATATTTGAATGTGAGCCTTCATAGTCTCTACTGCGGCTTCCGTGTCCTCGCGGTAGCAAACGTGCCATCTCCCTCTACGATCCGTATGGTCTGATTGGCGGGAATATCCTCCCACCTTTCGACGCCGCCGCCGGGCCAGTAAACGATGAGGGAGTCGACTTGAGACGCATCTCTGAGGCCGAATGTGACGTCGGGTTCCGACTGCGACAGATAGCTTGAACCACCTCGCACGCGCCGCGTCATTCTTCGATCGCCGGCGACAGCAACAACACGTGAGCCGTAGGCGTCGCGATTACTCTCTCTACCTTCAAGGTGGATGCGCAGGTATGCAGGTGCTTCTGCGCCCTTCGTCTTTTGCTGAGAATCACTTCCGACCGACAAGCTCGTCCGCTGATCGTTCTCCGCCACGTCGCCCGATCTCGTCGAAGGTAAAGCAGGGGACGCCTGCCGAAGTTCATTCTGCCAGAGGTAGGCTCGTCCGCCATTTTCCGTGAGCAGCACGTCGAGGTCGCCATCATGATCGTAATCTCCGTAGGCCGCACCCCTGCCCACGAGACGCTGTTCGAACGCCGGGCCCGCGTCCTGAGTCGCGTCTGCGAAGACCGATCCCTCCCGGTTCAAAAATAGCTGAGCGCGCTGCCGGAAGCCGATCCCATCCTGGACGCGCTCGATATCTTCCGATATGTGACCGTTGGCGAGGAGTAGATCGAGGTATCCATCGAGATCCGCGTCGAAGAAAAATAAGCCGAAGGTAAGCGTCAACAGGCTCGGCTGACCGACCCCCACGGCTCTGGCACGATCGACGAAATAGTCGCCTACGCTTTGATAAATGCCCACCATCTCGTTCGAAAAATGACCGATCACGACGCTCGAGCGGCCGGAATTATCAAAATCTCCCGTGTCGATTCCCATACCGGCACGAGCCCGCCCGTTCTCATCGTACGCAATCCCACGCCGGACCCCCACTTCGAGGAACGTTCCATTGCCCTTGTTCTCGTAGAGCAGATCGCGCTCCGTGTCGTTGGAGACCACCAGGTCCGGCCGTCCGTCGTCGTTAAAATCCAGTTCGGCAACTCCAAGCGTTTTTCCTGGCGAATCGGAGAAGCCGGCCGCCTCCGTTCGGTCTCTAAACGTTCCGTCACCGCGATTCTGATAATAGCGACCGACGAGTCCATCGTACGCCTGCGGCGTGCAATACGCCTTCGTCTCCCCATCCATCGTGCACCAGATATCCGTCTCCGGGGTCCAGGCTACATAGTTACCTACGTACAGATCGAGATGTCCGTCCATGTCGGCGTCGAAAAAAAGCGCCGACGTGCTCCATTCTCTGCGTGTATCGATTCCCGCTCGCCGGCTGACGTCGTGGAACGTTCCACCGTCGTTCTGAAGCAGAATATTCTCATCGAGCATGGTCACGAAAACGTCCGGGCTGCCGTTGTTGTCGTAGTCACCCACCGCGACGCCGAAAGCATAACCTTTGATTTCTTCCAGACCTGCCTTCCGTGTGACTCTTTCGAACGTACCGTCGCCGTCGTTTCGGTATAGTTCAAGCGCCGGGACGTTCTCCTCATCCTGCCACACGCCTCCGGCGACTAATAGAATGTCAAGCCATCCGTCACCGTCGTAGTCTAGAAATGCACATCCTGCTCCCACGGTCTCAGGAAACCACAGCTTTCCAAATGCGCCCGTGCGGTGCACGAAGCTGTCCAACCCTGCATCGACGGTGACGTCAACGAAGCGAAGGGAACGTACCGCGGCGTCTACGTTCGCCTCATTCGTGTCGCCCATGCTGCATCCCGATAGAAATGCAGCGGCCAGCAGCGTGGCGGGAAGCAGTCGCAGCCTCGTAAATATCCTTGCAACCTCTCGCCGCTGATTCGGCAAAAGGTGCAGGGGTCGTGTCGGGGTCCGTCGACGCGCGTTGTGCGGACATATGCACTGTCTGTTTGGCCGCAACATCATACTGCGCTGCAATAAACGGCTACAGCCCACAGCGGAACCGTAGCGGTCCACGTGGGCTGTAGCAATATCCCGCCTTACTTAACGGCTCGATTCCTCGTCAGAATCCGAGATTGATGGAGATACGATGCACCGCGTCAAACACACCGAAAGTCGTGTACGCGTAATCGACGCCGAATGCGAAGTTACTTACGTTCGGACGCAGCCCGGCCCCAAGGCTGACGCCTTGCTCGTCGGTTGGGAAGCTATATCCGGCACGTAGCGCGAGGAGATCCATGAACGTATACTCGCCGCCGAT
>CAZART010000221.1:0-4943 GCA_964487555.1 uncultured Rhodothermales bacterium
CAGCCTCTCCTCGAGATCTACAGCCCCGAGCTCGTAAGTACGCAGGAGGAATACCTGCTTGCGCTACGCAATCGGCAGCGGCTCGAAGGCTCTCCTGCCGCGAAGGACTCCGACCGCCTCGTCGCGGCGGCAAAGCGTAGGCTTGCCTACTGGGATATCACGGAGAGTCAGATTCGGCATCTGGAAGAAACCGGGCAGCCGGAGAAGACGCTGACGCTTTATGCACCGGCATCCGGCACCGTCGTGGCAACGCGAGCGGTCGAAGGTCAGCAAGTAATGGCCGGAGAGACCCTGATGGAGCTCTCGAACCTCTCATCGCTGTGGCTCATGGTCGACGTCTACGAGCAGAACCTGTCGTGGGTCGACGTCGGCACGGAGGCCGTCATCGAACTGCCCTACCAGCCGGGGTCCTCGATCACCGGCCGTGTGAATTACCTCTATGACGCCCTGAATCCGGAGACGCGAAGCCTGAAGGCGCGCATCTCAGTGCCGAATCCCGGCTTGAAGCTGAAGCCCGGCATGTACGCAACCGTCATGCTGACCGGACGTGAAGCGGATGCAATGCCGGTCGTGCCGGCAGAGGCGGTCGTGCGAACGGGTGAACGTGAGGTCGTAATCCTTGCGCTTGGCGAAGGACGGTTTCTTCCGACGGACGTCGTGACAGGTGTTCAGTCCGGCGACCGCGTACAGGTGCTCAGCGGTCTGCAGGGCGACGAGACGGTCGTCACCAGTGCACAATTCCTGATCGATTCGGAGGCGCGGCTGCAGAGCGTAGTCGGCGCCATGATGGCGGGCAGAGACGCAGCCGCGCCGGGATCCTCCCCACCCGGCGACGCCACATCTGACGGCGCTCCACCCGTCGGCGCCCCATCCGAGGGCGTACCATCCGGCGAGGTCCCGTCCGACGGGGGCGTCTCGGATCCTGAAGGCTCGCTGCCGGCCGGTGCATCAGCGCCGTCCGGTTCGGATGCCGACCATTAATCCAGGACGATTCCATGCTGAAGCATATCATAGAATGGAGCGCCAAAAACCGGCTGCTGGTCATTCTCGTCACGCTGCTCGTATCGGCCGGGGGTGTTTGGGCGATCCTCAACACACCCATAGACGCCATTCCGGACCTGTCGGACGTGCAGGTGATCATCAAGACCGAGTATGCCGGACAGGGCCCGCAGATCGTGGAGGAGCAGGTAACCTACCCGCTGACGACGGCCATGCTGTCGGTCCCGTTCGCCAAGACCGTCCGCGGATACTCGATGTTCGGCACGTCGTTCGTCTACGTCATCTTTGAGGATGGCACCGATATGTACTGGGCGCGAAGCCGTGTGCTCGAGTACCTGAGTTTTGTAAGCGAACGGATGCCTGATGGCGTACGTCCTGCCCTCGGTCCCGATGCTACCGGCGTAGGATGGGTGTATCAATACAGTCTGATGGATACGACGGGCACCCACGATCTGTCGCAGCTTCGATCCATCCAGGACTTCTTCTTGAAGTTCGAGCTGCAGGCGGTCGACGGCGTGAGTGAAGTGGCCACGATCGGGGGATTCCAGAAGCAGTATCAAGTCGTGGTGGATCCGCAGAGACTTTCAGCCTTCGGCATTCCCCTGAGCCACGTGAAGATGCAGCTGCAGGAGTCGAATCGCGACGTCGGCGGGCGTATCGTGGAGATGGGCGAGCGTGAATTCATCGTCCGAGGCAAGGGCTACCTCGACGGGCTCGACGACATCCGGGGGATTCCTCTGAAGACGGCCTCCGGATCGCGCGTGACGATCGGTGACGTGGCGCGCGTTCAGCTAGGGCCCGAACTTCGACGAGGCATCGCTGAGAGAAACGGCGAGGGCGAGGTCGTAGGCGGCATCATCGTGATGAGGTCCGGAGAGAACGCTCAGAAAGTCATCGAGGGGGTGAAAGCCCGCCTCGCCGAGCTTCAGCCCGGGCTTCCGGAGGGCGTGCAGATCGTTACGGAATACGATCGGTCCGGCCTGATTCAGAGCGCTGTCGGCACGCTCACCACGCAGATATGGGAAGAGCTGCTCGTTGTCGCGCTGATCGTCATTATTTTTCTGCTGCATGCGCGCAGCGCATTCGTCGCCCTCGTGTCCGTGCCCGTCGGCATCCTCATCGCGCTCCTCGTGATGAAGCTGCTGGGCGTCAATGCGAACATAATGAGCCTGGGCGGCATCGCGATCGCCATCGGGGTAATGGTGGATGCTTCGCTGGTGATGGTGGAAAACGCCCATAAACACCTGGAGCGGCTGCGTGAGTCGAGGATCGAAGATCGAGATTCGATGATCGCGGATGCCGACAATGGCCGGCACGATATTCAAGAGACCCCTCGATCCTCAATCCCCGATCCTCGATCCTCGATCCTCGATCCTCCATATTCCATCCGTACGCGTGCCGTCATCGACGCGGCCAAAGAAGTCGGTCCAAGCCTCTTCTTCTCCCTTCTCATCGTCACCGTCTCCTTCCTGCCGGTCTTCACGCTCGAGCAGGTTGAGGGCCGAATGTTCACGCCCCTCGCACTGACGAAAACGTTCTCGATGGCTGCCGCGGCGCTGCTCGCAGTGACCCTCGTGCCGGCGCTGATGGTGACGTTCATCAAGGGCCGTATTCGCTCGGAAAGTGAAAACCCTATCGCTCGATTCTTTATTCGAACGTATCGTCCCGTGATTCGATGGACGCTGGCGCGGCCGGGCACGGTACTGGCCGTGGCAGGCGTGACACTTCTGCTCACATTGCTTCCGGTGCAGCGGATGACGTTCGGCCAGACCTACGTGCCGTTTCCGCAGATCGGGTCCGAATTCATGCCTCCGCTCAATGAGGGGGATCTTCTGTACATGCCGACCACGCTGCCGGGCCTCTCGCCGAACAAAGCGCGGGAGCTACTCCAGCAGACAGATCGCATCATTAAGTCCTTTCCGGAAGTCGAGAGCGTGTTCGGCAAGATCGGCCGCGCCGAGACGGCTACCGACCCCGCGCCGCTCTCGATGGTAGAGACGACGATCATCCTGAAGGCTCGCGATCAGTGGCGGGAGGGGATGACGTGGGATAAGCTCGTCGCCGAGATGGATGCCGCCATCCAGATTCCCGGCCTGACGAATGCATGGACGATGCCTATCAAAACACGCATCGACATGCTCGCGACGGGTATAAAGACGCCGGTGGGCATCAAGATCGCGGGCGAAGATCTGCGCGAGCTGGAGCGGCTCGGGGAGGACGTGGAACGAGCGCTCAAGCCGGTCGAAGGCACGGCCTCGGTGTTCTCCGAGCGGGTGATGGGCGGATCGTTCCTCGACATCGACATCCGGCGGGATGAGGCTTCTCGCTATGGCCTTACGACAGGAGACGTGCAGGATGTGATTATGAGCGCAATCGGCGGTATGAACGTCACGACCACGGTCGAGGGCCTCGAGCGCTATCCGGTGAACATTCGCTATCCGCGAGATCTGCGTGACAACATTCCGGCGTTGCGACAGGTGCTGGTTCCCACGTCGACGGGGGCGCAGGTTCCGCTCGGCCAGCTTGCGGACCTGCGTATCACCGACGGTCCGCCGATGATCAAAAGCGAAAATGCGCGTCCGAATGCGTGGATCTATGTCGATCTAAAGCCCGGCGTGGACCTTGGCACGTATGTGCAGCGGGCTCGCGAAGTCGTCGCCGAGTCGGTCGTGCTGCCGGCCGGCTACTCCATCAAGTGGAGCGGCCAGTACGAGTACATGGAGCGGGCAAACCGCCGGCTGCAGGTGCTGATTCCCATAACACTGGCCATCATCTTCATCCTGCTGTTCCTGCATTTCAAGAACGTTTGGGAGACGTCGATCCTCATGGCCACGCTGCCGTTCGCGGTCGTCGGCGCCGTGTGGCTGATGGCCTTCCTGGACTTCAACATGAGCATCGCCGTCGGAGTCGGCTTTATCGCCGTCGCGGGCCTCGCCGCCGAGACGGGCGTCGTGATGCAGGTGTATCTCGACGAGGCCGTACGGCGCTATCGGCGCGAAGGGCGATTGACGTCCCGAGCAATGCTCAGCGCCGCGCTTGAAGAGGGAGCCGTCGACCGCGTCCGACCGAAGCTGATGACGGTGTTCACAACGCTGATCGGATTGATGCCCATCATGCTCGGCAGCGGAACGGGCTCTGAGGTCATGAAGCGTATTGCGACGCCGATGGTGGGCGGGCTAGTCAGCTCGACCGTGCTCACGCTCATCGTCATTCCCGCCGCATACGTCCTCGTGCAGCGCGTACGCCTGCGCAGAGAATTCGATGAGGAGGAGCCCACCCCCGTCGAGCAGCGGGAACTCTCCGGCATCGGAGCACCCTGAAGGCAAACGAAATCTCACACTAAACAAGCAAAATAAGATGCGAATCTTTTCCCTATTGTTCGCGGCGTTCCTCATTGCCGGTTGCAGCGCTGATAATCCCAACGAAACGGCGACAGGCGACGGTGGCGATGCCCAATCGTCGGCAGAGCTCGGCGCGCGCCTCATCGACGGCGTCCAGGTCGTCGAGATCGAGGCCGGCGCCGCCGGTTTTTCGCCGGAGTCCGTGCGGTTGAGGGCGGGGGTGCCGGCCCGTCTCGTTTTCAATAGGACGACGGATGCCGACTGCCTCCATCACGTTTCGGTACCCGAGTTCGGCGTAGAGAAGATGCCGCTGCCCATGCACGAAGACGCAGCAGTTGAGTTCACGCCCGACGAGGACGGCGAGTTCACGTTCGTTTGCGGCATGGGTATGCAGAGCGGTACCCTGGTGGTTTCCACATAACCCGACGGCAATGCAATATGAAGGCGGAAAAGGACAAACCGCACCAGGGGAACGACCCCTCCCACGGCGACGGCGGCCGGCTTAGTGCTGGCACGCACAAAGATGAAGCCGCGCGCAACGAGAGCGCCGCGCGCACGGGGCATGATGCCGATTCGAGGCGCACCTCGCACGAAGGCCATGAC
>CAZART010000222.1:0-4861 GCA_964487555.1 uncultured Rhodothermales bacterium
GGATACAACCATAAGGTCGGCGAAGGCGGAAGCAATCTCTCAGGTGGTCAAAAGCTTAAGATCGTGCTTGCCCGCCTTTTCCTCCGCGACTTCGACGTGTTGATTCTAGATGAAGCGAGCAGCGTACTCGATGTAGAGGCGGAGAATAAAATCATGCGCAACGTAAAGGAGCACTTCCATGACAAGACCATCATCTCGATCGCGCATCGCCTTCAAACGGTTCGGAATGCCGATCGGATTTTGGTCCTGGAGAGAGGATCTATTCTCGAAGAAGGTACGCACGACGTTCTGATGATGGCTGAGGGGCGCTATTACCAGTTCATGCAAAACTATATGAATCTATGATCGACACGAACGGCGACAGCGGATCGGCGGATCGCGAGCCGACCGACGGGCTCGAACGACTCCAGTACGCGGACATCTATTACGAGGATGACGTGCCTCTTAGCGATGTTCGCGAGAATGCATTGCGTGCGGTCGTCTATGTGAGCGGCGTGGCTCTGGTGATGATCGTCATCCTAGGCGCGGTGGTGGACGTACCGCGCGAAGTCAGCCTGCCGTTCGTTCTGAAGGGCAGCGAGCCGGAGTACGTCTATCGTTTTTTCGATCCGCTTTACGTGGAGGAGCGCTACGTTGAGGTAGGAGATACGGTGGCGGCGGGCACCCCCCTCCTCCGTATCAGCTCACCGAAGATCGTGGAACTCATTGCCGCCTACGAATCCGCCGCGGAGCGGAAACGCATCTTCGATGAGGCCGAGCGCGCCGTATATGAGAGCCAGGTCGAGGCGCTGTCGCTTCAGGAGGACAAACTTGAGCGGCATATCGGAGACCTTTCCGAGCGGATGCGTTACTCGGAGAATATCTACGAACAGCAACGTCGTCAGCGGCAGGCGGTGGTCGATCAGGCCCGATCGGACCACGAACGCCGGCGTGCCCTTCACGAGAAGATGCTGCTCTCCGCCTCTCAGCTTGAGATTTCACAACGGGCGCTCGTGGAGGCCGAGTCCGAGCTTGAGGGTCTGATTCAGCTCCATCGAAGTGAGGCTGCGGCCATTGAGAATGAGCGAACGGCCGCCGAGATAGAGAAAAGCATCCTCAGCAAGAATCGTGAAGAAAAGGCCCGCCAGGCGGCGAACAGGGACGCAACCCTCTCCAGCGAGCTTGTAACTACCCGCGAGGCGCTCTTCCGGAACTACGGTGACTTTACTGCCGAGCGTGGTAGCCTGCTCTTGCGTGCCCCCGACGCCGGCCGCGTCTCCTACCTGACCTTCCACGAGCGTCAGGTGGAACCCGGCAGCATACTCGTCAAAATTCTGCGCGATTCGTCCACCATCCGGGCGGAGTCACTGGTTCCGCCGCGAAGCATCGGCCTCGTCAACAAAGGTGCACCCGTCTCCCTCAAGGTGGATACCTATCCCCATTACGAGTGGGGGGTTCTCTACGGCCACATCAGCAGTCTAAGTCTGACGCCGGACGAGAATGGGCGCTATCCGATCGAAATAGCGTTTGATAGTAGCGGTCGCCTGGCCTCTATGCTAAGCATTGGTATGACGGGTGAACTCTCCGTCCTCGTCGAGGAAAAGAGTGTACTGTCCTATCTCGTGCATGGCCTCAAGAAGGGATATCACGATATCGTGGAGGGATGACGGCGGCGGCTTCGCACTAGTTCGTCGGCGCCGGATACGGCACGATGCGTAGAGGGCTTCCCTCCTCGTGGTGCGTCTCGAGGCGGCCGGGCTCGACACCGAGACGCAGAAGTCGCCTCCTCGTCGAATCGACGTCGGCGCCGTCGCGGCTCGTATCCGCCACGACGGCCAGTCGTAGATTTTGATAGCGATTCGTAAGATCCGCCAGCTCGCGAAAGCGCGTGCTGTCTGCGGCGGTAGCCGTAAGCGACAGCGTGTCGGTCGGAACGTACTTCCAGTGCACGTTTAGTTCCGAAGCGGCCAGTGCCATCCGCACCTGACGCGTCAGAATTTGATGGATATCGAGGCTTAAACGTCGTTCAGCGGCGTAGCCGATCGTCAAATGCTTTGGGGCGCCGCCACCCACGACCATGTCGAAACCCAGGACGTAGGTGCTATCCGGCAAGGTGAGAGCGACGGTCGCCTCCTGTATGCGCTCCCTCGCAGGTTCAAGCAGTGTATTTAGGTCAAGCGGCCTTGCCGCGACCTCACGCCGGGCCGACGGAAACAGACCGGCAAGCTGCTCGAGGTCTCCGGACGAGGTGGGAATTTGCTCCAGGACCAGTCGGACCCGTTCGCCGGCGCGTATCGACGCGGTGCGTTCGAACGTCTCGTGCGCTTCGTCGCCGAACCACTCCGTAGTGGCCACGCGGAGGAGTGCTTGTGATTCCCTTTCGCCGATGACGCTCTGGAGGCTGAGTATGGACGACCGCCCCTCGATCTCGAAGATCGTCGACGCCCTACTGACGGCGCGCTGGACGCGCGTCTCCCGAGCGATCTCGCCGAGGGTGATCGTGAGCGGAATGCCCAGCACGGCAACGAAGGCGAGAACAAGCCCGATCCGCGCCGCCGGGGACCGAATCGGGCCGAGCACGGGAAACCAGCGCGTGCGGGCAGCCCAGGCGGCAAGGCGCGTCGGTACGGCACTGCCATGCCATTTCATGGCCGCCTCCAAAACACCGTGTCGGTGCATCCCGATGAGGAGAAACACGAGCGTGCCGCTGAATACGATACCGGCCAGATTGGCCCCATAAAGGAGCATGCTGCCCTTGATTAACGACCATCGAAATCCAGCGCCGGCGGAAAAGCCGACGACCGCAAGCGGAGGTATGAGGGCCACCGCTACCGCCACTCCGGGGATGGCCGCCGACAAACCTTTACGTCGGGTCACGGCAACCACGGCACCGGCGAGTCCTGAAAAAACGGCTATGCCCAGGTCCAGCGTGGTCGGACGGGTTCGCGCCGTAATCTCCGTCGTGATGGTCTGGAAGGGCAGGACGAGCGTGAGCACCATCGCCGTAACGACCACGAGTGCGGTACTGACGACGACGGCAGTTCCCGTCTGCGCGGCGAGTCGTACGTCGCCCATCGCCAGCGCGAGGGCCAGACCCATCGTCGGCGCAAGCAGGGGCGCGATCAGCATGGCCCCGATAACGACGGCTGCATTATTGAGGGCCAGCCCTAACGTGGCGATGGCTCCCGAGAGGACGAGAAGGCTCCAGTACGGCAGGCGAACGTCGGTGGCCGCCTCGGCCGTCTCGCGAAAGATGACGGGCCGGTCCCAGTGCTGCACACCGAGTTTTTTGCGTGCCGTCTCCTCAAGAGCGGATTCGTCGTGTTCGTCTGAGGCAGTGCCTGCTCGAGCCATGATGCTATCCGGGTGAGCGTCCGCATCGTACAACGAGCGTCGACGACGGGCGGATCCTCCGCTCTCGAGCCATCTTGCCGAGAAGCTTGTGCCGCGTTGCCGAGAAGCACCGGCCTGCATATCGGTATCGCGCCGCCTGAATGGACGACGCCCTTACGACAGCAAAAGGGCCGAAGCGTGTTGCCCCGGCCCTTTGCGACGGTTTCCGCGAGAAGTCCTCGTCGAAAACGCTCCCCTGTTGGGTCTGCCTACGGTGTCGTAGGCATGCCGGTTTCTCGCGTGCGCAAGCTTCTGTGCAGGGATTCGGCGGCGGCCCGACGAATCGCACTCGAAGTGATATCGGTCTGCGCCTCAGGAGCATGACGATTACGACCGTGTTCGCTTCATTAGTCAAACCACAGTCCACCCGAGATCGCACTGTCTCAAGGTGCAAGGGAGTTTCTCATCCTGCTGCTATCGGTATACGTCCTAGGTGCGCTGTTCGCAGACGCGGCATTCAAACTTCCAGCCGAGATTTCCCGCTTGCTGCAGATCGCCGACGCGCGATTTGCAGCGTTTTCTTTATCGACTTTCTCTATCGGCTTCTCACGGAACCAGAAACGATGATCACGACGGATGGGAATGTGACGCACACCCTGGACAACGCGAAAAGGCTCCAGGCATGAGAGCAACACTCGCTGTGCTGTTCGGCATTGTCGCGTTCAACTCGATTCACGCACAGCAAACAACTGTGGCTCGCATCGTCGACGGCGACACGTTCGAGTTAAGCGACGGGCGGACAGTAAGGTTAATCGGCGTCGATACGCCGGAAAAGCATCAATCCGCAAAGCTCAACCGTGATGCGGAGCGCACCGGTCAGGATAAGGTGACGATCCGGGCGCTCGGTGAACTAGCGAGCCAACATGCGGCCAAGCTCGCTCTCGAGAAGACGGTCGAGCTGAAGTTCGATCAGGCAAATGCGGCGTCAAACCACGAGGACCGCTATGGCCGCATGCTCGCCTACGTCTGGGTGCTCGACGAGCGCGGTGAGCGATGGTATTCCGTAAATGAGCGGATGATCATGGACGGCTACGCAAATGCGTACACGATCTTTCCCTTTGCCCACAAGGATAAGTACCAGCAGCTGCAGCGCGATGCGCGTACGCTGGAGCTCGGCATGTGGCATCCGGGGCTGGATCTAAGCTCCGCGGCTGTGGGAGAAAACGGCGACAAGAACTGCTCGGATTTCAGTACTCAGCGGGACGCGCAGGAATTCTACGTCAAAGCAGGCGGTCCGGCCCGCGACCCCCACAGGCTTGATGGAGACAGCGACGGAGAAGTTTGCGAGAGCCTTCCTGGAAGATCCCGCCTCAATAGACCGGCTGCAAAGCCGAGCCAGCGTCGAAGCTGCTGCAAGGTTTGTTCAAAAGGGAAGCCGTGCGGGAATAGCTGCATCGCACGGAACAAGACGTGCCGGCAGCCCTCCGGATGCGCATGCTAATTCTCGACGAGTTGTCGAAGCCTTCAACGGACCTCCCACCGCCATTCT
>CAZART010000223.1:0-4817 GCA_964487555.1 uncultured Rhodothermales bacterium
CTGAACTGCGCGGCGATACCGAAGGACCTGTTGGAGAGTGAGCTATTCGGATACGAAAAAGGGGCATTTACAGGCGCGGTTAGCCGCAAAGAAGGAAAGTTCGAGGCTGCGGACGGCGGCACGATGTTTCTCGACGAGATTGGCGAGATGCCGTCCGACATGCAAGCAAAGCTCCTACGTGTCCTGGAGGATGGCTCCTTCACGCGCGTCGGCGGAAACGACGTTCTAACATCCGATTTTCAGCTTGTCTCCGCCACGAACCGAACGCTGACCGACGAGGTGGCGGCCGGGCGGTTCAGGGAGGATCTGTACTATCGACTTGCGACCTTGGAGATGCGGTGCCCCCCGCTTCGCGAACGGCGTGAGGATATTCCGATTCTGGTCGAGCATTTCCTGCGCGGCCTCAACGACAAGAGCCGCCGCCGGTCCATCGAAGGAATTGCGCCACGTGCTATGCGAGCACTGGTCGAGTACGAATGGCCGGGCAATGTGCGCCAGTTGCGGCGCGTCGTCGAGCGAGCATTTGTCGTCAGCACGGACTCCGTGATCGACGTTCGCGATCTGCCGGATGACCTGTCGAACCAATCAGCCGGCATGCCCTTCGTCATCGACGACGTCCAGCCGCTCGAGGACGTTATCGCACGATACGTCCGCCATGCATTGCGGCGGATGGGCGAGCACAAAACAAACACGATGAAGGAGCTTCGCATCGACTACCGGCGCCTGCGGCGCTACCTCGATAAAGCGGAGACGCTGGACGACAACACGCCGAGGCTGAACCGTGGAGAATAGCCTCGTATCCGAGCACCACCTTCGCCTCGAACTCCGCCCACGTGCCGAGCTCGAGGCCATCGCGCTGGCGCGTCGCCTTATGGGAGCGGCCGGGATGGACGAGCGCACCCAGGCCGAGGTCCGGATGGCCGTCATCGAAGCGGTCATCAACGCCGCCGAACACAGCGAGTCGCACGATAACAGCGTCGATCTGTATTTTAAAGTGACGCCGCAGACATTCGAGGTGCGCGTGCAGGACGGCGGGAAGGGATTCGATCCCAAAACGATAACGCGTCCCGACCCGCAGGCAAAAAGAGTCCGCCGTGAGACGAGAGGATGGGGCCTGGAAATCGTGCGCAGGTCGATGGATCACGTGGAGATCCACTCCGGCCGCGACGGCACCACGATCACGATGATCAAGAACCGCTGAAATGGAGTACTACGCTCGCAACGACGTGCTGGTGTTGAAACCGGACACCTACGCCGACCTCTCCTTCAAGCAGGAAGTGCAGCGTTCGGTGCTCGAGCAGATCGGCGGCGAAAAGCCGAAGGTCCTCGTCAACTGCGAGCACGTTGAGCTGATCAACAGCTACGGCATCTCGGCGCTTCTCACGATCTACGACCGGCTTGACGAGCTCGGCGGAACGCTCTCGTTCTCCAATGTCGACTCGATCATGCTGGAGAACGCCCTCGAAGTCAGCGGGTTACTCTCGTTTTGCGCCGATCATATCTACGCTTCGGAAGAGCAGGCGCTCGCAGCGCTTTCACGCCGTTCGGACTGATCGCACTGCAGCTGCGTCCCCGCTACAGCATGCGAAGCACGACGACCGTACGATCGTCGTCAGGCACACGGGAGCCGGTGAACCGTTCGACATCGTCCAGAATCATCTTGACCAGCGTCTCGGCGCTTTGATGGTGATTACGGGCGACCGTTTCCGCCATGCGCTCTCTATAGGGCCTCCCGTCGCCGTCGGTGGCCTCGGTAATCCCGTCCGACACAAAAACGACGACCTGCCCCGGTGCTACGGCTACTTCGGCCGTCTCGAACGTCACGGAGCGGATCTTGCCCAGGGGGGGAAACGATCGGGACGTCCGAATGTGCATGGCGTCGCCGCCGCCCGAGTGCAGCGGGGGCTGACAACCGGCATTTAGGATGCGGAGCACTCCGTCGATCGGATCAAGCGTGGCGACGAGCATCGCTACGGCCGTCTCGCGCCCCAATGCGTCGTAAATCATGTGATTCAGCTGCGCGGCTACATCCGGAAGCGCCTCGGAATGTTCGAATGCCGAGGAGAGCATCCCGCGAACGACGGCCGCCTGAAAGGCCCCTTCCATCCGTTTGCCCTCGACGTCAGTCAGGACGACCAGGAGTCCAGCCTCGACGCGGCGGTAGTCGAAATGATCGCCGCCCACTTCGTAGGCCGGCATGCAGGCGCCGGCGATCTCGACTCGCCGTTCGCGCAGGGGGGCGGCCGGCTGGAGCTTTCGCTGAATGGATCGGGCGGATTCGATTTCGTGACGCATCCGTTCACGGCGAACACGGCTTTTGTAGACGAGGTGCACCCCGCCACCGAGGGCGCCCAGCACCACGAGGACGAACCACCACGATGCGAACCATGCCGGTTGAACGGTGAATGCATGGCGCATCGGAGATTCACTCCACGCGCCGTCCGCGTTCCGCGCGATCACTTCGAACGTGTACTGGCGAGGTATGAGCAACGCAGGCAGATTCGTTATCTGGAATCGCCCGTCCGCCTTCTCGTCCGACCACGTATCTTCGTACCCGCGGAGCCGCGTTCGATATCGCACCGCACTCTCACGGTCGAAGCTGAGCGCGGCATACTCGGCGACAAACCGACTACGACCCCATCCCTGGACCTGAAATTCGGCGTCACGAAGCGCGAGGCGCGGAGCTATCTCGTTTTTGCGGTCGAGCGCCGGGCGGTACACCGTCAGGCCTTTTGCACTCCCGTAGAGTACCTCCCCGTCGGCCGTCGTAAAGACGGAATTGATGAATGACGTCTCATCGTTGAGCAGGCCGTCGATGTGATGCAGCGTTTGCCGCGCGACGACCGAATCGGCATCGACTTCAACGAGGCCGGAATTCGTCCCTACCCAGACGGAACGGTCTGCAGCGGAGAGGCTGACTACGCTTTGATTCGAAAGCCCATCCACCTGAACAACGTCGTTCAGTAACGGCGAGGCCGCAAAAAGCCCCACGGGCGTGCCGATCCAGAGCTTACCGCGATGGAAGATCAAATTCTGGATGTTGTTGGTCGGTGACCCGTTCTCGGTTGTCCACACGGCCTCAAAAACCGGCACCACAATTTCGCGGCCGGCATCCCTCTCACCTGACGAGCGGGCGTGCATCGCGCGAATCGAGTCGGGCGACAGCGGCATACGACTGCGATACAGGCCATGATCGTCGGTTGCAAACCAGACGTAGCCTCCTTCGTCCACGGCCGCCGCGCTGGAGGCTGTCGGCGGGTAGCCGGCAGCCTGTCGAAACGTGAACCACTCATCATCGATCAGGCAGGCGAGCTTCATGTAGCTCGTGAACCATTGCGTCGGAACCCGAGCCGTGTCGATCGCGCTGCCAGGCAGCCTGAGATCTCTGATGGCGTAGACGTTGAACAGCCGAAACGAAGTCGCTCGCCAGGGCCGGCCGCCGAGAGAGAAGGTGGCGCTTTCGGTCGTCCCCAAGGTGGGCGGGCGGATGCCCGGAGGGTGGAGCGCCGTCGTCTGTCCATTGAGGCCTATCCAGATCGAACCGTCGGCTCCGCGGCCGAGAGCATAAAGCTCATTCGTCGGCAGCCCGTCTTCCGCGCCTACGATATGCGGGCCGGCATCCGGACCGATCGTTACCAACCCGCCGGGCGTGCCGATCCACAGCCGATTATCCGACTCGAGAACCGCCGAAACGCTGCTCGCCGGCAGCACCGGCTGCTCGCCGACATGGGACGTGGCCGTATAATAGGCGAAGGCCTCGTAATCGGGCGGAAGCTTGGACACGCCCTGATTTTGACCGACGTACAGATTGCCTTCGAGGTCCGTACCGAGTCCGTACACGGTCTCACTCAGCAGGCCGTCCCTACGGCCGATGCGTCTCATCTCGTTTCCATCCACCCGAAGAAGCCCGCCCCCGCTCGACGCGATCCACGTCACTCCTTTTACATCGGTCTTTATGCTCCGTATCCAATGGCCAAGATTGACGTCGAGCGCCTGCCAGTCGGAAGCCGTTCCGCCCGTGGTATTCAGGCGCCAGACGCGGCCGTTGTATGTGCCGCCCCACAAGGTGCCTTTGGCGTCGAGTGCGAGGCTCGTTGTGGTCGCATCCAGCAGGCCTTCGACCGCGATCTCGAAACGCCGCGGATGTCGCGCCGCAGGAAGCTTGAGCAGTGTTCCACCGCTTAGCGTGGCCCAGAGACTGCCGTCGCCATCCAGCGAAATCGCATAGACTCCTTGGTCCTCGCCTTCGGATTCCAGTGCGGTCGAGAACGTATCCACGGACGCGCCTGCTTCCGTGCACGAATAGCGCAGGACCCCAAAGTCGTCCGTACCGATCCAGACCCCACCGGCGTCGTCGGCAACGATGTCGGCACCGGTAACCCACCGGTCGATCAGGTCGACACCGCAGTATCGACCGGTAAAACGCGGCCGCTCGTCCAGCCGATACGTGCCGATGGGCCGCTCCGAGACGGACAAGCCGCCGTAGCTCGTCACCCAAAGGCGGCCTGTCGTGTCCTGCACGATGCCGTCGACGTTGAGATCCGAAAGTCCGTCTTCCGTCCTGAAGCGCTCCATCGTGCGGCCGTCATAGCGCACCAGGCCGGCACCGGAGAGCGCGAACCAGAGGTATCCAACATCATCCTGATAGATTTCGGTCACACCGTTCGCCGGAAGAGGAGCGACGGGGTCATCGGTCGTGTAGTGGCGGAAGGGCAGCTCCTGCGCGTTGCTGGAGCAGAAGGGGACTAGAAACAGGAGAAAATGAAGGCAGCGGTGCATGCTTAAAGAAAAGAATCAGCACGCTGCCCTGCAGTCTC
>CAZART010000224.1:0-4721 GCA_964487555.1 uncultured Rhodothermales bacterium
TCCGCTATCCGCTATCCGCTATCCGCTATCCGCTATCCGCTATCCGCTCTCCGCTATCCGCTCTCCGCAGCCGAGAAGAAAGAGCGCGAACAGGATTCGTTCGAGGAGTGCGGCGAAAGCCATAAGAGCACCTCCGATCATCGAAGACTAACGCGCACAGGGGGCTGACGCGTCCACGTACGCCGTCTTCGGAAACGGCGTTCCTATCGGTTCACCTCAACCGCTATCGGCTTTCGTTCACCTCTATCGGCTCCCGTTCACCTCTGGCGGCTCCCTCAACCTCTGGCGGCTTCCCTTCAGCTCCTTCCGACGGAGGCACTTCTCGGATCAGGACGGCCCCCTCTCGCCGGCGAAGCGCCTCGTCCTTCTTCGAGCGCGATTTTCATCCGCCTCATGATACGCAGCGCTGCCTTTTCACGATAGAAGGATAGGCGCGACGGCCGCTTCACTCTGGATCTCATCGTCGGCACGCGTCTGCTTTTCGGCGCGTCTCGACGTGCGCAGGCCCAACCCTGAAAACGCACCGCCATAGAGCCATGAAACAGATTAGCCTCAGCACCATCCTTTCACTTTGCATCGCGGCCGGGAGCGTGCCGCTCGCCCAGGCGCAGCCGCTCGTGCCGGCCTGCAACATGAATTGTGGGTCCATCGACGTAGCGTGCCAGACTCAGCAAGCGGATTGCCAGGCCAAATTCTTGCTATACGACGCCTACCTGACCCAGATGGGTTTCGGCGTGCCGATGTATTCGCTGCCGGCGCTGTATCGGGACGTGCTCGCCCAGTACTTCCCAAATGCCAATCTGAGTGAAGTGGAGTTCGGTTACAGCGACCGCCAGCCCGCCAACAACGCGACGTGCGATTGCGACAACATCTATTTCAATAATGCATCCTACGTGTCCGACCTTCAAGAAGGGACGATCGAGAACTCATTTTACTGGATCCTGCACGAACTCCGCCACTTCGAGCAGTGCCGCGAGCAAGGCAGCCGCGATGCATTTGCTAAACTATGGTGGGACCATTTGAGCCAGACGGATCTCACGAGCTTAATTGAGGACGGCAACTGGGATCAGGTCCATGACGAGATGCAGATGGAGGGCGACGCGACGGCCCGCGGCCAGTCCGTGCAGACCCAGCTGGAAAGCTGCTGCATCCATCCGAGCACGGGCCGGTTGATTCGACCGCTCGAAGTCGCGCCCATGGTGTTTTCAACGACGAATCCACAATTTAACGAGGGGTTGACGGTGTCGGTGGAGGCGTCGCATGGTGCGGAGCCGTATGCGTACGAGTGGAGCTGGAAGCGGCCTTCGAACGTGACGTTTCAGCCGGTGTCTTCGTCGCCGAGTACACCGAACGAGGTCGTGTTGGCACTTACGAATATCGGGATGCATGAACTCAAGGTCCGCGTCTTGCAGGACGACGGCTCGACGATCCTGCCGCCGCACGAGGAGGTCCAGACATTCAATGTAGTGGGCCCGGAGGTCTCGGCGCTGCAGATCAGCCCGACCAACGTCGACGGCGGCTCGTCCGCAACGGCGACCGTATCCCTGGCGAACCTCACTCCCAACCAGGGCGTCGAAGTCCAGCTCACGAGCAGCGATGCGTCCGCCGTCGTGCCGGTGAGCCTCACGGCCACGGCCAACAGCGGCGGCACGGCCAACCAGACCTTCACAATTACGACAGAGCCGGTTCAAATTGGCCGGACCGCGACGATCGAGGCCCGGCTCGGCACCAGTGTCAAATCCGCCCCGTTGGGGGTGAGCCCTCCGACCATTCAACGAGTGGGCGTTGGAATGAAAGTGGATCCGGAGGATCTCTACGCCGAGGAGCTGTTCAGGTTATTTCTGCAACTGGAACGCCCGGCGCCGAAGCCTATCATCGTGTCGCTGAATAGCAGCGACGCCCGCGCCGTCCGCGTGCCGCGGCAGGTGCGCTTCGAGAAAGGCGAGCGTGAAAAGACAATCTCGCTGAAGACCGCGCGCGTTACCCGCGAGACCTCCGTGACGCTGCGGGCGCGCGTCGGTGAGGAGCGGCGGAGCGAGGTGCAGACGGCCCTCCGCGTGAAGCCCGCTCCGCCTCGCCGCAGTCCCCGGTAAGGCCGCTATTCCCGTCACGCCCACGAAGCCCGCTAAAATCGGCAGGGAACACTACCTCCGAACTGTACGCTCGTACGGCACAGCCTGCTAAATCCGCACAGCCGCCAAGCCCGGTAGGTCCCGCAGAGCCGCCAAACCCCGTAGGATGAACGACGCGCCGGAGCCAATCAGGGTTGCATTTCCTGAAGTGCTAGCGGAGCTCGAACAGATTGTCGATCGCGCACTGCTGAAAGCCCCGGGGGATCGGTGGCCGCCTGTCGGGCGAATTCCGCGACGGAGCGCTGACGGTCTTTGAACTCGGCGTAGTCGCTCTCGGCGACCGCCGAGAGCATGCGGGGGAACGACGGAACCTGTCCTTGCTCGTTTCCGGTGCGCTCTAGGATCTCACGGGTCTTCGCGTCCAGGTCCTTAAAAGCGGGGTAATCGATGAGTGGCATCGTCCTTCAGCCTTCCTGCTGTAACAATGGCATTCAGTAGGTAGTCGTTGGCAGTCGCCAACGAGTGACGACCGTTATTTCGGTTCAGGGGGTCGGCTTCTGTTCATGTCAATTTCTCCGCAAGCAACAGCGAGAAGGCGGGCAACGTTGTCACGGATCACCGGTTGCCCTCCACGCGCGGCGGGAGGCTTTGGAGGTATGCCCAGATGGCGCGGATCTCTTCGTCGGTCATATGGCGGGTCATTTTCCACGGCATCGCTTCGGAGAGCCTAGTCCCGCCGGGGCGCCTGCCCTCGCGGAGGGCCCGAAAAAAGTCTTCCTCCGTCCAGCTGCCGATGCCGGTTTCGACGTCGGGGGTAATGTTGGAGGCGGCCGGCCATTCCGGCGGACCGCCGGGAATCGGACCGCCGGAGAGGCCTTTTCCATGGCAGCCCGTGCATCCCACGGCGAGATACGCGCCATATTCGGCCGTTGGACCACGCTCCGGCGCCTCGGGCCGCGGCGCGTCGTGCGGGATCAGCTCCGCCGGCAGGAGGTCGAATTCGCCCGTCGTATAGAGGACTCGCGCCAGAGGACCAATCGTCGTCGACGGCAGATCGGAATCGGTGGGCTCCGCTGTCCTGAGGAAGGCGATAAGCGAGCCGAGATCCTCATCCGACAGGTAGTAGAATTCGTGTGACGGCATGAAAAGCAGCGGCTTGCCGTCCGGACCGACGCCGTGCCGGATGGAGCGAATCCAGTCTCGATCGCTGTATTCGCCCGCGACTCCGGCAGGCGTCAGATTCGGCGCGGTGAGGCGAGCGACGGGCGGCTCATCGATGACGACCTTACCCGAAAGATCTTCGCCGTGGCAATCCGTACAGCCTCGGGTCACTGCGATATGCCGTCCCCTTGCTATCGAAGCCGAGTCGTGCGGAACGGCAACGGACGCGGGTGTGATGTCGTAGCTCACATCCATCCGGTGATTCGTGTAGAGGTAAATCCCCCCGACGGCCAGCAGCACGAGGGCTACAAGCCCGCCCACGACGAGTCCCGCCCATTTGAGATAGCGCTTCATGCCTCAAACCCGCTTGCGATGAATTGATCAGGCCATCTCCGGGATGGCGCCGAGCTGCTGGAGCAGACCCAGGTCATCCCGCTGCTGCCATTCCTCGACCACGCGGCCGTTCTCGATGCGGTAGATGCAAATGCCGCTGTGGTTGAGCTGCCGGTTGGTCGGCGGAATGCCGAATAACTCTCCGGAGTGCACAGCGGTGACGGTCCACCGAACGGCGCCCTCATTGCCGTCGACGAGGATGTTCGTCGCCGTCGACTTCACATCGGACAGTCCGGCGTGGATGGTGCGAATAAATTCGCGTACGTCGTCGCGACCGCGACCGAAGCCCTGCGGCGGATCGTGGTTGACGTAGTCTTCTGCAAAGAGCTCGTCCACCAGTTCAAGCCGGCCCTCGCCGTAGAGCTCTTCAGAAACGCGGCGAATGATTTCCTTCGTGTTAGCCATGTCGTTCTGCTTCGATTGGTGAATGGATTCTGGACATTGTCAGTATCCGATTATCTCAATGTGCATGCCATTCGCCACAATTTCTTAAAACACATGTATTTATAAGAAACGAAACTCGGTACATGGGTCCTCAGAAACTTGCATAATGCTATTATTAAGCTATTATTGTATGCAAAATGCATATAATGCGGCATATGTCACCTGCAGAATGCATATCCCCCCGAGAGAAAGGCAACCACAACTCCGCGCGTCGGCCCTCGATTTCGGCGGAGCTGTTGCCTGAGAGGCCGTGGAACAGCGTTTGCCGTTTATTCTGGTTTTCCGGGTCACGTAACCGGTCTACTCTGATGAATCTTCCAAACGAGCATGGATCAGTCGATGGAAGACATCGCGAAGCTATCGCTCAAAGTTGAGCTGTTCCGCCGCAGCGTCGCGCGTGTAGCGGAGCGGGGCGACGTACGCCGGGCACTGCTGCTTCAGACCGTCGCCGCCACGGACGCCAGCGCGGGAGCCGTCTATCTCCACGATCAGAATGTGATCGAGACGTTCGGGGAGATGCGAGATGGTTTGCTGCAGCGACGGTTGACCCGGCTTGTGGATGCAGCGGACGACCATCCGGGAACGCTGCTCATCGAGGGCAAAGGCATGCTCGCGGCTCCGCTCTGGCGGCACGGCCGGATCGCCGGGGCA
>CAZART010000225.1:0-4421 GCA_964487555.1 uncultured Rhodothermales bacterium
ACCCCAGGAGAATTCCGAACCCGGATTGTACTCTCCCTCACTCCCCTGGCCGTACTTGTTCTGGTAATCGGTGAGGAGGATCGCATCCTGGACCATGATGTTCTGACTGAAGCTCGCACTCACCTGACCCGCCGCGGCGCGGTTCGTGGTGACGACTATCGCACCGTTCTGGGCAGCGCTTCCGTACAATGCGGCCGCATTGGGACCCTTCAAGACGGAAATTTCCTGTATGTCGTCCGGGTTGATGGTGCTGATATCGCCGCGGATGGGTACGCCGTCGACCACGAAGAGCGGCTGGCTGTTTCCGTTGATGGAGCGATTTCCGCGAAGAATGAGTCTCGTGGCGCCGCCGAGACCTGTTCCTGCCTGATTTACGGACAACCCGGCGACCTTTCCTGACAGCGAGCTGGCCACGTTAAGCTCTCGGGCCTCAGCCAGCTCTGCCGTGCTTACGTTCTGCGTGCCGTACGTGAGAGATCTCTCTTCTCTCTCCACACCCAGTGCGGTCACGATCACGTCGTCCAGGAAAACGGCGCTTTCCGCTAATTCAAAGTTTACTTCGGTAGTCTCGCCCGCTCGAACGCTTACGCCCTCCGCTGTATTCGTAGAATAGCCGATAAAAGACGCCTGCACGTCATAGGTACCGGGTTCTACATCGGCAATACGGTAGCGACCTTCCCGGGTCGTAACGTCTCCCTGCTGCGTACCAACGATGGCGACGTTCACACCGGGGATCGTCTCGCCGGTCACAACGTCGGTGACCGTTCCCGTGATCGTTCCGTCCTGGGCGAAGGCGTCCGGGCCGATCATCATCCCGAGGGCAATCACGAGCCAAAGAAGTGTTCTCGTACGCATCTCAGTAGCAAGTCCGTGAGTCATTACTGCGATCTCCTATCAAGTTTGGGTGAATGATGGTGAATGAATGAGATCAAAATCTCGTCGTATGCTTGCGCAAGGCGAAATGGGCGACATTCATGCTACGTTCTCTCCGCCGCGAGGAGCGACAAGAAGCTGATTGAACGCGGCCCGCAAACGGCGATGGCTTGGTCCGATTGCCGGGAGCCGAAATGATGATGGGCGTCCTCGGCGCGCTCCTTTCAGTACTCCACCTCGTGATAGCTGCGAGCTCGTGATAGCTGCGAGGATGTGTAACAACTTCAAGCGTGTCGACGACTGTGTGAGGAGACGTCGTCGGTCTTGTCACCCGTTGTCTAACAATTTTCGGCGTCATTTACAACCGCGTGATGGAATATTTTGGGAAAGAAGCGAAGCCCCCTGGCATGAATTCGCACTGCCGCAGACCGGCGCCGATCCATAGATGGAACCGTGCCGCGACGGCAAGACCGGCACATAAAATGACCTATTCAGGAGTTCGTAAGTTAATTGGTTGGGCGTTTCTGTTATCGTGTGCAGACAGACGAAAGAAGATTACCCCCCGTAAACATAGGATGAGCGGCAATAGCGCGTAAGGCAAAGAACAGTCCCATCGTGTAAATACACGCCGAAATCCAGAACATCACTTTGGTAAACCCGCCGGCGACGTCGCGGCCTTCACCGCCGGTAATGCTGCAGGCAACGCTTCCCTTGGGCCGGGACCGGTGGTTCTCCGATTGGATCCTGACGCCCGCGCGGGATCACCGGGATCACGAGGTAAGTCGGTTACCCAATGCGGCGTGGAGATGTAGACTAAAATCTCTGCTTCGACTATCTTGAACTTCATCGGGAAACATCCGGATCGGCTGATGCGGGTCGAGCTCGCCCTGCCCACCCAACCGAGCTCTGCAGCCCACGCCCTGCGAGAGGCTCAAGCCGAATCTCTTTCCGGTGAAGCGGGCCCTCCGTACGATGCGATGGAGCGTCGCGGTCATCGACCGGGATACCGGCGGGCCAGCTGCAGCGGGCCGGGGCGCGCGGCCCGCGGGAGATGAATGAGATTGGGCGCTGCCGCCGTGCAGACCGACCCCGTCGTGCTATGCTCCGGCAGCGGCCGGGCCCTGGATGCGAAGCCCGGGATGACTATGATCAGACAGAGGTGTCGGATGCTGGCTCGCTGGATGGCGTGGAGTTTATTGATATGTGCGAGCGTGGCGATGGCGGCTCCGCCGCAGGTGGAGCGGACGCTGCCGGGCACGCAGCCGCTGCAATGGCCGGAAGCGCGGGACGCCGACATGGCCGATCGGCTCATGGACGGCGCCCACCGCTTCGTCGAGCGGAAGATGGCCACGGCGGTCACGCGGCGCGACCGTCGCTGGAATCGTGATTCTTCCAGCGGTCCGGCGGCGTACGAGACATCCATCGATCCCAACCGCGAGGTATTCCGGCGGTTGATCGGCGTCGTCGACGAACGCGTCGAACCGCTCATGCAGCGTTTCGGGGACGATCTGAACCCGGCGAGCGTGGCCGAGACCAGCGCGTATCGGGTGTATCAGGTGCAGTGGAAGGTGCTGAAGACCCCGGGTACGGGCGGCGGCGTATGGGGCGAGGGGTTGTTGGTAGAGCCTATGGGCGATGCCACGGGATACGCCGTCGTGGTGCCGGACGCCGATCAGACGCCCGAGCAAGTGATGGGGCTGGCCGAGGGGATCGAACACGAGTCGCGCACCGCGCGGCGCTTGGCCGAAGCGGGCTTCACCCTCGTGATCCCGACCGTGGTGAATCGGCAGCGGCTCGATGCTTCCCGGATGCAGCTCGAGCCCGAGGCGACGCGCCGTCTGGGCCGCCAGGATCTGACTCACCGCGAGTGGCTGTACCGCCAGGCGTATCACATGGGCCGGCACGTGATCGGCTACGAGGTGCAGAAGGTGCTGGCGGCCGTCGAGTGGCTCAAGCGACGCGCGGGGCCCGAAGCGAGCGTCGGCGTGACCGGCTACGGCGAGGGCGGGCTGATCGCCTTTTACGCGGCAGCCGCCGATCCGGCGATCGACGCCGTCCTGGTCAGCGGCTACTTCGACTCCCGCGAGGATACGTGGACCGAACCGGTCTACCGCAATGTCTGGGCGCTGCTGGATCAGTTCGGCGATGCGGAGATTGCCACGCTCATCGCTCCACGCGGCCTGGTCGTCGAGCACAGCCCCGTGACTGAGATCACCGGTCACAAGGGCGAGATCCGCACGAGCGAGTTTGCGAGCGTGCGCGACGAGTTTGAGCGGATCGAGTCGTTCGTCCCTGTGGACTTTCACCCACGAAGGCTGGTGCATGGCGAGAACGGCAAGCCGGTCGGCCCGGGCTCGACGGAAGCGCTGCGTGCATTCGCCACGATGCTCGCCGTCGGCGCGGACCGGCTCACCCTCGACCGCGGCGTGACTGACGACTTGCTCGACGACCGTCGTGTCGCGTTCGAACTCGATGCGAGGCACCTGCGCCAGGTACTGCAGATCCAAGGCCACGTGCAGATGCTCGTACGCAACTCCGTCCATGTGCGCAACGATTTTTACGGCCATGCGCTCTTGCCGGAGCTGGCCGACTTGACCTGGTCGACCGAGCCGGTGCACGAGACGCTGGACCCGGGGCCGTTTATCGAGGCAAGCAGGCGATATCGCGATGATTTCGATCAGCAGGTCCAGGGCCGGTTCGATGAGCAACTGCTTCCGCCGAACCCCCGGACCCGCCTGACCTACGAGGAGGATAAGTGGGTCGGCTACAACGTGGTGCTTGACGTGTTCGAGGAGCTGGTGGCCTGGGGCGTGCTGATGCTACCTCGCGGCCTTGAGCCGGGCGAGCAGCGGCCGGTCGTGGTCGTCCAGCACGGCCGCAATGGCCTGCCCGAACACCTGATCGCGGAAGATCTGCCCACCTACGGCAGGGCGGCGGTGCAACTGGCCGAACGCGGATTCATCGTCTTCGTGCCGCACAATCTCTACCGCAACGAATCCCGCTATCGGCCGCTCAATCGCAAGGCCAACACGGTCAAGGCGACGCTCTACTCGTTACTAGTTCACCAGCATGATCAGATCTTGCGCTGGCTCAAGACGCTGGATTACGTCGACGGCGAACGCATCGGCTTCTACGGCCTCAGCTTCGGCGGCGAGACGGCTCTGCGCGTGCCGTCCGTCCTCGAAGGCTACGCCCTTTCGATCAGTTCCGGCTACTTCAACCAATGGGCGCGCAAGGTCGCCGGCACCGACGACCCGTACAATTACGTGTTCACCGACGAGTGGGAGGTGCCGGTGTTCAACGCGGGCCACACCTTCGACCATGCGGAGCTGGCCTACCTGATGGTGCCGCGGCCGTTCATGGTCGAGCGAGGCCATTACGATCACGTGGCCGACGACCACTGGGTCGCGCACGAGTACGCGCGGGTCCGTCGCCTCTACGCGCTGCTCGGCCTCGCCGACCGCACGGAGATAACGTTCTTCCACGGCGGCCACAGCATGCGCCTCGACGGCGCCCTGGAGTTCCTCCACGAGCACCTGGGATGGCCG
>CAZART010000226.1:0-4376 GCA_964487555.1 uncultured Rhodothermales bacterium
GGAAAGTACTGGTTCCCGCTGCCCGCCGTCGTCATCGTCGTGCTGGCCGTCTCGCTGCTCGAGGCCCTCTTCATTCTGCCGGCCCACCTCGCTCACGCGTCGATGAAGCCGCGCTCGCGCGTCGGGGAGCGCGTCGAGGGCTGGCAGCGGGCGTTCGCCGGGCGATTCAATCACTTTGTGAATACGCGGTACAGGCGGTTCCTCGAACTCTGTTTGCGCAATCGATACGTCACGGTCTGCGTGGCGGTCGCCATGCTTTTGGTGGTGGGTGGCTATGCGTACAGCGATCACATGGGCATGATTTTGATGCCGGAAGTGGCCGCCGACGAGATCGAAGCCGGCGTGAGCCTGCCGGTCGGGACCACCCCCGCCCAGGCGGCGAAGGTGGCCAACGACATTACGATTTCGACGCATCGCATGTTCGAGGAGCATGACCTGTTCCGGGTAGCCGAGGGCATCAAGACGAACGTGCGCGGTCAGAACTTCATTGACGTTGAGATCGTGATGAAGCCGCCCGACGAGCGGGACATGTCGTCCCAGGAGTTGATCGAGTTGTGGCGCGACGAGATCGGCGATATCGAAGGGGTGGATCAAATCACGTTCGAGGCCGAGCGGGGTCCCGGCGGATTCCAGCAGGATATCAGCGTAGACCTCAGCCATTCCGACATCGACGTACTGGAGGCGGCAAGCCGAACCTTCGTCGAACGAATGGAGCGCTTCGAAGCGACGCGCGACGTAAATGACAATTACGATCGGGGAAAGACGCAGTACGATTTCAAGCTTCTCCCGGAGGGTCGAAAGCTCGGGCTGACGGCTACGGACGTCGGGCGGCAGGTGCGCGACGCCTTCTTCGGTGCACTGGCCATGCGGCAGCTGCGCGGCACCAATGAGATAGAGGTCCGGGTCAAGCTTCCGCGCGAGGAGCGAAGGGACATCTATAATCTGGAAGACTTCGTGCTTCGCACGACAACAGGGACGGCCGTCCCGCTGCTCGACGTGGTGGCCGTGGAAGAAGGCGAGGCCTTCACGTCAATTAATCGCCGCGACGGTCGCCGCGTGGTGACGGTAGGCATGGACGCCCAGCCGGCCAACGCCGTGACGCAGGTGCTGCGCGCCATCAACGAGGACGTCCTGCCCCAGCTTCGCGCCGATTTCCCGGGACTTACGTGGACGTTCGAGGGCAGCCAGGCTGAGATGAGGGAATCCACCCAGGCTCTTTGGGGTGGATTTTTGCTGGCCATGCTGGTGATCTACGCGCTGCTCGCCGTCGCCTTCGGCAGCTACCTCCAGCCGCTGATCGTGATGTTCGCGATCCCCTTCGGCATCGTCGGCGCGGTGATCGGACACATCCTGCTGGACTACGACCTGTCGCTGGTGAGCATGATGGGGGTCATCGCGCTGTCCGGCGTGGTGCTGAACGACTCCCTCATCATGATCGACTATGCCAATAAGAAGCGTTCCGACCAGTCGACGTTCGGCGCGATCCACGAAGCCGGTATGCGACGCTTCAGGCCCATCATTCTTACGACGCTAACGACGTTCGGCGGCTTGACGCCGATCATTCTGGAGACCTCGCGCCAGGCGTACCACCTGATTCCGATGGCGATCTCGCTGGGTTTCGGCATCGTGTTCGCGACGTCCATCATTCTCGTGATCGTGCCCTGCCTGTACATGATTCTGGAGGATGCCGTCTCAAAGTTGCGCGTCCGGCCGGCATGAATGGAAGGAGTTCGTCCCAGTCACGGGCTGGATAAGACGTTGTCGCGCCCCTGCGGCCACTGCCCTAGACCCAATTCGAATACGCCTAACCCGCGCGCCCGACGCCGTGAAGGCAGGCCGTGCACAGGACCAGCCGGCCTCTGGCTGTAAAGGCATCCGCCGAGCTTGCCCTATTCATAGCGGATGCTTTTTACCGGATCGGACATGGCCGCGCGTACGGAATGAACGCTCACGGTCGCGAGCGCAATGACGAGCGCGAGACCTCCTGCTGCGATGAAGATGCCGGGTCCCACCGTCACGTGATAGGCGAATCCTTCGAGCCATCGATTCACGGCCAGATAGGCAAGCGGGGCCGCCGCAAGAAAGGCAAGGCCGACCAATCCCATGAACTCAGTGGATAGGAGGCCCACGAGGTGCGTCACTGAAGCCCCGAGCACTTTGCGTATGCCGATTTCCTTGCGGCGTCGGGAGGCCGTGTACGCCGCGAGTCCGAAAAGTCCCAGACACGCAATTACGACGGCGAGGCCGGCAAATATGGCGAACACCGCGCTGAGCCGCTCTTCCTGCCGATACAAGGCATCGAAGGTGTCGTCGAGGAACGTATATCGGAAGCGAGCGCCGGGGGCGAGGGCATCGAGCCGGCCCCGTACGTGCTCGATCGCGCCGGGCACGTTATCACGAACGCGTACCAGCAGAGTGCCGCCCACGCCTGGACGAAGAGGGATTACGAGCGGCTCTATGGGCGCGTGCAGGGAGGCGAAGTGGAAATTCCGGATGACCCCTACGATGGGACCGGCATACTGTGTACCCCACTGCAATACGCGCCCGACCGGATCGTCCAGACCAAGCGTCCGCGCAGCCAGCTCGTTGATCAGCCATGCCGTTGAATCGGCCGGGGCTTGCCGCGAGAAGTCGCGGCCGTCCACGAGCGTCAACCCAAGGGTCGGGACGTAGTCGTGGTCGACTCCCCAGGCAATGCGCATCATGTGTGATTCTTCCGCACCTCTCACACGGACGTTCTCCAGGCTGTAGCGCTCACCCGGCGCATCGGAGGCGAGCGATACGCCGGCCACGGTCGGGCTGCGTTCGATTTCCTGCTTGAAGGCATCGAGCCCTTCTCGGATGCGCCGTGCCGTCTCATTGCCCAGAGAGACCTCCATCACCTGCTCCTTCTCGAACCCCAGCGCGGCCGATCGCACGAAATCGAGCTGCTTGTAGACCGTCGCCGTGCCGATGATCATGAAAATCGAAAGTGCGAATTGGAACACGACGAGTCCACTTCGGAGCAGCGCCGGGCGCCGTGCGGACGCGCCTTCGCGGAGCGCGCTCGTAGGCCTGAACCCCGACAGATACCAGGCCGGATACAGCCCCGCGAGGAGGCCCGTGCCGATCGTGAGGCCGATGAGTCCGAGCGAAGTTCCGATCGTGAAGGCCTCGGCGGCCGAAAGGCTCTTCCCCGTAAGGCTGTTGAGCAGCGGCAGCCCAAGGCCGATCAGTACGCCGGCGACGAGCAGCGCGAAGCCGCTCATGACGAGCGATTCTGCGAGAAACTGCCTCGCCAGCTGGCCTCTGGTCGATCCGATGGCCTTGCGGACCCCGACCTCAAGGAGCCGGGAGCCGCTTCGGGCCGTTGTCAGATTTACGAAATTGACCGCGGCGATCACCAGGATAAAGGCGGCGACGATGCCGAAAACGATGACGTACAGAATGTCACCGTTTGCCTGGTACTCCTTCTCCAGATGGGAGTGCAAGTGAATGTCCGTTATCGGCTGAAGCTCGAGGCGCATCCGGGTGCTCGCCTGGACGTCGTAATCGGGATCAAAAAATCGATCGACGAAATCGTCGAGCTTGGCACGTAAGGGATCGAGATCGTTCGGACTGCGGAGCAGGAGATACGTATATAAGCCGGCCCACGTGCGGGCCTCGTTGAACCATTCGTTCTCCCGCTCCTCGAACGTTTGCATCGAGACGAGATAGTTGAACGGCAAATGCGTGGTCGGCGGCGGATCTCGCAAGACCGCCGTCACCGTGAGATCCTCAAACCCCTGCCACCGGATTCGCCGCCCGATCGGATCCGAATCACCGAAGAATTTCCGAGCCGCGGAGGCCGTCAGGGCGATGGAAGCCGGCCGTGAGAGAGCCTCGTTCGGATCGCCGGCTATCAGGGGAACCGTAAATGCATCGAAGATCGACGAGTCGGCATAGGCGCCGCCAGGTGCTTCGAAGAGCATGTCGTCGATTTGAAAAATTTGCTCGCTGCCGAATTTGAAGATGCGAACCGAGGCGTCCACCTCGGGCATCGATGCGGCCAGCGCGGGTCCGACCGGTGGTCCGACCGCCGCCCAATGGCTGCCGCTCGCCGTCGGGCGTGTCACGCGTACGAGCCGGTCGGCGTGTTCGTGGTGTCGGTCGTACGCGAGCTCGTCGCGAACATAGACGACGATGAGGGCGCAGCATGCGAGCCCGATGGCGAGACCGCTTACGTTCAGGGCTACGTAACCGCGCTCGCGGCTGAACATCCGGAGCGCAACTTTAAGGTAGTTCGCGAGCATGAGCCGGCGTGGATATGCGAGTGGTGCAGGATCGGCGGCCGGCGAGGACGGAGCGTCTTCGCGCTCGGCCGGGAAGTGCCGGCCCGCGCGCGGCCGCCAGGCGGT
>CAZART010000227.1:0-4327 GCA_964487555.1 uncultured Rhodothermales bacterium
GGCGGCGCTGGTCAAAGATCTCGCCCGGCCCGATCTCGTGTTCTTCGATGCCCTCGCCGTCCTGCTCGTAACCGGAATTCTCACGCCCGAGCAGGCCTTCGCCGGATTTTCCAACAGCGCCGTCTGGGTGATCGGTTCTCTCTATATCGTGGCCGAAAGCATACAGCGAACGAATCTACTTTCCTATCTGGACCGCGTCTTCTTTTCGAGCTCGAAGGACGTCTCGAAGGCCATCTTGCGCCTCGGAATCGTGGCGGCCCCGATTTCCGCGTTTCTCAATAACACGCCGATCGTCGCCATGCTCACGCCTCGCGTCCAATCGTGGTGCCGTCTGACGGGCGTTGCTCCTTCCAAGATACTTATCCCGCTGTCGTACGTGACGATTGTCGGGGGAATGATGACGCTCGTCGGTACGTCGACCAACATCGTCGTGTCGGGGCTGCTCGTTGCCGAGGGCCTCCCACCCCTTGGAATGTTCACCCTCACCGCCGTCGGCGCCCCGGTGGCCATCGCCGTCATCTTGTATCTGGCTTTCTTCGGCCATCGGCTGCTTCCCCTTAGAGGGATCGACGCGAGCGGACCTGCCGAGCGGCTGCGGGATTACGTATTCGAGCTGCGCCTCGGTCAGGGAGCGCCCATGATCAATTCGACGATTGACGAAGCCGGCCTTCGATCACTTGGTGCGGCGTACCTCGTCCATCTTCGCCGCGAAAACCGCGTGATTGAAGCCTCTCCGACGGAAGTCCTCCGCGCAGGTGACGTTCTTGCGTTCACTGGCGACACGGAATCTCTCGAGACGCTGCTTCAAATGCGGGGCCTCGAACCGGTGTTTACGAACGGGCAGGCGGGGGATGTGGAGACGTTCCCACTCTACGAAGCCGTCGTGGCCGATACGTCAACCATGATCGGCCATTCGCTTCGCGACGTGCACTTTCGTGAGCAGTATGGCGGCGTTGTTCTCGCCATCCACCGAAAAAGCGAGCGAATCACCGGACCGGTCGGGCGTACGCCTATTCGCGAAGGCGATCTCCTGCTCATCGAAGCACGAAACGGCTTCGCGCATCGCTGGAATGCTCGACGGGACGAGTTCTATCTCGTCGCCGCACACTCGAAGAACAGAAGTGTGCCACATCCGAGGAAAGGTCCGGTTGCGCTTCTCATCCTCACCGCAATGGTCATGGTCGTAGCGGCAAACCTCTTGCCGCTATCCATCGCGGCCTTCGCGGCGGCCGTGGCCATGATTGCCACACGCTGTATCGACAGCGCATCGGCGCGTCGTGCCGTCAACGTACAAGTGCTCGTCATCGTCGCGGCAGCTCTCGGCATCGGCCAGGCGCTTCAAATCACGGGCGTCGCCGCTTTGTTATCCGACTTCATTCTCAGCAGATCGGTGGCGTTCGGTGCGGTTGGGATTATTCTGGCGATCTACGTCACGACCAACATCCTCACGGAATTGGTAACAAATGCCGCCGCGGCGGCCATCATGCTCACCGTAGGAATCGCTGCGGCCGCCGAAAGCGGCATTTCCGTCGAGGCCGTAGCCGTCACGGTGGCCATTGCGGCCTCTGCGAGTTTTGTCACACCGATCGGCTATCAGACGAATCTGATGGTCATGTCCGCGGGGCGGTATCGGTTTTCGGACTACACCAAAGCCGGAATGCCGGTTTCACTCCTGGTAATGGCCGTATCGATTACGGCGATCTACTTCTCCTGGCTTCGATAGGTGGCCGCACTCGTGCCCACGCCGGCATCATTCAACGACAAGAAGAACAACTCCTCAAACTCCATTTAATCTGAGATACCATGCAAATCACGGAGCTTACACCGCCTCACGGCGGCCCCCTCGTAGATCTCGTCACCTCGAGCAGCAGCTCGGAGAAGTGGAGAGAGGCAGCACGAACGCTGCCCTCCATCACGCTTGATCACGGCCAGCTTTGCGATCTGGAAATGCTGATGAACGGCGGCTTTTCGCCGCTCACAGGATTCTTAAGCCGGATCGACTATGACAGCGTGGTCTCCGACATGCGGCTCTCCAGCGGTACATTATGGCCGATACCCATTACGCTCGCAGTCGATAGGACAAGAGCCGCGGAGCTCCGAAGCGAGGAGCAGGTCGTGCTGCGCGACGCGACAGGCCTCGCCCTCGCCGTAATGGACGTCGAAAGTATCTGGGAACCCGACCGCCAGCTGGAGGCGGTGTCCGTGTATGCGACAGCCAAACTAGAGCACCCGGGCGTCGCGCAGCTCCTCGCCGGCGGAAGCCATTACATCGGAGGACGCGTGCACGGCATACAGCTCCCGCCGCAATACGATTTCGAGAATCTGCGCCGGACGCCCCATCAGCTTCGCGAGCTCTTCAGTGCGCGGGGATGGAGCCGCGTGGTAGCGTTCCAGACTCGAAATCCGATGCACCGCGCCCACAAGGAGTTGACCGATCGCGCCGCCGAGGCTATCGGTGGGCACGTGCTGGTCCATCCTGTCGTCGGCTTGACGAAGCCCGGGGACATCGATTACTTCACGCGCGTCCGCTGCTATCGCCATCTCTTGAAGCACTATCCGAAGGACCGCGCAACGCTAAGTCTTCTGCCGCTGGCCATGCGCATGGCCGGACCTCGAGAGGCCGTATGGCACGCGATTATCCGGAAAAATTACGGCTGCTCGCACTTCATCGTCGGTCGCGACCACGCCGGACCGGGCTCGGACAGCCAGGGCATCCCGTACTATGGTCCGTATGATGCGCAGGCCTTGCTGCGCGAGGTCGAGGACGAAATCGGCATTCGGATGGTGCCGTTCGTCGAAATGGTCTACGTGCCGAGGCTGGATGCCTACCGGCCGCTCGACGAAGTGAAGACCCGGAACGAGACGTTCGCCAATATTTCCGGAAGCGAGCTGCGGCGTCGACTTCAGACCGGCGAAGCGATACCCGACTGGTTTTCGTATCCGGAGGTCGTAGCCGAGCTGCGAGCGACTTGTCCGCCTCGCCATCAGCAGGGGCTGACGGTGTTTTTCACGGGGCTCTCCGGCTCAGGAAAATCGACCATCGCTAACGCCGTCATGAATAGGCTCATGGAAATCACCGGGCGGCCCGTGACCATGCTCGACGGCGACGTCGTTCGAACGCACTTGAGTCGCGGGCTCGACTTTTCGCGCGATGGCCGCTCGACGAACATTCGGCGCATCGGCTATGTCGCGAGCGAGATTGCTCGCCATGGGGGAACGGTCGTGTGCGCACCCATCGCGCCGTACGAGGCCGACCGCCGGTTCAACCGTGAACTCATTTCGTCGGTGGGCGGATACGTCGAGGTTTACGTCGACGCGCCGCTCGAGGTGTGCGAAAGCCGCGACGTGAAGGGGCTGTATGCGAAGGCCCGCGCGGGCATCCTGCGCGAATTTACGGGCATCGACGATCCCTACGAAGTGCCGGCCAACCCCGACGTCGTCTGTAAGACGGCGGAAGAGTCGGTCGCCGAAAGTACGGAGAAGGTGATCGAAGCTCTCCGGAGCATGGGCTACCTGCAGCGCGACGACGAGGTCCACGGCGATTCGGAAGCCGTCGAGACGTCCCGCATCGACGTCAAGCCCACGGTCTTAAGCGCGTAATTCGCGGGGATCGGAAAGAGACGATGTGAGCGTGCTGGTTCAACGACGATAGAGGAGGACGCGCTACGTCGCGCACCGGCGCCCTTCAAAGGCGCCGGTGCCGGCGGGCTCGAAATGAAGCGATGGAAATTGGTCCACGGACACTTCGATCAACCCTCTCGTACGCCGTCGCCCCCCCTGTAACGACCACCTACGGGGGGCGGCGTGCATTTAACGCCGCCGTTCTCGGATTCGCCGATCTTCTGTCGCTGAGCCTTTCTGCGTTCTTCGCCGCCGCCGTGCTCCAGATGGTGACAGGATATTACTCCTTTCCGGTCTGGTGCTTCTTCCTGTTGCCCGCTTGGTACTGTGGTGCGAGCTTGCTTCACCTGCTCCCGGGTTGGGGTCTTGGTCCGGTGGAAGAATTGCGCCGACTGACGATTCTGCTCTTCTTGATTTATTTCGCCACGGCCGCTGCTACGGCTTTCGGCCGGCAGATCAGCAACCAGAACGGGGTCGACATCGGTTATGCAGAAATGGCCATATCCTTTCTCGCCAGCGCGGGCGCTGTACCGCTCGCCAGACGTCGTGCCAAGATGTTTCTCTTGCTGCGGAATTATTGGGGCCTTCCCGCCGTCGTGTACGGAGAGGGCGAAGGCGTATCCCAGATCGTAGACATTCTCAACCGCGAACGAGGGCTCGGCTACACGCCGGTCGGCGTTTTTGACGACAGTCGACGCCGTGGTAC
>CAZART010000228.1:0-4258 GCA_964487555.1 uncultured Rhodothermales bacterium
GAGACACCGCCGTGGAAGACCGTTCACCCGACATCATTCGCCTCGTCACCACCATGCTAGTCCAGACGAACACCGCCCTGGAGTTCAGTCCGGACGTACGGTGGGTATAACCTCACGAATAGCCCTTTATGCGTTCGACGCGATTCGCCCGCTCTATATAGCACGGCGACAGCTGTCTCGTGGAAGTACGGTGCGACGCGTCTCCCGCTTTTCGGAAGCGCTCTGACAAATCCGGATACGGCCCGAGATCTGGATCTGGCGGTGGATGGTGTACCCGGATGGGATCTGTTTCGGATGGCTGCAGCCGATTCATCATCTCTTCGGGAACGTCGATCGAAATGGCGCGCACGATACATCGGAGGCGGCGGCGGTGACCATCAGCCAATTTATCGACAAGCTCGATGCGGAGAGGGAGAAGGGGCGGACGCGCATCGAGGTCGTTTTGCCGGTTGAGGTCGTCCGTCGATCGGAGGAATGAACGCATTAACTTCCCGAACATGATCTTTGTTGATTACGCATCCGGTTCCACGTTGGATGTCACCGAGCATCCCAGCGTGGATCATTATCTGTCGACGATCCGCGGGAGAGCGTTTACGTACGGCGAGGATGACCGGAAGCGGACGATCGGCCGGAATCGCTCGTGGACGCTGCCCCCCGATTTGATGGAGCGGGACTGGCAGGATCCGTGGGAGGTCATGGTGCGGAGGATGAGGAACTGGAGGCGCTGTATTCGGCCGTGTTCGACGTGCAGGTGAGGCAGTTCAAGCCGGCCGTGCTGTGGGCGGTCGGGCTTTAGGAGCGGACGAATCGCGCGTGCCCGTGTCGGACATTGCCATAGATGAACCTATCGATCGAGATCTAAGAACGATGAAGCAGGACGATGCCGGCCTGGATGGCATGGAACAAGCGCCGAGCACTACGGCATGCACGCATCCTTCAGAGCCCGGATGTTGCGGCGGGATGCCGCGTCGATCGTTCTTGAAGCTCGGCGGCATGGGCCTGGTGACGCTCTCGTTGCTGGACGGGTGCACGGTGCTTCGTGGCGAGGGTTCGCCGGTGCTTCAGAAGGACGTCGATTTCCGGCAGCTTCTTGCGGCGGGCGGTCGGCGACCGTATGAAGGCGAAGCGCTGCGGACCATCGGGATGCCGTGCGGTGGCATCGGAGCAGGGCAGCTCTACGTCCGCGGTGACGGGACGCTGGCGCACTGGTGGATCGCGAACGACATCTACAACACCGGGTACGGCGTCTACAAACAGCTGACCACGCCGGTCGGAACCTACGATCAGGCCTACACGACGTACCATCCGTACAGCCCGGTCGAACAGGGATTTGCGCTGCGGGTAGAGACCGGCGGCGGACCAGTGCTGGTCCGCGAGCTGAGCCGAAAAGACTTCGACGGCATCCGGTTCTTCGGCGAGTATCCAGTGGCAACCATCGAATACGGTACGACCGAAGCAACGTCACTTCCCGTCAGCGTCCGCGCCGAGGTGTTCTCGCCCTTCATCCCGCTGAACGCGCGTGACTCGGCACTACCGGCGACGGTGGTGAGACAGCGACGCTCGCCTGGGAGTGTATTGCAGCAGCCGCGTCGATGCGAGGTGTTGCGGATCCGCACCCGTTAGAGTCCGCCTTCTCGGCGTAAACAGTTGAACCACCGCAATCGCTGAATGAGCGGAGGACTAGAAAGGTCCGAAGTCCGCACAGGCCTCGCTGCCGGGATGCTTGCCGCCGAAGATCACATGCGCACAGACCGTGTAGAGGTCATCGACGCGCTTCGGTTCTTCGTCTGAAACCCACGGCACCACAACATCGGCAAGTCCGCCTGAGATGGTGCCGAACACCGCTAGGTCATCCAGCGCTTCCACTTGGTTACCATGGAAGTGAAACGGTTGTCCGTTCACGCTCGTGATCGTTACGTCGACCAAGTGTGGAGCTTTCAGCCATCCTCCCTGAACCGTTATCAGAACCTCGCCGACGAAGTTCCCGGTAAAATCGAAGTTCATACCCTGAGGCAGCGCCAAGCCTTGGGTGCTTTTCCGGGCGACATCATCCGATTCCGGCGCAATGGATATCGGCTCAGGCGGATCGCCCCGTGTGGCCCCTGGCGCTGTGGGCATGTCGCTGCTGCAACCTGCCGCAAGCACGGCGAGCATCAGGATGGTGCAAAGGTTCAAGTTACGCATGGGTCAACCTCCATTGGGCTGGGGTTAACGGTCCCTCCGGTCGCCATCATCTAGAGACGCGTAACATCCGGAATGATTAGCAGAAATACGGCTCCTTCTTGTTGGGGACGATACCGGGACAGGATGAAAATGATCGTAGCCACCATACGCATCCGCATATAGAATCACAAGCGCCAAGCGGCGAAAAATGGATACTCTAATCGATCATTGAAGCCGAGCACTCTCTGTACGCCCCTAAAAAAGAGGAAGCCTCGTCATCGATCATGATGATTCACGGCACCAGCGTCGTCATTTCCGAGTGATGTGGCGCTAGCTACCTAACTTTCGCGTGACTTGGGTAGTCACAATATTACATCGAACACTGGACATTAACTTCCCGGCCGCCCTCCGCTATGATTAGAAGTATTCTATCGTTTGCCGAGCGTCTGCCATGTCTTATGTGTCTATTGATCCGTCAACGAAGATTGCTGCAGTAAAGCGGTATTGGCAGAGCAACAACGTTTAGCAGATAGCCCAGGAGTTCCAGATCTCTCGCAGTACACTCTACGAGTGGGTGCATTTGGCGGAGGCGCAGCTTGAATCCGTCTTCGAGGTAGCCAAGCCGGGCAACGGCACGACCACGCCGGAAGAAGAGAATGAACGGCTCCACGCTCAACTAGACAGCAATCTCGTTAAATGCAATCCCTACTGCGTCACCCACCGGCCGTCCACGACGCGGCCCTCATGGAACGTGGCTCGCCGGCCGTCGTCGTCGATGAAGTAGCCGGATTCGTAGACCAGCCGCCGTTGATCCCCATCGTACAGTCGGATGACCTCCGGTTCGACGGCGTGGTGGTACGGGTCGTAGGTGCGGCCCTCGACCTCGATGGTCTCGAGGAAGTACTGCGTCAGAAAGCTCTGGGGTATGTTGACGACGAAGTAGAAGGATTCGTCATCGGTGTAGACGCCGGTGGTGTAGTCGCCGCCGCGGTGCGTGGTGGGGCAGAGCTCCCCGACGACGGCGCAGTCGAAACCGGATACGCGTCCCGTGACGGTCTTCGCAGACGGCTCCTCATGAACGTTCGTTTCATGAACATGCGCTTCATGGACTCCGGCTTCGGCCGCACCAGGTTCGGCGCTTACGTCGCGATCTGTCCGGCATCCGGCCGCGATTGTGCACGACGCAGTAATAAGTAGGAGAATGATCTTCGTTTTCATAACAGGGGCTTGAGTCTAGTCGGAACAGACTGGAGGTGATTAAGGTGGGGCCGGCAGGCGGGCCGGAGTTAAATCCGGTCACTCGAACAGCGCAAACCAGCAGTGGTCCGGCGTGCCGGCCGGCGTCTTGTACGTTGGATGGTCGGGGGCGAGTAGTTCCGCATCCGTGCGGCCGGACACAAGAGCGAATCCGAGCAGCCGCGAAAGAATGATGGCAGGGCTCTTGGAAGTAGACATGGCAAGTATCACGCGAATGTTGAGCTTTATCGATGATTCGCGTGAAGTATACCCGCCGGTTCTTCCGTTCGTCTTCCAAATCTCTTCCGATCCGATGATGATCTGCGGATCACCGTTGTCTCGTCAGGCTGCGACGGTGCCGGGATTGGGGAGGGGATCGCCGTGCTCGATGCAGTACCGGATCAAACCTCCAGCGCAATTCGGCCTTCGCGGACGCCGGCGGTTGGATGCACTCTTAGAGATCGACGTGCGTTGGGAAGTCCGGAACGAGCGGCGAGGCGGGCTGTTCGCCGGCGGCGGTGAAAAAACGCATGTCGCCGTCGGCGTCGCAGGTCCAGACTTCAAGGGCGCCTCGGTCGAAGTAGAGGCGGCGCTTTTCGTCGATTTCGGCCGAGGCGCGGCCGCTGCGGACGGCGGCGGCCTTTTTCGTGACGTGACGGCCTACGCGTTCTGCTCCGCCGTCGCGTCACGCTCACGCATTCTGACGTCGGCGTGGTGCGCCTGCGGACGCCGGGATCGGATACATTTCAACTTCCTATCGCTGCCAGACCGCAAACCCAAGGCGGCGGAGCCGGTCGGCGAGGCGCTTTTCTTCCTGGACGGCCTCGTCGTACGTCATCGGGTTGAGCGCTTCGTAGAT
>CAZART010000229.1:0-2675 GCA_964487555.1 uncultured Rhodothermales bacterium
CGTCGGCGGCGCCGGACGTGGTGCGAACGAAGGCGAGGCGGGTCGCGTCGGGCGAGAAGGCGGGCGAAGCGTCGCCTTCATAGGCTGCAGGCGGCGCCGTGAGAATCCTGGGGTCGCCGCCGGAACGAGGCAGCAAATGCAATCCGTACGGCTGATCCGCAGCCGGTCGGTCCGTGTACGCTATATGATGACCGTCGGGCGACCATGCTACGTGCGGACGTGCCGACCCCTCAACGGCGACGAGCATCCGCTCCGCACCACCGAGCGCGGGGATCACGAAGATTCCGGTTCCGAATCGCCCGAACGCAATCTCCGAACCGTCGGGCGACCACGCCGGACTGTATTCGTAAAATGGACCCTCGGTAAGCTGCAGCGGGGTCTCGGAATTCAGCGTCTTCACGTACAGATCCAGATGGCCGTTGTCCGGTCCGGTCCAGATAAAGGCGAGGCGCACACCCTCCGGCGATAGTGCCGGATGAAATTCCGTGCCCTGAAAGGTCGTGGCGGGGACCGTCCGGAGCGCAACCCGCGCATCGGGCGCAGAGCGGCCCGCGATAACGTAGGCGGCGACCAGGAGCACGACGGCAGCTGCCGCAATTCCTGCGGTTCGCAACGGCCACCATCCACGTCCCGCCGCCCCTTCTGCGGCTTGTGACACGGTGAGACTTGGGACTTCGTCACCATGGATCCCTCGAAAATCAACCGGCGCAACGAGACGGTAGCCTGCCTTGTGGATCGTTTCAATTACGTGAGGATCGCGCGCATCGTCCCCGAATGCCTTCCTGAGCTGCGAGATCGCGCGGGAGAGGACTTCTTCCCCGACGACGGTATCCGCCCAGACCGACTCGAGCAGCTTCTGTCGCTCCACGACCTGCCCGGGGTGATCGGCAAGTCTCAGGAGGACGTCCATTACCTTCGGCTCGAGCTGGACCGACCGCTCTTTCGTCACGATGCGATTCAGACTCGGTTGTACGTGCCATTCTCCGATGAAAAAAGACTGATCGAACGCCATAGTGGCAGCGTGAGGTAAAAACGTATGGATGGATATCGGCCTCTGGAGCGCGAAGGTCTTTAGGAAAGCCTCAGAAAAACTTTACGTGCTCTTCAGGACTCGAGCACGGGCGGTTCGGAGTTTGGGTGCTCCTGCCTGGACTCGCGTCTCCAGCCTGCACGTTTGCATCGCGACCGATCACCGCCCGTGCGGGCCGCACGAGGCTTCCTTTCAAATAAACGTAGAATCTCCAAGCCATGCGTACACGATATCCCATCTTTCTTGGCCTACTTCTTATCGCTACTGGAGCGCATGGGCCGGCCTTCGCCTTCGAAGCGGCATCACAAACGCTTCTCGCCCGCGAGGCGGTGCCCTCATCACATGTCGATGCAGACTCGACGGCTCCCGGCATCATTCCGGGTATCGGAGCCGAGCTTTTTGGCATCGACCGTTCCCATTCGCAGCTGGACTTCATCATCCGTTTCCTGGGCATGACGGACGTGCGGGGCACGTTCGAAGACTTCACCGCCTCGATCCTGTACGACGAATCGGATATGTCCAATACGTCGATTACGCTGTCGATCGACACCGAGACCATTGATACGCAGCACGACTGGCGCGACAAGGACCTTCGCAGTGATCGCTTCTTCGATACCGAGAATCATCCCACAATCTTCTTCCAGAGCGAGCGCGTCGCTCGAGACGGCGACGGGTTCGTGGCACACGGCAAGCTCACGATGAAAGGGGTCACGCGTGATATAGCCGTGCCGTTCGAGCGCATGCTCAAGCGGACGATCGACGAGGCATGGGGAAATGTTCGCATCGGCTTCAAGGGAGCGCTTACGCTCAACCGGAACGACTACAATATCCACGGCGGCGATTTCTGGGGGATCAAGGCGCTCTCCGAAGAGGTCCGGATCGAGTTCGCACTTCTCGGCACGCGCCTCAATATGGAACGAATCAGCTTCCCGTCGACGGAGAAGCTGTCGATTGGGGAGAAGCTTGAGCAGATCGTAGGGACGGAGGGCATTGACGCGGCGGTTGCGGCGTACCATCGATTGAAACGAGACGAACCCGAAGGTTACAACTTCGCTGAGCGGCAGATGAACCTGCTAGGATACAAATTATTGCAGAGAGGACGTCTGGACGAGGCGCTGACGATCTTCACATTAAATGCAGAGGTCCACCCCGAGTCGTCCAACGTCTACGACAGTCTTGGCGAGACCTTCGCCACGAGGGGCGATGTCGATGATGCTCTTCGAAGCTATCGCAAGGCGTTAGCTTTGGACCCCACATCGGCGAATGCGATGGAAATGCTTCGCCGTCTCGAAGCCGCGGCCAACGACTAGCGGCTAGTGATCAGTCTATTTTGATCGCGCAAACTGCAATGCTTCCTCTGGATCGGTACCCTCCTGCAGCGTCAAATACTTCACAGCTAGCACCTGCTTGAAGTCAGAAGGACCTCCCCTCTGGTCGCGTTGCGCTCCGGCAGGTTACGAGGAATACGGCGACGCGACGACAGCTAAGAAAAAGCGAGATGGACAGTGCGTTGCATGACAGCCCCTACCGGTGTACGAGTACCTGAGTTATGTCTTTTTGATGATGACATGCAAGGCCTGCTCCGTGCCAATGTTTCTCGTTACCTCATAGCCGAGCGAAACCATATCGATGCCTGCAAACAGCT
>CAZART010000229.1:2775-4252 GCA_964487555.1 uncultured Rhodothermales bacterium
ATGTTTCTCGTTACCTCATAGCCGAGCGAAACCATATCGATGCCTGCAAACAGCTGTTCGCCGGAGCCTAGAAAGACTGGCGCAATAGCCAAATGAATTTCATCGATTAATCCTGCCATTAGATACTGGCGAATGACGTTGGCGCCGCCTCCGATGCGCACGTCGAGCTCGCCGGCCGCGTCCAGTGCCAGGTCCAGAGCGGCGCCAGTGCCGTCAGTCACAAAATGAAAGGTTGTGCCCCCATCCATCTCCACCGGGTCCCGCGGATAGTGCGTAAGTACGAAGACCGGGGTGTGATACGGCGGCTCGTCACCCCACCATCCTCGCCATTGGTCGTCCGTCCATGGACCACGGATCGGTCCGAACATGTTTCGCCCCATTATCCAAGCGCCGATATTTTCGGCTCCGGCAGCTGCAAGATCGTTGTCCGGTCCCGTCGTACCGCCGCTGTTTCCCATCATCTTTTGAAACGTGGCCGTCGGATAGAACCATTGGTGAAGCCCGGCACCACCAATACCGAGTGGATGGTCCCGACTCTGATCCGGCCCGGCGCCGTAGCCGTCAGCCGAGACGGCGAAGCAGTTCACGCGAAGTTTGGACATAGTTTCATTCTGGCAGGAGTGACATGGATGGTTGGCTTACCTAACCTAACCATCTGCGCGCGATGAAAATCAGCCGTGCATTCGTCGGCGACCGGAGGTTCTCGACTTCATGACCGCGCCGCTGCCGAACCGGCGCTCCTCGACCAGCTCAAGTCCAGGCGCACACCGTCCGGAAAGAATTGCTTTCCGCCGCCTACGATCGCGGGGCATACGATCATCTGGAACTCGTCCACAAGGCCGGCACTTATCGCCTGCGCGGCGAGTTCAGGACCGTCAACAGAGATGTCGTGCTCGGCGCCGACCTTGAGTCGCCGGACCGCATCCGGATCGAACTCCCGCTCGATCCGCGTCCGCGCGCTGCGCGGCTCGGCGAGGGTCCTGGAACAGTTCAGACGCCGACGATGAACGGGAAAACCGCTTCAACGGCCCTGACGGAATTTGTTAGTCAGCGCGAGGCTTCCGTGCTGAAATATGCATGCGGCCACCGCTTCGTAGCTCTTCGGCAGACCGGGCCGAAACATCATTGTAAAACGCTACGTCCTCAAAACCGGACCGTCGCAGTAGATGCCTGAGTTCTTCAGGCGTCGTTATCGCGTACTCGTGTACCTGGTCGAACAGCTGACACGAATCATCAGGATCGGCGAGGGTGAAGTGATCGAGCGTTCGAAAGATTGTCCTGTGGAAGTCGATCTCATGGTGCCGATGGAGTCGTACGTTCTTGCCGGCGACCTGCCGTGTTTTAACGGCAGCCGGCCTATAATTATAGAGGATCGAGAGCATGTTCGGAAGCTCCAAAAAAAGAACACCGCCAGGGGTGAGCGCCGCGTACGACCGGTCAAGTGCATCCGACCTCTCTGCTTCCGGAATGAGATAAG
>CAZART010000230.1:0-4245 GCA_964487555.1 uncultured Rhodothermales bacterium
CTCCGCTAGGCGCGTTGACGAGTAAAAGCGGAGCTATTGCGAGGAAACGGCACGAGCCCGAAGGGCGACTGACGAAGCGAAGCGCAGTAAACGACGCCGAGTACGATGCAGCGGCACTCAATAGGAGGGCCGATGCGCGTGCTCCGCTAGGCGCGTTGACGAGTAATAGCGGAGCTATTGCGAGGAAACGCAACGACGCGGAGTGCGATGCAGAGGCACTCATATGTTACCGTGGTTTCGAATTGATGTACTTAGTCACATGTGCGATTAGGTAAACGATGGGCGGCATGCGCTACGATCTAATCATCAGGAGCGGAACCGTCGTGCAGCGGAGCGACGTCGCGACGCGCTCGATCGGCATCGTGGACGGCGCCATCGCGGACGTCGAGCCGGAGCTTGCCGGGGACGCGACCACCGAGATCGACGCCGAGGGCCTCTACGTGCTGCCGGGTGCGATCGACGCCCACGTACATTTCAATGAACCGGGCCGCACCGAATGGGAAGGCATCGCCACCGGATCGGCGGCGCTGGCGGCAGGAGGCGGGACGTGCTTTTTCGACATGCCGCTGAATTCGGCGCCGCCCACGCTCGACGCCAGGAGCTTCGATCTGAAGCGAAGCGCGGCGGAGCGCCAGTCCGTCACCGATTTCGGACTCTGGGGCGGTCTCGTACCCGGAGATCCCGACCGTCTCGACGAGCTTGCCGAGCGGGGCGTCGTCGGCTTCAAGGCGTTCATGTCCGCCAGCGGGATCCCCGATTTCGAACGCGCTGACGACGCCACCCTTCTCGACGGCATGGCGCGCGCCGCTGCACTCAGCCTGCCCATTGCCGTTCACGCCGAGAACGACACGATCACCTCCGTCCTGGCGGAGCGTGCTATTGCCGGCGGCCGCACGGCACGGCGTGATTATCTTGATAGCCGCCCGGTCGTCGCCGAGCTGGAGGCAATCGGCCGCGCCGTCCTCTTCGCCGAAGAGACCGGGTGCTCCCTCCACATCGTCCACGTCAGCAGCGGGCGCGGCGTGGCCGTCGTCGCAGAAGCGCGGCGGCGCGGCGTAAACGTCACGTGCGAAACGTGTCCCCATTACCTCGTCCTTACCGAGGAGGATCTGGAGCGCCTCGGAGCGGAGGCCAAGTGTGCTCCGCCCCTGCGCAGCCGCGCCGAGTTGGACGAGCTCTGGCGACACGTCCTTGCCGGCCGCGTGGATCTCATCGCGTCCGATCACTCGCCCGCTCCGCCCACGATGAAGACATCCGACAATTTCTTTGACGTCTGGGGCGGCATCGCCGGTTGCCAGTCCATGCTATCCCTCCTCCTCACGGAAGGGCACTACGCTCGCAAAGCCTCGCTCTCGCACATGACCAACCTGGTCACCCGCGCGGTGGCCGATCGATTTAAGATCCCGGGGAAAGGCCGCATCGAATCCGGTTATGATGCCGATCTGGTCTTGGTCGATCTAGATAACCCGACCCCCCTCCGCCCGCAGGATCTGTTCTATCGGCATCCCATCAGCCCGTATCTTGGTCGTCCGGTTCACGGCCTCGTGCGCCGCACGCTCGTGCGGGGACGGACCGTCTTCGCCGACGGCAAGCCGACAGGCGATCGGGCGGGCCGCCTGGTGACGCCCTCGCCGCCGTGAACGAATAGATTGAGACCGCCCCGAACAAGTAGCGGAAAGGTCATGAGACATTTCTATCATCATCTCTACGAGCTGCTCGAGGCGGGGACGCCGTTCGTTTCCGTCACCGTCGTCGACGCCGTGGGCAGCGTGCCGCAGGACCAGGGTGCGAAGATGCTCGTCACCGAAGAAGGACGCTACGAGGGCACCGTCGGCGGCGGGCGCATCGAGCACAAAGCCATCGAGGAGGCCCGGCGGCTCCTGAAATCCGACGAACCGATCCCGCCTATGCAGTTCGTCGACTGGAACCTGAAACGGGACGTCGGCATGACCTGCGGCGGCTCGCTCAAGCTCTTCTTCGAAGCGTTCAACGTCGAGGCCTGGCAGATCGTCATCTTCGGCGCCGGCCACGTGGCCAATGCGCTCTCTCGACTGCTCACCCAGCTCGACTGTCGCATCACCTGTTACGACACGCGGAAGGAATGGCTTGACAGGCTGCCCGAATCACCGCGCATGGCGCGTCGACTCTCGAACGATCTCCCCGGCGAAGTCGCGGATCTGCCCAACAACGCGTTCGTCCTCCTGATGACGATGGGCCACACGACCGACGGACCGATCCTCATCGAAATCCTGCGCACCCGCACGTTCCCCTACCTCGGCGTGATCGGTAGCGATGCCAAAGCCATGCGCCTCAAGAAAGACCTCCGCGAAGCCGGCCTGCCGCCGGCCGCTGAAACCGCGTTCCGTTGCCCGATCGGACTCCCCATCGGCAGTAACCATCCCGCCGAAATCGCCGTCAGCATCGTCGCCCAACTCCTCCAGGAGCGGGACAGGCTGTGGGAACGCACGCCAAAAACCCCACTGTGACACCCGGCCATCTGCGGCCGGTGGTCGCCGAAGGTGATGGACCCGGACTCGACGGTCGCGCCGGTGATCATGATGTTGGGCTGCTGGGCATGGGCCCACGCGGGCACGGACAGCGCGACCAGAGCTCGAAGGTCGCTACGAGCATTCGATCAGCAAAGGGTGTCATAGTCAGTCTCCGTCTCCGCCGCGGCCGAGTCCCTAGGTGGATCGCGTACCCTCAGGTCGCCTCCGGCGTGCGGAACCAGCGGTGGCGACGGGATGAAGCGAAATGCTTCTTATCGATGTGGAACTCCTCGGACGGACCGGCGACAACAACGTTCGGGTCGTCACCGCCGAGGTAATTGGCGTCGACCTTCCCCACAACTCCGCTTCCGACTTCGAAATAGCACGCTCCACGCGCCTCGAAGGGCACGAGATCCGAAGCAAACCCTTCCTTACGCAGGATGTCCGAAACCACCGTCCGGGCCGCGTCCTCGGCGAACGCGCCGGCCTTCGGAACCTGCTTATCGCCGACGGGAATCGTCGTGACGTCGCCTACCGCGTACACATCGGGCTTCGCGGTCTCGAGCGTCTCCCTCCTGACCGCGATGAAGCCGCCGTCGCTGAGCTTCGATGCAGCAACCACGGCCGGCGGGGTGTGAACGGGCACGCCGACAAGAAGGTCGTAGTCGACGACTCCGTTGCGCGTGAGGACCTGCTTCGCGCTCGCGTCGAGGGATACGATGGGAGCGTCCGTGACCAGCTCGATGCCGTGCTCCGAGAGCTGTCGCCCCAGTACTTCGGAGACGCGGGGGTTCTTCACGGGACGTGGTCCCGGGATCACGATCTTCAGGTCGATCCCGTCACGCACTCCTCCGGCGACGAAGAAGTGGTGGAGCTGGCAGGCGACCTCGTATGGCGCGGGCGGACACTTGTAGGGCATCCGGAAGATCCCGAGAACGAGCGTGCCGGTGGTAAACTCGCGTAGAACAGGTGCAAGCGCCTCGGCTCCCCGCATCGAGTAGAACTCGTGGCCACCGCTCTCTACGAAGCCCGGCACCGCCTCGAGGGCCAGGTCCGCGCCGAGCGCAATGACGAGGTAGTCGTATGTGAGCGTGTGCCGCCTCGTTCGGACTGTCCAACGGTCAGTGTCGATCTCCGTTATCGTATCCCGGACGAAGCGGACGCCCTCCGCACGCAGATTTTCGTAGCGATACGACACCTCGCCCGCCGTAGCGCGTCCGAACAGGACGTCGATCTTCGAGAACCCGATGAAGAACGCGTCGTTCTTGTCGACGAGCGTGATCTCGTAGCCTTCGTCCAGGATCTCGGCCAGTCCCGTGGCCGTCTCGAGGCCGCCGAACCCGGCGCCCAGAATAAGGATCTTCTTCATAGCCACCTGCTTCGGCGTGTTGTAGGATCAGAACGTCGTTGGCTCAGGAAGTTACCGAACGCCGTCCCTCTGCCGCACACTCGTCGTTCGGCTCATCCTGCTTCGGCAACGTCCTATTTCCGATTCCTCAAATTGTGAGGAGGCCGGTGCGGCCCTGACGCTCCTTTATGAAATTTGCTCCCTCGAGCGATTCCCAGAGTGCAGGACTTACGGTGATCGCCGATCGCCAGAGCTACTGCCATCTCGTTCGGCCGGCGAAGACCTCGGCCTGCAGGCACTCCGAGATGCATTCGACAACAACATCGGCCACGCACACTGACGACTTTTCCCAAAGTCCATCATTTCGTAAGTACGGTAACGTAATAGGAGGGTCGATGCGCGTGCTCC
>CAZART010000231.1:0-4129 GCA_964487555.1 uncultured Rhodothermales bacterium
CGTGGAATTCGCATATCCGGTTGACGGATGTGGATTTCCTGTCCGACGGAAGGGCCGTCGTGACCTCCCTGAGCGGCGACGCGTGGCTGATAGACGGCATCTCAGAAGTCCCTTCGACGCTGCGGTGGAAACGGTTCGCGACCGGACTCAACCAGCCGCTCGGCGTGCGCGTCGTCGACGACCGCATCTACGTCACCGGTCGCGATCAGATCACGCTCCTGCACGACCGCGATGGAAACGGCGAAGCGGACTTCTATGAGAACTTCAACAATGACGTGATGGCGGCGACGAACTTTCACGCCTTCACGATGAACCTCGAAACCGATACGGACGGCAACTTTTACTTCGCAAAGGCCACGCCGTGGCCGCCGGTCGTTCGGGGCGTGCCGGCCGAAATCACACCCCACCACGGTGTGCTCTTCAGGATGCCTCCCGACGGGTCGGATCTGGAGATCATTGCGACCGGACTCCGCAACCCGAACGGGCTGGCAATCGGCCAGGGTGACGAAATCGTCTACTCCGACAACGAGGGCAACTGGATCCCTACCGGATTCGTGCAGCGAATCCGCCCCGGCGCCTTTCATGGGTTTGTATACTCAGCACACATGGACGACATGCCGACGGATCGCGATTTTCAGAAACCGATCGTGTGGACGCCGCACTTCGTCGACAACTCCCCCTCCAAGCCGATCTTCATCGACAGTGACCGGTGGCCGGACGAACTGCAGGGAGATCTTTTGCTCGCCTCATACGGCCGGGGCACGCTGTCCCTGGTTCTCATGGAGGAGGTGGAGGGCGTGTGGCAGGGCGGTCATCTCGTGTTGCCCCTCCGGTTCGAATCCGGCCTGGAGCGCGCACGTTTTCACGACGACGGGCACCTCTACCTCGCCGGCATGACCGGCTGGCAGTCCGCGGGTCACGGCGGCGACTGGGCTTCGTTTCACCGCGTCCGCTACACCGGCGGACCGCTTCACCTGCCCGTCTCGCTGCGCACGATAGCCGGCGGACTCGAGGTTCGCTTCAGCGAACCCCTGGATCCGGCGGTGGCCACCGACGCGCGGAACTATCGCATCGAACAGTGGACCTACCCCTGGACGAGCCAATACGGCACGAGGGGACGGGTCTATTCGGTGAATACTCCGGGTGAAACGGGAGCCGATCAGGTCGAAGTCCGGGCCGTGCAACTGTCGGAGGATCGCCAGACGGTCATTCTCGATATACCGGAGCTCGAACCCGGCCAGGTCGACGCGCGGGTGCCGATGCTGGAGAGCCTGCCCGACCAGATCGATGCGTCGCTGGGGCTGGTGATGGCCATCGAATACGACCTGCAGGCGGAGGATGGAACCGTCCTTCGCCATACCATCCACAAGACTATTCACCGCGTCCCTGCGGCCGGCGAAGCATCCGGCAGATGAAACATGAGCGATTCCCGGCGCGCGGCACACCGATCCGCCCGACGGTAGCCGGCATGCCTCGGGCGACGTATCGGCACGCGGCGACTCGATTTCACAAGCTCACACTATCGAGAGCATGAGACAGATCTATCCGATGAAAATGGAACGCACCCTTTCACACGCTCCAGCCTTTCACCCCGTAAAATGCCTGTTGATGCTGCTGGGTTGCTTTACGGGCATGTCGATGGTTTCGAGTGCCGGCGCGCAGGACCGGCATACGGTCGTCTCGATCGAGGGCGAAGCCTTCCACATCAACGGGCGCCCGACGTACGACGGCCGCACGTGGACCACGTCGGATGGGAACGAGCATCCCATCGAGGGTCTCCTGATGAACGCCCGCCTCGTGCAGGGCGTCTTCGACGATTTGAACCTTGAAACGCGCGGCCAATGGGCCTATCCCGATACGAGGAGCTGGGATCCCGACCGGAATACGAACGAGTTCGTCCGCGCGCTGGCCGGATGGCGCGAACACGGCCTGATCGCTTTCACGGTCAACCTCCAGGGTGGTTGTCCCTATGGATACTGTCGCTCGCAGCCGTGGGAGAATTCCGCATTTGCGCCGGACGGATCCCTTCGGGGGGCCTACATGGAGCGCCTCGCGCGCATCCTGGACCGGGCTGACGAACTCGGGATGGTCGCCATTCTCGGCTATTTCTATTTCGGTCAGGACGAGCGGCTCGAAGACGAGGCCGCCGTCGTCCGCGCCGTCGAGAACGCCACCGAGTGGGTGCTCGATCACGGTTATCGAAACGTCGTCGTCGAGATCAACAACGAATGCAACATCGCCTATGATCACGCCATACTCCGATGCGAACGGGTCGACGAACTCATCGAACGGGCACAAAGCATCGGGCGGGACGGGCACTCGCTTCTCGTGAGCACATCCCTCGGCGGCGGCTCAGTGCCGCCGGCCCACGTAGTCGCGGCATCCGACTTCGTGCTGCTTCACGGCAACGGCGTGAGAGATCCGGAGCGCATCGTCGAGATGATCCGAGAGGTGCGATCCATGGATGCATACTCGCCGATGCCCATCGTCGTGAACGAAGACGATCAGCCCTGGCGCGTCGAGGAGCAGGGATGGGGCGAGCACGGAAACAACTTCGTCGCTGCGGTCAAGCAGGGTGCTTCCTGGGGATATTTCGATTTCCGGAGGCAGGACGAGGCGACGGAGTACAATCTCGGTCACCAGAGCGTGCCCGTGAACTGGCAGATCACGTCTGACCGGCAGCGTGATTTTTCCGAGTTGCTCGCCAGGATCACGGGGAGTCCCGGGACGCCGTCCATCGGTCTCGAATGGGGTCCGGATTTTGGCGTGGTGCAGGTGCGCGTAGACAATGCCGGCGGCACACAGGTTGACCGGGTCGACCTGGTGATCAACGATGCGGTCGTGGCATCCACGACCGGCGGATCGGGCCGGCTGGAAATCGGCGCCATGCCGTGGACCGAGCACTGGGTGCGGGTCCGCGCGACATACCATCGGGGCGACCGCGCGGTCGTCATCGAGTCCTCGGCCTACAAGAATCCGTGGTGGCCATACGGCGGGAGAGGGGACTGAGCGAGCGGGAATCCGGAGACTCGCATTGACTGATCATGTGATCGGTACGCTCCGTTTCGACGTAACACCAGGGAATTGCTAAATACGAGTTGTTGCATTGGGTCCCCTCAATTTCCTCGGCCGTAAGATTCCACGTCATAATCAACGCTCGCGCCCGCTTGGCGCCCGACCGTGAAAGTCTCTGATGAGCAGGGCGAGGGCGGGCGCCGCCAAATGGCGTCGACGGATCTAACACCATGGCGTTGCGTTCTTCGATCTAACTCGTACGCCTAAAAAGCGGATGTGCGATTTCGGCAGGACGTGCTCGTCGCATGTATATAGAGCCTATTCGCGCTGCGACTCGGTGTGCGACTTCCGGAACGCGCCGGCAGCGAGCTTAAGTCCGCCATTGATCGACCCCCGCCGGCCGCGACGGATTCATCGCGGCCGCGCACCTCTCTCGACTCACCGCATCGTCAGTAATTATTTGCGAAGCAGGCGAGATCTTTCATTTGGGGTCAGCGTCGCCTAGCAGCTCACACGGTATGCCATCGAACGACGGGATGTCAATTTCCGCTCGAAATAATGTGAACGTGTTCGGAGAGGGCGATACGCCCATGCTGCTCGCCCACGGATTCGGTTGCGATCAGAATATGTGGCGTTTCATTACGCCCGCGTTCGAACCAGATTACCGAATCGTCCTTTTTGATTACATCGGACATGGGAAATCCGACTGGAAGGCCTACAACAAGGAGCGGTACAGCAGCCTCAACGGCTATGCCGACGACATTCTCGAAATATGCGACGTTCTGAATCTGCAGAGCTGCATTCTCGTTGGACACTCGGTAAGCTCGATGATCTGCTTGTTGGCCGCACTGCAGGAGCGTGAGCGATTTCAGGCCCTGATCATGGTCTCTCCTTCGCCTCGTCACCTCGACGACCCGCCCGACTACTTCGGGGGATTCTCCCGCGAAGACATCGAACAGCTTCTCCGAACCATGGACAGGAACGACACCGCCTGGGCAGACTACCTCGCCCCGCAGGTAATGGGTAAGTTGGACGCGCCTTACCTGACCAAAGAGCTGAAAAAGAGCTTCTGTTCCACCGATCCGGTGGTCGCTCGCGAATTCGCCGAAGTCAC
>CAZART010000232.1:0-4096 GCA_964487555.1 uncultured Rhodothermales bacterium
GAGAGCCACTCCGTCTTGAGCTTCGCCATGTCGACGTTCGACGGGCACTCCGTCTTGCACCCCTTGCACTGAATGCAGAGCTCCATGACCTCATACATTTCCTTGCCGGTGAACTCCTCAGGCGGCAGTGCCCCGGAAAGGGCCATCCGGAGCGCATTGGCACGTCCCCGCGTCGAATCCTTCTCCTCCAGCGTCACCATAAAGCTCGGACACATCGTACCGTTCTCGAGCTTCCGGCACGCGCCGTTGCCGTTGCACAGCTCGACCGCCCGGGCAAATCCACCTGATGCAGAAAAATCGAGCTCCTCGAGCACAGGTATCGTCGAGTAGCGGGGTCCCATCCGCAGGTACTCCGTCATCGGCGGGGCCTCGACCACGTTGCCGGGGTTCAGGATGCGATCCGGATCGAAGACGTCTTTGACACCGACATAGACGTCGTACAACTCGCGTCCGACGAGCGGTTCGAGCAGCCAGCTGCGGGCGATCCCATCGCCGTGCTCCGACGAAACGGCGCCGTTGAATTTTCTGACGAGCTCCATCGATGCCTCGGCGATGTCACGCATCTTCTCGACTTCGGGCATGTCCTTGGTGTTGATGAAAGGACGGATGTGGAGCGTTCCGGCCGAAGCGTGTGCATAGAACACGGTCCGCGTGCCCTTGAGCGCAACGCGAAGTTCGCGGACGTACTCAGGGAGGTGTTCTACGGGCACGGAGGCGTCCTCGATGAACGGCTGCGGCTTGTAGTCGCCCTCGACGCCCATGATCAAACCAAGACCTTCTTTGCGTACCGTCCACACGTTGGCAATCTCGTGCGGAGTGCGCGCCGGCACGACGGCGTAGCCCTGACCGGCTCGATCGAGGGCGCGCGCAAGGTCCTGAAGCCTTCCAGCCAGCTCGCGGTCGGTCTCTCCGTAGTACTCGGTAATGAGCACGGCGCCGGGATCGCCTTCAATGAACGTGAGGCGGTGTGCATAGCCGGGTGCGTTACGGGTCTGTTGTATGGCGATGCCGTCGAAGAGCTCCACGGCGGCCGGCTCCGTATCGAGGATGGTAGTGACGGCCTCCAGCGATTCGTGCATCGAGCGGAAATGCACGATGCCGAGGATGGTCTTCTTTGGACGCACTTCCAGCCCGAGCTCAATTTCCGTGGTGACGGCCAGCGTGCCTTCGCTGCCGCAGAGCAGCCTGGCGACGTTGCGCTCGGAGGCGTCCAGCATGTGTTCCAGCCGATAACCGCTGTTGCGGCGCCAGTGCATGGGCGTATCGCGCTCGATCACCTTCGCATGCTCCTCCAGCAGCCGGTCGAGGCCGCGGTAGATCTCGCCGTCGCGCCCGCCGCGGTCGAGCGCCGCCTTCCACTCGGACGCGTTCATCGTGCCGAACCGCGTGCGCGATCCGGTGTTGAGCATGACGTCGAGTTCTCGAACGTGACGAATCACGTTGCCGTAGAGGATCGAGTGCGTTCCCGTGGCGTTGTTGCCGACCATGCCCCCGAGTGTCGCGCGGTTGCTGGATGCGGGATCCGGCCCTACCATGAGACCGTGCGGGAGCAGCTTTGCGTTCAGTCGATCGAGGACGAGTCCGGGCTCGACGCGGACAAATTTCTCTTCGGGATTTACCGCGAGAATACGGTTCAAGTGCAGCGTAAAATCGATGACCAGGGCCTCGTTGACCGTCTGACCGGCCAGCGACGAGCCACCCCCGCGCGGCAGCAGCGGAATCTTGAAACGAGCCGCCTCTTCGACGGCCGCCTGGACGTCGTCCACCGTCTTCGGGATCAGCACGGCCACCGGCATGCGCTGATACATGCTCGCGTCGGTGGCGTAAAGCGCACGACTCATCGCGTCGAGACGGAGCTCGCCGTCGAGACGCGGAGCAAGGATCTGCTTGAATTCGGCCAGCTTACCCTCGTGGAGGGATGCCGGCGCGGAGCGGTGACTCATCCTGTGAATAGTGTCTGCTGATCGCCGCGTGACGCGGCGTGGTTCTAGAGCCGGACAGCCCGGCCGGTCTGCGGCGAGACGATTTCAATATCGGGATAGAAAAACGCGATGTTATCGGACATCCAGTTTCGCGCTTCTTCTTCTCCGTGCACGAGCACGACCTTTTTCGGTTGGAGCTTCTCGACGAGCTGAATGAGGTCGCGTCGGTGGCTGTGCCCGCTGAAGCGAAATCGATCCACCTCGCAATTGATCGGCTGCGGCCCTCGAAACGTGTCGATGACCGCCTCCGTGCCCTTCCCCTCCTTCGCGGCCTCAAGGATGCGTTGGGCCGGAGAATCTTCACGGGCGAATCCCACGAGAAGGACGGCATTGCGCTCGTTCTCGACGATCTCCTGTGCAAGCGCATTTGAGGCCGTTCGCTCGAACATCATCCCACTGCTCACGACGTGGATGCTCGGACCGGAGAGAGCATCTCGCTGCGCCTCTCGTTTTCGAGGCAGCCGAAACTGATCGACGTCGTAGACCTGGAATTCGGGGTCGAGGCGGGGCGTCGTAAGCCGTGTCTTGTCATAGAGCTCGGCAAACGCGCGCATGGAGCCCGCCGTGTAGACCGGCGTCTCCTCCGAAATCGTACCGCGCTTTTTGAAGCGATTGATGAGCGCGAGGATTTCCTGGGCACGCCCAAGCGCAAAAACCGGAATCAGAACGGTGCCTTTCCGCGCGATCGCGCGTTCGAGGACTTCGGCGAATTTTTGCTCTTCGGTACGACGCGTCGTCAGCTCGGCCTCGGGATCGGCGCCGAGCGTCGATTCCAGAAAGAGCACATCGATCGGAGGCTCCGGGTACTCCGCGCCGGGGATAATCGACTGCGGGCGGATATTCGTGTCACTCGTGTAGAAGGCGCGCCCTAGCACTCCGTCTTCCTCATAGGTCAGCAGGACGCCCGCCGAACCGAGAATGTGCCCGGCGCTGTAGAAACGTCCCTTGATCTTGCTCGTCCCGCTGAGTCCCGTTATGTCGAAATCCTTCTCGAGTTCGTGCGTCAGGTAGAGATAGCTGTAGACTTCGAGCTCATCTTCATTGAAGAGCGGATCGTGAATGGAGCTGCCCTCCCGCAAACGACGCTGCTGAAGCCGCGCGGATGCGGGCAGGACGACGTCGGCCAACTCCCGAGTGGCCTTCGTCATGTGCACCATGACGTGAGGAAAGTGCTGGATCATGACCGGCAGCGCTCCGATGTGGTCGTGGTGCGCGTGAGTCACGATGGCGTGGTCGACATACCAGTCCGAATTCTGGTGGATGAATCCAAAATCCGGCATAGAATCGGGTCCATCCTCCTCGGGATCTGCGCCCGCATCAATCAGGATGCCGGTGCCCTCTATCTTCAGGAAATAGCAGTTAGCGCCGATGACCTCCGTTTTTCCCAGAGGGACGAAAAGCATGTAAATCCAGGTGATTAGTAGCCGTAAATGGCTATGCAAACAGGGCGCGTCAATTAATTGTTTCTGGGGGTTGCCGGCCGTGAAAACGCGGCTCCCCGGCGACGAAACACGGACGTAAAGCACTGTAGGACATACACTTACGCCAATATGCAAAGCGGGCCTACGCCCTCGCGTGCCCCCATTCCGGATCTTGATTCGTTGTAAGCTGGCCAACAATGGTTGTTTATAGATAGATGATAGCCAAGCTAAGTACGGGCGTCCTGCTCGTTGCGACGCTGCTGCTGCACGTCCCGGCACAGGGGCAGATCACGCAGAAGGCGTCGGATCGGAAGCACTCAGCCTCGGTGAGCACCGCCTCATTCGAGACGGGATCGCTGTCGCGGCTCGATCTCCCGGGAGAGATCGCAGCCGAGGCGCGCGTGCGGCGAGGGTTTTCGGCGTCGCGACTCGCGTCCGCGATGATCAATGTACTCGTATCGCAGAACACGATTGCACTCTATGGCCTGCCGTCGAGTCCGATGGACGCCTATCTGCGTCCCCCCGATACGGAACGTGACGATTCCGGGCTCTTTCTGGAGGCCAAATCCATCTACGACGATGCAACGACGATTCATTACGAGCGCGCGGAGGTGACGCTGGATCCGCTCAAAATGCAGTGCATCTTGCGGATCAATCTGAATCGTCTCTTGTCGAACGGACCGTTCCGGAGAC
>CAZART010000233.1:0-4087 GCA_964487555.1 uncultured Rhodothermales bacterium
GCACACCGTCGTGCTCAGTAGGCGCGCACATTGTAAGCACACCGCCGTGCTCGGTAGGCGCGCACATCGTCAGCACACTGCCGTGCTCGGTTGGCGTGCACATCGTATGCACACCGCCCTACTCCGGGCGTCAATATAGTCAACGCCATATTCACCGTCGGGTTGGAAACTTCGGATGGGACTGCATCTATCAATGGCCGCAGATTTCCACGACGCCGGCCGGGAGCGCCTATCTCGAGTTGCTCCACCGACGACACCTTTCTATTTTGTAGCTGTATTTGAAATTTCGGGCGCGGTAGCTCAGCCGGTTAGAGCGTACGACTCATAATCGTAAGGTCGAGAGTTCGAGTCTCTCCCGCGCCACACGCGAAAAGCCCCGAAACGGCCGATTCCAGGCTGTTTTTGGGCTTTTGCGTTGTGGGAGCTCACCAGCGGAACGCACAGACTGTTTTCAAATGCGCCGGTCCCAACTATCGAGAGAATCCGAAACGACGCTCCGCGTCGGTCAGGCAGCCAGATCGCGGGCGTGAAGGGCATTGTTAGGCCGCTTAGAACGACCAGCACCACTCCTCAGACGAACAAAATCCTCGCGCCAGATACAGAAGGATGTCCACCCATTACCCCTGTATCAACGCCAGATACGCCCCCACCGGGTCCTGAACCGCCGCATATGCGTATGCTCCCTGCGTCGCCTTGATGATCTTGCCGCCTTCCTCCTGGACGCGACGAAGGCTTTCGGCGAGGTCGCCCACCGGGAGGTAGATCATCCAGACAGGCGGCAGACCGACGTTCACGCCGCGCGCATGGCAGACTCCTGCCACCGGGTTTCCATCATCACCGAGCATGTTATAGTCGGCGTAGCGCTCGCCTCCGTCCTCCATCTCGACGTCCTGCACTGACCACTCAACGACCTGTCGATAGAAGTCCCGCGTTGCGGAGGCGTTGGAGACCGTCAGGTCGACCCAGGAGATGCGACCCACAGGCGCCGCCGCGTCGCGCGATTCGGTGCCGTCACTTGGGGAGATCGCCTCCGCAGGGACGATTGGGATGATCCCGAATGCCGCCCCATTCCGATCGAGCAGCACCGCCCACTGGCTCTTTCCATCGTCGTCTTTGGCATGCATCAGCTCGCTCCCGCCCAGATCGAGCGCACGCTGCACACTGGCTGCGACATCGGCAACCTGAATGTGCGGCATCCACTGGAGCGGAAGTTGAGCATATTCCGCGTTGCGCGCGCCCAAGCCGATGATAGGCATGCCGAGATTGTTCATCAGCGTTTTCTCGCGCCAAAGCGGATTCTCACCCGTGCTGAGCACACGCGAGTAGAAGCGCACCTCTCGCTCGTGTTCGGGGACGGCGATGTCGGCGCTGAGGATTCCGCCGACGCGTGGGACAAAGGGTTCACTCATGGTTCGAGTCCTGGTTGACATCACGTTGGTAGGCGCGTGACGGCGCAGTTGCCAATATCGTACTTCCATGGGCCCGCAATCGCAGCAAATTTCGCGGCGAGGCGCGAGCCCTTCTCAAAGTATCGTATCGAGTGAGGATGCAGTTCGCGCACGGCGAGGTCATTCTGCACAAAAACGTTCCGTCCCGACGCGCTGATTTCATGCGCGCCTTCGCTCCGTTCCGTGACGGACTCGGCGGCGGCGGTGAATGCATGTTCGCCTGGTACTGGCTCGCGGATCTCTGCGATGAGCACGTTATGTGGCCGGCCGGGTCAACCTTACATCATCGCCGGAAGGATGTACTGATCGATTATCTCGAACGGCTGCTCCATTTCTGGGAAGAGTCCGTAGTTCTCGCCCGTAAATACGGCGACTAGATCGAGCGACGGAAACACCATTATGAACTGACCGCCGTTTCCCCACGCTTCAAGCGAGCGGACATGTCGCCCCTTCACCGTGCGATCGATCATCCTCCAGAGGTACCCGAAGTCCTCGCCATAGAGGTCACTCGTCGCGTGCTTTCGCGTCGATTCCTGAATCCACGATTCCGAGATTAGCCGCTCCCCTTCCCAAACGCCGCCGTTCAAGTAGAGCTGTCCGAACTTCAGCATGTCCCGCGGTCGCAGATTCAGCCCGCCGCCTGTCATTGCAAGGCCTTGGCTTCCCCGTGAGTTCGTGATGGGCCACCGGTACGCAATGATTCCGAGCGGGCCGAAGAGATAGCGGTCGGCAAATGCAGGGATACGCAGGCCAGATGCGCGCGTGATGACATTTCCCAGAGTTACGACCCCACTGGTGGCATAGGAGAATACCTCGCCGGGCGTGGCGGCCAGGGGCTGATCAAGATAAAACTTGATCCAGTCGTTGGTAGGATACATCGCGTCCTCGTTGCCTCGGACGCCGGACGTCATGGTGAGGATATGAGCGAGCGTGATGTCGCGCTTTCGCTCATCCCAGTTCTCGATCTCTCCCTCGTACTCCGGGAAGTAAGGAAGGAGCGGGACGTCAACCGACTCGATGAAGCCGCGGTCGATGGCAATGCCGACGAGCGCCGACGTTATGGCTTTCGCCGCCGATCGTGTGGAGTGGAGACTATCACGGCCGAACCCGCCGAAGTATTGCTCGAGCACCAGAGTTCCGCCTCGGGCGAGGAGTATACTACTAATGCCCGTGTATTCCCCCGCCCGGATTCGTTCCAACATATCAAAGATGGGGCCGGAGTCGATATCCTGATCGGCGAGCGACGCCGTCCGCCACCCATCGCTGATCTGTTCAGGGACTCGATAGTCGAAGGCACCTGCAGATTCCGCCCTCCTCAACGTCGATTGCTCAGGTGCCGTACAGCCGGATGTTCCGATCACAATCAACGCCAGCACGACGTGACAAATAAAGGATTTCATAGGGGCCTGTAGATACGTTCGGTAGGCCACAAGTATCTCGGAATCAGCCGGTTGTTGGACGAAGCAAGATGGTGCGGCCCTGCGTCGGCGTGCAGCAGTGGGATTACGGCCTCCTGGCTTAATCATGAGCATCTCCGGCGACGCTGAGTGCCGAAACGATCATTGGTAGCTCGGAGAGGATCGAGAGGTGACCGTGTCCCGGCAGCATTCGGAATCTGGCGCCTGGGATCACCTCCGCTGTATGCCGGCTATGCGCGATGGGCAGAAGGGTATCCAGTTCGCCATGCACAACCTCCATGGGGGCGGAGATGCGACTCGGATCGAACGGCCAGGGACGGCCCTGGACGTACACGTCCTGAGCATACCCCGTCACACCCTGTCGAAAGGCTTCTAGCAGCGCTTTCTCAAACATTTCGTCGTCGAGAACAGCAAGGTCGGGCTCTGAAAACTCGAATGGCTCTGCCTCGAAAAAGCCACGTCCATCTGGGCCATACCGCTCGGTGCACCAGGCGATGGCCGCCTTCTCGTCGGACTTACTCATGATCTGGATTTCGTCCTCGACGTAGTCGTCCCATGCACCCGGCCAGGCCATGTCTGTCACGCCGGCAACGACGGTACCCGCTAATACACGCTCAGGCAGCAGGGCTGCGCAAGCCACCGCGTAGGGGCCGCCCGACGAGTGGGCCGATACGAGGAAGCGGTCGATCCCGAGTGCGTCCGCGAGCGCGGCAACGTCGTGAGGCCAATCCGCCATCAAGCGGCCCGGCTGCGGCGATGACCTCCCGTAGCTGGGTCGATCAGGCGCGACTACCCGGAGCCCCTGGTCAGCGAACTGGTGTTCCAGACGAACGAGGTGCAGACGACTCATCGGCGCTCCGTGGAAGAAGAAGACGCAAGCGCCATCCGGGTCGCCGATATCAGTGAAGGCCAACTCGCGCCCGTCGCCCACCGTAACCTGCGAGTCTTTCATTGCATCCCCTCATATGTTTGATAGAGCAGGGAATTGATTCCGTAACGTTACTTGGGACCGCATAACGGATCGTGACTCAGCGGCGCCGCCGGCACGACGATTACGCAGGCAATGTAGACGCCGACCTGGTTCGTGGCAAGCCGGTGTGGCGGCGTCTGTTGCAGTCGCTTGAGCCGGCCCAGAAGCATCATCGTTTACATTAGCTAACCAATGCAATCGCAAGAATGGTGAGACCGACTCGCAGATGATGTGATCTTCGGCTTCGAAGG
>CAZART010000234.1:0-2237 GCA_964487555.1 uncultured Rhodothermales bacterium
CCTTGCGGAATCCTCGTCCGCCCCGAGCCGCGATTCACCCCTCGACACCGACATTCTCGTCGAGATCCGGCCGAACTTCTACGGGATCTCCAACGTCGGCGGCGAAGTCATTGCGCCCGAGGCGGCGGCGGCTGAACCGTCCTCGCCACTTGACCAATCTGAGACATGTGTAACACTGATGGAAATGGAAACCATCTGCGTTTCGGGGCTGGAACAGCGTTTCTGGGTTGGAATCTAAGAAACGTGTGATGAGGGATGGAGGATTGCGCCCTGAACCCCACCGTGGGTCAGGGCGCAAACCTTTTAAGCGCTGTCAGCAGCGCCGGTCGTCGGAAGGCGGCCGGCGCCTTTTTTTGCGCCCGCGCGAATGTGCGCCCGCGCCAAATGGTGGGCCTGCGCCAAGTTGTGCGCCCGAGCCAAATTGTGCGCCCGAGCCAAATTATTCGCCTGCGCCAAATTGCGCCCGAGCCTAAAATTGCCCCCGTGCCTAAAATTGCCTCCGCGCCTAAGTCTGGGATGCCGGCTATGTGGCGACGGCCGTGGAGCGAATGGATGCGGCTTCCTCGAGGAGGTCGTCGTAGGCGGAGATCTGCGTGCGCCAGTTGAGGCGCTCGGGGATCTGGCGGAGGGTGGAGACGGGCAAGGGGCGCTCATCGCCTTTCATCACGCGGGTCAGGATTCCGAAGAGATCGTCTTCGTCTTTGTACAGGACGGGGGCGTGCAGGAGCGGGCGGTGCAGCGACTGGGGGATCAGCTCGGGGTAGCTTAGCCGGTTCGGCAGGAGTGGATGGCAGCCGCAGTAGATGGCTTCCATGATGGCGACGCCGAAGAATTCGTGAATCGACGTCGAGACGACGAGGTGAGAGCGGTGGAGAAGGCGGCTGTATTCCTCGAAATCTTCGGCGTAGCCGTAATGTAGGATTCGCTCGGCATAGCGTTCGAAGGCGCGCTCGAATTCGTAGGGCTGTTCTTCAAAATGCTCGCCGGCAAGAATGAGTCGGAAACGGTGGCCGCTGTCGTCGAGGCGGTTCATCACGCGGAAGAAAGCCTCCGGATTCTTGTCGTACTCCCACCGCTGATTCCAGAGGACGATCGGCGAGCGCGTCGACGGACCCCACTCCGGCTGCGGGTATTCATCCTTGAAGGCATCATGGCTTTCGAGATCCATTCCGAGATGGAGGACCGAGCATTTCTTCCGGATCTCCCGGACGGTGTTGAGGTGCGTGTAGTCGGGAAACGTCCGCAGGAGGGCCGGCAAGGCCTCCATGAACTCATCCAGATGAAACTGGGAGTTGAAGACGATGGAGTCGGCGGCGAGGCACGAAAGATAATTGATGTATCCGTAGGTCTTGTCGCGCTGCACGTCGTTCGGCAGCGGATACGTCAGCTGATTCTCGTGGAGAAACAGGACCACGGGAATGTCGCCGAAGCGGGGGCGTGCCAGCGCGAGAAAAGCGGGCACGTTGACCATGTCGGTGGCGAAGACGACGTCCGGCTCAAAGCCTTCGTCGAGGGCCTGGACGGCTTTGCGGGCCATGGTGACGGCACCGCCGTGCATCCGCCACTTCCAGAAGCGAGCGGCCATGGTCTGCGGACGGATGTCGTGACGGCTGTGAGCGATGAGGCCGTCGAGGAAGTTGCGATGGGATCCTCCGTACCACGGCTCGAGGGCTAGGACGTTCATCGAATGGCTACTGCTCCTCTCCTTCCTCAAGCGACTCCCGCAGCGCGGCTTCTTCCTCTTCGGTAGCGGGACGAACGATAGAGATGGCACGCACCTGTAGCTTCTGGCGAAGCGTGGTATCGCGCACTTCTTCGGAGGTGATCATCTTCTCTTCGCCCGGCCGGACGACAAGTCGACGGGTCGCCATTTCTATCTCAACGGGACGATCGTTTGTGTTCTTGACGATCATCCCCCGCCGCATTTTCCCCATAAAAGAACAGTCTACGGGTTATCCGAAATGATCTTTCGGGTCTAGTATACGACAAACCCGGCATTTATGAAGGCGGAGGGCGCCATGAAGCTCGGTCCACGTAATTTTAACATGCTCGGCCGCGTTGCGACGTTCGGTACGCGAGTAAAGCGTCGCTTTCGCCGTGCGGGGCGTGTCTTCCGGGAGCATAACGCGGAGGCAGCAGGACGCGCTTCCCGCGGGCGGAAAGGGGCCGGCGAAGGGCACGCTGCAGATGGGCGCAAAGCAGCCGCAGCCGTCAGGGGGCGTGCCGCAGCCTTCAGG
>CAZART010000234.1:2337-4067 GCA_964487555.1 uncultured Rhodothermales bacterium
GTGGCGGCGCTAGCGGTGGTCTTCGATGCGAATCTGACGGTCGTGGAGGGAGGCTTCGGCCGGATCGTTCGTGGCGACGATCACGATGCCGCCCTTTTCGCGCTGGCGGGCGATCACGCGGACGACCATGTCGAGGCCGGCGGCGTCGAGGTTTACGCGGGGCTCGTCGAGCAGCAGAACGGGCGGACTCGCCAGCAGGGCGGCTGCGAATTTGACGCGCTGCTTCATGCCGGATGAGAACGTGGCGACGAGATCGTCGGAACGATCGGTCAATTCGACGACGTCGAGCATGTCGTCGATCCGTCGCTGCGCCTCGGGGAGGCGGCGGGCGCTCGCGATAAATCGGAGGTTTTCTCGGGGGGAAAATCCGTCGTAAACGTTCAGGTACGGTGCTACGAGGCCCGCGCGAAGCGGGTGCCGCTCCGGCGCCGTTCGTTCTCCATCCACATACAGCTCGACGCCCCCTTTCGATGGGGTGAGCACGCCGGCAAAAAGGCGCAGCAGCGTCGATTTTCCGGATCCGTTCGGACCCGTGACGGCCATGCTGTCGCCGCCGCCGACGTCCGTCGAGAGGGCGCGAAACAGCACGCGCCGGCCGAATCGCATCCCCAGATCATTGACGACGAGTCGTACGGACGAAAACACAGGCTCGGGCACGAATTGCGTGGAAAATCGCTGTGGGCAAGGTTCGGGCGGATCATAGCGACGCCGGAGCACGCGTATTCCACCGGTGGAAACTTCGCGCGCGCCGGTCCCTCCTACGTCACCGCACGGTGCGGAATCAACGGATTCCCCCGGAGCAAAACCAGTCAAGTTTTAACAATCTCTCTACGAACACGTCTCAAGGAAACATACACGTATAGTGGAGCAAATAAGGGCATTCATATAGGTTATCATTAAGAAGGCGAAACCAACTGATATGATTTCACCCCTGATGCGTGCTGCGCTTGTGCTGCTCCTGGCAGGCTCCGCAGTGATGATGGGCTGCGCCGGCGGCGACGACGGTGCGGACGTCGACGCGGATACGGCACTGACGGATACGATCGACGCTCTCGGCACGGCAGGAACGCAGGATCGGGCCGTCGTGGAACTCCGACCGACGGACGGCAACACCGCAGTGGGCACCGCGACATTTACATCCGAGAACGGCTCCGTGCGGATTGAGGCGACGCTCTCCGGTCTCGCTCCCGGAGTACACGGTATTCACGTGCATGAAATCGGTGACTGCAGCGCGCCCGACGCCAGTTCAGCCGGGGATCACTTCGATCCGGCAGGCAGCGAGCACGGCGCACCCGAGGATCAGGAGCGCCACGTCGGCGATCTTGGAAATATCGAGGCGGATGACGATAGCACGGCGCAGTACAGCCGCGTGGACGAGCTGGTCGCGCTGAGCGGTCCCAACTCCGTTGTCGGCCGCGCCCTCGTGGTGCACGCCGGTGAAGACGATCTCAGTACGCAGCCGAGCGGTGACTCCGGACCCCGCGTGGCTTGCGGCGTCATCCAGATGGACGGCGGCGGCGGAATGTAGGAGAAGCCGCGAGCTGGGGCATTTGCGTAGGCTCACGTAGGTTTCAATACGAATCGGAGAGAAAACCCGGGCGGGACCATCACGTCTCGTACCGGGTTTTTGCATCGTCCGGACGGGCCGCTTGTGGCATGTGCGGCGGAATAGTCGCTTGTACGCCCGAACGGCCGCTCGTACGCCGGAGCGGTCGCTTGTACGGCGGAGC
>CAZART010000235.1:0-4049 GCA_964487555.1 uncultured Rhodothermales bacterium
TCCCATCCGTATCGCTGGACTCTTCGTTGTAATTCGGGCGTCATGATTCTGTTGTAATTCGGGCGTCATGATTTTGTCGTAATTCGGGCACCATGACTTCGTTGTAATTCGGCTGTCATGATTTCGTCCTGATTCGTGCGTCATGATTTCGTCCTGATTCGGGCATCATGATTTTGCCGGCGTGGAGGTCAGGATCTGCACTTCGCGATCGATGCGGAGCGGCCGGCGGAAGTCGTCGAGCACCGGACTGTGCGCGTCGGCCTCATCAAGGACGCGTCGGATGTCGTCTTCCGGAGCGGGGCTGTGGATGATGACCCTGTATCGCAGCGCGGTGAAGCCGGGTGGTCGATCCGCGATGCCGTACATCCCGCGTGCGTCTACGTCGCTTTCGATCTCCACTTCCAGATGCTCGATTGGCACGCCGAGGTGAGCAGCCCAGGTGGCATAACCGATCGCCAGGCAGCTGCCGAGTGCAGCGCGTTCCAGAATGCCGGGGCCGGGGCCGGCATCGTTGCCGCCGGATGACCGGCCCACGTCGGCGGTGAATTTCCAGTCGCCGTGCTCGACGTCGCACGTCGTGCCGTCGCGCACGCGAATTTTGGTAACCGCCGTGTACTTTCCCACGGAAGGCCGCAGCTCGATAGCTCGAGCATTCCGCCGGAAGGCGTTTCGGATCGTGTCTGGATCGGCCATGGGGCTGCCTCTTGAACAAGTCTTCGTTTGGCTAATCAACCAGTAAGGCAATCGGTCGACATTTGCAAGCTCGCATCAACGTCGACATCTCCTGAACTCGTGTCTGGGCCTGCGGAAATCCGTGTCCGCGCTTGCGGAATCCGCGTCCACTCCTGCGGAATCGATGTCCGCGCCTGCGCAATCGTGTCCGCGCTTGCGGAATCCGCATCCGCGCTTGCGAACTCCCGTTCCGCCAGGCGCCTCCTAAGATTCACTTTTACAGCCGGCGCCGTGGCTTCCTAGATCTGAGTCATGAAGAACGTACTTCCGAACGGACGATCGTTTTGAGCGGTGAGACGCGTGCCACCGGGCTATTTTTCTGCTGCGGCGGTCAGGTTGGCGAGTCCTTCCTCGAAGTCTTTGCCTACCATGGCGTCCATGCTGACGAAGACGCTCATCACCTTTCCCATGAACTGATTGGGGCCATGCATCGCCCACGTGACCTTCGTCGTTTCACCTTCAGGTTCGAGCGTGAACCGGGTGATGTTGCTCGATTCGAACGGCTCCGTGAAATCGAGCTGGATGGTGACCTTCGAAGGCGCTTCCGACTCTGTGATTTCCATGCGTCCCGCGCCGACGTCGCTGTTTCCCTCCCACTCGTAAACGGCACCTACGCCGCTTTCAGCACCACTGTGGGTTCTCGCCATATTCGGGTCGAGTTTCTCCCAGGGGGACCAGGAATCCCACCGGTGAAAATCGTTGATCAGCGGAAAGACGGCCTCGGCCGGCGCATCGACGGTAGCCGTGCGTTCGACCTGGAAGGTGTCGGGCTTCGTAGCGGCGACGGCGAGAATGCCGAGAATAATAGCAGCGAGAAGCAGTGCGATGCCGAGTGCGATTTTCTTGATCATGATGTCCTCTCTGCGTGTGGCTGGAACGCGTGCTGCGGGGATCTCCGGCACCGCCGGTTCAACAACCCTGAATCTAGTACAACGCGCACTATCAATCGATATCTGCCGTTGTCCGGCCCTCAGTCCTCTTCCGAGCGGCGAAGAACCTCTTGAACAGCCGGAGCGCCCTCGATGGTGGGAGGCCGCACGGCACCCGCCTGGAGCAGCGCCTCGACCACTCCGGCGTAGTCGCCGGTTGCGCTATGCCAGCCGTGTACGGAGCCGTAAAGAGCCCATCCAAGCGGTGTTGCGCCAAAATCGGCGTCGGAAGCCTCAAGAGGCGGACGAAACCGCAGCACAACTTCGGCCATCTCGCGATTGCCGTGAAACGCGGCCCAATGGAGCGGCGTGCCGTGGTGTTGTCCCCGCGCATCCACAGGCAGGCCGCTTTCCAGCATGAGGCGAACGGCCGGCGTCTCGTTGTTTCGGGCGGCGTGGGCCACCTGGCGCCGGTCGGAATCGGTGAATGTCGCGGCGACGTCGGGTTGCTCCGCTATGAGCGTCTCGACGGTCTCCTCGTCGTTCGCCCAGCAGGCATCGATCAGCCTGACCGCGCCGGGGCTTCGATCGAGCAGGAGCTGCAGAACCTCATCGTGGCCAAACTTCCGGGCCACGCGATGTGCCGACATGTAGAAGCCGAGCGTCCACTGATAGATCGTTCCACCGGCTCGTTCGTTGGTCATCGGAAAGAACTCGTCGCTCACGCAGGTGCGAACAGAGCCCGGGTCGGCGTCGAGTTTGCTTCGGAGGAGATCCACGTCACCGAGGGCGGACGCCATTAGAATATCCGTGGCGCAGCCACGGGCGATCAGATACCGAACGATCGGTTGCCGGTCATCGATCATGTGCTGGGCCGGGGTTGACTCGTGGTCGATGTCCCGCGCATCGATGTCGGCTCCATGGTCGATCAAGAAAGCGGCGACCTCAATACTGCCGGCGAAGTGGAGCGGCGTCTGTCCGTCGCCGCCGCGCGCATGGACCGCGTCCGGATCCGCCGACACGCACGCTTGCAGTCTCTCCATCAATCCGAGGCGGGCGGCCGCATGTATGTCGACGACCGCACCTCGCTCAGCCGCATACGCGGCCACCTCGGGTGGAGCGCCGTGAAGCAGTCCGAATCCACCGGCCCACCAGCGGCTCTTCGCATTCAAATCGGCGCCGGCTTCAAGCAGGACGTCCAGCATCTGCCGGCTGCGTACGCCGACGATCGCGGGCGAATCGAACGGCCCTACGGGTGCGTCGATCATCTTCTTGATCTCGGGATGGCGCTCAAGAAGGCGGCCGACCGTTTCCCAATCGTCGGCTCGAAAGGCCTGTTTGATTTCTTCCAGAGGATCGGTGGATCGGACGCCCATCACGTTTCCTCGATGATCGACAGAATATTTCCCGCCGGATCTTTGAACCAGGCTATTTTCCGGCCGTGGGCGGCTACAATTCCTCTCGCATCGGTCTTGATTCGGCCTTCGTCGTAGATCTCGAAACGCACCCCCGCGTCGGTGAGCTCATCGACCGCTTGCTCAACGTCATCTACGGGAAAATTCAGGATGGTGAACGATGCGGGCGAATGGTCGGATTTCGGATAGATAAAGACGCGGCCGCCGGTAGCGAGGTGGAGTTCCAGGCCCATTCCATCGTCAGATACGTTCAGGCCCAGCTTGTCGCCATAGAATTCCCTGGCTCGCTGAAGATCGTCGACGGAGAAGCTGCTGAAGGCTCGGTTATGTTCGAACATGGATTCGTTCGGGTTCAAATTGAATGGGGCGATTATCCTATCGTCTAACCAATAGTCGGTGGGCGGAGCCTGAAATCGACAACCGCTCTTTCACAGGGTGGTTCTTTACGACGGATCTCGAGTAGAGTAGGATTTCTTCCGGCGCGGGGCAACTCCGCAGCTGCGAAACCTCTCCGCTGCTCCGAGGTCCGATCGTAGACGGTGCGCGGCACGATTCCTAGCGTCCTATTGCCTACCATCAAGCATCCAACTATTCGAGGCCGACGATGAAATTCGCACTTCTTACCGTTTCGTATGCCGGCCTTTTCTACGACGGAGAGGCGCTCTCGCTCGAGCAGCAAATTTACAAGGCGAAGCAGCTCGGATTCGAGGGGCTCGCCATCGAAACGAAGCGTCCCGTCGCCTCGCCGATCGATCTGGGCGCGGGCGATCGACGGTACATCCGCCAGATCGCCGCTGACGAGGGCATTGAGCTGTGCGCCATCGAAAGCACGTCCAATTTCGCGAGCCGCTTCATGGAAGAGCGCGAAAACAATCTCGCGATGATGCGCGAAGTTCTGAAGCTGGCGAGCGATCTCGGCGTGGACCTGGTGAAGATCTTCGCCGCGTGGCCCGGCATCGTGGATGATGAAGACGAGACGGCGCTCTACGGACCGTATGAGCGCGGCAATTACTACAAGCAGCTCTATCCGGCG
>CAZART010000236.1:0-3998 GCA_964487555.1 uncultured Rhodothermales bacterium
CGGACGCGCCGCTCGACGACGTTCTCCTCTGCTGGGAGGGTCTCGGCTACTACTCGCGGGCGCGCAACCTGCATCGAGCCGCAAAGAAAGTGGTCGATGATTTTGGTGGCTCCGTGCCCGATACGGCGGACGACATCCGGTCGCTGCCGGGGGTAGGACCGTACACGGCGGCGGCGGTATTGTCGATTGCCTACGGTCGTCCGCACGCGGTGCTCGACGGCAACGTCATCCGCGTGCTCTCGCGCGTGTTTGCGGTCGACGCGGACGTTAAGAAAACCGCCACCCGGCGGGCGCTGCAGAACGCGGCCGACGTACTTGTCGATCCCGAAAACCCGGGCGATTTCAACCAGGGGCTGATGGAGCTCGGTGCGCGCGTCTGCACGCCGCGCTCACCTGACTGCCTGCAATGCCCCGTGTCGACCGTTTGCGAAGCACATCACGTCAACGATCCTGAAGCCTTTCCCGTGAGCGCATCACCGAACGAAATACCTCACCGCGACGTCGTGGTGGCGTTGATTTTTGACGAGAACGGACGCGTGCTCATCCAGCGGCGACCGAACGATGCGATGCTCGGAGGACTGTGGGAATTCCCCGGCGGAAAACGCGAGGGCAGCGAGACGCTGGAAGAGGCTTGTATCCGAGAACTGCGTGAAGAGCTGGGAATCGACGTCAACGTCGACGGCATCTTCCATCGCCTGTCGCATGCTTACAGCCATTTTCGAATCACGCTGTACGCCTTTCGGTGCACCGTTACCGGAGGCGAGCCAAACACGTCTACCGGGGAGCCCTTTGCATTTGTGGATACGGCGGCTTTAGGCGAGTACGCCTTCCCACGCGCCAATCGCCGCGTGATCGAAGAGCTGCAGCGATCGCGACCCCGGCCCGATCTTTCCGACGCATAGACCGACGACGTTAGCGACGCTCGGAACCGACCTTTTGGTGTCGTATTTGCTATAGACAACTGCCATAGAAACGCTCTTACGAGAAATCCAATGGGGACTAGCTGACTTCTGATGCGACTCTGGCGTACTACACCGGCCCGCCCTCGACTCGAAGGAACCTCAATACATTAATACGTCCACACGCCCACACGTCAATGCGCGTCGTTCTAACCCTTCTCCTACTGTCCACTTTCGCCTACACAGCCGCACCGGCTCGTGCACAGGATCGACAGGAGAATGCCCGAAGACTGCTCCAGGACGTGCGTCAAACCGAACGGACGACGTCGGATTCAGCGCGCGAATGGGCACAAGAGCGTGGGTTGCCCACCCGCATTCGCCAGACAGACGGACGCGTCATCGAACTCGTGGCGATCGACGAGGGGCGCCCCATCTATCTCACCGTAGCCAATCGTTCGGCGGCGGCGGTCACCGGCACGTCCCATCTTTATCCCGGCGGACGATTGGGCCTCGACCTCACAGGAGCCGGCCTCATCCTTGGAATTTGGGACGAAGGGCATGCTCTGGCCGATCACGTTGAGTTCTCGAATCGCGTTTCGTTCGGCGATGAGGCGGACGCCTCTAATCACGCCACGCATGTTGCCGGCACGCTTGTGGCCTCCGGTATCGACGAACGCGCCCGTGGCATGGCCTACGAGGCCCTGTTGACGTCCTACGACTGGAAAAACGACGCCACGGAAATGTCGAATGAGGCCGCAGAAGGCCTCGTTCTGTCGAATCACTCGTATACGACGATCGCCGGTTGGCACTACGGAGACGTAGAAGGCACTGGTGAGGACCAGTGGTACTGGCTCGGCGACCCGAGAGTGTCCGACAGCGAAGACTTTGCCTTCGGCTGGTATGGCGTTCGGGCCGTCCAGTACGACCGCATCACCTATTCGCATCCATATTACCTCCCCGTTGTGGCTGCTGGAAACGACCGTTACGACCGGGGACCCTCAAGCGGCACCTTCCGTGCACTCAATCAGAGTGGCAAATATCAGGATTACGACGTGTCCACTCGCTCCATTCCGGCCGACGGGGGAACAGAAGGTTTCGATACGGTCACAGGCGGCAGCGTCGCGAAGAACGTCCTCACGATCGGATCTTCCGCGTTCTCCGCGCGCACCAACAGCATTCGTACAAGCGGGTTCAGCAGCTTCGGCCCGACCGACGACGGCCGTATCAAACCGGATCTCGTCGGCGTCGGCGAAAATATCTACTCGTTATCGTCGGACGGTGATTCGCCGTACTCGCGCTCGAGCGGAACGTCGATGGCCGCCCCGAATGTGACCGGGTCGCTCCTCCTCCTGCAACAGCAATATGACGAAACGTTCGGCACCTTTATGCGATCGGCAACGCTCAAAGGTCTCCTCCTGCACACCGCCACCGATCTCGGCCGCCCCGGCCCTGATTACGCGACCGGCTGGGGCCTCTTAAACACCGAGGCTGCATCCCAGCAGATTTCAGCATCGGCTTTCAACCCCATCGGCATCTATGAGGATCAGCTCGTGGATGGTGATGAATTCGGACGGCGTGTCTTCGTAGAAAGCCCTGGTCCGCTTCGAGTGACGGTCAGCTGGACGGACCATCCGAGTTCTCGGCTTCCGGCAGCCGGCGCGCAGGCGCTAGACAATCCTACGCCTCATCTCAGGAACGATCTCGACCTGCGGCTCGTGAATCAGACCACCGGCGAAATCCATCGCCCCTTCGTGCTCGATCCTTCGCGTCCGGAGTCGGCTGCTTTTCCCGGGGATAATCGGCTCGATCCCGTCGAGCAGATCTTCATAGCGGCGGCCGATACGGGAGCGTACATGCTGACGGTCACGCACAAAGGCGGGCTTTTTGGCGGATTCCCTCAGTCGTTCTCACTGGTTGTCTCCGGCGCTGTGGACGACGGAGCCCCGGTCTCGGTGGCGCATCTGTCCAGCGACGTATCCCTTGACGGCGTTACGCTTTCATGGAGTACGCTATTCGAACGTACGTCCGGCACGTTCATCGTCGAGCGAGCGCCCTCCGGTGCGCCTCTCTCCAAGGGCTCCGACGATGACGAGTTCATTGCCGTGGGCGAAGTTTCTGGCGGCAGCGGGTCCGATTATGAAATTACAGATCCGTACTCCATTTCCGGACGGTACGTCTATCGTCTGCTCTTTGCCACGGACGATGAAACCTATGAGGTTGCACGCACGGACGTCAATCTTCCGTCACCGAATTCGTACGCCGTGCTTTCAAACTATCCGAATCCGTTTCGAGATCAGACGACGATCGAAGTGGACCTGCCCAAAACGCAGCAGGTCCGTATCAGCGTGTACGACGTACGCGGAAGGAGGATCGTAGAAGTGCACGACGGCATGCTTCCTGCCGGACGGCACCGCATTCTACTCGATGGTGGAAATTGGCCTGCGGGCGTGTATTTTGCCAGAGTGGAAACTCCTAACGGCATCGCCAACCATCAAATGGTGCTCGTTAGATAGCCCCTCATTACTGTTGTACCCGGTCGCAAACGTACCCATTCGTAGATCTGAGAGGCCATGGATTTCGGCGGTGAACTCTTCTGGGTCGTCCTGTTGATCCTCTATCTCGTCTTCCAGGTATTTGGAGCCAGGAAGAAGCAGCAGCGACATCCGAATAGACGGCCGGCCGAGCAGCCGCCTCAGCCCGTCTCCGCGCCGCCTGGAGAGGAGACGGAGCTAGATGATGCTCTTCGGGAGATCCGACGCGCACTCGGATTTCCGGAGGAGCAACACGAAACACAGCCGCCTCCGGCTGAGCAGCGGGCCGAGCAGGTCGATAAACCGGTCGAGCGCCCGTTGCCACGGACCGACGCGTCGAAATTGCCGCCTGTCCTCCACGAGCCGCGCGTGCAGCGTTATCCGGAGCGTCCCACCGCGAGGCCTCAAGGCGGCATCCTTTCAACCGACAAAATAACGCCGTCCGGGCGCAAGGATTCGCTCGAGAAGCTTCCTTCGAAAGCTCGTCCTTCCATCGACCTCAGCAAAACGCCGAAGGTTACGGCTCCCGAAACGCCGGGGATTCCGCCTTCTGAAACGCACAAGAACC
>CAZART010000237.1:0-3986 GCA_964487555.1 uncultured Rhodothermales bacterium
ATCGCGCAGTATTGGTCGTACTTGCTCGTCTCTCGCGTCCATGACACAGACATTCTCTTAGCCACGCACGCCCACGACACCTCCGGCGAACGATCAAGCTGAATCGCCTATATTGAGGCCGAACCATTGATTCTATATTATGGCCACACGTCGCACCTTCCTGAAAGGCGCCGCAGCCCTGCCGGCCGTCCTCTCCGGGATTCCAGATCCACCGCGAAGCGGACTCCCGAGTGAAACCCTGCGGATCACCCGTCTCGAGACCTTTCTGGTCCAGCCTCGGTGGATCTTCTTGAAGGTTCACACGGACGCCGGCATCGTAGGCCTGGGAGAGCCGCTTCTTGAAGGCCGCGCCCGTACCGTCGCGACGGCGATTGAGGAGATCGCGCCTTACCTCGTCGGCAAGGATCCTCGCCACGTCGTTCATCACTGGCAGGCGATCTATCGGCATGCGTTCTATAAAGGCGGCCCGATTCTTACCAGCGCGCTGAGCGGAATCGACCAGGCGCTGTGGGACATCAAGGGCAAGGCACTCGGGATCCCGGTATACGAACTGCTCGGCGGACCGACCCGTGACCGGATCCGCGTCTACGCGCATGCAAGGACGCCGGACGCGATCCGTGGGGCGGTAGAGCGGGGCTTTACGACGTTCAAGACCGGCGTGACGAAAGAGCGGCCTTCTCGCATCGTCGAAAGCAAAGCCTTCATCGACCAGGCCGTCGCCGGGTTTGCGGGCCTTCGTGAAATCGTCGGGCCTGAAAACGACGTCGGAATCGATTTTCACGGCGCGATACCCCCGCAGACCGCGAAGATCCTCATCAAAGAGCTCGAGCCCTATCAGCCCTTTTTCATCGAGGAGCCCGCGCCTCCGGAAAACGTCGACGTGATGGCCGACATCGCACGCGGGACCCACCTGCCGATTGCCACAGGTGAGCGCATTTTCACCAAATGGGGATTCCGCGAACTCCTGGAGAAGGGCGCCGCGAGCATTCTACAGCCCGACCTCTGTCACGCCGGAGGGATCACGGAAGCCCGGCTCATCGCCGGCATGGCCGAGGCGTATTACGCCGCGATTGCCCCGCATAACCCCATGGGGCCGATCTCACTGGCGGCCGGTCTGCAGCTGGCGGCCTCGATTCCCAATTTCCTCTGCCAGGAGCAGGTGTCGTTGGGCGAAGGATACCTCAAGGAGCCCTTCAGGATCGAGAACGGACACGTCGCGCTGCCTACGGGGCCGGGCCTCGGTGTGGAACTGGACGAAGAGGCGCTCGCGGACAAGATCGGGCACGATTGGCGGAATCCGGAAACGTATGATGCATTCGACGGATCCGTCGTGGACTGGTAGGGCGTAGAGGTTCCAGAGGAAGCTCCACCTCTCCGGCTGCGCACTTCGGTTCTTTTGTTGTCGGGCACCGCTATCGGAAGCGCGCCCGGCAAACGCCGACCTTATTGCCCGGGCTCTTTCGTGCGGATAAGGACGACCCCGTGCATGCCTCGCGATCCGAACTTGGCGACCTCGGTCGGGCTTTTCAACACCTCGATCTCGTGGATGTCCTGGAGACTGAGCATCGGCGTGGCGGACGAGGGTACGCCATCGACAACGTAAAGGGGTGCGTTGCTACCGCGAATGGTGCGGGTACCCCGGATGATTATGCCTTTTCCGCCCGGCGCCCGGCGAACACCGGGCACGCGTGCGATCAGCAGTTCCTCGATAGATGGATACCCGAGCGCCTCGACGTCATCCATACGGATCACGTTGCCTCCACGCGAATCGTCCGATCGGTCCCGCGAACGCTCCGCCGAACTGCAGCCGGTCAGCAGAAGTGAAAGCGCGAGCGAGACAGCCGGTATAATAGACGGAAGGCGATGCATGTCCGGAATTTTATCGGGAGGCGATCCGGGTCCGAAATCTTCGTACCTGCTTTCCGCCACTCTACCGGCAGGGGAATGTTCCGCGCGGCTCATTCGCAGGGCCAGTTTGTCCGGCGCATCAAGGAAGACGGATACCTGGCGATCAAGCAGAAAGTCGGCAGGCCGGGCCAGTGGATGAAAGGAGAGGCCGGCGTCGAACGCGACATCGAGCGCTTGCTCGAGACCATGCCCGACCGTGGGATCACCATCAGTATAGCGGAAGGCGAGGGCGTCCAGGATTTCGAGTTATTCCGGCCGTTCCTTGAGGCAGGAATCTACGATGTCGTTCAGCCAGACTTGCGGACGATGGGGCTGACAAACATCCTGCGCGGTGCTGCACTCGCTGAATAGTATGGTGCTTCACTCGTACCACACACTGGCAGAGTGAGATGGGTAAGATCATGAGCATTCACGCCGCAAAGGTTCACCCGAGCATCACGTTTGCCGAGGATGACCGATTCCGGAACTTCGTCCTCGATGCGTCCGACTATATGTTCCGTGGCGGCCGCTGGTACGCTCCTGAAAAGCCGGGTTGGGGTATTAATCTTCGCGCCGGATGAATGTCCCGCTCCGGCGTGATGTGGTGTTCCTGGCCACGGCGGACGAAGAGGCGGGCGGGTTCTACGGAGCCGGCTGGATTCTGGAGAATCGTCCCGACATCACCGGCGGCGTGGGCATCGTACTGAACGAGTTCGGTATGGGGATCATGGAGGATAGCCGTCCGGTCTTCCGGGTCGCCGTGGCAGAGAAGATCCCGATGTGGCTGAGGCTAACGGCAACCGGGAGGCCGGGCCACGGCTCCACGCCGCGCGTGACTTCTGCCGTGACCCGTCTGTTGCGGGGACTCTCAGCCATCCAGCACTACGATTTCGAGCCGCGCATCATCCCGGCCGTCGATACCTATTTCACGGCCATTTCCGCAAGCGCGGAGCCGCCGTGGCGGGAGCGGCTCAGCAACATGCGCGAGACGGTCGAAAGCCGAGATGCCCTGATCGAACTCCAGATACGAGATCCGGGCCTGCACGCGTTGACCCGCAACACGTGCTCCATCACGATGCTCGAGGGCAGTGACAAGATCAACGTCGTTCCGGCGCGAGCCTCTGCCCAGCTGGATTGCCGTCTGCTTCCGGACCAGGACCCCGACGCGTTTCTCGACCTGCTTCGCACGATCATCAACGACGCGTCCATCGAGATCGAGACGATCATGGTCTTCAGTCCGGCCGTGTCATCGACCGACACGGAGCTCTTCCGAACCATCGAAGAGGTGGTGGAAGGACACTACGAAGGAGCGACCGTCGTGCCATCTGTTTCATCCGGTTTTACCGACAGCCATTTCTTCCGAGAGCGAAATGTCGTGAGCTACGGTTTCGCTCCCTTTCTCGTCCCTGCCGCCGACATGGGCGGCGTCCATGGCAACAACGAGCGAATATCCGTGAATAACGTCCGGAAGGGGGCGGAGATGATGATCGACATCGTCCGCCGCGTGGCGGTGAGGTAAACTCCGTTCTCCCCGGGGCTTGGCGTCCGGCCGACGAGGGACGTATCTGGCCCAAACTTCACGGCAAAGGACTCGATGGCACAGGGCCGCCGTGATATATGCCCAACGGGCATAAACGGCGACAGCCCGAGGCTTGGCCGGAAGAAGAAGGAATCGGGCTGATTTCCCGAGGAGAGCACGGAAACCACGAGCGCGGCCGGCACGGAACCGCAATCGAGAGAAGACCGCCCACCTGCGAACGCGCTCCGTCCATTTGTGAACGATCGGTGCTGGAGCTATGCGTCTTTCGCTCGACCCTGAGTAGCTGGTACGAGAATTGTGTTTTCGATTCTCGGTTTTCTCTTACCGCGGACGCTCCGTGATCCTAAGACCCGAAAATCCATGCTCAAAAACTACTTCACCGTCACCCTTCGCAGCCTGCTCCGGCACAAGGGATATTCGCTGCTCAACGTGGCGGGGCTCACCCTGGGAATGGCCTGCTGCCTGCTGCTCTTCCAGTACGTAGCCTATGAGACGAGCTTCGACACCTTCCATGAGCGGAAGGACCGGATTTTTCGTGCCGCGTTCGAGCAGACTCAAA
>CAZART010000238.1:0-3926 GCA_964487555.1 uncultured Rhodothermales bacterium
TGATGGATCACTGGTCGTGTCGGGCGGCAGGCCTACACACCCTCGATGATACCGCCGTGATCCGGCCAGATTCGGACGAAATCGCGTTCGTTCATGGTCCAGAGACGATCCGCTACGGCCTTCCGAGCCGCATGGACGTGCAAGGCGTCGTAGACGGCACCGCCTGACACGTCCATCTCGGCCGCAAGAGAGATGACCTGCTCGTAGTCGCTTTCGTCCAGTGCGACGATTTCTGCGCGGCTCAGGACATTCTCTCGAATGAGCTGGACGGCCTCACCGGAACTGATGCGCGGAGACACGGGCAGTGCCGACAACGTGGCATACAGCTCGGCAATCGTGTGGGTCGATATGACGAGCTGGATTGCGCCGGCGTGTACGCGCTCGAGCCGGCGTGCCGCTTCTGCGTGTCGTGGATGGTTGGCTATAAGGGCCGGTATCAGTACAGAGGTGTCAAAGAAGATGCGCGGCGCCGGTCCAGGCATGGCTTCTCGGTCTGGAATGTGGACGCGGCGATTTACAGACCGCTGAGTTTTCGCACGCGCTCGTCCCGCTGTTGGCGGACCGCGTCCGACACGTTGCCGACAATCTCACCGGTATGGACGAGCAGATTCCCTTCGCGTTGAAGCACGGGCTCATTGCGCAACGGCTCCAGGGCCAGGCGTTCGTGATCGTCTCCTTCTACGATGTCAAGCCTGAGCGTAGCCCCGGGCAGGATTCCCAGGCGGTCGCGAATCTTCTTCGGAATAACGATACGACCGAAACTGTCGATGGTGACGTCCATCAGCCCTTTTTGGCATCGTGAAGGATTAATTGGCAATATGTGCCGTCTTCGGTGTTAGGAATGCCAGACGAGGTGAATGGTTTCCGGCGGTCGGCGCCGGCGTGATGGAGTGCTCGCCGATCGAGCGTGGCAGGGTTCAGGACCGTTTTGAACAATCCGGCTGTGACACAACGATGTCACGAGCGAATTAACAGTGCCTTCCCGCATGGCATCGGAATCTTCGAAAACGCGCCGTCAAGGCGCCGAAGCTGCACCTGATCGATTCCGGCCTCGCATGTCTCCTCCTGGGCGTCCATGAACCGGAGCAATTGCGGCTGCATCCGCTTCGCGGCGCGATCTTCGAAAGCTGGGTGGTGTCCGAGATAATGAAGCGGGGTTGCATCGCGGAAAGGCGGCCGATCTCCGTCATCTTCGCGAGGCGCGCGGGCTCGAGATCGACTTGATTGTCGAGGACGGTCTCCAGGTAACGGCCGTCGAAGTGAAATCGAGTGCGACGATCGCGCGGGATTTCTTCGCGCATGTATCCATTTTCGCAATCGGGCGCGAGACGAGCTCCCGAGAACGGACGTGCGATCGCGCAACGTCTACGGTGGCGACCGCTCCGAAACACGTCACGGCGTCGAGGTCGTCCCCTGGCATCGTGTGCAAGATGTCGACCGGTAAGGGTCCGGCGATTTCGTTGCGCTCGGTGGATCCCGTAGCTATAGCTGATCGGCGAAACGTTCTTACCGCGAGAAACCGCCGCGGTTGTAAAGATCCGAACGACCGGGAGCGTCGTCGGATGCAGCAACGCAGCAACGCTCCGCTCGCCTCGATGAAGAGGACGGACGAATTACGACCCGCAGGCTTCAGGAGTTTGGTAGGAGTCCCAGCCCGCAGGAGGTGTCCGTCTCCGTCTCCCATGAGGCGAGTCGGAGTCGTGCCGACAAGGCAGGGACCCGCATGCGATGCATCGGTGCCTTGTAGACTATAGACACATGAGGCAGGCGGTTTATAACCTCGGGCCAAAACTTTTTTCACCTCCGGACGGGCCGCCCCTGGTTGATGCGCTGTTGACACGGGCATCAGGCGCTGTTGAAACGGGCATCAGGTGTCCGCGGAGCTGACCGGCGAACGCTTTGAGGATGCCGCGACAAGACGGCTTTCGTCGCGATGCGGCGACACGGTACACGAACGTTACGAGGCAATTCCCCACCGGAAGAAGTTCGGAAGATGCGCGGAAGAACCGGTGTCTATACTGACACCCAACAATCGGTATAACGCGCCACGAATCGAACAAGTAGAGCGATGACTACGCAAACGCAAACACAACAGCAGATCAACGGCGTCGACGTCGAGCAGCTCGTGTCGACCATTGACGCCATCAAGGACAACCCGAGCCTTGCGGCCTTCCGCTTCCGTGCGAAAACGGAGTGGCTGGACGGAGGGCATTCTCGAACCCGCATCCAGGATTTCTACGGCGCCGGCCAGGAGGACGACTCGCGGACGGAGCCGCTGACCATCGAGGGCGACGAACCCCCCGTGCTTCTGGGCACGAACCGGGCTCCGAATGCTGTGGAAGCGGTGCTCCACGCGCTGGCATCCTGCCTCTCGGTCGGCTTCATCTACAACGCCGCAGCACAGGAAATCACGGTGGATTCGCTCGAGCTCGAGCTGGAGGGCGAACTCGATCTTCACGCCTTTCTCGGCCTCTCGGACGAGACGCGGCCCGGATACGAGGGTATCACGGTGAACTACCGGGTCGAGACCGATGCTCCCGACGACAAGGTGGACGAGCTCTGCGCGTACGTGCAGCGGACCTCGCCGGTGATGGACATCATCCGCAATCCGGTCCCCGTCACCGTGCGGCGCACGTCATGATCGACCGGCCGGCTCGGCATAACCACCCGGCCGCCTCGGCCTGATCAACCTGCCCGCTCGGCACAATCACCCGGCCGCCTCGGCCTGATCAACCTGCCCGCTCGGCACAATCACCCGGCGGGCTCCGCCGTTCTGAGCGCCGCGTGCAGCGCGTCCAGGAAGGCGCCGGGCTGCTCGAAGGCGGGGTCGGCGCCGGCGTGCTCGATCACATGGAGCGGCCATCCGTAGCGGGCACTCGCCTCGCGGGCGATCGGCAGCCGCACCTGGAGGTCGTGCCGCCCCCAGATCAGGCTCGTCGGGACGCGGATCCTCGAAAGCGCCTCCGAAGGAACGGGCGAGAGTGCGAGCTGCGGCATCAGATGCCGAAGCGCCGTCTTCATGGCCGGCGTTCGGGCACAGTGGAGCGCGTAGGCCGACACGTCGTCCCACGGTTCGCCCATCTCCTCGCGGAGACCGTCGAAGTCGGCGAAGCAGCGCCGGAAGAGATGCTGCTGCGTCCGCTCGTTGGGCAGCGCCATGAAGCCGGCGAGGGCGAGCGCGAACCGCAGCGCAGGCCGGAGCGGCGCCAGGCCGAAGGTGTCGACGAGCACCAGACCGGCGGCGCGCGGCCGCGACAGTGCGGGTTTCGTCGTTTGAGTTGCCTCGGCATCCGAAGGAATCGGCACCGGCAGCCCGTCCGTTTCGCAGACGTACCGGATGGCGAGGGCGCCGCCGAGCAGGTGTCCGACGAGGACGGGCGGCTCGGAGCAGGTCGCCTCGATCACGCCGGCAAGCCAGCTCATCATTCGATCCGCATCCAGCGGTTCGTCCGGGATGCCGGAGGCGCCGTGGCCCGGCAGGTCCGGCGCCACGACCCGGTGCGCGCCCGTCAAATCGGGGATGATGCGCATCCAGATAGCGGCGAACTCGCCGGGGCCGTGCAGCAGGATGATCGGCGGGCCGTCGCCGCCTTCCAGAACGCCGGTCGGGATGCCGGCCGGCTCGATTTGGCGGTCGGTGACCGGCATCGCAGCCACCATTTGGTCGAGGTGCTCCTGCGCCTCCTTTCGTGCTATGGCGATAGAATCTTGCATAATGGCTTCGTGTTGAGACCCAACGTTCTGTGAGCGTCGCTTTCGATCACTCGGCAGCGACCGGTGCAAATCGGCTGATTGCCGGCGCGGACGCCGCACGTTTCGAGAGGTGATAGGCCAGCGGCCACAGCGCTGCGATTCCGGCGAATGCCTGGAGGTGCATCTGAACGTAGCTTATCGGGACGAACCGGGCCAGCGCCATCACGACGATG
>CAZART010000239.1:0-3803 GCA_964487555.1 uncultured Rhodothermales bacterium
GCTAGAGTCGGTACGATCGGCGTGGGGGCCGGCGCTGTCCCTCTCAACGGCCGGTGTACTGCTAACGTCAGGGCTGACGGGTCTGGCGGCGGCATGGATACTTGACGTGCCGCTGCTCCACGGCATGCTCCTCGGCGGTATCGTCGGCTCGACCGATGCGGCGGCGGTCTTCTCCATCCTCTGCAGCAGCGGGCTGCGTCTTCCCGATCGGTTGACGGCCACGCTCGAGGTGGAGAGCGGATCGAACGACCCGATGGCTATCTTCTTGACCGTAGGCCTTCTTTCGCCGCCGATCGGTGACGACGGCGGCGGCGGGGCGACTCATTCGTAGCGAACCTCTTTGAACGGATTCCTGATAGCCGCTCTTGACGGCTGAAAACCGACAGAATGCTTGCATGGACCGTGCCGGGAACTTCAACTGACGATATCGACAGAGTCGCCGACGCTAATGAGGCCCTCTTCCGCTGGAATCAGGTTCTGGCCAAAGTACACCTTTCCTTCGCGCCTGCGGAATCGGTTAAGCGTGCGCAGCGGCTCTTTTTCCTGATGCGCGGTTTCCTGATCCACCGTCGTCACGACGCACCGCGCGCAGCCTTTTACGACGTGAAAGAGCATGCCGCCAATCCTGATTTGCCGCCACGCATCCTCTATGAACGGCGGGGATCCGGTGACCACGAGATTTGGTCGGAACCGGCTCATGGGGACCGGCGCATCCATCCGGCGGTTGAGCTCACCGAGGCTGTCGCGTGAGGCGAGAAGCATAGGATATCCATCTGCGAAGCTCACGTGATCGTCCGGCCGGACTGCATATTCTGCGTCTACTTTCCTCCCGGTCGGCTCCATCATGTAAACAAGCCGTGCCGGACGGTCCAGGTAACGGGTGAACCAGCTGCCGGCGGCGCCATTCGCCTCCACCGCTGCGACGGTGTCGTTCCAGACGCGCACCTGCCTTGTCGTCTGCTCGAGAGGTGGAACCGGTATGCGAATCGACGGCATGTCGCGTGCGGCGATCGTGAGAGCACCGTCCTCGAGGCCGGCGTGTACGAGCGCGAGCCGCGGCTCGGAACGTTGGGTGATGAAATCGCCATTTTCATCGACCAGCATCCATCTCCGGTCGCCGCGCAGCCCCTGCCGCTCGACGTGCGCTTCGTCAAGTCCGACGCGCCGCGCCGATTTTACCGGATAAATGTTTATCTCGGATAGATAGACGTGCATTCGAGGTCCTTTATCAGGCGGAGGTTATATCGAGGCGCTTTCAGGTGTCTAGCGAACGTACCGATCCGCGCTGCGTGCTGCATAGCCGTCTGCGAACCCACAAATGACCCGGGTGTATGATGGAAAGAGATCTCATCAAGGACTATCTGGAGAAGTCGATGTTCACCGAGGTGCAAGCCGAGGCGTTGTCGAGAATCTTTGACACCTGGACCTCCCGCTTTGTTACGAAGGAGGAATTGGCCGAAATGGAGGCCCGCATGACGTGGCGCATCATCGGCGCCATGGCTTTCCTTGCGGCTCTGATGACGGTCCTGGATGCGTTCATCGACTAAATCGCGCAACGTGTCGAGGAGCCGTTAAACGACGTTCCGAGCGTTCGCATCGTCGCAGAATGTACGGCCCCCACCTCAATTGTCATCGAGGCGTATGACCGTTCACACGGATTCCGGGTCGGGATGCACCCACGGACTTCGGTACGGCCGCTCCAGCAATCGGTTCGCCTCCTCATCGCCGACGATCCGTTCATTTTCCGCGTCCCAATTCAGCGTGCGGCCTACCTCCAGCGCGATGTTCGCCAGGATGCAGCTCGCCGTAGAGATGTGCCCCTCCTCGATGTCGGCCACAGGCCGGCCGCGCGTGGCGATGGCCTGCAAAAAATCCTCCATGTGCCCGCGGATGGCGGGCGCCACGTGCCGCTCCAGCGCCTCCTCCGTCCGGTCCTCCGGGTATTCGTCGAGCTCGTACACGACGTCGCCGTGCTCGGGCTCGCCGTCGCCTTGCGGGATGAAGTCGTAGGAGTGAACGCTCAATATGAGCTTGCCGTTGGTGCCGTAGATCGTCGCGCCCCAGGGGTAGTCGGGATCGGCGGGGTTGCCCCACGTTCGGTGCTGCCAGATGACCGGCAGCTCGCCGAAATCAAACGTCGCGGTCTGCGTGTCGGTCGTATTCGCTTTGCTCTCCGTATCGATGAGGATGCCGCCGGTTGAGGAGATGCGGTCGGGCCAGCCGAGATCCAGCATCCAGCGGACCATGTCGAGCATGTGGATGCACATGTCCCCGACGATGCCGTTGCTGTACTCCATGAAATTGCGCCACCCGCGTGGATGAACCAGCTCGTTGTAGGGACGCATCGGTGCGGGACCGGTCCACATGTCGTAATCGAGATGGTCCGGCGGATCGGTGTCGGGAGGATTTCGTCGCGAGCGCATGTGGTAGTAACAGTACGTCTCGACGAACCCGATCTCTCCGAGGCGTCCGGACGCGATGTACCTGTCGCGCGCTTCGATGAGGTGCGGCGTGCTTCGCCGCTGCGTTCCCACCTGGACCACTCGCCCGTATTTACGCGCCGCCGCAACCATTGCCTGGCCTTCGACGACGTCGACGCTGATGGGCTTTTGGACGTACACGTCGGCACCGGCTTTAACGGCCTCAATCATCGGAAGTGCATGCCAGTGGTCCGGGGTCGCGATGATGACGAGGTCGAGGTCGCGTTCGGCGAGCATCTCGCGGTAATCGGGGTACGTTCGCGGACGTTTGTGCGATTTCTGGCGCTCGGCGACGATATCGGCCGCGCCGGCGAGCATCCGTTTGTCGACGTCGCTGAGCGACACCACCTCGACCGGCGCCACCTGAATGAGTCGCAGCAAATCCGTCTTTCCGTACCAACCGCTACCGATGAGCCCGACGCGAGGGGCCTGGCGCCCGCTGAAAGTGAAGCCCGGCAGCGTCGCCGCTGCCGCGGCAGCGGCGCCTGTTTTCAGAAAATGTCTTCTTGTTAACGTCATCGTCTATAGGCTTGCTCTGTGGAGAAAATCACCAGGTGCCCCCTGCAGGTCGATTCTTCGGCACATAAAGGCTTGAAAAACGCGTAGACGCATACCATATCCTGGTTGCGACTGCGGATAGAAAGATAGTCATCTACCGCTGATCGGATCAGGCCAGGGCCACCGACGGATGGTCCATACGACCCGAGAAAGCACGCACCCAGTCGAGAGCAAGCGAGACTTGTTTGCATCGCTGCACCGGTTCGGATACCTTTTTAGGGGATTGGGGGCTACCACGGGGCGCATAATGAGACGCTTCATTCTTATCCTGCTTGCCGCACATGTTTTCGCATCTCTACGTGTGCAGGCCCAATCAGAGGACACTCCCGAAAGCGGGACGCTTTCGGGATGGCCCGCCGAGGCCGTGCAGGTCCCGGCGTCGCCACTAAGATTCCAGAACATCACGGTCAACGACGGTCTTTCTGATGGATCGGTCCTGGCCATCGTACAGGGCCACCTGGGGTATATGTGGTTCGGCTCAGCAGGTGGATTGGACCGGTATGACGGCTATGATATTGTCAGTTACAAGTATAGCCCGTTTGATTCCACATCCATGTCGGACGGACTCATTCACGGGCTCTATGAAGATAAGGAAGGTACGCTCTGGATTACGACCGAACAGGGCGGATTGAACCTGCTGGATCCGAGCCGAGAACGCTTCAAACACTACTATCACGACCCGGACGATCCTTCGTCGCTCGGCCACGACGTGCTGTGCAAGGTGCACCCGAGCCGTTCCGATGCAATGTGGATCTGCACGCTCGG
>CAZART010000240.1:0-3776 GCA_964487555.1 uncultured Rhodothermales bacterium
GCGAGATCTCCCGAATTCGCGTACGCCCCCGTCAGCCGGCGCGCCCACGCTCCGGAGAACGCCGACTCCGTAGCGCCATCGGCCACCGCCGCACGAAACGGAAGACGGTCGGGATCGGACGTCGCGTATGCATCTTCGTATTCGGACGTCGTGTGGCCCTCCTTCGGCATCCAGAAAATGCGTACGCGTACCATGCTCGGTTGTGCGGCTTTGAGAAGAATCTAATGCTGCGCCCTCGGCCGTGTGGCTTCAGTCGACGCCTATCGAAGCGTACTCGGCCGCGTACCGATCTCCAGAAATCGGACGAGCGCACCCGGATCGGCGTTGAAAACGAACCCGCGCGTGTCGAGGGTAGCGCGGTAGCCCTCACGTTCGGCCGCGACGCGCATCGAAAAAGGCAGCGAACTCGACATCTGGAAAAGCTGAAGCGCGTATTCATCCTTCGGCAGCTCGGCCGCCGCGTCGGGCAACTCGAGTGGGGGCTCTTCCGACGAGGAGAGATGCACGTTAAAGAGTAAGGTCGCGCCGTCGTCGGTGGCGAAGCTTCGAAGCTGCCGTGCGTAGACGAGGGGATCCCCATCGGTCGCCTCGCCGTCCGTGACGTTAATTACGATCGGCGGGAAGTCACGTGGATGCAGGTCGATCCAGGCGCGCACGATCTGTGCCGCAAGATCAAGCGCCTGGCACATCGGGGTGCCGTTTTTCGCATGCGGATCAAACCACGTCGGGACTTTCACACGCTGCTTCACCGTACCTCGTATTCCGGACGGATCCGGCGTTTCGTTCACGCGATCCTCGAGACGCAGCGGCCGCTCGGCAAGCGGGCCAACCGGCACCAGATCGCCGCCGCCTTCCATCCTGAGCAGCGGCTGCACGCGGTCTCCATAGCCGACGACGCCGATGTGAAAGTAGTCGCGCACACCCTCTTCCTTGGCGCACCGCAGTACGAGATTCTGGATGAGCCGATTCACGACGTCGGCGAGCACGCGCGCCTTGCTCGGCGCCGCGTCCCCCTTCTGCCGGGCGCCACCGAACGGATCCTGCATCGAGGCCGACTGATCGATCAAAAACAAGATGGCCGTCGGCGAGGAGCGGCTGATTTCGGCGGAATACGGCATTGGTTCTCGGGAGGCGTCGGAGATTGGAGCGGACTCGAGATTGGAGGTAGGATATGGGAATGGACGGTAAATGGTCCCGCCTCGACAGTCTCTCCGGCCTCCCGTTTTACGGACGCTTCGGGGCGACTGACGCCCGGGCTAGTCCCTGCGGCTTCGCGGAAGATCATACCCGTCTTCTCGCATGGGCTCGCCTTCTTCCGCTCCCAGGATCTCGCGTATGCTTTCGAGCGATTTGTCCTCCCACGATCCATCCTCATGCTGAATCCAGACAACATCCTGGAAGATATCGACTTTCTGCACAGTGCCGCTTCCCTGGGAGGTGGTGATCGGCGTCTCGATCGGCGGGAAGTTCTTGAGCGCCGTCATGTACTGCTCGAGCTCGTAGTTGAGGCAGCATTTCAACCGGCCGCACTGGCCGGATAGACGGACGGGATTCAGCGGAAGGTTCTGGATCTTCGCTGCCTGTGTCGAGACGGGCTTGAACTCCTGGAGCCACGTCGAGCAGCAGAGCTCGCGGCCGCATGATCCGATTCCGCCGAGGCGCGCCGCCTCGTCTCGCGCACCGATTTGACGCAGCTCCACGCGGGTGCGGAATTTCCCGGCAAGATCGCGGACGAGCTGCCTGAAATCCACCCGGTGATCGGCCGTAAAGTAAAAGGTGACCTTCTTATGATCGAACTGCCATTCAACGTCCACCAGTTTCATGGGAAGATCGAGCTTGTCGATCGACTGACGGCCGATGTGGAAGGTCTCGGCTTCCTTGTCGCGATTGGTCTCCCATTTTTCGATGTCGATGAGACCGGCCGAGCGGATGATGTTGGGGAATTGCTGCTCTTCCTCGAGCCCCTTCTGGCGTACGCGAAGCCGCACGAGCTCGCCGGTCATGTGGACCGTTCCGAAATCGACGCCTCGATCGGCCTGCACGATGACGAAATCGCCGACCTGCAGATCGAGCTCCCGTGTGTTTCGATAGATCCCTTTGCGGCCGGCTTTGAACGTGACCTCAACAAGGTCGAACAACGTGGGCGGCTCGCTGACGCCGATGTCGTTCAGCCAGTCGTAGACGTGCATGGCGGGACATCCACCCGCGCTCCCGTCTCCGGACGACCCGCATCCGCCGCTACTACATCCGCCGCCGCTGCCGCATCCACCGCCGGAACCGCAACCGCCTGATCCGCAAGACATATGTGTTTACTAATAACGTGTTCGAAGGATAACTCCGGCACAGGCATGTCGGGCGAAAGATGGAAGATGGATGATGGGAGATGGTGGCGCATGAGTTCGCGAACCATCTCCACTCTCCTATCTCCAGCGCGGACACTCCGCCTACGCCGTCCGAGCTAAATCCGATTCGGCAAGCGGGACGTACAGGCGACCGTGGTGCCTGCCTCGCATCGCTTGCCCGAGGGCCTGTGAAAGTACTGTTAATGTAAGATTAACCTGCACGTTCCGCTCAATCAGCATCATGGCCTCTTCGACGACGGAGGCCATGGCCTCCAGATCCGCGTCGGGGAGGTTGTTGCTGAACTTTGCGATCGCCTCACTCTGATCGACGTTGACGAGGTGGGCCTCGTCACCGAGCGTGCCGTAGAGGATGAGGTCGCGCACCCAACGAAGCATGAGATCGAGCAACCCCTTCACCTGGTCGCGGCCGAGACGGTTTATGTGCTCGATCTGGTCGGCCAGCTTGTCGATTTCATTCGCGTAGGACAGGCGGAAGAAATCCAGCACCAGCAGGCGGAAGCCCATGAGATCTTCGTTGTCCTTGAGGGCGAGGGCGTCGGTATAGGAACCGTCGGCCATCCGCGAAAGCGCGGCGGCGAACTTCGGCTCTATCTCCTCTCGCTCATTCAGCGCCTTCTCGATGGCCTCGGGCGCGAGCGGATTAAACCGGATGCGCTGTGTTCTCGAGAGTATCGTCGGCAGGAGCCGCTCCGTCCGGCGGGTCGTAAGGATGAAGACGGATCTCGGCGTCGGCTCTTCCAGCACTTTGAGGAACGCATTGGATGCCTCCGTATTGAGGCGATCGGCATCCGTCATCACGGTGATCTTGTATCGTCCTTCGACAGGCTTGAAGCTCATGGACCGGCGGATCTCCTCGCGGATCCGATCTACCGGGTAGATGGCCTGCTTATTGGAGGATTTGGTCGGATCGTCCAGCGACGGTCGGCGGATGAAGTCCACCGTGGCATAGGGATTTTTTGCGAGGAGCTGGATGCGCGCGGCGATGTCTTCGTGGTCCGCGTCGCGCGGCTGCGCGAAGAGGAGGTGCAGGTCCGGATGAATCATCCGGTTGACCTTCGTGCACGCCAGGCATTTGTCGCACGCCTCGTCACCGCCCCGCTCGCAGAGCAGCGTCTTCGCGAATTCGACGGCCACCGCCCGCTTCCCGACGCCGTCCGGGCCGTGAAAGAGATAGGCATGTGCGACCCGGCCGCCGGCGACGTTGCTTCGCAGCGATTCGATGACACGGCGCTGATCGATAATGGAATTCCAGGACACGTTGTATCGAAGGATTGTTTTTCATGGCGACGGGGTGCCGTGCTCGGAAGGCGCCCACATCGTGAGCACACCGCCGTGTTCGGTAGGCGCGCACATCGTCAGCACACCGTCGTGCTCAGTAGGCGCGCACATTGTAAGCACACCGCCGTGCTCGGT
>CAZART010000241.1:0-3745 GCA_964487555.1 uncultured Rhodothermales bacterium
CCTGGTCGGTCCCCAGCACCGCCGTGACGTCTTCCTCACACCCTACAAGCCCGAAGAACATCGTCGCCGCGGCCATCCAGAAGACCATGGAGCGCCCGCGCGGCGCAAGCGGCCGATGACGACCTCGCCCACGGCGGTATCGTCGCCGGGACGCACTCCGGCGGTCATTATAAACCAGGATGTCTAAGATAGTTCTCACGAACTCTCGCTATATAAAATCGATCTTCAGCGCCAACGACGGAACCAGCGGAAGCTGGTCCACCCGCCGAAGCGTGAAGATGTCGAGGTAAAACAAATTGCGTCGATCATAGACATTGATCATGCTGGCCTGTAGCGTGACCTCCGCTCGGCGCAGCGAGAACGTGCGGTCCACGGATACGTCGAGCCGATGGTACGTAGGCAGCTCGGCGTTAAAGGGACGTTCGTAGATCACACGCCGGGTTCCGGCGATTTCCGATGCCTTGACGACGTCGTCAATAACGGTGAATCCATCGAAGCCGATCGCCCGGCTGAACGGCAAACCCGAACCAAATTCCCAGCGGGCATTGACCCCAAATCCGGCGAGCGTCGTGCTGGCTAAAATATTGATCTGGTGCCGGCGGTCATGAGCCGGCCGGAAACGCGGTGCTTCTTCACCATACCAGAACTTAAACTTACCCGCTTCCGTCTGGTAGCGAGTCGATGAGAGCCCATAATTGATATAGCCGTAAAATCCACCGCGGCGGACCTCAAGTCGCGCGTCCGCCCCGATCGCGCGTCCGGAAGCCGACTGCAGGCGCGTGGTAAGCTGCGGAAGCGCCGTCCACTCGGCGACAAAGAGGTTATTAAGATCCTTATAGAAGCCCTCCACGGAAAGCTCCAACCATGAGGTCGCCGTAGTACGATATCCCAGGATCGCGTGTACCGCGCGCTGGGGGCGGCCCCCACGAATGTCACGTATTCTGGGATCGCGCTTCGGAATGCTCGTCCAGACCGTAAATACGCTGGCGGCATCCCTGCGGTCGCTCAACCCAATGATTTCCTGATGATATAGCCCCAACGCAGAGCTGATCTGATGACGCCCTCCTTCCCAGACGACCCGCAATCTCGGCTCTAGAAAGGGATCGAAACGAACCTTATAAAACTGGGCCCTGAGACCGGGCCGAATCGAAAGGCCTTTTCCGACATCGATGTCGAATTCAAGGTAGTTCCCCCAGTGGGAAACACTGGCAACACTCAGCTCGATATTCTGATAGAGACCGCCGATCTCGCTCTCCAGGGTGCTGACGCGTAGCGATGTACCCGCTTCAACATCAATGCGATCCCCGAAATACGTCGCATCCAACGCCAGATGTGTATTGTCGATCGACGAGGTGCGCGAAGGGTCGTCCCTGTCGCCCAACTCCGTCCGGAGTCTCGAGTGCGAAACGTGAATGTCTGCCATGATGGAGAAAACCCGCGGAAGCGACAACAGGCGAAAGCCTATGGCTTCATTACGCCAGCGAATTTCCTCAGGAGGTGCCCCGCCCGTATCCTCCGCGAGAATTCCCCGATCGTGCGTCCGCAGGGCCGTCACGGATGCCCGGCTACCGGGAGTAAGGATAGTGTGAATCTTCGCGAAGGCATCTCCGAAGCTAAATGGCAAAGGGTCATTGACATAGCGCGCCGCGCCGTCCTGCAGGTTCGATTGCCGTATCGAGGCGATGATCGAGGCTCGATTCCGATAGAGCGGACCCTCCAGCAAAAGTGAACTTACGAACGGTGATACGGCCGCCGTCCCCTCAAAACGCCGGTTGTTGCCGTTACGTGAAACGACGTCAATGACCGAAGAAATTCTCCCTCCGAATCTGCTGCGATAACCGCCGGCGTAGACGTCCACCTGATTGATGATATCCGAAGGAAAAGCGGAATAAGATCCCAGGACGTGGAATGGTTGATACAGCAGGATTCCATCGAGCTGAACCAGATTTTGTGATGGCTCACCGCCCCGTATAAAGAGCTGGCCGCCACGGTCGCCGGTCGAGACGACGCTGGGCTGCGTGGATAAATAGGCGGCCAGATCCCCCGAAACGTCCATGCTCGGGACATATTCGATATCGGCAGGTCGAACGGTCTGCTGTCCGGCCGTCACTCTTGCCGCACCGCCGGTCTGCTCTGCCTCGACGAGTACTTCGTCGAGCGCTTCCTCGGAAGGCGTCAGGGCCACGTTTAACGTTCTCGATTCTCCGGTTTCGAGCTGCAAGCTGTCGGCGTAGGACTCGTAGCCGACGTACGAAATGTCCACCAAGTATCGGCCGGGACGAATGCGGGCGATGATGTATAAACCGTCTCGATTCGTCGTTCCGCCGCGAACGGTCCCGTCGGCCGATCGCAACACGACGTTCACGAGCTCGAGCGGCTGCCCGCTTGATTCATCGGTAACGAAGCCGTTCAGCGACGCCGACTGTGCGAGTACACAGGAGACGGTCGAACAGAGCAGAATCACGAGGTGGACTCCGCCTCGGAGAATGAAATGCGTTTGCCGCATATTTGGGCACTCCCACTAATCCATTGTGTTCGCTGGGGCGAACATGATGAGCGTCACCTATTTTTCGATCGCACGCACGATCTTTTCAATGGCTTCAACGACGAGTCGCGGCTGTTCTAGATGAATGTGGCTTCCGCTTTCGGCGGAGACGATCAAATCGCCCCCCAGCTCATCGGCGAGAGAGCGATGCAGCTCCTTTTTCACGGTGAGGCCCGCGGGCGTCTCACCCACCCACCTCGGGGATTCGGCAGCCCTCAGACCGGACAGCACAATGACCGGAACGGCAGGCTTAGGCTTCGGCGGTTCGAAGCCATCCGAGTGCAGCACGTCGACGAATGCATTTAATTCCTGCAACGCCGCCTCCGAAATCATCGAGAACACCGTGCGCTTTCGACTCAGATAATCTTTCCATGATGCGGCGTCGAGCGCGCTCCATCGATCACCTTCCTCTTCGTGTGCCGGATCGACGAGGACGACGCCTGCGACGTCGTCCGGATACATCGTCATAAACCGGCGCACGACGAAACTGCCCGTCGCATGCCCGACGAGCACGTAGGGCGGCTCGAAACCTGCGGCTGTGAGCAGCTCCTTTAGCTCCCGTGCCATACCGTCCGGCGACCTCGAAACGGGCGACGAATCCGACATGCCAAGCCCCGCCCGATCGTAGGACACGACCTGTGCGTGCTTCGCGGCCCCCTTTTGCACGGAGTGCCAGACCTGGTGGTCGTCGCCCAGCCCCGACTCAAGAACGACAGTGACGTCCCCGCTGCCAAGTTCGGCCACGTTCAAATGATATCCACCAAGATCCACGGACCGGCTCGGCAGCGGGCCCGGATCGGAGAGATCCGGCTCGACCGATTGTAGATTGGGGTAACGTTCGACCTCGTAAAGCTCTCGAGAGAGGCCCCAGACGTCGAAGGCTTCGTCGAGATCGATGTCGGTCGGCTCCGACGCGACGCCCGGCGGGGCCACGACGGCGGGACCTACGTTGCCTTCCGGATCCAGACACGATCCCTTGTATGTTTCACTCGATTCGCGTCGGAGGCGACACTCGATCAGGAAGCCCGGATTCATAAAGAACGTGATTTGAGATTCCTCAGCATGAAACCCGGAGAGCTTTACCGTTCGGCCGGAGGCCTGCATGACCGCTTCGAGGGAATCGCCCATGCGCTGGACGTCGTACGTGGCCGTGGTGATTGCCCCGCTCGGCATTAGGAAGTGAGCCGTCCAGGTTCCCTC
>CAZART010000242.1:0-3672 GCA_964487555.1 uncultured Rhodothermales bacterium
CTTGAGAGGTCCTCTCATGGAAAAGGTAGCTTTTATTGCAATGGATGTCCACGCGAATCGGAGTTGTCATCGGCTGGATGGACCAGCACGGCACGTATCGCGACCAGAAGCTCCTCAGTCGACCCGCACCGCGGCTCTCGTCCTCCCAGATTAGTCGTCGCTCTCGCACATTAGCCATTCAATCTGTTTATTCTGTATGAGATTGAAGCAGGGCGGCAATGGCGGTGACGATGCCTATCAGGACGTCCCGCGGCAATCCGGTCCGGAATCCTCGTGGGGCATTCGTGCCCTCCATCACGTATCGGCTCGACCCAAGTATGAACTTACTCACCCTCGAAACCCTCGAAAATCTGCCGCCGTGGGAGTGGCCCGAAGGCGCGAACGAAACGGTTGCCGCTGCATTGCGTGATCGAAGCCGAGGTGTGGAAGACAGGCTAAAGGCTGCGGCGTTCGCCGGAGACGCCGTTCTCATCGACGACGAGCTCGCTCTCCTTCTTCTCGAGGTGATCACGGATTCCACAGAGTCTGAAGAACTGCGCAGCCGTGCGGCGATCTCGCTTGGACCGGTTCTGGAGATGACCGACCAGGAGTGGTTTGACGACGACGACGACGACGATGAGAAACCGATCGCGGACACTACGTTCGCCACACTCACCGAATCGCTAAAATCCGTCTATGTGTCGCCGGACGTACCAAAGAACGTGCGCCGATACGTTCTCGAGGCGTCGATTCGTGCACCTCGGGAGTGGCATCAGAACGCCGTGCGTGCGGCGTACTACGACGGCGATCCGGAGTGGAAGCTTACGGCGGTATTCGCGATGGCGTGGATTGGCGGATTCAATGACGAGGTATTGGAGGCGCTCGAAAGCGCAGACGACCTCATTCGTATGAATGCCGTCTCGGCGGCCGGCAGCTATGGGCTCGACGAGGCATGGCCGCACGTGGAGGAGATTCTCACGTCGGACGATCCGGAGAAGCAGCTTCTCTTAGCGGCCATCGAAGCGGCTCCCAACATCCGTCCCAAAGCCTCCGTCGCGCTGCTGGCTTCGTGGACGGATTCTGACGACGAGGATATCGCTGACGCGGCCGACGAGGCGATGATGGTCGCCAAATTCGAGTCGGATCTTGGCCTTCCGTGAGCGAAGCGCTCAACAGACGAAGCGCAATTACCGACGTTGAGATCGACCGCGAGCTTCTTATCGTTCACCTCGATGGCGGCCGCATCCTGTCCGTGCCGCTTCCTGGTACCCTCGTCTTGAGCATCCGTCGGAGATCGAATGCTCGCGCCGGCAGCTCTTCGCGGACGGAGAGGCGATCGAATGGCCGGACATCGACGAGCACATCGGCATTGACGGGCTGATCCCGGGGCGGCGCCGGCCTGATACGGACCGAAGTCGCTACAATCCAAGGTCGTCACACGTTGCGTCGGCCCACCGCTCCGCGTCGATCTCGGAAATGCCGGTGTCGAACTCGTCTCTCGTGAGCTCGTCGTCGTTATCGGTGTCCCATGCATCGAAGCCGCCGTCGTTATCGGTGAAGGCGCCGGTGTTCTGTGCGCCTACGTCGAACGCCTTCTCGGACAGGACTCCGTTTTCGTCGGCGTCCCAATCGTCGAAAAGGGCTTCGCTGACTTCCGCGGCGGTGACTCTGTCGTCTTCGTTGTCGTCGAGGAGCGCGCAGCCGCCCACGGCTGCGCCGGCCGATGGGCCGACGCCCAGCAGGGTGCAGCCCGAGAGGGATAGCGCCAGTGGCATCACCGGTATGCCCGGCATCCTCATCCGGTCGAAATGCGCTTGGGCAGGACGTCGACCGCAATGATATGCGGGTGGCGCCCATACGTCTGACTCTCGCCGACGGCAGGAGGGGTCACACCTGTCGGCGCACGGGCCGTGAATCGCCCATCGGTTGCCTCACGGCTTTGGGAGCAGGAAATTGATGCGACGTCACGCCCGACCAAAAAACGCGAGCGAGTACCTGATCGCCGCCACAGCTGCCGCACATGAGTCTGACGATCAGAAAATTGACGGAAACCGACGTGGACGTGATCTCCAACGCATTCACCGCCATCGGCTGGAACAAGCCGACCGAACCGTACCGCGAGTATATCCGCGAGCAAGAGGCGGGGCGACGTGTGGTTCTCGTGGCTGAATGGGAGGGCGATTTCTCGGGATACGTGACGATCGCCTGGCAGTCCGACTATGTGGCTTTTAAGGCGGAGGATATTCCGGAGATTCAGGACTTGAATGTGCTGCCGGAATTCAGGCGCCGGGGCATCGCCGCCCGGCTGCTGGATGAAGCGGAAGGGCTCGCGTCCGAGCGCTGCGACCGCGTCGGCATAAGTGTTGGACTGCATCCGGGCTATAATGCGGCGCAGCGGATGTACGTGCTCCGCGGGTACGTTCCGGATGCGAGGGGCGTGACGTGGCAGGGCGAGTATATCCGCGAAGGGCAGGAAGTCGTGGCCGACGATGCCCTGGTGCTGCATCTCGTGAAGGAGCTGCAGGATAGACGCTAAATTCGGAGCGGCTCAGACGATGCGAGATTTCATCCCCCAGATGGGTATGATATGGCTGAATTGAACCCCCTTGACGTGCTGCTGAACACACTGCCGCAGATCGGGCGCGTAGAGTGGATCGGGGTCCGACCCGCGCGAGAGGCGCCGATGGTGGAGTTGGAGCACGCTCGGCTCGAACAAGGCACCGGACTCGTAGGAGACCGGTTCGACGGCCGCGTAGAGAGCCGCAGGCAGGTGACCCTGATTCAGCAGGAGCATCTCTCCACGATCGCCTCCTGTCTCCATCGCGAATCGGTCCCGCCTGCGATCCTGCGACGAAATATCGTCGTATCCGGGATCAACCTGCTGGCGTTGAAAGACCAGACGTTCCGCATCGGCGAGGTGCTGCTCGAATACAGCGGTCCTTGCCATCCCTGCAGCAAGATGGAGCGTCAGCTCGGTCCCGGCGGATACAACGCCATGCGAGGCCACGGAGGCATCACCGCGCGGGTGCTCGAGTCAGGTGAAATCGCACTCGGAGATGACGTCCGCCGAACGGATCAGGAGGCTTCGATTCGCCCTTAGCGCCCGCTTGCGCGGTCGTACGTGGTGATCTGCCCGTGACAATGTGAGAACCGAATGCAGGCGCGGTGCTACTATAGATGTGACCACAAATGACGGTATGTAGCCACGAACGCCATGCGGACAAATGAAATCGGAATTCGGACGTGCCGCACTTCCTCATCTCCCTGCGGGCGGGCGGTGTCGGGCCCAATCTGACGGCGGCGGATTACGTCATCATCGTCGATCCGTGGTGGAATCCGGCCGTCGAGCAGCAGGCGATCGACCGCACCCACCGCATCGGGCAGGAGCGGCCCATCTTTGCGCAGAAGCTGATCACGCGAGGCACCGTCGAGGAGAAAATTCTCGAGCTTCAGGCGCGGAAGAGGCAGCTTTCCGAGGACATGGTCGCGGCCGACGACGGCATGCTGAAGACGCTGTCGCTGGACGACATCGAGGCGTTTTTTGGACAACGGTTCTGAACCCCGCCGGCTCGACCGGCGTGCTTGTCATCGGTAAAGTGCCGTTCGTTCGAGCGATCCCGGCAGTTTCAATTCGCGCACGGCGGCTTCTTCCGCATCGGCATCGGTTTGCCCGCGACGGCCGGCGCGGGCCTG
>CAZART010000243.1:0-3607 GCA_964487555.1 uncultured Rhodothermales bacterium
TGACGGCCAGATCGTGCCGCGCATTCAGCCCGACAACGACGCTCAATCCTTTCTCTCTGGCCTTTTTGGCGCTTGCGCCGATCCGCCGACAGCCGGTCGGATCGGTTGCGACCGGCTTCTCGGCGAATACGTGCAGTCCGCGCTGCACGGCTTCCTCGAAATGCAGCGGGCGAAATCCGGGTGGCGTCGTTAGAATCACATAGTCGAGGTCCAGCGCCATGAGGTCCTTGAAGGCGTCGGGCCCAATAAAGATCGTCTCTTCCGTGACCTTGATGCGCTTTCGAACCGTCTCATCCTGGAACTCTTTCTTGAGCGCCGCGAGACTCTGATCCACCCGATCTCGACCGATCTCCGCCATGGCCACGATCTCGACGGCCGGATCCGCCGTCAGTGCGTTGGCGCAAGCGCCGGTACCGCGGCCTCCCGTACCCACGACGCCGACGCGTATCGGAGCCTGCTGCGCACGCGCCGTCCCGACAAAGGGAAACGCCGAGAGGACGGTCGCCGCCGCAGCACCACTCGCTATAAAATCACGCCTGGAGAGCTCTCGGTTGTTCATGTCGTCACCCATGGTCTGTTTGGATCCCTGCGTTATTCCAGTTCTTTGATGAACAGGTTGGCGAATTCGACGGGGGCCCCGTGGTCGGCCAACCCGATCGGACCCCGCGCGGGCACGTCGACGGGCAATACCGCGTCCGCGACCGGCCGGCCGTTCAATTCGGCTGACAAACTTCGGCCTCGAACCGTGAGGACGAGGCGGTGCCAGCCTCGATCGCTATCGCCGTCGTCGACGACAGCGGCCCATACAGATTCGGCCGCCGATGAGATCGCGGATTTGCAGCTAACGAGCACTTCCGCCTCGCGGCTCCCCCTCACGAAAATCCCACTCATGTACTTTCCGGCAGCATCGTTCTCGCAGTCCATTCGCCAATCGGCGATCAGGATGAAATCTCGAAACTCGCGTTCGGTCCAGAGGCCTGAGGGCGAAACCTCGATTCCACCCCGGCCAAGCGCCTCGGGGGGCGATCGCAAGCCGTCCTCCACCGATGCCGCACTCCGCAAGATCCAGTCGTCGGGCCGCCACGACGTGTCCGAGACGGCCTGCGGGGTCCATCCTGAGAAGTCGATTCCGTTATAGAGTGATGCGAATCCCTGATATTCATCCGCCGTCTCCTCCGGCGTCGGATCGGTAGACGGCAGCTCGTCTATCTCGAGATTGCGGAAATGGACCTCGGCGCCTTCCGATTCCAGGCAGATATATCCTTTCCGCGGATTCAATTCAGATCCTCCGGAGACGATCTTTCCGTTCACGGCAAGGGACACGTCGCCGTCGCGGCTCTCGACCCGGTAGTGGTTCCATTCACCCGCAGGGTTGGCTCTTTCCTCGCTGGGCAGCGAACGCATCCATCCCTGAGGATGGGGTCGGTCAGGTATCATCGTAGCGCCATGGATGGCGAATACGTCGCCGTGGTTGCCGTCCATTACCTGGCACTCGATCGATCGCGTGAACGGTTGGCCTCGTGCCGGAAGTGGATCGCTGTGGATGAAGAGACCCGCATTACCACCCTCAGTAACATGTCGCCATTCGAGCTCGAGAATAAAATTCTCGTACTGGCGCTCGGTACACATCACACCTGTCGGGAAGCCGGAGCAGACGATCATTCCGTCTCGGACGGTCCAGGTGCTTTCGGCGCCGTTCACGTTCCTCCAACCCGAAAGGTCACTGCCGTTGAAGAGTGGCACGAACTCGGGTCGTGGAGCGCACCCTGCACAAAGAAGGAAAGTAAAAAGAAGCGTGCCTTGCACGGGGGACGACATGGGCTTCTCGACGACGTTTGGACGAGTCTCGGTGCGGTAAGATACGCACGTTGCGGCGCTCCGTGCGAGTTTGCGCCTTCATTCTCCCCTGCTTACCCACCGGCCGATGACGCCCCGCGGCCCCGGAGGTCGACTCCACACGGCATGGAAATCCGAGGGCCAGCCTATTCCATCCCGCCCTGCTTACCAACCAGAGGCACGAATCGAAACATGTGCTTTTCGATGCGCTCGTAGTCGTTGTCTCCGATGCGGCGAATGAGGTTCATCTTCTGCCCGCGTGCGTCGCCGATAGGGATGACCAGACATCCGGCCGGCTTGTCTTCATGCCCTTCGATTCGCAGCTGTTCGAGCAGCGGCTCGGGGACGTCCGAAGCGCCCGCCGTGACGACGATGCCGTCGAACGGGGCAAAGGCCGGCCATCCAAGCGTGCCGTCGCCGTGCTTGAGCACCGCGCGGTAGTCCAAACTCTTCAGAATTCGCCGCGTCCGGTCCAGCAGGGCCTTGTGACGTTCGATCGAGAAGACACGTACGCCCATCTCGCAGAGTACTGCGGACTGATAGCCACTGCCCGTGCCGACTTCTAAAACGCGGTCACCGGGCTCCGGATTGAGTAGCATCGTTTGATAGGCAACGGTGAACGGCTGCGAGATCGTTTGATTCATTCCGATCGGCAGCGCTTCGTCTTCGTAGGCGCGATTGCGCAGTGCGGGCTCGACGAACAGGTGCCGCCGGACGGCCCCAATCGCGTTCAGCACGCGCTCGTCGTCGATACCGTTCTCCCGCAACGCGTCGACGAGTCGTTGCCGCTGACGCTGATACTTCCGGTCTTCTTGCATAGAAAAAGTTTGGATCACGCCTCGGCCGAGGCCAACTCCGCGCTATCCGGAGCGTGCGCCGTAAAAGCGTCGCGAAGGTGGCCGCGCAACTCGTTGACCGTCAGATTTGAGATCAGTTCGCCGTCGACAGAAACCGAGATATTTCCCGTCTCTTCGGATACTATCACAACGAAGGCGTCGGTTTGCTCCGTCAGGCCGACAGCCGCTCGGTGCCGCAGACCCAGATGCGGGCTCAGCTTCATGCTCGTCGAGACGGGGAGGATGCAGCGTGCCGCTTCGATGCGTCGGCTCGTGATGATCACGGCGCCGTCGTGAAGCGGATTCTGTCCGTAGAAGATGGTGATGAGGAGATCACGCGTCGCATTCGCCTGAATGAGCGTGCCGGTTTCGATATAGTTGCGGAGACCCGACGAGCGCTCGAAGGCGATAAGGGCGCCGATTCGATTTTTGCTCATTTCCGCCACGGCGGCGGTGACCTCGGAGAGCATCTCGTCCTGCGCCGAGGAGCTGACGAAGCGTCGGACGAGCGGATTCTGGCCCAGGAGCAGCAGAACGCGGCGAATCTCCGGCTGGAACAGGATGATGATGGCGAGAACACCTACCTCGCCGATCGACGAGAAGAGGGCCGGCAGCATCGTCATGTCTACGGCCGTAACCACCACCTGCACGGCGTACAGCGCCATCAAACCCAGGAAGATCTGCACGGCGATGGTGCCGCGAATGAACTGATAGAGCTTGTACAGGATGTAGGCGACGATCGTGATCTCGAGGAGATCGACTAATCGAATCGGTATGATCCAATCGAAGATGGTCAATTTCTATCGGGTTCGTCGTTATGCGTTCGTCGAGATCCGTTGGTCGTTCGTCGTTGTCCGTTCGGCGGCCATTGATCGTCGCATATGAGAAGTAAGGCTGCAGCGATGAAGGTGAGAACGAAGAACGAGGAACGCTTA
>CAZART010000244.1:0-3516 GCA_964487555.1 uncultured Rhodothermales bacterium
AAAAACCTCCTATACGCAAGCATCGCCACTGCCCAAGCTTAAAGTTTTCTGGCGTCGCCGCCACGATCCTCCGCCGGTTAGTGCACCACGAGATTGCCCCCGATCACGGGATGAGCGTCCCTCACAACACCAGCCGGGCAACTGTTCTGCGGATTTTGCGGCGAAGCAATGTACGTATCTCCATTGGCGCCGGGCGAGCCGTTGTCAACGACCTCGAATGCGAAACGACTGCCTGGTCCCGGCCCCGGTGACGTCACGCGCGTGGTTTCGCCGCCAAAGATTGCCTTGTTGCCGTCGATGAAGACGACCCCACGATCCGTGGAAATCGGCATTAAAGAGCGGCACGACCGCCGTCGGCCGAATTTCTATGGAATCAGCACCATCCGTCGGCACTCGCCGGGTCGGCAGTAGAAATAGATGCCGCTCGTCAATCCAGCGCCCGAGACCTCTATGTGATGAAGCCCTTCGCCGAGCGTCTCATCTTCGAGCATTCGGACGGAACGGCCCAGAACGTCGTACACTCTGATGACGACGTGCCGCGGGGCATCCAACTGGATCGGAATCGTCGTCGACCACCTGAACGGGTCCGGATAATTCTGGCCCATGATGAGTGACGGGGAGATGATCTCGTCTTCGACGGAGGTCGCGACACTGTAGTAGACCGTCAGGACTGGACGAGTAGCTTCGTCCGGGTTATTCCGGCTGACGAACCGCTTGTCCGTCGGCGCCGGGGCGGTTTCGTCGCCAAGTACAATCCAGCCGAAGTTGGACTCCGGGTCATCCACCCACTGCTGTACATCGGCGACCATCGCCGCCGTCGAGCCCCAGCTGTACGTTCCGGTCGCCTCGACTACAGCATCCGCACTTGAATCCGCCACGAAATCTCCTCCCGGCTCATCCCACGTTTCGGAGTCATAGAAGGTGTGGATCCACGTTGCGTCGCCGGCTGCGGCATCGGCGCCGACACCCTCGCCTCCCGGTGCGTCGGAATCGCCCTCTCCCCAATCAGACGTTAGTCGGTGAAGCCAGAAGGTTTCGGGGGCATCGCCCTGCGGTCCGGAGAACGTAAGCGAGAGCACGACGCAACATCGAATGCAAGCAGGCTCCTGCGGATTTGATTCTGGTTCGTCGTGCCCGCGAATAGGTAATCCCCGGCCCCGTTGCTTAGCGATCCGGATGCGTTCTCATACAGGGTATTGTCCTTCAACGTAGATACGGAGATCTCACTCTGAGCATGGGCTGTGCTCGCTGAAAAGAGGAATCCAATGAACAACCAAAAGAAGTGTGTCGTGCGCTGCATACCAACCTCGCTGGTTTTGATTGACATTCTCATTCTCTTCGAACATTTGCGTCTCGTAGGCGGGCGGACGGCCTGACGAGCAGACTAAATCAGCCGCTCCTTCAGCGCTTTGGCGACGGCGCCGCTGCGGGAGTGCACGTGCAGCTTGGCATAGATATTCCGCACGTGCATGTCGACGGTGTGATAGCTCACAACGAGTTCGGATGCAATCCGCTTCTTCGTCCGACCGTCGATGAGATGCTCCAGCACCTCGCGCTCACGGTCGGTCAGGCCGTAGTCGCCTTTGGGCACGGCCAGCTCGGTGAACATGTCGAGCACCTTGCTGGCGATCTGCGGATTGATGGGCGCGCCGCCGGTCCGCGCGGTCCGCACGGCCTGGATGATCTGACCCGCTGAGGAAGGCTTGAGCAGGTAGCCGGAAGCGCCCGCACAGAGCGCCTCGAAGATGCGGTCACTATCCTCGTGAACGGTGAGCATGACGAGGTGCGTCGTCGGTGAGAGCGCCTGGATCCGGCGCAGCCCTTCGATGCCGCTCATGCCCGGCAGACTGATGTCCATCAGTACGACCTCAGGTGCGGCGCCCACGTCGAGCGCCTGAAGCACCTCCTCGCACGAGGCGAACGCCCGCCGGCACTCGATGCCCGTGGCTTCAGCAAGCAGCTTCTCGACCGTCTCGCGGAAGAGCGAGTCGTCTTCGACGATCCAGACAGTGATGGCACGGTCGGTGTCGAGCACGGGTCGGATGGAGAAGTGGCTGAATGCCTGTCCACTCAAAACATCACGAGCGTTAAAGGATCCCCGCGATTACGCAAATACGTTATTCTCGGAATGCGCTTGCGAAAGTGAACGAAGACGACGGACGGCGGAACGCCGCGTCAGGGACCGACTGCGGCTGCGCTACCGCAGGGGCACCCTTAGTGACACGCGGGCGCCACCATCCTGCCGGCTGTCGATCTCGAGGTCGGCGCCGATCCGCTGCGCACGAAGCCGCATGTTTTTGAGCCCGTGTCCGGCGTCCGCAGACACTGATCGCGCTCTCGGCCATCGTACTTAGCGTATGCGGACTCTTCGTTTCGCTGGACGAGGCATCACTGATTCGAAGTCACCATCGCGCGTCCGTCTGGCCGCACGTGGCCGTGAGCCCGTCTATGAATCCGACGTCCTTCCGATTCTTCGTCCAGAACACGGGCGTTGGGCCGGCGCGGATCGATGGGATGCCGGTCAGCGGCATATAGCTGATATGGAATGAGATCCTACCATCAGGGCCGGGCATCCTTTGCCGAGCTCAATAGTCCTGCTGAGCACGGCCGCGACCGACGCTTCGCATCGCTATCGCCCTGCTCTTCATGCAGATGGTCGGCACATTCATGCCGCTCGTCGTCCTGCCGGACGTCGTCTTCCAACAGATCCCCTACGCGCCGACCATGGAAGGCCAGTATATCATCAAAAACCTGGTCATCATCTCGGCCGCACTCGTCATCGGCGGGACCGTGCGCAGGGATCCATCGCACTGACGGAGGACCGCAACCTACTTCATCACGCTTGCCGCCCGCAGAGGACTGCAAGTGCCTGATTTCCTGGCGGGAATCCGGTCGGATGTTCCTATTCGCGCTTGAGCTATCTTGCATTCCGAGTCGTACGCACACAGAATCCACGTACTATGACGAAAGAAGAAGTCCTACGCGTGCTCGAGGCGCATAAGGATGAACGCGGGATCGCACACTGGGAGAAGCTCGGAGCGAAAACGCGCGGGGTCAGGAGCTTCGGTATCGGGCTGACCAACCTCCGCAAGCTGGCCAAGCAGATCGGGCGGGATCACGACCTCGCAATGGAGCTGTGGCAGTCGGATGTCTACGACGCCCGCGTGATCGCACTTCTCATCGACGATCCCCGAAAAATGACGCGTGCGCAGGCCGAGACGCAGGTCGAGGAGCTGGGCTTCGGCCAGCTGACGCACGTTTTCTCGTCCTGTGATGCCACGCTGGCGAAGACGCCGTTCGTCGTCGAGCTTGCGGACGAGTGGGTCGGCAGCAACGACCGTGTACGCCGCTCCTGCGGCTACGGCTTGCTTTACGAGATTTCGAAATTCAGCGGCAAGAAGGCGCCCGATGACGACTATTTCCTCGAGCATGTGGAACGGATCGACGCCGCGATCGACGACGAACCGACGGGCGTGCGGATGGCTATGGGCACCGCGCTCATGGGGATCGGGAAGC
>CAZART010000245.1:0-3513 GCA_964487555.1 uncultured Rhodothermales bacterium
GCCGCCGGCTCGAACTGCGCGCCCCACCATTCGAGGACCGGCGGATGATCCCGCAGCCACGGATCCGAATGAGCGGCCTCGCCGATGATCGCTGCAAACGATCGCCGCACGTCGTCGGGACGTTCGTCGACGCTGACGCCGAGGCGTCCCTCGCACATGAAGGCCTCGGCGACGGTGGATGCCCAGATGCCCGAACGGATCTTGCCGATACACAGCGCAAACGGGAGTTCGTAGTCGGCGAAGAGCGGATTCGCTACGTGATCATTGCGGGCGGATTCGAAATCGCGCATGGCGCGGTAGATCGGGAGGAACTTGTCGAACGGGCTGACGCCCTCGCTTCGCAACGCTCCGTGCGCCGCCTTCCCGGGTACGGTGAGGCGGAAGTTGAGGGCACCCGCCTGGGCCGGCGCGACGATTAGCTCGGTCGGCTCCAGGACGATCGCGCCGTCTCCGGTGTGGCCGCGCTCGATCGCCGCCAGCGTCCCTATGCCGCCATCTTCTTCGCCGACGACGCTCTCGACGAGTACCGTCCCAGGAAGGGTGACGCCGGCATCCCGGATGGCCCGTACGGCGAAAAGCGCACAGCATAGCCCGCCCTTCATGTCGACCGACCCGCGTCCGTAGACGCGATCGTCGGTAACGGTGGCCTCCCACGGAGGCACGCTCCAGAGGTCCGGCTCTCCTGCCGGCACGACGTCGACGTGGCCGTTGAGGATCAGGGTTCGTCCTCGACCGCGTCCCATTCGACCGACCAGGCCGAGCGCGTGGTCGCGCTCGATTTCCGCCGTGTACGCCGGATGGCTGCGCAGGCCATCCAGGTCGATCTCCCAGCAATCTACGTCCAGGTCGAGCTCGGTCATGACCCCGGCGAGATGCTTCTGTATGGCACGCTCTTCGCCGCCCAGGCTTCGAAAGGCGATCAGTTCGCTCAGACTCTGCAGGAGCGCCTCCAGATCGATCGCCTCGAGCACGCGTCGCTCCACGTCGGTCGTCATAGGTTTGCCTTGAGGTTCGTCCCCAGGTGATCGAGCCCGTTCTTCAGGTCGTCGATCAAATCGGAGGCGTTTTCGATCCCGACGGAGTAGCGTATAAGCGATTCCGGGATGCCCGCCGCCGCACGTTCCTCCGCCGATAATTCGACGTGGCTTGTCGTACTCGGAGGGCCGACCAGGGTGTCGACGGAGCCCAGATGGGCCGCGCTGTTGGCGAGCTTGAGCGACTGCAGGAGGCGCCGGACCGACTCGAATCCGCCTGCCGGCGAAAAAGCGAGCACCCCGCCGAAGCCCTTCATCTGCTTTCGGGCCACCTCGAAGTGTTTATGGCTTTCCAGGCCCGGATAGAACACCTGATCTACGGCCGGATGCTGCGACAGAAAGCGGGCGACCTCCAGGGCATTGTCGTTTTGCCTGAGAATGCGCAGTTCGAGCGTCTTCAGCCCTCGCGTTAACAGGAAGGCGGACATGGGATCGAGCGATGCGCCGTTGATCTCCCGAAAATGGAAGATGGATCGAATGCGATCGCGATCGCCGCAGACCACGCCGCCCATGGCGTCGGAATGGCCGCCCAGAAACTTCGTCGCGCTATATACCACCAGATCCGCACCCAATTCGAGCGGCCGCTGGTTGATCGGCGTAGCAAACGTATTGTCTACGACGACGGTCGCGCCCACCTCGCGGGCCTTTGCGGCCAACCGGGAAATATCGAGGACTTTCAGCGTCGGGTTCGTCGGGGTTTCCAGATAAAGGAGGTCGCATTCCCGGGCGATCTCACGTTCGACGGCGTCGTGGTCTTCGGTGTCGCAGAGCGCCACGTCGATGCCGAATCGCGGCAGGAACTCGGTAAAAATTTTGTTCGTGCCTCCGTAGGTGTCCTTGACGGACACGACCCGGTCGCCGGGCGAGAGCAGCGCGAACAGTGTGTTGCTGATCGCGGCCATCCCGGTGGCGAAACTGGTGGCCGCTTCGGCTGCCTCGAGGACGCGCATCTTCTTCTCGAACGCGTCGACGGTCGGATTGGTGTTGCGAGAGTAGATATGCCCCGGCTTTGTACCGGAGCCGACGGCCTGCCACTCGTCGAGATCGTCGTAGGCGAACGTCACGCCATAGTAAACAGGCATGACCGTTACCCCCTCGGGCCGATCCTCGTCCTCGCCCCCCCAGACGCAGCGGGTCGACGGTCCCCAGGAGGATTCGGGCGCGTTCCTTTTCATCGATCAAACCTCATGTTCATTTAAAATGGTTGCTTCGCAGCCCGGTCGAAAGCAGGTACCGGCCGTCGGCCCGCCCGCTTCGTCTTTTTGGCCGTCCGAATCGTGAATGGGCGTGCGGGATCGATTCGCGAGCGGCGCACGAAGCATACCTGCGACCGTTTGATCCTCGGGGCGATCGAATTCGTCGAGCCCGAGCTCGATCGTATTCAGATCCTTTCGGAGCCTGAATGAACGACCGATGCGATCCCAGAATGAAAACAAGGACGCATAGTTCGAGTCCGTCTCCGGGCGGAATCTCGAATGATGTACCTTGTGCATGGCCGGCGTCACGATGACGGCACGGAGCATGCGGTCGATGCTCTCGGGCAGTGCGAGATTTGCATGATGGAATTGCACGACCGCGAACATCACCGTCTCGTATAGTAGGAGCTCCCAGAAGTAGATTCCGAATAAAGCTATCAGCGGAAGTCGCAGTGCCGACGAGAAAAAGATCTCGCCAACGTGAAAGCGGCTCGCCGTGGTCACATCCATCTTCCGATCATAATGATGGACGCGATGGAAGCGCCACAAAAAGGGAAAAACGTGATTCAGGCGGTGCCAGATGTACGTCCATGCATCGAGCAGCAGCACCGCGCCGATCACGTGGAGCCACGAGGGCATGCCGTACGAGTGGTCAAACCAGTGCAGGAGACCGACGCCTCGATTTGCCGCCCAATCCGCCACGGCATACCAGAGGCCGGCAAAGAGGCCGGCCACGAGGAGGGCATTGAGCCCGCCGATGACGAGATTTCGAAGCACATGCGCGCCTCGTTCTCGGCCCCGCCCGCGGAAGTACTCGAAAAACGGATGTGCCTGCTCCCAGATCAGAAGAAGAACGAGTCCCGCGATCATGGCCGCGGGTTGTATATGTTCGATCTCAAGCATATTGAAAATATCTCGCGTCGGTGCCGGCAGTCAGCTCCTTTTCCCGGCTTAACGGAACCCCGAATCGCCGGACGGACGCCGCTCAGGCGACGCTCATAATTCGATAGCCATGGCGTTTCCATTCCGGAAAGCCGGCTTGCAACCGCCTGCCCCGGATGCCTTTAGCGGCTAGAAATTGCACGGCCTCGTACGCGAAGACGCAATAGCGGTCGCGGCAGTACGCTACCACTTCCTTGTCTTTCGAAATCTCTTCGAGACGGTCCGGCAGCTCGTCTATGGGGATCGATAGGGCGCCGTCGACGTGTCCCTGCTCATACTCGACCCTCGGCCGCACGTCGATGATCGTCACGGAATTCTCCCGGAGTAGCGCGTTGAGCTCC
>CAZART010000246.1:0-3381 GCA_964487555.1 uncultured Rhodothermales bacterium
GCACGGGCTGTTCACTCTTGTAGTCCGCATCAAAGCACGCCAGAAATGCACTGAGGTCATGGCGGTTCATCGCGTCGTGCAGTTTTGATAGCACGATTCCCGCCTCTCCCCGCGCTGTTTGCTCGCTCATCGGCATTTCCTCCTCCGTTATCAAAACTCAAATGCATCAATTTTGCTGAATGACGGCTGGCGCGAAAGCGTACGAGCAAGGGCCGGGCCGTCTTCACTTAACGCTTCGCGCACCTCGCGGCTCACCATTTCTCCGACCTCAATGGTTGGGGCGGTGGTCAGGTGGATGGCAGTGCAGCTGAGGTGGCGCTTGGTGCCGCGAATGAAGCCTCCCGGACGAGCGGCGGGTGGTCCTACCGGCGGTAGTCGAGATAGCGGTCGAGGTCGAATTGCAGACGGCGGCGGATCTGATCCTCGCCGCGGAGCTCCTTCACCACCATCTGCGCCGAATATTGGACAAGGGTCTCGGTGAGCACCCCGGCGCCCTCCATCTCCGCACCGGCGACCTGGTGCGCCCAGTATTGATGCGCCAGCTCTATACGATCCAAAATCGCACATAATAGAAACGCCCCATACGGTCTGTACGAGGCGTTTAGGTGCGTGCTCTGTTTTTCTGATCGGTTGCTCAGCCCTATTAATCTCTGAATAAGCTCAAAACCCCGCTTTCCTCAACAGTGCGGAACTGCCGGCGTAGGTGCGAGAGCGATTCCGATAGCCGACTTGCCTCTTTCGCAACTACGACGACCGTGATATCCAGGCTCTCTCCAGATGAGAGCGTGTAATCTCCAGTCGAGAGCAAGCTTCGCACGTCGCTTCGGATGCCCAACCATCCCGTTTCGTCCACGGGGTTGCCTGTAAAGGCAAAGCGCGTCGTTCTGCCAGTTTTTGGATCGACCATCGGCTCCCCAGAGCTTGAAAGTCCACGAAGACGACGGAGAACGTCCTCAGGCTCACGAAGCGTCACTTCGCTGAAATCATCCAAATCCCAGTTCTTACCCAGTGGGACATGGTACGTCAGCCGTGCCGCCGAAAACGGTGCATCCAACAGAGAATAGCCGATGACGGGCACAGTGCAGTCGAGGTCAGCATCGCCCAAAGCTTCCGAGGGATACGTATATGAGATGCGGCTCAACGAGTCGTATCCAACAGAATTATTCCCGATATGTACGCACCCGGTATCGTGTAGGTCGATATCCGCGTAGAATCCCAGATGAAGGTCGCTGATTTCAGAAACGCCGCGATTGAGTATCCTGAAGTGGATGAAAACGGCATCCTTCAGATCATCGCGCCGAAAGCCGCTTATCGACTGGGAGACGACTACACCTTCCAGGGGCGAGGCCATCAGCGACTGCGGCCGGAAATGGGGAATTTCACCCGCTCGGGGCAAAAAAGCGGACCACAGCATCTCGTCACCGATCAGGCGTGGCCGGCCGTCGCCGTCTGAAGGAGCGCCGAATTCCACCGGCCAATTCTCCACCTTCGGACCGGTGAGACTATCCGCCGTAAGCCTGAACACTCCGAGCTGCCGATCGCCGTCCCGCGCCGTAAGATTGCTTGCGTAGAGTGCACGAATTGACGCACGAACCTGGGCGTCCTGCGCCCCGGCCAGCCATATTCCCGCATCACATATGAAACCCGACATACCTACACCCGGACAGAACGCCGCTATCGACCCTGCCGTATCCGCTCGGATGTGCAACGTAGGCACCGTAAGCTCTGCGATCGGTACAGGAGCGATGACTCTGGTCTCCGGTTCGTCGTCCGTTGAGACCGTATCACAGTGAATCAACACAAGACAAAGGCACGCAAGAAGTGCGAATGAGATGGGGTGCATGCCTGTCACATCTGACGTTAGAAGAGAAGCAGCCATGTTGGAGGCACGTTTATCCGATGCGGTTCGTTATCCGTCAGCGCGCCGCAAAGTACGGACCGCGCACGCCAGCACCGCTAGTGGCGCCGTTTTGCAGGAAGATGTATTCTGATGATTCTCAAACGTTTTACCGAGCACCTGCGCATGCTGTTCATTAAACAGTGCGCAGAAAAGCGCCGCCGCTCCGATTCCATCCTCACAAAGCCCTACCGTCCCGTGCCCGTACCTACTGTTCGATCCCTGATCTTCGCGTTTGCTCTCCTCCTCGCCGTCTTCTCCGCCCCGCCGGCGTCCGCTCAGGCGAGCCGGCTTGAAGGGCTGGATGCCTACATCGAATCGGCCATGGCCGACTGGGAGCTGCCCGGGCTCGCCATCGCCGTCGTGACGGACGACGAGGTCATCTACGCCCGAGGATTTGGCGTCACCGAGCTCGGCGGCAGCACGCCGGTCGACGAACACACGCTCTTCGCCATTGCATCGACCACCAAAGCATTCACCGCCGCCGCGCTCGGGATGCTCGTCGACCAGGGAAAGATGAAGTGGGATGACCCGGTGCGGGATCACATGGCCGCGTTCGAGCTGGCGGATCCGTACGTGACCCGCCACGTGACTGTCCGCGATCTCCTCACGCACCGGACCGGTCTTGCGCGGGAGAACAACATCTGGATCGCCTCGCCCTTCGATCGCAACGAGATCATCCGCCGCCTGCGACACCTCCCCCAGCAGGACGGATTTCGGAGCGGCTACGGCTACAACAACCTCATGTACATCACGGCGGGAGAGCTGGTAGAGGCGGTGTCCGACACGACGTGGGACGATTTCCTGCAGGCGCGGATCTTCCGGCCGCTTAACATGACGCAAACAACGACGCATTCGGCGCTCGTGGAGCTGCTTGAAAACGTCACCACGTCGCACACACGTGTCGACGGCAGGCTAACGCCACTATACCGCCGCAACTACGATGCACTGGGTGGGGCCGGGGCGATCTTCTCGAGCGCGCACGACATGGCACAATGGATCCGCCTACATCTCGGAAAGGGTATGGTCGAGGGCCGGCGCCTCATCCGTGCGTCGACCATCGAAGAGATGCACGAGCCCCAGGTTACCATCCCGATCGGGGCGTCGGACAGCACGCTCTTCCCGGACCGCCATTTCTCCGCCTACGGGCTCGGCTGGCGGCTTCACGACTACCGCGGGAAGAAGGTCGTCCAGCACACCGGCTGGGTGAACTACACGCGCACGCAGGTCGGGATGATACCGGAGGAGGGTATCGGCCTGGTGGCCTTCTCCAACGCCACGTCCAGCAGCCTCCACACGGCGCTTATGTACCGCGTCTTCGACGCGCTCCTGGGTTATCCCGAAACCGACTGGAGCGCGAAATTCCTCGCGGCGAGCGAGTTCGATTCCGATGACGATGAATCGGAGCCGCCTCGCACGCAAGGGACGAAGCCGTCCGTCGATCCGGTGCACTTTGCGGGTGCGTACGTCGATCGCCTCTACGG
>CAZART010000247.1:0-3339 GCA_964487555.1 uncultured Rhodothermales bacterium
ACGCGGCCGCTGGCGATGCGCCGGACGTTCAGAAGCATGACGTGGTCGAAGTACTCCGTGACCGTCTGAAGGTCGTGGTGAACGACGACGACCGTCTTGTCCGCGGCGCGCAAATTGCGGAGCAGGGTGATGATGGCGCGCTCGGTCGTGGCGTCGACACCCTGGAAGGGTTCATCCATCAGGTAAATTTCCGCCTCCTGGACGAGAGCGCGGGCGAGAAAGACGCGCTGCTGCTGTCCACCGGACAGCTGGCTGATCTGCCGCCCGGCGTAGTCGTGCATGCCGACCTTCTCGAGCGCTTCCATGGCCAGGGTGCGCTCCCGCTTGCCGGGTCGACGAAGCCACCCGAGGCGCCCGTAGAGCCCCATCATAACCACGTCCAGGACGCTCGTCGGAAAATCCCAATCGACGCTACCGCGCTGCGGCACGTACGCGACGCGGTGGCGCTGCTCCTCGTACGGTTTTTCAAAGATGCGCACCTGCCCCGCCGCCGCCCGGATGAGCCCAAGGAGGGCCTTGATCAGGGTCGTCTTCCCCGCCCCGTTCGGCCCCACGATCGCCATCAGCACACCTGACGGCACGGTTAGGTCGATGTCCCAGAGCACGGGTTTGTCCCGATACGCTACCGTCAGATCACGGACGTCTATCGCGGTTCGTTGGCCGGTTTCAGGTGTCTTCATCGGTTCAGCGAAGCAACGATGGTGTCGACATTGTGGCGGATCATGCCCGCATAGCGCCCTGCCGGCGTATCGCGATTGCCGAGCGCATCGCCGTACAGCGTACCGCCGATCTCCACGTCGAAGCCGCGGGACCTCACGGCCTCACGGACAGCCTGGATGCCCTTCGGCGACACCGACGATTCGACGAAGAGCGCCGGGATCCGACGCTCCGCCACGAATGCCGCCAGCGCCGCCACGTCGGCCGTACCGGCCTCCGTGGCCGTGGAGATGCCCTGCAATCCGCGCACGTCGACATCATAGGCCCGCCCGAAATAACCGAACGCATCGTGCGAGGTTATGAGCACGCGCCGCTCCTCGGGAAGCGCGGCCAGCGTCTCGCGAACGTACTCGTCCAGCTCCGAGAGCTCATGCTCGTACGATCTCAGATTTTCTTCAAACGCCTGGGCGTGCTCCGGAGCGAACTCCGTCAGGGTTTCGGCCACGGTAGCGGCAACGCGCGTCCACAGAGACACGTCAAACCAGACGTGCGGGTCGTAATTGCCCTGGAAAGCCGGCGACTCGATGAGCTCATCCTTCGAAATACTCTCCTCGGCGACGGCGACCGCCCTGATCCCACGCTGCTGCATCTGCTGGAAAATATCCGTCATTTTGCCCTCCAGGTGAAGGCCGTTGTACAATATCACGTCGGCCTGCGACATTCGTGCGACATCGCCGGCACTGGCCTGGTAGAGGTGCGGATCGACGCCCGGCCCCATCAGCCCCGTCACCTCGACGTGTTCTCCCCCGATCTCGCGGGCGAGATCCGCAATCATGCTCGTCGTCGCGACGACGTTGATCGGGCCGCCCCTCTGCGCGCGCCGATCCGGTTGGCACGCGGAGAGCAGGAGGAGCAGGGCGATGATCAGGGTGGGGCGCATGCGGGGAGGGGGTTGTCGAGGGTCGAGGGTCGAGGGTCGAGGGTGGGGGATCGAGGATCGAGGGTCGAGGGTCGAGGGTCGAGGATTGAGGATCGAGGGTCGGGGATCGAGGGTCGAGGGTCGAGGGTCGGGTTTGCTGACCCGCTTGGGGACGCCGTGTGCGCGTATGTACGGCGGGAAAATGGTTTAGTTTAGGCTAAATTTCAAGTTAACAGCTGTTACCACTCTAGAAAAGTTCAAAGAACGCAGCGCCGCATGTGAGGTTTAATAGATACAACTATGGACACGCCACCATTCTGCATAGAGAGATCATGGAAGCAGACGTTGCGAATTTCCAGGAGGAGGTCATCGAAGCCAGCGGGACGGTACCGGTGCTGGTGGATTTCTGGGCGCCGTGGTGCGGGCCCTGCCGTACGCTCGGACCCACGCTGGAACGGCTCGCCGAGGAAAGCGACGGAAAGTGGCAGCTCGTCAAGATAAACACCGACGAAAACCCCGACGTCTCTCGCCGATACGGCATCCGCGGGATTCCCGCAGTAAAGCTCTTCGCCGACGGCGAGGTGATCGACGAGTTCACGGGGGCGCTGCCCGAGTACGCCGTCAAGCAGTGGCTGGAGAAAGCGCTGCCCTCCGAAAACAAGAAACGGCTGGATCGCGCCGAGATGGAGATCCAGGCCGGCAACGACGATACCGCAGAAGCGCTCCTGAACGACGTCCTCGAGGAGGAGCCCGAGAATCCGAAAGCCCGCGTCCTGCTGGCTCAGCTTCTAGCCTTTCGAGAGCCGGCCCGCGCCGCAGAGCTCGTCGCCGGGAGCGCGTTCGCCGGCCCGGGATTCATCCAGATCGAAGAGGCGATCAAGACCATCGCACGCCTCTTCGTTCTGGCGGACCGGCCGCAGGACCTGCCCGAGGGAGACGGAAAGGAGATGTATCGCGACGCCGTGAGTGCGCTCGTGGATCAGGACTTCGACACGGCGTTGGAGCGATTCATTGAAGTCATTCAGCGGGACCGCTATTATGATGATGATGGCGCTCGGAAAGCGTGTGTGGCGATTTTCAACGTACTGGGCCCCGAACACGAAGTGACGAAGAGGCACCGGCGGATTTTCGATATGTCGCTGTATTGACATCTCTGCCACGTCGGTCCGGCGCGGATCCATCGGGGCCGACTTCCGACTTCGGCAACATCGAGATACACTATGCAATCACCACCGATCACACGCATCGCCTGGGGCGAGATGCATGTCGAAGGCCTTGGCGCGGGGCGTGACTTCAAGCTGTGGCCCGGCGGTGGGCGGCCGTGGGATTGGCGTGAGACGGGTACCCATCACGTCCCCGGTATCCAGCCGGCGGACGTGGAGGAGCTCCTCGACCACGGCAGCGAGACCGTCGTGCTCAGCCGGGGCATCGAAATGCGGCTCGAGACGGCGCCGGAGACGATCGCCTACCTGGAAGAAAGAGGCGTCATCGTCCACATTGATGAGACGAAGGCGGCGGTCGCGCGGTATAACGAGCTGGCCGAAAGCGGCGCGAGGGTCGGCGGCCTTTTCCACAGCACTTGTTGAGTCCCGGACGAAGAGAGGACGATGGGTGGGTCCCTCGAACATGAAGTGACGAAGAGGCACTGGCAGTTTTCGATATGTCACCGTAGTGACGTCAGGTGCGGTACTGACGTCAGGCGCGGATCATCGAGTCCTTGTACACCAGCAGATCTGTAGGCATCGGAATCCCGCCGACCTGCC
>CAZART010000248.1:0-3289 GCA_964487555.1 uncultured Rhodothermales bacterium
TGGCGGTTGGGCTTGTAGACTTTGCCCACACCGACCATTGAAAAAATGATCTTCTGATCAGACACAGGGGAGAGGCGTAGATGGATGGGTCGTAAGAACGGCAGCGTCGAATGGCGAAAACGGCATTTGGTTCCGCGCCGAACGGAGGTTGTGCAGACTCCATAGATTCTCTACCTTCTGCGAGTGAAACGTCATCCACGATAAGTGCGCGATGGATATCCCGCGAGAAAACGACGTATCAGTACTGCTTCGGGCCGCTAGCGAAGGAGATTCGGATGCCCTAAACGCCCTTCTTCCGCTACTCTATCACGAGTTGCACGAGCTCGCTCATCGACAGCGTCGCCGGCAGAACGCCCCGGCTACCCTCAGGACGACGGCGCTTGTCCATGAGGCCTATCTGAAGCTCGTGCGGTCCGGTAGTGACTTTGAGGATCGCACTCATTTCTTTCGAACGGCCGCCCAGGCCATGCGCCAGATCCTCGTCGACTATGCTCGGCGGCAACAGGCGGAGAAGCGAGGAGGGCGCGACTCGGATGCCACCTATGACGATGCGTTCTTCCTGCCCGACCAGCGCGCCGATGAAATCATTGCGCTGGACGAAGCACTTCAACGTCTTTCCGAATTGAGTCCGCGCCAGAGCGAAGTCGTCAACATGCGTTATTTCGCCGGCTTCACCCTACCTGAGACGGCCGAACTGCTCGGCATATCACGCGCCACGGCCTGGCGCGATTGGGCGGCCGCTCAAGCATGGCTGCAGCAAGAGCTCTCTTCGTGAGGAGATCAGCATGCGTTTCACGTAGAGTTTGTCACGCGCACCTTCCTTGATCTCATCTCATCCGACGCCTGCTTCCTCATCACAGCCTCTCGGTCGCATGGACTCCTACACCCCCGAACGATGGGCCTTCATATCGGAGCTGTTGGGCGACGCTCTGCTCCGTCCCGAAAACGAGCGAGCGGCTTTCCTGGCGGCCGCGTGTTCGGGAGACGAAGCACTCCGTAAAGACGTAGAGCGCTTGCTCGAATCGTACGAGAAAGCGGAATCAACCGATCGTTTCAATCGCGGAGCGCTCGATCTCGTGCCGCACGCATTCCCCGAGGCCGATCCACCGTCGGTGCTCGGATCGTACCGGCTCGTGAGAGAAGTCGGTCAGGGCGGCATGGGGAGCGTCTGGATGGCCGAACGGGCGGACGGCGTGTATGACCAGAAGGTCGCCGTAAAGATGATGCGGGCCGGCTTCCTTCCTGAAGATTCTCGACGGAGATTCGAGGCAGAGCGGCGCATTCTGGCCCGTCTCGATCACCCTAACATTGCACGAATTCTGGATGGCGGCGTAGCCGAGGGCAGCCGACCCTACCTCGTGATGGAGTACGTGGAAGGCTCCACGATCACGGAATACTGTCGAAAGCATGCGCTCGGCGTCGATGAGCGACTGAACCTCTTTCTCACCGTCTGCCGTACGGTTGCCTACGCCCACCAGAAGCTGATCGTCCATCGCGATCTCAAGCCGTCGAACATTTCCGTCACCGAAACCGGCGACGTTAAGCTGCTCGATTTCGGGATTGCAAAGCTGCTGGCAGAGGACGAATCCGGCAGCGGCGAGGCCGCGCCGATCACACGCACCGGCATGTCGATGATGACGCCGGAATACGCGGCACCGGAGCAGGTGACGGGTGATGCGATCACTACGGCCACAGACGTCTACTCCCTCGGCATCGTCCTCTTCGAATTACTGACCGGCGAGCGACCGTATCGGATCGACTCGCTAAAACCCAGCGTCGTCGAGCAGGTCGTTTGCCGCTCGGAGCCCGTTCGCCTGAGTTCGGCGGCGCGCGCAGGAGCATCCGATGCCGGAATCAACATGCCTTCTGAGCGACTCGTTCGCAAACTTCGCGGCGATCTCGATACCATCGTTCTGAAGGCGTTGAGGAAGGAACCTGATCGGCGATACGGTTCTGCCGAACAGTTCGCGGGAGACGTACGGCAGTACCTGAGCGGTCTGCCGATTTCGTCTCGCCCGGATACGCTCGGGTACCGAACGGCAAAATTCGTTCGACGTTACCGCAACGGCGTCGTCGCCGCCGCCGTGATCTTCCTGACCCTGATCGGCGGCATTGTGGCAACTACGTGGCAGGCGCGCATCGCCGAAAAGGAGCGAGCGAGAGCCGAGCGTCGCTTCAATGACGTCCGGCAACTCGCCGGCACCTTCCTGTTCGATGTTCACGACGCCATTCGCGATCTACCGGGAGCTACGCCGGCACGGGAACTGCTCGTGGATCGCTCTCTGCAATACCTGGATAACCTGGCCCGGGAATCGGACGACGATCCTTCACTACAGATCGAGCTGGCAACGGCGTATCGTCGTGTCGGGGACGTACAGGGGAATCCGACCAACGCAAACCTCGGGCGTACGCAGGACGCCCTGGAGAGCTACCGCAAGGCGATCTCGATCCTGGAAACCACGACCGCCTCGACCGCCGAGACGTTGCTACCGCTCGCCACGACACGCGAGAAGTTGGCCGACGTGGAAGCCACCAGCGGAGATCTGGATGCTGCCGACGCGTCGATGCGCGAAGCCGTTACCGCGTATCGGAGAATTACGGAACGTGACCCGACAGACCGAGATCACAAGATACGTTACGTCGTGGGGCTGATTAAGCAGGGAGATTTGCTGGGGAATCCAAACTTCCCGAATCGTGGTGAAGCTTCCGCTGCCTTAGAACGCTATCTGGCGGCCGAATCGATTCTGGTGGAGGTCCATGCGGCCGATTCCACCTTCGACCGCGCGTACCGACTTCTCGGCCTCATTGGAGAACGCCTCGGCACGATTTATGATTTACGGGGAGAGCATTCGGATGCGCTGTCGGCCTTTCGCCGTTCCCTGCATATTCGCCGGCAATACGCTGAAGCACGGCCTAACGACCTCGATGCCCTGCGCGATCTGGCCGTTGCGCACGAAAAGATGGGGCTGTCAGCCGCTTCATCCGGCGACTTCGAGGAGGCCGGGCGACGGCTTCGCTACGCAACCGACGAGTTCCGGAGCCTCGCAGAGGCCGACTCGCAGAATGTCCAGGCGTGGCAGTCGCTCGCTGTCAGCCTCATGCACCAAGGCGATCTTGCCGGGCGCTCCGAGCGTGTGCGCGGCACGCCTACCGCCGGTTCTTACTATGACGAGGCGGTGAGCCTCTTGCGAGAGCTTCGTCGGACCGATCCGTCCAATAGCCGCACGAAGAATCTCATGGATCGGGTGCAGGCCCGAATCGCACAGGGTACTGTTTCCGACGTAAGGGA
>CAZART010000249.1:0-3287 GCA_964487555.1 uncultured Rhodothermales bacterium
TATGAGAAGTAAGGCTGCAGCGATGAAGGTGAGAACGAAGAACGAGGAACGCTTAACTATGTAGAATCGCGCCGATCAGGCGAAGCATTTTGATGGTTGGGGCGACGTCGTGTGTCCGCACGATCGACGCTCCGCGAAGCACGCCGACGGCCGTCGCTCCCAGCGAGCCGTAGATCCGCTTGTCTACGGGTGCGGGATCGTCCGGGCTCCCAAGATAGGCGCCAATCGTGCTTTTCCTAGATACACCCAGCAGTACCGGACGGCCTAAGGACAGCAGCGCTTCCACTTCCCGCACCAATCGAAGGTTCTCACGCGGCGATTTTCCGAATCCGAAACCGGGGTCCACGACGACGTGCGCCACGCCGGACGCGACGGCGCGACGCTCGGATTCCGCCAATGATGAGCGGACATCCTCGACGACGTCTTCGTATTCGCGGACGGCCGGCATGTCACCCGGCTTGCCCAGGGAATGCATCACGATGAGCGGCGCGCCATATTGCGCGGCGATCAGCGCCGTCTCGGTCGTGTAGCGAAGGCCCGTGACGTCGTTTATGAGATGTGCCCCGGCGTCGAGGGCCGCACGGGCGACCTCCGGCTTATAGGTGTCCACGGAAATGAGGATCTCCGGGAAACGATCTTGCACCGATTCGATCACCGGCACCACCCGGCGAATTTCCTCGGCAATCGGCACCGCCGCAGCGCCTTCCCCGTAAACCGACCCGCTAGGCCGCGACGACTCACCGCCGACGTCGACGATCGACGCCCCTTCATACATCATACGCTCTACGTGCCGCAGCGCCGCGTCTCGCGCCATGAATCGACCGCCGTCAGAGAAGGAGTCCGGCGTCACGTTGAGAATACCCATGACCTGTGCGCCGATTTCGAGGCCGGGCCGGCAGTCGAGTACGCGTCCCCGGCACTCCAGCAGGAAGCGCTCAGGATCGAAAGCGACCCGGGGGCTGTTCTCAGCGAGCATTCGTCGTAAATGGAATAGCGGACGAGATCGGTATCCTATAGTATACGTACAAGCCGCCTCCGTTCACCGCAGGCAGGCTGAATCAAAAAATTCCACGGTATGATAATTCCCCTGACCGCCGTCAAGACGGCGTCACCACATGTGCGCGAGATGGCTTCGAAGGCGCTCGGCGGGTTACCCATGCCCGGCATGCGGTCGGTGGATAAATTCAAGAGGGATCCTGTAGGCACCCAGACGACGCTGCTTCGCGATCTCATCACGCGTGCAGCAGGGACGGAGTGGGGAAGGCGCTTTGGATTCGCTGAACTGGCTAAGAGCAAGGACGTGGTCGCTGCGTACCAGGAACGCGTCCCATTGCACGACTACGACGCGCTGCGCGCAGACGTCGATCGCATTCGGAGGGGCACCCCTGACGTAATCTGGCCGGGAAGCTTCCGGCATTTTGCCGTATCGAGCGGAACGGCTTCGGCCGGAAAGATCATACCCTTGAGCCGCGAAATGCTCGAAGGAAACCGCACATTTAGCATAGCGGTGGGGCTAAACTATCTTCGAAGCACCGGGAATGCCTCCTTTGTTTTTGGAAAGCACCTGACGCTGCCCGGCCGCATCGAGGACGACATTCATTATCCCGGCACGGTCGTCGGAGAAGTCAGCGGGTTGCAGGCGGAATTTGCACCCTTTCTTTTCAAGCATTTGCTTCAGGCCGTTCCGAACGCTATCGCCTTTCTGCCCCATTGGGAGCAAAAGCTGCGGGCGATCGCAGAACGCACGGTGGATATGGATGTGCGGTCGCTCGTAATGGCGCCGACGTGGGCGCTCGTTTTCTTCCGGGAGCTCATCGGCCTCTATAACGAGCGCCGCGGGACGAAGGTTGAGACGCTCGCGGAGATATGGCCGAATCTTCAGCTGTTCATCTCCGGCGGGGTTGCGCTCAGCTCCTATCGGGATCTTCTCGAGGAGACCATCGGTGTGCCAGATCTCCACTATCTGGAAACGTACGGCGCATCCGAAGGCTTCTTCTCGTTTCAGAGCGATCTCGACGATCCGGCGATGCTTCTGCATCTTGACAATGGTGTGTTTTTCGAATTTGTGCGCATGGAGGACCTCGGAGATCCGAACGCCCGGCGGTATACCATCGCCGACGTCGAGCCGGACGTGCGCTACGCCCTGTTCGTTACCACGTGCAGCGGCCTCTGGGGCTACGGTGTGGGGGACGTCGTCCGGTTCACGCAGACGTCTCCCCACAAGATCCTGGTCGCCGGACGTACGAGTGAGATGATCGACAAGTACGGCGAGGCGGTTTTCGGAGAGGAGGCACGCGCTGCGCTGCAGTTTGCGTGCGACCGAACGGGTGCGCGCGTATCCGACTACCACGTTGCTCCGCTGCCTGCGGAACTTAACCGCCTTCCATCCCATCAATGGTTGGTGGAATTCGAGGACGCTCCCGAGCATCTCGAGGCGTTTTCGCGAGCCATCGACGAGTACCTTATGGAGGTGAACAGGCACTATCAGATTCGCCGTGAGGCCGGCGCGTTCGATCTTCCCGACATCCTGTCTCTCCCCGAGGGCACCTTCTATCTCTGGCTAAAAACCACGAAAGGACGGATCAGCGGACAGACGAAAGTACCCCGCATGAGCGAAGACCGAAACGTCGCCCAAAGTGTTCTCGAGTTGTTGGAAACAAAACCAGGTTCTATTTCTTCATAACGTGAGTTGAAATACGGGATTAGCCGGAACATCGCCTTTGATCGAACGTGGACCACGCCGGACTTCGCGAGCTTCATCCGCAAGTCGAAAGTAGATGGAACACCGACTTTCCGATAGCCGTGCGATCATCCCACCACGCCTCGAACGGATTCGACTCTCGCATCCCTCAAGCAAACAGACGCCTCATCTCGCAATACCGCTACAACCACCCTTAAAAAGCTGATTGGCCTATGTATGTCCCCCGCCAGCAACGAATGCTGGATCAGTATCTGCAGGAGATCGGCCAGATCCCGCTTCTCACTCCCGACGAAGAAGTCGACCTTGCCCGTCGCATCAAACAGGGAGATCAAGAGGCGCTGCACAAGCTGACCCGAGCCAACCTACGATTCGTCGTTTCGGTCGCAAAGAAGTATCAGGGCCAGGGACTCTCCCTTGCCGATCTGATTAACGAGGGAAACTACGGGCTTATCAAGGCTGCCCAGCGATTCGATGAAACGCGGGGATTCAAGTTCATCTCTTACGCCGTCTGGTGGATCCGCCAGGCCATTTTGCAGGCGCTGGCCGAGCAGAGCCGCGTCGTTCGCCTCCCGCTGAACCGAATCGG
>CAZART010000250.1:0-3245 GCA_964487555.1 uncultured Rhodothermales bacterium
TGAAGAAACAGCGTCTCATCTGCCCGCTTTTTGACCGGCGCCGCCAGGACGTATGCACCGTCGCACTCGGATGCGTGCGGTTACTTTTCCGCATCGTTCCGCGAGGCGAGAGCGACGTGCCGGTGCAGATCGGCTTCGCAGCCGGTCGCGGCGGAAATGCCGTTCGTCGCAATCGAATCAAGAGAGTACTGAGAGAGGTCTATCGGGTCCGACAACGGGCCCTGATAGACCTTTTTTCTGATTCCGATCGCATGCTGACGTTGATGGTGCTCTACCGCGGGAGAATCGACGACGATGAGTCTTGCATCAGGCGCGATCTGCCGAGGGCTATTGACAGAGTCGCGGAAGCTGTGAATGAAACTTCAATGAGCGCGGAACAGCCAGAATAGGCCCCCGTAGTCGCTCCGATATGTCGCGGAGATTCTGCTTGCTCGCATCACGTAAAGCACACATGGTGCGTGCCGAATGGTGGCAGCCTGATTGAAAGCACGAAAAAGTATTAGGTAACCCTTTTGGACCGAAACGTCGTCATCGCGACCGTCCTGATCGCGGGCATCATGTTCGTGTGGCTGTACCTTCTGGCTCCGCCGCCACCTCCTCCGCAGGATCCGACGCAAGATTCGGTCACGGACACGCAGGCGGTGCAGCAGGACTCACTCCTCGTGGCGGAGGATGCGGAGCGGGAGGGCGGACCCGATACGCTCGGAGCGGTACCGGGCGACGAGATCGATACATCGATCGACACGTCTCTCGTTGGTGCGACGATCGGCGAGGCACGCACGATCACGGTGGAAACGGACCTGTACCAGGCGCAGTTCTCCACGAAAGGTGCGACGCTAACCTCCTTTATTCTGAAGGAGTACACGCGGTACGATCAGGAGACGCCCGTCCAGTTGATCGATACGACCAAGCAGGGTGCACTCGCAATCTCCTTCACTACGCCGGCGAACCACTTCGTGGACTCGCGATCGCTTTTTTTTGCATCGAATACCGACGCCGACACACTTCGGGTAGGAGAGGACCCGGTCACGCTTGCGTTCATTGCGCAGGTGGGGCGAGGCGAAATCCGCCAGACCTATACGTTTCAGGCGGACGAATACGAAGTTGGCCTGCAGGTTGAGCGTCGGAACGCAGAGGCGTTCAGCACGGCCGAAGGCTACGAATTGATGTGGGACGGCGGGATTCCTTTCACGGAAAACGATCCGGAGAACGAGGCGCAGTCGGCCGGTGCATTCGCTCGAAGCGGCGGTGAGGTTGAAAGCGTGAACCTGACCGGCGACCCCTACGAGGAGCAGCGCCTGGCCGGCAACGTCACCTGGACGGCTGTAAAGTCGAAATACTTTGCTGCCGTGGTGCTTCCCTTGGGACCTACGCGCGGTGCGGAGCTGATCGGGGAGAGAGTTACCGAGACGGCCACTACCGACCTGTGGGAGAGTTACGAGGCGCGACTGTTGATGCCCGTCTCCAGCACCGGGGTGGACGATTTTACGCTCTATATGGGTCCGATGGAATTCTATCGGATGGCGGAGTACAAGGCCGGTCTTTACGACATGGTCGATTACGGATGGGACATGTTCGAATGGATGACCCGTCCGGTGGCGACCTACGTCTTCATCCCATCGATGGAGTTGTTGAGCAGGTTCATTCCCAACTACGGCGTGATCATCATCATCATCGCCATTCTGCTCAAATTTGCGCTGTATCCCTTGACGAAGACCTCCTACAAGAGCATGGCCCGCATGCGGGAGCTGCAGCCGCAGATGGAGGCGATCAAGGAGAAGTATGGGGACAACGCGCAGAAGCAGCAGGAGGAGATGATGAAGATGTACAAGGAGACCGGTGTGAATCCGCTCGGCGGATGCCTGCCCATGCTCCTACAGTACCCTATCATCATCGCACTCTGGCAGTTTCTACCGAACGCGATCGAAATCCGGCAGCAGTCATTTCTTTGGGCGCACGATCTATCTGCGCCGGACGCGATTCTCAGTCTGCCATTTGAAATCCCCTTTTATGGAGACTTCGTGGCCGGCTTCACGCTGCTGATGGGCATTTCGATGGTCTTTCAGATGAAGCTGCAAATGACGCCCGGCTCGAATCCGCAGGCGAAGATCTTTACGTATGTTTTCCCGGTGATGATCTTCGCCATCTTCAATCGTTTCGCGTCCGGCTTGAGCCTTTACTATCTCGTGTACAATGTGGTTACGGCCGTCCAGCAGCAGTGGATTAACAAGCACATCAAGCAGTCGGATGAGGAGGAGAAGGGGAAAGAGGAGAAGGGGAAAGGAAAAGGGAAGGGGAGGGGGAAGGGAAAGGGGCCGGCGGCGGTGCGGAAGAAGGCGAAGTCGCGTTCGTAGCGCAGGGCCTGGAATCCGAAATGGCGGCGGGAGACGTCGACCGTAGAAGGGCCGCCACTTTGGGCCTCCTATCTCCCGTATTCTTGAGCGAGAGATGACACAACTCACGAGCGATACCATAGCGGCAATAGCTACCGCGCGGGGTCGGGCGGCTCTGGCCGTCGTGCGCCTGAGCGGGCCGAGCGCGATAAACATCGCGGCGGCCTGCTTTCGCGGCGGGGATTTATCTGCAGCGGCATCACACACGGCGCACGTGGGATATGTAACGGGGATGCAAGAGGCGGACATCGACCAGGTTGTTGTGACCATCTTTCGCGCGCCGCGGTCCGTAACCGGCGAGGACGTGGTCGAAATCTCGTGTCACGGGGGTGACTTTGCCGCTCAGATGATTCTCGAGCGATTGCTCTCAGCGGGAGCACGCATGGCGGATCCCGGCGAGTTCACGCAACGATCTTTCGTGAACGGGAAAATGGATCTTGCTCAAGCGGAGGCGGTAGCCGATCTCATCCACGCCTCCTCATCACTTGCCCATCGCGTGTCGCTGTCCCATCTGCAGGGGCGATATTCGGACGTCTTGGCGGAGCTCCGCGACGAACTGCTTGAGTTAGCCGCCTTCATCGAGCTGGAGCTGGATTTTTCGGATGAGGACGTTGAGTTTGCCGACCGTGACCGTCTGGAACGCCTTCTTACAGAATGCGAGCGGCTGCTCAGCGAACTACTGGACTCGTACAGGTTGGGGTCGCGCCTTCGCGACGGTGTGCGCGTGGTGATTGGCGGCAGGCCGAATGCCGGCAAATCGACGCTCCTGAACGCGCTTCTCGGGCGCGATCGCGCTATTGTCAGTTCCACACCCGGCACTACGCGCGACGAGATCGAGGCCGAGGCGGAAAT
>CAZART010000251.1:0-3043 GCA_964487555.1 uncultured Rhodothermales bacterium
ATTGCGACGCCTGTGCATGAGCGAATACGAAGCGGACATAGCGATTTTGGGATCGGGCTTTGCGGGGAGCCTGATGGCGCTTGTCTGCGAGCGCTTGGGGTTGAGGCCGATTGTCGTCGATAAGGCCACGCATCCGCGCTTCGCCATCGGCGAGTCGTCGACGCCCGTGGCGGATATGATCCTGCGCGATCTCTCCGACCGGTATGATCTCCCATGCTTGCGATTGCTGTCGCGATACGGCACGTGGAAGCACTCGTATCCGCACCTTGGCGTCGGGCGCAAGCGGGGCTTCAGCTACTTCCGTCACGAAGCGGGCACGCCGTTCACGCCGGCGGAGGACCATGGAAACGAGCTGCTCGTCGCAGCCAGCAGTGATGACGACCTCTCCGACACGCACTGGCTGCGGGCCGACGTCGATGCCTTTCTCGCGGAGGAAGTACGTGGGGCCGGCATCCCACTGCTGGAGAATACGACCGTGGTGTCGATAGAGCGTCGCCGCGCGTGGCATCTGAACGGCCGTCGCGGTGACGACGCCCTGCGCATTCGTGCGGACTTCGTAATCGACGCGACCGGGGCCGGAGGTGCTATGGCGAAGGCGCTGGGAAACTCCGACGCCTCGGATCGACTTCGCACGCGATCGCGCGCCGTCTTTACGCATCTGGAAGGCGTGCCTTTGTGGGAGGATGTGTATGACGGGAGCACCTCCGAGCACCCGTTCGACTGTGACGCCGCCGCCCTTCACCACGTGCTGGACGGAGCCTGGATCTGGATGCTCCGGTTTGACCACGGCGTGGTGAGCACCGGCATCATGCTCGATGCAAGACGTTATCCACGGACGGAAGGCCGCAGGGGAGCGGAAGAGTGGCAGTCGTGGATGTGCCGTTATCCGTCGCTTGCTGATCTGTTTGCAGATTCGCGACCGTCGGAGTCGCCCGGTGGATGGATTCGGACTGGACGCCTGCAGCGGCGAACCTCAGTGCCGGTCGGTGAGGGCTGGGCCATGCTGCCGCACACGGCGGGATTCGTAGATCCGCTGCACAGCACCGGCATCGCACACAGCCTGAGCGGCGTGGAGCGGCTCGGCCGTATTGTCGGCAGTCACTGGCACGATCCGACGCTGACCGATGCGCTGCACTTGTATGGTCGCGACGTTCTTCAGGAGCTCGACTTCATTGATACGCTCGTCGCCGCCTGCTATGCGTCCATGCACGATTTTCGGCTATTCGCCGCGAGCACCATGGTCTATTTCGCCGCCGTCACCGCTTACGAGCACGCGCGTTCCGCCGCAGGTCCTTCGTTGGACGCCTTGTATCTCTGCGCCGGCGAAGCATCACTCCGGCAGACGGCCACTCAGGTGCTGGAGCTGCTCCGGAATGGCATCGAGCCGCAGGAATTCGAGACGTTCGTAGAAAAAGGAATTCGGCCGTTCAATCGGGTGGGGCTATTCCGGCCGGACGTTCCGAACATGTACCGCCATACGACGGCTCGTGTCTAAGAGCCGCGCTCGGCCGGAGAGACTCGGAGGATACGTCCTATATCGAGCCACAATGATCCGATCGGGTTAGCCGCGAAGCCGATTGCGAACGAAGCGCGCGAACGTAGTGATGGCGCCTCGTCGATCACATCCCGGACGAATGCACACAAGGGGCGACGAGAAGCACTCTCGCTACTGGCATTATCTGGAGAGCGGTACACACAGCCGGCTCGATAAAATGAATCAGGCGCAAAACGATTAGGAATAGTGTCGATCGTTCAACGACTGGCGGATCGTGCGTCGATATGCACTCGGGGGCATCCTGGCAGAAATTATATCCTAGATGGTTATCGTCCAGGTACATAGTTTCGGTTAATGCAGGACGAACGATCTTTTGAATTCGGAGAACAGAAGAGTTCATTGGAGAGCTTAGTCCCGACTCCCATTTTCGCCGAGTGGTTTCATCGACGCCGAGGTGCGTTGCGGCCGTCTCTCGTGAGTAACCGTTGATCCACCTGTAGTTTCTGCGGCGTTCTGGCAGAATTTTTCCGCGAGCGATCGGTGCATATCCCAGAAAGCTGATCTGGGCCGTAGCGGATCTCTGGCTCAGTGTGACCGATCTCCCAGTAAGCGCCGCTCAGGGCCACTGATACCTGAAGGGCGGTAGATGGGTCTCGTGTTCCATAGTTGTTAGGCCTCGTTAGTCCCAAGTCTCGCGTACGGTCCGCCGAACTGAGGATTCCCAGGTAGAAGCCGCGGGGAGGGAAAGCTTCGACGCGAAACCTTCTTGAAAATGCTTGATCATATCCACCGGGCCGGGCGCCGACCTCGGCGTATTACGAGCGGCGGGTCGGAGCCGCTATTTACGAGAACCCCGAACGCGTCGCACCGATTGACGCTGGGACGAGCGTCGGCTCCACCTCCGGACCCTCCTGCGCTTGATTGGACGCCCCTGCCCGGCGTACTTCGACAACGACTCTGGTGGATTCGCGGCGTTGCTCTTGAACCGGAATGGCCGGCATAACTGGACATCCGACCTGCTCCCGAGTGGACGGATGAGCACGACGTCTTGATGACGGGCTCAGGTAACGAGATGCATTCTGATGGCTCTCAGCGTTGGTGCTGCGGAGTCGGGGCGGAGATTCTATCCACGCCTCGTGACCCCCAATAGGTGTTAGGTACAGCCGGCGACTGCCAAGGCTAGTACGTAATGCGAACGCACTCGTAGCAGTCACCACGGCCCGCCGACGCGATCAGCGATGGCCGAAAGACTGCGTCTCACCTGCAGTTATGCCGCATTCCTTATTGTTGGGGTGTCTCTTCCAGGATTTGCTCTACTGCCGTGAAGACCCTGTCATAAAGCGCGTGAGCCGACCTCCCGCTCCGTCTCGGCGAATCCCAACCTCCCCTTCGCGTTGCGTCTCCTCGGTAATCGTTACGACATCACGCCACTCTTCCGCAGCGCCTTTGGGGTCCTCGTAAAACTTGTCGTTGAAGAAGCGGCTGAAGTGCTCTTGTTGCGCTCGAAGCGGACCTGGTAACCGCTGATCTCATCCGTATCGATCCGGT
>CAZART010000252.1:0-2963 GCA_964487555.1 uncultured Rhodothermales bacterium
GGGTCCGAAGCGTAAGACTCGGCAAGCCCGCGACCTCCCCGTCCCCCTCCCCTTCCCCCTCCCATTCCTAAAGCGTCATCGGATCGACCTCAACGAGCCGCCCATTCAAAAACGCCAGTGTCCGCGAGGGAAATTTCTTCACGAGCCGGTAGTCGTGCGTCGCCATGAGGAGGGTCATCCCCTGGTGATGAAGACTGATGACCAGCTTCATGATCTCATCGGCCACGCCGGGATCCAGGTTGCCCGTGGGCTCATCCGCCAGCAGAATCCATGGCTCGTTCGCAATCGCGCGGGCAATGGCGACGCGCTGCTGCTCGCCTCCCGACAGCTCATGCGGATAACGTTTGCGCTTATGGCTCAGCCCCACTCTGGAGAGCACCTGCACCACACGGTTCTTCACGGCTGATCCGCTCTTGCCCGTCACGTAGAGCGCGAAGGCGACGTTCTCAAACACATTTCGGTCCGGCAGAAGCTGGTAATCCTGAAAAACAACCCCGACCGAACGGCGGAGGTACGGAATTTCCTTCGCCGTGAGCTGATCGGTCTTGTAATCGCCGATGCGTGCGATACCTTCGTCGGGGGGCACGTCCATGTACAGCATTCGCAAGAGCGTGGTTTTGCCGCTCCCCGTAGGGCCGACGAGATATACCATTTCGCCTTGCTTGATCTTGACGTGCAGATGCTCCAGGACCGTGCGACGGCGGCCACCGGGCATCTCATAGGAAAGAGAGACGTTGGAGAGCTCGATCAAGAGGTGAGCGGGTGATTCGTTTCAGCATTGGGGCGGCGAAAAACCCAGTGGATGCGCTCCGATTCCTCCGTGCCGGGGGAGGTCGAAAACCCGTCGTATGCCGCCTCGATCTGAAATCCTGCCTCGAGGGCAAGATCCTCTATTTCGCGCATTCCGTAAGCGCGCTGGACGTGCTCCTCGCGAAATTCCTGATCCTCGACGCTGATATCGAGCGTCGTCCTGTGAAGGCGCGACTGCTCGTCATACCGACTGCGCCGATGGTACGAAAAAATGCCGAGCCGGTCACTGTGCTCGAAAAAAGCCTCGTTTCGGATGGAATTCGACGGCGTGCTTTGATCGACGATGAAGATGCCGTCCGGCGACAGCGCAGCGAACGCACATCCCATGAGGCTTCGAATCGGCTCCTTCGTGAGGAGATAATTCAGCCCGTCGTACAGAAGCAGGACTACATCCACAGTATTATCGACGTCGAACTGAGTAAAATCGGCTCGATCGAAGCGGATGTCCAACCCATCTTCCTGGGCCTTTCGCCGCCCGACGTTGATCATGGCGGCCGAGATGTCCGTCGCCAGATAACGGTATCCACCGCGCGGTTGCAGCGTCGTCGCCAGTGAGCCGGTGCCGCAACCAAGCTCGAGAATCGTATGGGCCTGAGGTCGATGACGCTGCAGCAGCTTGTGGATGTACTCCGCCCAATGGACGTAGTCGACGTGCGCCATCACGAAGTCGTACCCCGCCGCAAGGACGCTGTACGGCGGCACAGGCTTTCGTTCGGCGGCTATCCGTGAATCCTCCATCACCCTGCCGCTTTTCGATGCGGGGATTTCGCGGCCCGGCGGCGAGAGACGTCCACGGCAAGGTAGATCGCACTGCGCATGCTGCCCGGGGAGGCCTTTCCTTCGCCCGCGATGTTGAAGGCTGTACCGTGGTCCGGCGACGTGCGGACGACGCTGAGGCCGGCCGTGTAATTGACGCCGCTTTCGAACGTGAGCGTTTTGAACGGGATCAGACCCTGGTCGTGGTACATGGCCAGAACGGCGTCGTAGAGCCGATATCCGCCGATCGCGAAAAAGCCGTCGGCGGGAAACGGTCCGAAAACGAGATGTCCTTCATCACAGGCGTCTTGAATGGCAGGGATGATCGACTCGGCCTCCTCGCGTCCAAGGACGCCTCCGTCGCCGGCATGCGGATTGAGCCCGAGCACGGCGATTTTTGGTCGCTGGATGCCGAAATCTTCCATCAAGCTACCGCTAATCACACGGATCTTGTCCAGAATTGCATCCTTCGTGACGCCTTTCGGGACGTCCCAGATGGGAATGTGCCCGGTCACGAGACCTACTCGCAGCTCCTCCGAGATCATCATCATCGTATAATCGTCGCAGCCGGTGCGCTTGGCGATAAACTCCGTATGACCGGGATCCTTGTATCCCGCCAGGGAAATCGCCTCTTTCGAGATCGGCGCCGTCACCATGCCGTCGACTTCGCCCTGGATGCAGAGATCGGTCGCGTGCTCGACGGCCTTCATCGCCAACCTGCCGGCCTCGTCCGAAACCTCGCCGAATCGCACGTCGGGCTTCTCGCCGTTCGTGACGTCGAGTATGACGACTTCGCCGGGCTTAACGCAATCGGGCAGCTTGCTGACGACTTGAATACGGACGTCGGTGTAGCCGAGCTTCGATGCATGAACGTTTAGAACGTGGGCCGAGCCGACGATGACCGGCTGCACGAACCGCGCCAGTCGGACGTCGAGAAGGCTCTTAAGGACGACCTCAGGCCCAACACCGTTTGCATCGCCCAGCGTAATCGCGATACGCGGCCGCTTCGAGCGATCACACGACGCGTCGGATCTATTTTGTGAAGAGCGTTCGTCGGACATATGTCTATGGAGAATATCATCGGCAATCTATCCTTGTTAAAGCCGTACGCCTTCAACCCGAATCACACGGAAGACGCACGCACCTCTAGTGCGCACAGGTATACTAGAGCGCAGGTATCATTGAGCGCACAGGTAGCACTGAGCGCTCGAATATTATTGAAACGTGAAGATTTAATGGACGTTTCCGACACACAAAAACCTCAGCCTTCTGCCCCACCCCACCCCGCGATCTTCAATCCGCAATTCTCGACCTTCCGATCCCCGCCCCTCGCCCCCAATCCCCAATCCTCGCCCCTCGCCCATCACCCCGCCATCCTCAATCTCCCAATCCTCGAT
>CAZART010000253.1:0-2784 GCA_964487555.1 uncultured Rhodothermales bacterium
TCCGTCACGGTTCCGGCAAGCGCCAGACCCAAAGGATCGAGCACGGCGTCGACCGCCGCGAGCGTGCCATCCGCATCCGAAGCCGTAAATGGTATCGTCAGCGTCTCGCCTTCCTCCACGCCTGTCGGGATCGACCCGATGGCTACGGTCGGTGCGCCATTGATGACGACGTCGTCCCAGGTTACTTCGAGGCGCGGACGCTGCGCCGCATCCTCGTATTCGCGGCTGTAGAAATCGATGCCGTCGTCGGTCCCGTCGTAGTTCATCAACAAGAATCCGGTGTTCGTGGTCGGATTGTCGATCCAGCGCTGCACCACCGCCAGACCGGCATCGTTCAGGGCGATCAGGACGCCGCCGGTACGCGAGGCTGAGAGCGTCCCCAAGACGGTAGAGCCGCGGTCCGCAGCGCCCTGAGCGCCGGCGCTATCCCACGGCGACCCCAGCGCGAATTCGCTCCAGGTCGCCTCCATCTCTCGCCATGGCCTGAGCATCTCGTAGACGAAGAAGGTGTCGACGCTCGCATCGAACACGGACAACCGGATCGCCGCGCCCACGACCTGCGCCTCTGAGGGAAGCGAGCTCAAATCCCACTGGAGCAGGCTCCCGTAGTCCGGCGAGCCGTCTACCTGGAGGTCCGTCGACGCCCCGAAGTTCGTGTGCTCCGAAACGATCTTGATTTTCGCGTCTCTGGTTCCTGAATAAGAGGAGGTCGGATACAGCCCGTCTTGAAAGCCCTCCACGACGGGTTGCTGCGAATCCTCCACGTCAATGGCCACCGTTGCCACGTCGCTGAGGCCCTCGTCGTCGGTGATCGTCAGCGTGGCATGGTAGATCCCCGGGGCGGAGTACGTGTGGCTCGCTACCGCGCCGCTCCCGCTGCCGCCGTCACCGAAATCCCAGGCGTAGGTCACGATCTGGCCGTCGTCCGTTGACGCCGTCGCGTCAAAGTCGACCGTCAAAGGAGCTGTCCCGGTCGTCGGCGTCGCCGTGAACGCGGCCGTCGGGGTGCCCGAAAGCGGTGGGGTGTACGTCACGTCGAGGCGCGGACGGCTCGCCGCCTCCTCGTATTCGCGGCTGTAGAAGTCGATGCCGTCGCTCGTTCCTTCGTAGTTCATGAGCACGAATCCCGTGTTCGTCGAGGGGGCGTCGATCCACTGCTGGAGGACGGCCAAGCCGGCATCGTTCAACGTGATTACGACCTCGCCGGTACTCGAGGCCTCGATCGTGCCCAGCACCTCCGAGCCGCGGTCCGACGCGCCCTGCGCGCCGGGATTCTCCCAGGGCGAGCCCAGCGCGAATTCATTCCAGTTCGCCGCCATTTCTCCCCATGGCCTGAGCATCTCGTAGACGTAGTAGGTGTCGATGGTCGCGTCGAATATCGACAACCGAATCGACGCGCCCGTGACATCGGCCTGCGAGGGCAGCGAACTGAGATCCCACCGCAGCAGCGTCGCGTGATCCGGCGAGCCGTCGACCTGCAGGTCACTCGACGCCCCGTAGTTCGTAACCTCCGACGTGCTCTTGATTTTCGTGTCTCTGGTCCCCGCATACGATGTGCTCGGCGCGATTCCATCCTGGAACGTCGCCATCACCGGTTCAGACGGGTGACCGATCGCGATACCGGTCGCCATCGCCGGCGTACCATGGTTGTCGGTCGCCGTCACCTCGTCCGCGTACGTGCCCGCCGGCGGTGCACTCGGCCCCGTCGCTGTATATTTACCTGAACCGAGATCCGTAGCATGCGACGATCCTGCCGTGATGGCTGTACAGCAGAAAAGCAGCGCTACATATGACGCAGCTTCCACAAACGTCGCGCAGCAACCGTCGAAGGTGGAATTCGGCATCTTTACGAGGTTTATCCTTGGCAATTTTGGGCCTACTTGTGCCGGTGCATCCGTTTCCGCGTTGCCCGCGACTCGGGTGGAGTGGGAAGGAAATTGCCAGCTGGTTGGTAGCGCAGAATCACCCCACGACCCCTATGGCGCTACGGCTTTGGTTGGAGGCCGTCGATTCCGGGTAGAAGCTTAGCGATCCGATGGGCAGACGAGCGCACGGACTTCGGACAAATCCTGACGTGTTTGCGCAAAAAAGAACTTGCGGCTGTGAGCGCATGCGGCCCGCCGGATATCGCCTCCCTTCCGGAATTTGCATTCCATTCGGAATTGGGCGAGCGTTTTAGACGCGACTTCCTTTGCGATTCGAGCGTAGCGTCGCTCGTCGGCTGTCGGAGCGGAGCGGACCAGATCGTCGTGACGCCACTTCCCCTACAAGCTCATCAATCATGACAAGGCGGCGCCATCCGGAATGCACGGCCGCTCTCACGGAGATGTGAACGGAGGTAACGTGGTGCAGCCGATTTGTGATATACAATCTTTCTCTCAAAAGCCACGACCGTTTCGAGCTCTAGGCCTTGCGGAACATGGCCGCCTATAGAAGAGCTTTGGACTTCGTATCCTCATCCGTAGAGCCCAAGCCGGACAGATTCGGAGATGATCGCCGGCAAAGAAATGACTTTCGTGGTGTGGCGCCGGCTATGGCATTGATTCGAGCGCAGGTGTGGCTAGGCAGCGCTAGTTTGTGTCCGGAATGCGATCATGCTGCCGATAATTACCGGATTGTCCATATAACGGACTCCGGAACATCCTGGCTTATGAGTGGCAGACGAAAAGTATGATGACGCGTTTAAATTGCCGTCGGCCTTAACGGCTATCGCGAACGAAATCCTTATCACACCCAGATTTTGCACGGCCGCCCCTTATGCCCTTCACGGCCTTCCTGCACTTG
>CAZART010000254.1:0-2687 GCA_964487555.1 uncultured Rhodothermales bacterium
GCCAGAACCGTCATTTCGAGCAGGTCGTTTCGCCGTGATCGAGCCTTTCTGAGATCCGTCCTTCGTCTCGTTCACACAGAGTGGTGATCGCCCTTCCTTCAGCGCTTCTGAAAGGCTTGCTATTACAGGTGCACGTAGGTACGTTGAAAACGTGGCTGCACGGCCGCCCCCTTCAACAAGCAGGAGCACGCATCTTCCATATTGCTACCGCAGCGCCTCAAGAGCAGGGTCCGTCTTCAGACCCGCCGGCGGAAAGCCCACATAAGTGATCATCGAAAACGGGACCACGAACTTGATTTTAGGACAACGATAATTCCCTGATCATCCCGCATGGCGGCCGTGCTCCGATCGGCGCATAATGTGTGACGATCATGTTGGCGTTGGGAGATCCAGGGTGCCCAGCCGTAACAACGTGACAGCATCCGGACAGTATCGCGCCCTAGACATTTTTACGCCGAAACGTATGCCGCAGAAAAAATGGAACAGCCCTCCCGCGATGCAAATCGATGCAGAGAAGACGTATCGAGCCAGCATTGAAACGGATAAGGGCACGATCGTGCTGGATCTCCATCCGGAGCATGCGCCAAAGACGGTCAACAACTTCGTATTTCTGGCGCGGGAAGGCTTCTACGACCAACTCTCCTTCCACCGCGTCATCAGCGACTTCATGGTCCAGGGCGGTGATCCGACCGGCACAGGAAGCGGCGGCCCCGGCTACGAGTTCGAGGACGAGGTAAAGGGAAATCCACTCAAGCACGAGAGGGGCGTGATCTCTATGGCGAACGCGGGACCGAACACGAACGGCAGCCAGTTCTTCATCACCCACTCCCCGCAGCCGCACCTGAACGGCCGCCATACCGTCTTCGGCACGATCGCAGAGGGAGAGGATGTCGTCGATTCGATCGAGCAGGGCGACCGCATGCTCCGCGTCGACGTGGAAGAGCTAGACTGAATCGGTTCCTCGAAATTGAAATACGTCTACACGTTCGCTTCCACCCAGGCGCAAAAAAGACAGGACACGCTGCTTCGTCGTACGAGGATTTCCCCGTCAATCAGCGATGGCGGACGCACGCCGCGAGGGGCGGCCGCGCGGCCTTGACGTTCGCGCCTTTCGGAAGCGACCGCGAAGAACGCATGGTGAATTGCCTACTATTACACCGCCTCAATGTAGATTTGCGATCAAGCTCAAACGACCGTGCCCGCGTATACAGATCTAACCGGACTCATCCTTGCCGGCGGAGCGAGCCGGCGGTTCGGCGCGAATAAGGCGCTGTTCGAGATCAGGGGTCGTGCGATGATTCGTCACGTCTTCGATGCCGTCGCAGCGGTCACCGAGAATGTCCTCATCAGCGTCGGGCGGGGGACTTCCGCGCAGGAGCTTTACGCCTTGGACCTGCCCGCCGCCCACGTCGTAGATCGGACGCACAATGCGGGTCCACTGGGCGGATTACATGCCGGGCTTCAGGCCTCCACCCGGCCCTGGATCCTTACCGTCGCCTGCGATCTTCCATCCATCACGCCCGCGGCTCTCGAGCTTTTGATCGAATCGCGTAGCGCCGGCGATGCAGCCGTCGTAGCCCAGACCTCCGATAGCGGCATCCATCCTCTGTGCGCGTGCTACTCACGTCTCATCATTCCTGACGTTGAGCGGCAGCTACGCTGTGGATCGTACGCGATGCACGCATTGCTCCACACTCTCTCGTCCTACCGCACGGTACGTCTCGGTGACGAGGTGATGGTCAATATTAACCGCCGCTCCGATTTGCCCTCTGCAGGTGAGTAAAGTCAGGTGCACGACCTTCCCGAGGTGCAGTTCGCGGTGGTACTAAACGCAAGGCGACGGGCGTACCGAGCGTCCGGAAGTCCTTCGAGGAGACCGGCCGCGCGAAGTGCACCGGGAAGCCCGTCGACGCCGGTGCGCCGCAGACCTAGATCCGATGGGGCATCAATGATGGAACAGGCCTTCACGCGCAAGACGATTGAGTGACTCCGCCAGTAGCTCGGGCTGGGAGAGCATGGGTAGATGACCGGTAGGCAGTGAGTCCCATTCGACCGCATTGATGCGCGCCCTCACCTCCTCCTGTACACTCAGCTTGACACTCCTGTCATCGAGAAGCTTCAGGTAGAATCGACGGACGTCGTCGGGAATAGACCTCCAATCGATGCGATCCAGATAAAGGCGTGGGGCTTCCGGTACGACGTTCGCGAGTACCTCAGCTGTCCGTTCCTCGCTGAGGTCGCTGCAATATTCGCTTTTCACGAGCGACGCCGGCAGGCGAATGCCGCTGCGCGAAAATCTGAGCAGGACGTGAAGGAATATCCGCTGTAGCACGGGGAGCATCGACATGAACGAGTGACCGCTCTCCGGTACCATGCCACCGACCAGAACGACGGCGGCGACCGAGCGCGGCCGCATCGCGGCCACGCCCATAGCCACCTCGGCACTGATCGAATGACCGACAATGATCGAATGCGAGCGCATTTGAGAGGCAACGACGTCGATGCACTGCTGAAGGGTGACGTCGCCCGGACGAGGATGATCTCCGCGGCCCGGCAGATCAACGGCTTCCGCCGGTGCATTCAGATGCGGGACGACGCCATCCCAGATCCAACGGCCGAGACCCGCGCCGTGGAGCAAGACAAATTGAAATTCACGATCAGACATACGCCGTGTTTGAGTGTTATCG
>CAZART010000255.1:0-2475 GCA_964487555.1 uncultured Rhodothermales bacterium
ATCGATTCTCGAACGGATCGCCACCCTGCGCGGTCGAGATACGGACCTGGTCGAGCCGGACCGCACGCCGCAGCTTCCAATCGATTAACAGAAATAGCCCTTAACCCTCATCCCTCCGTCGTCACATGGAGCTCGCCGGCGTCCTCGTCCTGGTCACCGTCTTCCTGTTCCTACTGCTCATCGGCGTGCCGGTGGCCTTCAGCATCGGCATTTCAACGATCTGCACGATGCTGGTGAGCATCCATACACTGCCCGCGCTCGCCACCGCCGCACAGCGGCTCGCGACCGGACTCGATAGCTTTGCGCTGCTCGCCATTCCCTTCTTCATTCTGGCCGGACAGATCATGAACCGGGGTGGCATCGCCCGGCGGCTGATCGACTTTGCCAAGAGCCTCGTCGGCGTGCTCCCGGGTGGACTGGCGCACGTGAACGTGATGGCGGCCATGCTCTTCGGCGCCATCTCCGGCTCCGCCGTCGCGGCTGTCACGGCGGTGGGAGGTGTGATGGTTCCGAACATGGAGAAGGAAGGATATGATCGTAGTTTCGGTGCGGCCGTCAACATTACCTCCGCGACCACGGGGCTCATCATCCCGCCGAGCAATATCCTCATCGTGTATTCACTCGCAAGCGGCGGCGCGTCCATCGCCGCGCTATTCCTCGCAGGATATCTTCCCGGCATTCTCGTGGGTCTCTCGCTGATGCTGGTTTCCGCCGTGTTCGCCTATCGACGCGGCTACCCGACCGCTGAACGGATCCGCCTGAAGCTGGCGTTTCGTCGTTTCCTTCAGGCGATTCCGAGTCTCATGCTGCTCGTGGTCGTGATCGGAGGAATCGTCGCAGGCATCTTCACCGCGACAGAGGCTTCCGCGGTCGCCGTCGTATACGCGCTCATTCTGGCCGCTGTTTACCGGGAGATCGGAGTGAAATCGATACCATCCATCCTCCTGGAAACGGCCTCCACGACCGCGATCGTGATGCTGCTTATCGGGACGTCTATGGGCTTGTCCTGGGTGATGTCGTATGAAAACATTCCCCAGACAGTCGCATCGAACCTGATCGCACTAAGCGAAAATCCGATCGTGATCCTGCTGGTCATAAACCTGATCCTTCTGTTCGTCGGCACCTTCATGGACATGACGCCGGCCGTGCTCATCTTCACGCCGATCTTCCTGCCGATCGTTATGGAGCTCGGGATGGATCCCGTTCACTTCGGAATCGTGATGGTCCTCAATCTCTGCGTCGGCCTGTGCACGCCTCCTGTCGGCAGCGTGCTCTTCGTTGGCTGCAGCATCGCGGACGTCTCCATCGCTCAGGTCGTTCGGCCGCTGATCCCGCTCTTCATAGCCATGTTCGTCTCGCTGATGATAGTGACGTACGTTCCGGAGCTCAGCCTCTGGCTGCCGCGCGTGTTCGGCTTTTAGCCATCCAGGTATTGCGCTTCCGTGATCGGGTAACCCGTCCTTGCCGTTTCCTCGGCATACAGCTCGCTCAAACGCCGCGTCATAGCCCCGACTTTGCCGTCGCCGATTATCCTGCCGTCGATTTGCGTTACGGCCGCAAGCTCGCCCATCGTACCGCAGCAAAAGACCTCGTCGGCAGCGTACAGGTCCGTCATCGATAGGTCGCGCACTTCGTGCCGAATGTCATTCGTGTCGCAGAGCTCGAGTACCGTTCGGCGGGTTATGCCTTCGGGACAGGCGCGCGTATGCCCCGTGAGGACGGTCGAATCATGGACGGCAAAAAGGTGCGTGGCATTCGTTTCAGCGACGAAGCCGTGCAGGTCGAGCATGACGGCATCGTCGGCCCCGGCATGATTCGCCTCAATCTTCGCCAGAATAGACTGCAAAAGATTCGCGTGATGGATTTTCGGGTCGAGGCAGTCGGGAGGAAAACGACGGATCGAGCTGGTGATGAGGCGCAGGCCTTCTCGGCTGTAAACAGGCGCTTTGTATTCGGCCAGTACGATCAGCGTTGGCCCCGACTGGTTGAGCCGCGGATCCATACCGGACGTGATCTTTATGCCGCGCGTAAGGGTCAGGCGGATGTGAACTCCATCCACCATTTTGTTTGCATCGAGAGTCTTGCGTATCTCCTCGACGATCTGTTCGTGAGTCGGGATGTCGCGAAAGGCAAGTGCGAGTGCCGACCGGCGGAGGCGATCCAGGTGATCGATGAGCCGGAAGATCCTACCATCATACAGGCGCAGGCCCTCCCAGACGGCATCTCCGCCCTGAACGGCGCTGTCGAAAGGGCTGATGCCCGCTTTTTCACGGTGAACGAGGTCGCCGTTGATGTTGATGAGCAGATCGCGATTGCGTTCGTCGAAGGTCTGAAACATGGACTATACCGTCAGTCGATGGCTATAGAGTTCATCGTAGTAGCGCCGGCACTCGCGTTCGAGATCGACCAGGGAAGAGGGGAGCGGGCCTGAAGGTGGCTCGTAGGCACGAAAGTCGGTCGACGTTTCTACGTTGG